>DATJXJ010000085.1:0-16047 GCA_035500255.1 Verrucomicrobiia bacterium | reverse complement strand
ACGCCGGTTCAGACGATCGATCCGGCCTGGCTTGCATTTGGATCCCCAGCCGCGTGCAAGCCGGCAGTTGTCTCGAACAACTGAGGTTTCGCCGTTGTCTCTAGCGACACAGATGTTCCAAATTGGGATTGGCGGTGATCTTGGCACGGGACTAGATTGATAGCCCCGGTCCGCATCCATCAGGCAGTTTCCGGCGCAGTTGGGCCCAAGGAGGCAGTGTAAATGTGGGGAGAGAAGAAGCAGGACGCTCCCGCTAGGACGCCGCTCCCGCAGCAGCCTAGACCGACCGCAACACCTTCAACCTTTTCTGGGGAGGCAAAAGCCATGGCACCTTTGGATTCGGCGTATCCGGCGACTTCGTCGGACCGCGCCAGCAGCGGCAATGCGCGGCTGGGCGCAAGTCTGCACGTGAAGGGCGAGATCACGGGCAACGAAGACCTGACGATCGACGGCAGCGTGGAAGGGCTGGTGCATCTGGAAGACCGCAAGCTGACGATCGGAGCGAGCGCGCGGCTGACGGCCGACGTGATCGCCCGCGAAGTGGTGGTGTACGGGAACGTGAAGGGCAATCTTCGAGCGCGCGACCGGATCGAGATCAAGAAAGACGGTTCGGTGGTGGGCGACCTGACGACGGCCCGGATCATGATCGAGGACGGCGCGTACTTCAAAGGCTCGATTGAGATCGACAAGACCGGGGATTCCAGCGAGAACGATCTCGACAAGCCCGCGTACACGCGAACCACGCGCGCCGCGAGCACAGCCACGTCCGCGGACTAGTTTCCACGAACCCTTATCGGCGGGCCGCCACGCGCGGCTCGCCGCTGCATTCCCCGCAGCGCGCCTGCCTGAAACGCCTTTCCTCCGGCGCTCCGCTGGTTCCGACTGCTCGTTCGAACGGCAGGATCACTGCAATGGGCAGATCAGCCGAGGCGGACGACGTAGTCGCCGTCGGCGGACTCGAAGCTTACCTTGTCCTCGCGCGACAGCCACCCGATCGCCATGAAGAAGAGGCTCTGCGGAACGTTGACCTCTTCCATGAGCGCCGCGAACGGAAGCGGGCCTTCCTTGGACAGCACATGCCAGATCGCGCCTGCCGTTTCGCCAATCTGTGCGTAGCCCACGGTGAAAGCTCCTTTGGAGGCTTGCTGTTTGAAGCGCTCCAGCCAGCAATGAGCGGCAGCCCGGCGCAGCAAGCGATCGAACACATCGGGCTGCGAAGGTATCGTGTTGGCCAGCGAACCGAGGATTGCGCCCATCGCCAAAGTCTTTCCACGCCACGTATAAGCGAATCGCGTTACGTTGGGATAACAAAGTCGTGAATAGTCTCCGAAAGAACATGCAAGGCGTATCGCGTGGGGCACGCGGCCTTGACAGTCCACCGGGAGCGCACAATACTGGCGTTGATGTGCACGCGACGGCTGCTGTGTCTGGTGCTGGTGTTTCCGATGTTGATGCTCAGCGTCTGCCTGATACCGGCCGGCCACGGACCGTTCAGCGCCGCATATGGACCCGCGACGAAGTTCCAAGCGTTGCGCGCACTGCTTGTGCTGCTCTCGCTGATGTCGGCGCTGACCGGCCTTCCAGCCGCCTCCCAACTTGCTGGCGCCCTGGGCATTTGCGGCGCAAGCCTTCGCGAAGGCCCCCTTCAGAGCCCAGCCGTTTGGTCCTCTGCGAACTCTCCGCTTCGTTGCTGATCTGAACTCCTTCGATCCCTGGACAACCAAGTTTCAGCGTGCGCGGGTTTCTGCTCGCGCGCGGCAGAAGTTTTTCATTCATTCGAGAGAGTTCGCGAATCATACGGAGGAGTTCATGAGGAAGAACCGCACGAATACGATCGCCATGCTAACGGCGTTGGCGATGGCCGCAATCGTTTCGGGTTGCCACAAGCAAGTCGCAAGCAAGCCCGCTGTGACGAAGCCTCCGCAACAGGCCGCGGCGGCTCCCGCTCCCGCGCCAGCCAGCGCTCCGGCCAGGACCACAACTGCCGAAGCGGCGCGGCCGGCACCGGGTGCGAGCCTGGAGCAAATGTTTCAGCTGGACGTGAAGGACGCGTTCTTCGACTACAACAAGTCGGACATCCGCCCGGACGCGCAGAAGGCCCTGAGTGCCGATGCGGAGTTTCTGCGCGCCCATCCCAGCGTCCGGATCACGATCGAAGGTCACTGCGACGAACGCGGCAGCGAAGAGTACAACCTGGGACTCGGCGATCGCCGCGCGTCGTCCGCCAAACGCTACCTGGTGGATCTGGGGATCGAAGGTTCCCGGATTCAGACGATGAGCTACGGCAAGGAGCGCCCGTTCTGCACGCAGGATAACGAGTCCTGCTGGCAGGAGAATCGCAGGGGCCACATGGCAATGGAGAGGTAGGGCAGAGAAACGGCCGAAAGGGCGTCGGGATTCGCCGGCCGAGGCGAATCCCGACGAATTATCGGGGAAGTAAGGCTGCGAGTCGCGATTGACAGACTTTGTCGCGTAGCCTAGACTCAGGGTTTGTCTCCAGACGGAAGGGTGTGACTGAGTAATGCGAACGTACGTTCCCAAGGGCCGCGAGGCCGAAGATCTGACGGTTGGCAAGAACTGGTTTGTGGTCGACGCGGGAGGGCAGGTGCTGGGGCGCCTGGCGACGCGCGTGGCGAGGATTCTGATCGGCAAGGACAAGGCGAGCTTTACGCCGCATCTCGACTGCGGGGATCACGTGATCGTGATCAACGCCGAACAGGTCAAGCTGACGGGAAACAAGATCGACCAGAAGGTGTACCGGCGTCACAGCGGGTATCCGGGGGGATTGAAGGAAGTTTCGGTGCGGTCGCTGATGCAGCGCCGTCCGGAAGAGGTGGTGCGCGAAGCGGTGCTCGGGATGCTGCCGAAAAACAAGCTTCGCGCGCGTCGTGCCAGGAAGCTGCGTGTTTATGCCGGGAGTGAAGCGCTGAATCGCCACGCCGGACAGAAGCCCCAGCCACTCGCGCTGTAACCTCGCGAAGAGAGTTCTGAGATTTGGACCCGCCCGCGCGCCGTTCTGCGGGTACGGGCATCGCGCCGCGAGAGCGATTTGCGGCGAGGCTGAAGAGGAGGCAAGTTGGGTTCGACAACGAGTTCGATAGCAGGTGCCGCGGGCAAGCAGTTCTACGGCACCGGACGCCGCCGGGAATCGGTGGCGCGCGTGTACATCAAGCCGGGACCGGCGCGTTTCACGGTGAATGGCCGGCCGGTGGATGATTATTTCCGCAACATCGCGTGGCACACGGCGGCGGTGGAGCCGCTGAAGTTCACGCAGATGCTCGACCAGGTGGAAGTGAACGCCATGGTGAAGGGCGGCGGAGTGGGCGGGCAATCCGGCGCGGTGCGCATGGGCCTTTCGCGCGCGCTGGCGGCGCTGAATCCGGAGCTGCGTCCGGCACTGCGGAAGAACGGATTTCTGACGCGCGATCCGCGGATGAAGGAACGAAAGAAGTACGGGCAGAAGGGCGCGCGCCGGCGGTTCCAGTTTAGCAAGCGGTAGTTCGGTTCGGGTCCGGCCCAGGGGGCCGGACTAAAATCACGGCCGGCAAGGTACCGGCAGAAAAGGATGCTGTTCCGGGAAACCGGAATCGCCCTCGGGCGAAGCAGCCTCCGGGCACAAGCATCCCTCCAAGGAGAGGAGACAACTTGGCAGTCGAAATCACAATGAAAGAGTTGCTGGAGGCCGGCGTTCACTTCGGCCACCAGACCCGGCGCTGGAATCCGAAGATGAAGGAATACATTTTCGGAGAGCGCAACGGAATTCACATCATCGACCTGCAGAAAACCCTGAAGATGTTCCGCGAAGCGGCGCGCTACATCGCGGACCAGGCTTCGCAGGGCCGGAGCGTCCTCTTCCTGGGGACGAAGCGCCAGGCGCAGGAAGCCATCGCCGAAGAGGCGCAGCGCTGCGGGATGTTCTACGTGAATCACCGCTGGCTGGGCGGCACGCTGACGAATTGGGTGACGCTGCAGAAGTCCATCAAGCGGCTGAAGCTGCTGAAATCGATGTCCGAAGACGGGCGGATGGCGGAGTTTTCGAAGAAGGAAGGCGCGCGGCTGGATCGCGAGCTGAAGCACCTGCAGCAGAATTTCGCGGGCGTCGAGAACATGACGATGCCGCCGGACGCGATGTTCGTGATCGATCCGAATGCGGAAGTGATCGCGGTGCGCGAGGCGCGCCGGATGGGCATTCCGGTGGTGGCGATCGTGGACACGAACTGCGACCCGAGTCTCGTCGACTGGGTGATCCCGGGCAACGACGACGCGCTGCGGGCGATTCGCCTGTTTACGTCGAAGATCTCCGATGCGGTGCTGACGGGCCGGCAGTCCTTCGAGCAGACGCAGATCGCCGATCAGAAGGCGGCCGAGGGCGCGGGCGAAGAGGGTCCCGAATACGTCGACACGAGCGCCTACGAGCGATACGAGAAAATGGAAGGCGATTTCGTGGAAGGCGCCGAGACCGAGGCCGGCGCCGAAGCCGGCGCCGAAGCCCCCGCTTCGGTGGCCGCCGAGGACGAGGGCGCTTCCAACTAGCAGCGAAGCCGTTTCACCCCTGGGTCCGGCCGGAGCCGGACCGGTTCAAATCCAAACATTCAAGAGGAATCGAGTACACCGATGGCGACAACACCCGAATCCGGCAAGAATCCCTCCGCGCAGCTGGTGAAGGAATTGCGCGAGAAGACCGGAGCAGGCTTCTCCGATTGCCGCGCCGCTCTGATCGAAGCGGGCGGAGACATCCAGAAGGCCATCGAAGTGCTGCGCAAGAAGGGACAAGCGGCCGCGGCCAAGAAGTCGCAGCGCGCCACCTCAGAGGGATTGGTGTCCTGCTACATTCACGCGGGCGGGAAGATCGGGGTGCTCGTGGAATTGAACTGCGAGAGCGATTTCGTGGCGCGGACGGACGATTTCCAGCGGCTGTGCCACGACGTGGCGATGCACGTGGCCGCGCTCGATCCGCGTTTTCTGCGGCGCGAGGAAGTGACGGAGGAGACGCTCGAGAAGGAGAAAGAGATCTATCGCGAGCAGGCGAAGTCGACGGGCAAGCCGCCGGCCGTGATCGAGAAGATCGTCTCGGGCAAGATGGAAAAGTTCTACGAAGAGAACTGCCTCTACGAGCAGCACTTCATCAAGGACGAAGGCGTCACGATCAAGGAGCTGGTGGATCAGGCCATCGCGAAGATGGGCGAGAACATCGCCATCCGGCGCTTCTCGCGGTTCAAGGTAGGCGAAATCGAAGGCGCATCCAGCGCCGCCGCGAACGCCGAAGCCGCGCCGGCGTAGCGGAAACTGCCTCCGGAAATCGCGAGCGCAACCTCAGCAACGGGCGCGAGCCTGCCTGCTTCGCGCCCGTTGCAATGGCGGCCCTCGGGCCCTCGAATCTCTGCTAGAATGCCGCGAGATATGGCGTCGAAGCCAGCCAGGATCAAACCCGCATCCAAGCCAGCGCGAGACGGCGCGGACGGAAAAGGGCCCGTCTTTCAGCGCATCGTCGTGAAACTTTCCGGGGAATCCCTTTCCGGCCCCGACGAATTCGGCATCCACGCGCAGACGATTCAGAGCATCGCGCACGAGGTGAAGGGGGTGCGCGATCTGGGCGTGGACGTGGCGCTGATCGTGGGAGGCGGCAACATCTTTCGCGGCGCGCGGCAGCAGGGGCTGACGATCGACCGCGCCACGGGCGACTACATGGGCATGCTGGCGACGGTGCTGAACGGGCTCGCGCTGCAGGACGCGCTGGAAAAGGCCGGATGCCACACGCGGCTGATGAGCGCGATCGAGATGCATCAGGTGGCCGAGCCGTTCATCCGCCGGCGCGCCACGCGGCACCTGGAAAAGGGCCGCGTCGTGATTTTCGCGGCGGGCACCGGCAATCCCTATTTTTCGACCGACACGGCGGCGGCGCTGCGCGCGATGGAAATCAAGGCGCAGGTGATTCTGAAAGCGACGCGCGTGGACGGAATCTACGACGCCGATCCGGAAAAAGTGAAAGGCGCGCGGATGTTCGACCGGATCACCTATCTCGACGTGCTGCAGAAAGGGCTTTCGGTGATGGATTCGACGGCCATTTCTCTGTGCATGGACAACAAGATGCCGATCGTCGTCTTCAACATGAACGTGCCGGGAAATCTGAAGCGGGTGGTGCAGGGCGAGCGCGTCGGCTCGACCGTCACCGCAGCGTGATCCGGCCCCCGCGGAGGCTTACTTTTCGATGACCACGATTGCGACCAGCAAGGACGCTCTGACGCAAGCCAAGATTCGCATGGAAAAAGCGGTGGAAGATTTTCGCAAGGACCTGGCCAGCGTGCGGACCGGCCGCGCCAACGTATCGCTGCTCGACCACGTGCGCGTGGACTATCACGGCACGCCGATGCCGATCAATCAGCTGGGGACGATGAGCGTTCCCGATCCGATGATGATCGTGATTGCGCCGTGGGATCCGGGCGCGGTGGCGCCGATCGACAAGGCGATTCGCACCTCCGACCTGGGGCTGAATCCGACGAACGACGGCAAGGTGGTACGGATACCGATTCCGACGCTGACGGAAGAGCGCCGCAAGGATCTGGTGAAGCACATCCACAAAGTGCTCGAAAACCATCGCACCGCCGTGCGAAACATCCGCCGCGACATCAAGGAAGCCGTCGAGAAACTCGAGAAGGAAAAGAAGATGAGCGAAGACGAGCGGAAGCGCTCGCTTGACGAGCTGGAAAAGCTGACGCACTCCGAAACGAAGAAGATCGAGGACCTCTCCGCCGCGAAAGAAAAGGAAGTCATGGAAATCAAGTGACGATCCGGCGGGAATCGTCGACCTCGAAAGCCCACCCACGTTTCACCGACTTGCACGAATCAGAACGCACGCCGAGGCGCCTGCCATGAGCGAAGCCTATTTTCAGGGGAAAACGGTGCTGATCACCGGAGCCTCTTCGGGAATCGGGGAGGAGCTTGCGTGGCAGCTCGGACAGGCGGGCGCGAACCTGACTCTGACGGCCCGCCGCGGCGAACTGCTCGAAGCGCTGGCGCAGAGAATTGCGGGGAGCGGGAAGACGAAACCGCTGGTGGTGGCGTGCGACGTGGCGCGCGACGGGGAGTTGGAGCGCGCCGTGGCGGAAAACATGCGGAGCTGGGGCCGGTTGGACGTGGTGATTGCGAACGCGGGATTCGGCGTGGTCGGCCCATTGAGGCAATTGACGGTGGAAGACTACCGGCGCCAGTTCGAAACGAATGTGTTCGGCGTGCTGCGGACAATCTATTCCGCGTTGCCGGAAGTCGAGAAGGCGCAGGGGAACGTCGTGATCATCGGGAGCGTCGCGGGCTGGGGAGCGACGCCCGGCGCGTCGCCCTATTCGATGAGCAAGTTTGCGCTGCGCGCGCTGGCGGATTCGATCACGACGGAACTGGCGCCGCTGGGCGTGAAGGTGACGCTAATCAGCCCCGGGTTTGTGGCGAGCGACATACGGCGCGTGGACAATCAGGGCAGAGTACACCGGGACGCGAAGGACCCGATTCCCACGTGGCTCGTGATGAGCACGGACAAGGCCGTGCGGCAAATCCTGCGCGCGGTCGCTCGGGGGAAACGCGAAGCGATCATCACCGGCCACGGGAAGATTCTGGTTGCGATTCAGCGGTTCAGCCCGTGGATCATCCGTGCCGCGGGCAAGCGGATCGCGGACATGCGATACCGGCGCGAAGGCGGCGCGAACTGAGCACGGCGAAATGATCGAGGCCAAGCCCAGCCGAACGGCGTATATGGTTGCGATGCGGCGCGCGGCTCACCAGATCTTTGACAACCCCAAGGTGCTCGACGATCCGATCGCGCTGCCCATCCTCGGACCGGACGCCAAAGAACGCATTTTGAGCGAGCCGCGATTCCTCAACCGCTTCGGACGCGCGGTCCGTGCGGCCATGGCGGTGCGCAGCCGATACGCGGAGGACCAGCTGGCCCGCGCATTGGAGCGCGGCACAAGGCAATACGTGATTCTCGGCGCAGGGCTCGACACGTTCGCGTACCGCAATCCGCACGCGCAGACCGGGCTTCGCGTCTTCGAAGTGGACTATCCCGCAACGCAGGAATGGAAGCGCCAGCGGCTGGCAGAGGCGGGCATCGCGATTCCGGCGTCCGTGATTTTCGCGCCCGTCGATTTCGAGCATCAGACTCTTCCGGAAGGCTTGCGGCTGGCTGGATTCGACGCGTCAAAGCCGGCGTTTTTTTCGTGGCTCGGCGTGACGATGTATTTGGCGAAGGACACGGTGATGGGCACTCTGCGGTTCGTCGCGTCGTGCGCGCCGGGCGGCGGAGTGGCGTTGGACTACATGGTGCCGCGCGAAACGCTGAATCTGGCGGGGCGGCTGGTGTACGACGCGCTTTCACGCCGCGTGGCGAAAGCGGGTGAGCCGTTTCGCACGTTCTTCGAGCCGCAGGAGCTGCAAGCCGAAGTTGCGCGCATCGGATTCCACGGGATCGAAAATCTGGGCCCGGGCGAGATCAACGCTCGGTATTTCAAGGATCGCGCGGACGGCCTGCGCGTGCCGGGCTTGCTGGGGCGCTTCCTAAGCGCCGAAGTCTGATTCCCGGGCAAGCGCGAGTTCCTGCGAAGTGATTTTTTCTTACGGAGCCGCCTGCATGTTTCCCGGAATCAGCGGCAGGAAATTACATTCACCGGTAGCGGCGCTACACGCGAGAGTGCCGCCGCGCAGGAGTTTGATGGGCGAGCCATCGGGAAAGTTCAGATGGTAGTCGAGCGCGCGCAGCCGGTCCGCGAAGGGACGAAGCACGTCGTCGCCTCCGATGAATCGCACGCCGTCCACGCGCGATCCCTGCCCTGAGGCCGAAAGCAGGACCAAGAAATCCGCGCGCAGGTCCCGGGCGACCAGCTTGCCCGCGGGAATCGAGCGGAGCGTTTCCAGTTCCGGCTTTGCCTTGGCGACGAGATCGTCGATTTGCGCGTTGCCGTGGAGCAGCAGCGTGAGGCGCGCGCGCGTGTCGTCGCTCGGAAACACGGCGAGCGAGAGAGCGCAGGCGTGAATCGCGCGATCCTTGTCGCCCAGCTTCTCGTACAGCTGCGCGAGGCGGTCGGCGGTCTCGGCGCGGCCGTTGAGCAGCCATGACGCATCGAGAAGCCGCTCTGCTTTCTTCGAATCGCCCTGCTTGAACGCGACCCATCCGAGCGTGTCCCAGCCGTCGCCGAGACTTTGCACGGCGGTCATGTGTTTCTCGTCTGCGCGCTTCAGGTCGACGTCGCGGAGCTGCGCCTCCGCGGCTGAAACCGCGAATTCCGCGTAGCGCTGGGCTTCATCGAGCGCGAGGTTCGAGTCGGCCATTGCGAAGGCGACTTCGCGGCGGACGAAAGGTTCCGGGGACGCGCTCAAAGCGTTGTCAAACGCGCTCATGGCATCGTCCGAGCGGCCGAGCTTGGCGTAAGCCGCCCCCAGATCGATTTGAAACTCGGTCGTTTTCGGCCAGAGAATCGCCGCTTTTTCGAGCTCGGGAACGGCGCGCGCGTAGTCGCGCTCCTGATTCATGAGCATCATTCCAAGAAACGCGTGCGCGAGGGCGTCGAGCGGATGAGCCTCGACCTGTTTGCGAAAGGCCGATTCGGCGGAGGCGTAGTCTCCCCTGGCTTCGAACGTGTGGGCCATGTCGAGATTCGCGTAATCGTCCGAGGGCGCGACTTCGAGCTGTTTGCGGAAGGCGGCGATCGCGTCGTCCAGGCGCCCGGCGGATTCGTAAGACAGGCCGAGGGAGTCCCAGCCGAATTCGTGTTTTGGATCGAGCTGCGTGGCGCGCTCGAGCAGCGGGATTGCCGCGCGGCGGTTCGGGGAATTGACGATCAGATTGCCCGTCTCGAAGAGTTCATCGGCGCTGGCCGAGGACGGCACAGCGGGCGGGCCCGGCTCCGTATTTTCGATTGCGAGCGGCTGGAGCTGATCGGCTGCGACGGCGCGCGCAAACGCGGCGTATTCGTCCGCACGCGACGCGGGGAGCGAGCGCATCTTGAAATCGAGCGAACGCGAGGCGGAAACGACGTGGTCGGCGAACTGATAGCTGGTCTTGAAATCGGCGTAATCGTGCGCGATCGAAACGCCGATCGGCGGACGCGCGGAAAACGAGGGAGGAAGATGGAGCGCCAGCTTGACCGTCACCTTGAGCGGGCTGCCGAGGCCGATCGGCTGCGTTTTGTTGGCGGGCGGATCGGGCAGGCCAATCGCGAGCAGCGGAAGCGCGGTGCGCGTTTTCTTGGTGGCCCAGTCGAAGAAAGACGGCTGTGCGAACCTGATTTCGAGCTGAAACGGATCCTGCGTCGCTTTGGGATCGCCAGGCTTTACGGCGACCACGTCACCGTGAATGCCATCGAGCGAAAGGATCGTGCGGCCGATTTCGTTCCACTGGCTTTCCCGCGCCTTGCGGAATGCGGAGCGCAGCACGAGTTCGGTATCGCCTCGAACGGAATAGCGCGCGGTGGCCGTGAGCTTGCCGAGCTCGCTGAGCTGGCCGGTGATTTCCACTTGCTGCGTCGAAAGAAAGGGCGGGTCCGCGGGAGTTTCGCAGATTTTTCCCGCGCCGTCGGGAGAAATCACAAGCGCGGATTTCGCGCGCAGTCCGGCGGCGAGCATGCGAAACGGCGCGATGTCCACGGTCGAATCCATCCATACGAGGTCTTTCGCGAGGGGCACCAGCGTGATCACGTGGTCGAATTGAGCGGGAGAGGGAACCACCGCGTCGAGCTTGCGTGAGGACGGCATCAAGACCGCGTCGGATGAAAAACCCGCCGCAGACAGCATGGCTGCGAGCAACGTGTGCTTGTCCGCTGAGTCGGCGTATTGATTGGCGAGGATTTCGGCAGCCGTGCGCGGTTGGTACCCCGCCGCGCCGAGCGGGAGGCCCGTGTCCCGTATGTTCTTCGAGACCCATTCATAGAGCGCCTGCATTTTCTCGATGTCGCTGGTGCGGTCCCGGATCAGCTCCTGCGCTTTCGCGTGAATTTCCGGCGCGGGTTCGGCGCGGCCGCGGGACACCTTCGCGTACCAGCGCGCCACGGCTTCCCAACTGGCGAACGTGGTGAGCTGAACGTCGGGAGTCCTGGCTCGCGCTCGCTCGGCACTCTCGGCGGAAGATCGATCGATAGGCCTGGAATTCAGGTGTTTCCAGCGATAGATCGCGCGGCCGTTCAGGTTTTCCGCGGCGGAAGGAAACGCGGGCGATGATTTGAGAATGACTTTTCGCGCGGCGGGAACATTGATTTCGAGCCGCTCGTCGAGCACGACGGCGCTATCGACGAACGCGTGTTCGAACCAGAACTCGCCGGGAGCCGCGGGTGCGACGATGCGCTTTTCGATTTCGTATTCCAGGGTTTCGCCGGCGGCGAGCGACGATACGGCGACGCGCGTCTCTTTGTAATTCAGGTACGCGGGAAAACTGTTCGCTGCCGCCGCGATTTGGTCCTTGACGGCGCCGGGGCCAACGCTAACAGTTGTGCCGTCCGCCTTGCGCACGCGGGCATAGTGCACAGCGATTTTCTCGGCGGCGGCGTTGTGTCCGAAAACGAGCTCGCTCCATTGCCGCACGCCCGCGGCGCTTTGCACTCGCACACGCACGCGAAGGATTTCGTCACCGGTGCCGTTGTTTTCAAACCGCGCGCTGGTGAAGTACTGCTCGATGACGAACGGTTCTCGAGAAAAATCGGCGCGCGGCTTTGGCGAAGCGGTGGTCGCGGCGGGTAATTGGGCGAAAGCGGCGGCGGGCACGATCAGCAGGCCGAGCAGCGCCGCGCACGCACGATTCATCGATACTCCCTGTTGAAAACTGCCGGCCCAAGTTTAGGTGTGCGGGACTCTCTTGGTAAAGGGTTCGTGGCGGCTGCGTTGAGGAGTTTCATACCTGTGCTCGCGGAAACGACAAGCGTCGTTGGTTTGCCGGTGGTCCGTGGAGGGGATGCTCGGGTCGATCCGCCACGGGGAGTGAGTGGTTCGTAAGTGTCTTAGCAACAGACAGATACGTGCAGTTTGTCGCTAATCTTGTGGGCGGTTCTGATTCCGGTTTGGTGGCTGGCACTCCATGCGGGTCAGTTCTTGCGCCGAAACGAGCGGATCGGGCAGGCTTCCGGGTGTCCGCGAGCGAGTCCTGTCCTTTTCGCTGGGCCCCACCGCACGGGCAATCCAATACCCACAGTTTCCACAATCTTATGATGTTGACACGTTTTGTTGTTTTACCTATACTTGCCCGGTTGTCTTGAGGCCATTTGGCCTGGTGGTGAAAGGGAAGTCTTCCAGCCCCGGAACAGAGAAGGACGGAACGGGGTGGTGAAGAGCGGCCGAAATGGGGCGCCAGCCCCGCAAAGCCGTGCGAGCCTCTCCGCAGTAAAGATGCAGTTCACTCCACGGGGTGAAGTAGCGTCAGCGCGGAGTACCTGGCGGTTCCTTCAGGTTGGGCGACCTTTTCTGTTCATGCACCCGCGAACTTCTGCGCGGGAAGGTTTGGACTGCGCAGAAACAAAACAACCTTAGCCTTTTCGAAGCAGGGGGAAAAGTGCCGACGTTCTCACAATTGGTGCGCTACGGCCGGGAGCAAATTCGGACGAAGACGAAGTCTCCGGCGCTCGAAGGGTGTCCGGAGAAGCGCGGAGTTTGCGTGCGCGTGTACACGCAGACGCCGAAGAAACCGAATTCGGCGCTGCGAAAAGTGGCGCGCGCGCGCCTGACGAACAACGCCGAGGTGACGACGTACATTCCCGGCATCGGGCACAACCTGCAGGAGCACTCGATCGTGCTGGTGCGCGGCGGCCGCGTGAAGGATCTGCCGGGCGTGCGCTATCACGTGATTCGCGGAACGCTGGACGCGGCGGGCGTGGAAAATCGCAAGCAGGGGCGCTCGAAATACGGGGCCAAGCGGCCCAAGGCCGCGCAGAAGTAGGAGCGAGGCAGTCGAAGCCAAGCTCAGGAGATACGTAACAGATGCCACGCAAAGGATGGGTTCTTCGCCGAAAGATTCCGGGAGATCCGGTGTACGGCAGCGACCTGGTGCAGAAGTTCATCTCGAGCATGATGTACGACGGCAAGCGCTCCACGGCGCAGACGATTTTCTACGACGCGATGAATCAGGTGGCGAAGACGGCGAACGACGACGCGTTCAAGCTGTTCAAGAAGGCGGTCGAGAACTGCAAGCCGACGCTGGAAGTGAAGACGCGACGCGTGGGCGGCGCGAACTATCAGGTTCCCGTCGAGGTGAATCCGTTCCGACGGCAATCGCTGGCGATTCACTGGCTGGTGCTGTACGCGCGCGAGCGGTCGGGCAAGTCGATGACCGACAAGCTGGCAGGCGAGATTCTGGATGCGGCGAACGGCCGCGGCGGCGCCGTGAAGAAGAAGGAAGACGTGCACCGCATGGCGGAAGCAAACAAGGCTTTCGCGCATTATCGCTGGTAGGAACAACGAATTAGGACATGGCACGACAGGTACAACTCGAGCAGACGCGCAACATCGGGATCATGGCGCACATCGATGCGGGCAAGACGACCTGCACCGAGCGCATCCTCTTTTACACGGGTGTGACCTACAAGATCGGCGAAGTACACGAAGGCACGACGGTGATGGACTGGATGGAGCAGGAGCGCGAGCGCGGGATCACGATCACGTCCGCGGCGACCACCGCCTCGTGGAAGCGCTTCGACAAGAGCTACCGCATCAACATCATCGATACGCCGGGCCACGTGGACTTCACGGTGGAAGTCGAGCGGTCGCTGCGCGTGCTGGACGGCGCAGTGGCGGTGTTCGACGCGGTGGCCGGCGTGCAGCCGCAGTCGGAGACGGTGTGGCGGCAGGCGGACAAGTATCGCGTGCCGCGCATCGCGTTCATCAACAAGATGGACCGCATCGGCGCCGACTTCGACCACTCGATCCGCTCGATGCGCCAGCGACTTTCAGCCCACCCCGTTCCCGTCACCTATCCCATCGGCCGTGAAGACAACTTCGTGGGTGTGATCGATTTCATCGAAGAGCGCGCGATCGTGTGGAAAGACGAAACGCTCGGCGCGGAGTACGAGATTCTGCCGCTCGAAAAGCTGTGGGACGAGGCGTATTTGAAGACGCGCCCGGCGCTCGAAACGGCTGTGAAGGCCTCCGCGCTGAGCCCGGAATTCTACAAAGAGCATCGCGAGAAAGTTGTCGAGTACATCGCCGAGCACGACGACGCCATCCTGACGAAGTACCTGGAACAGCGCAAACTGGAGCCGGAGGAGCTGCGCGCTTCTCTGCGCCGGTCGACGATTGCGCTGAAGCTGGTGCCGGTGATCGCGGGTTCGGCGTTCAAGAACAAGGGGATTCAGCCGCTGCTCGACGCGGTGATCGACTATCTGCCGTCGCCGGTGGATGTGCCGCCGGTCGAGGGAACGTCGCCGGACGGTTCGGACCCGATGGTGCGGCGCGCGTCGGACGACCAGCCGTTCGCGGCGCTGGCGTTCAAGATCATGACCGACCCGTACGTCGGGCACCTGACGTACATCCGCGTTTATTCCGGCGTGCTGAAATCCGGCCAATCGGTCTACAACTCGACGAAGAAGACGCGCGAGCGCATTGGCCGCCTGCTGCGAATGCACGCAAACAAGCGCGAAGAGATCGAATCGATTGAAGCGGGCGATATCGCGGCGTGCGTCGGCTTGAAGAACGTAGGCACGGGCGAGACGCTGTGTAGCGAAGACAAGCCGATCGTCCTCGAATCCATCGAATTTCCCACCCCGGTTATTTCCGTCGCGATCGAACCCAAGACAAAAGCGGACCAGGAAAAGATGGGCTCGGCGCTGGGCAAGCTGGCCCAGGAAGATCCGACCTTCCGCGTGCACACCGACACGGATACGGGCCAGACGCTGATTTCGGGCATGGGCGAACTGCATTTGGAAATCATCGTCGACCGGATGATGCGCGAGTTCAACGTGCAGGCGAATGTCGGCCGGCCGCAGGTGGCGTACCGCGAAACGATTCTGAAGGCGGCCGAAGCCGAGCACAGGCACATCAAGCAGAGCGGCGGCCGCGGCCAGTACGGCCACGTGAAACTGACGGTCCAGCCGCTGCCGACGGCGGCGCACGAAGACATGCACGAAATGTCGCAGGACGAGCTGGATGAAGTGGCGAAGCAGGTGGCGGGCAAGGGCGGAAAGTGGCGCTTCGACAAGGAGCACCGCCTGCTGTTCATCGACAAGGTTGTGGGCGGCGTGATTCCCAAGGAGTTCATCCCGCCGATCGAAGACGGCGTGAAAGAAGCGATGGAAAACGGCGTCCTGGCCGGCTACGAAATGGTGGACCTTGCGGTGGTGGTGATCGACGGCACGTATCACGAGGTGGACAGCTCGGAAATCGCGTTCAAGATTGCGGGATCGATGGCGTTCAAGGAAGCCTGCCGCCGCGCAAGCCCGAAGCTGCTCGAGCCGATCATGAAAGTCGAGGTCGTGGTGCCCGAGGAATACATGGGGCCGGTGATTTCCGATTTGAACTCGCGGCGCGGCCAGCTGCAGGGACGCGAATCGCGCGCGGGCAGCGAGATCATCAACGTGCAGGTTCCGCTCTCCGAAATGTTCGGCTATGCGACGGATATTCGCAGCAGGACGCAGGGGCGCGGCAGCTTCACGATGCACTTCTCGCATTACGAACAGGTGCCGCCGAACAAGGCGGAAGAGATTATCGGGGGCAAGAACGGCAGCGGCCCGAAGAAGTGAACGGGTTCGCGACGTGCAACGGGCGATGCTGTGATCGAAAGATCATGTAGAGCACGCTGAGACTGAGGAGCATAGAGAAATGGCGAAGGAGAAATTCGAGCGGAGCAAGCCGCACGTAAACGTGGGGACGATCGGGCACATCGACCACGGGAAGACGACGCTGACGGCGGCGATCACGAAGGTGCTCAGCAAGAACAACCCGAAGGTATCGTTCCGGGCGTTCGACACGATCGACAACGCGCCGGAAGAGCGGGAGCGGGGGATCACGATCGCGGTGTCGCACGTGGAGTACGAGACGGCGAACCGGCACTACGCGCACATCGACTGCCCGGGACACGCGGACTACGTG
>DATJXJ010000084.1:0-30033 GCA_035500255.1 Verrucomicrobiia bacterium | reverse complement strand
AGAACCATGCCGAGACTGGAAAACAGCTACGAACTCGGCGTGAGATTCGCTTTCTTCTGTTTGATCGCCTTGACGCGCTCGACCAGATCGTCCGCCTGCTGCAGGTCCGCAGTCCGCGCGTCCTTGGACGTTTCCATATCGGCCTTCTGACGATACAGGAGGTTCAAGTACGCCATCGCGTCGTCGTATTCCGATTTCAGAGTCATAGCCTTCTGAAGATTCGAGATGCCGTCGTCGACGACCGAGCCATACTTCTGGTTGAACTGCGACGCGAGCGCGGGGGGCATCGGCTCATTCTCTTTGATCGTCTTCTTGGCGCTCTGGTTATAGGTGTCGCGCATTTCCTTGTTGGCGCGGAAGGCCAAAGACCAGTCGATGACGCCGACCCAGTAGTAGGGTTCGGGATCGTCGGGCTTCAGCTGGATGTGCTTCTGGTGGTACGTCTTCGACTCATTCAACTTGTCCGCGTCGAACGGGCTGCCACCCATGTTGTATAGAATCGAACCCAGACCATCCATCGCCGTGAGGTTGTCCGGCTGGCCATCGAGAATGCTCTTGAACTCCGCGACGGCCTGGTTGCCGTTGTTGATATTTTCCTTGGAAGGCGCGCCGGGAACGTACATGCTGGCGTAGGCGGTGGCAAGGTAGAGCTGCGCATTGGTGAGCGACGGATCGAGATCCTTCGCTTCCTTGAAGTACTCGATGGCCTGGTCAAACTGGGCGTTCTTATAGGCATTGACGCCCTTGTTGAGCCGGTCGCGAGCTTTCAATTTGTCGCAGCCCGCTCCCGAAGCGATCGCGGCCAGCACGACGGCCATAAGAAACAAGGTTTGGGTCTTCCGCTGCATCCCAATCTCCTTAAGAAGTGCGTGGCCCGGCCGCCAACACGCACATAGCTGCAACCGGCCGAGCGATCAAATGAAAAGAACCGGGCTACTGGCCCGCTTCGATCTTGGCCGTGATGAGGCCAACGTGATCGATTCCGGCGCCACGCATGATGTCGATAGCCTTTGCGACTTGGGAGAACGATACATCGTCGTCTCCCTTCACGAACGCCACCTTGTCCGCGCGCTCCTTGAAGATGTCCGACAACCGATCGCCGAGAGTGTTCCAGTCGCTTTGATCCTGGTTGATCAAGAGCTTGTTGCCGTTCAGAACGGAGACGACGATCGTCCGGTTGTCCGGCGGCTGCGGCTTTGCATCGGGCGGAGGAGGCTGCGGAACGATGGTCGGCAAACCGGTCGGCACCCGCGGCGTGATCACCATGAAGATAATGATCAAGACCAGCAGCACGTCGATCAGAGGAACGATATTCGGATCAGAAACCGGTCCGTCTTTGGAACCGCCAACTGCCATTCCCATGAGAGGACTCCTTGATACCCTGTGTCCACCCCGCCGGGCGCGCTAATCGCCCGGAGGAGGAGGCGGCGCGGCCGCCTTGTTCTGAACCTTTTCCGTCAAGAGACCGATATTTTCAACGCCGGCCGCGCGGACCTCGTCGACTGCCTTGACGACGTCGCCGTACTTTGCGCGCGCATCGGAGCGAACGTAGACGGTCTTATCGAGGCGGCCGGTGACGAGATCCTTCACGCTATCCGTGATGGCGTCGAGGCCGACCTCCTTGTTGCCAGGGCTGAGAAACAACCTACCGTCGCGCGTAACCGCCACAATGATTGCATCATCCCGGTCCGCATTCGGCATCTTGTCCGCGTTTTCGGCCTTGGCCATATCCACGGGAGCGCCATGCTGGAGCATCGGCGTGATCACCATGAAGATGATGAGCAACACCAGCATGATGTCCGCCATGGGGATGACGTTCGGGGCGGCCATTACCGGCGGTGCTTTGGGCTTGTAGGCCATCGCTTACTTCTTTCCGCCTCGGCGAGTGATGAAGTAGTTGACCAACTCCATCGAGGAGTTGTCCATCTCGACGTCGAAGGCTTCCACGCGGTTCGTGAAATAGTTGAAGGTCCATACGGCCGGGACGGCGACGAGCAAGCCAAGCGCGGTGGTAACCAGCGCTTCCGAAATACCGCCGGCGACGGCCGAAAGACCCGTCACCTTGGAGCTGGCGATGCCCTTGAACGCATTGATGATGCCGACGACCGTGCCGAACAAGCCGACGAAGGGCGCCGTGGAACCGATCGTCGCGAGACCGGAAAGGCCGCGCTTCATCTCGGCGTGCACGATGGCCACCGAGCGCTCCAGGCCGCGACGGGCCGCTTCGATCACTTCTTCATCGCTCACTTGAGCCGAAGCCGCCTGAAATTCCGAAAGGCCTGTGGCGACGACCTTGGCGATGTGGCTCTTCTTGTTGCGCTCGGCGATCGAGATCGCTTCATCGAGCTTGTTGTCCTTGAGCGCACCGGCCACCTGCTGAACGAAGATGCGCGATTGTTTCCGGGCAGCGCTGTACATGAGCGCCCGGTCGATCATGATGCCGACGGACCACGCGGACATCACGAACAGAATACCCACGACGATCTTGGCCGGAATTCCCATGTTGTGCCACATGGCGAGCAGGTCCCAGCCGACCTCAGGGGCCTGATCCTGGAACATCGCGAGCAAACTCACTAGAAGTACGTTCATAGCCTTCGATCCTCCTCCGTCACCGCCAGTCGATCTCGGCAGCCATATTCTGCCGGTCGGAATTTGCGTGCCACCCCCGGACCCGCGAACGGATCCGGCACTGCCTAGCCACCGAGCGTAAACACAACCTGAATCGTCGTATCGACTTCCACTGCCTCGCCGTTGAGCAGCGTGGGCTTGTACCGCCATTCGCGCACGGCGTCCATCGCGGCGCGCATGAGCAACGGCGGTCCAGACAGGTACTCAAGCTGCTGAATCGTTCCGTCCTTGGCAATGACCGCGTGGAGAACAACGGTGCCGGAAACGTGCGCCGTCTTCGCGATTTGCGGGTACACCGGGTCCACCCTGCGAAGCAGCGAAGCCGCCTGGACTTGGCCGCCGACGCGGATGCGAGTCTGCGTGGGCTTCGGCGGAGGGGGCGGGGCCGCGCCGAGAATTCCACCGAGCACGCCACCCGGAACCCCGCCGGGCACTCCGACTCCGCCCTCGACTCCGGCGCCGACATCGGGAGCTTCGTCCTTAATGACCTGCACCGTCTTCGGGATCACCGTCGGGGCCACCATTCTCTGCGGCGTTACGATGCGCGGCCTCACGATTGCCTTCACCGGCGCGGCCGGCGGCGGTGGAGGCGGAGGAGGAGCGGGAGCGACCAAGAACGTGTTCATGAAACCTTTGGGCAGAGCTTCGGTATAGATAAGTGGGATCAGAATGAAAACGCCCACGATCAGAAGCTGCACGCCGAACGACGTTGCCACGGTCCAGCTTTTGTGAGTCTTGTTCATGTGTGCGCTGGAAACGACGAGCTGGTCAAACATGGTCCTATCTCCTTGCGGCCGCCACCACGCGCTTATCGGCTGCGGATCCGGCGCGGACGGTTGTACCTCTACCACCGTAGAACCTGTTCCAGGCAACCACGATGGGTGCTGCGATGCCGAAACTGGAGTACGTTCCTACCACAACTCCCACTACCATGGCAAAAGAGAACGCGCGAAGAACTTCTCCGCCCATTGCGAACAGAACCACGACTGTCAGAAAAGTCAGGCCGCTGGTGAGGATCGTCCGGGACAACGTCTGATTGATCGACTTGTTGACGATTTCCGTGAACGACTCGCGCTTCATCAAGCGAAGATTTTCGCGCACGCGATCGAAGATCACGATGGTGTCGTTCATCGAATATCCGACCAGAGTCAGCAATGCCGCGATCACCGTCAGAGAGATTTCGTAATGAAACAGGGAGAAGAAACCGAGCGTGATCAACACGTCGTGGAAGACGGCGATGACGGCTGCGGCCCCGTACACCCACTCAAAGCGGAGCGCAATATACACCAACATGCCCCCGAGAGCATAGAGCGTTGCAAGCAGCGCCTGGCGACGCAACTGCGATCCGACGCGCGGACCCACGATATCGGCGTCGCGAATCGCGAAATCGCCGAGAGAGTAGTCGTTCGAGAGGGTGCCGATCACCGCGGGCGTCGCACCGTCGACACTTTTCAGCTCATCGAAGCTGGTCACAATGCCGCCGTGGTCGGAATCGCGCGCGGCCGTCAGGCGAGCCGCAAGCTGGGTGTACCGGTCGCCGGCGTTCGTTCCGAGGAGCAGCGGATCCTTGCGTGTCAGATCAGCGGCCAGACTGGACGGCGTAGCGGAGTTGAAGTCCGGCTTGCCGGAGGCGCCGCCGAAAGTGGCGTGCAGGACGTCCAGAATCTTCTGTTTGCCCGCGTCGAGCGATTCATCGGTTTTCGTCTGCTCGAGCCCGATCACCACGTCATTCTTGGATCCGACATTCTGGCTGTCACTGATACCCTGAATCGTGCTGTTCGCCAAGCCCGCTTGCTCCAAGCCCTTGCGAAGCTGGTTGATGGGCGGAGGACCGGCGAACCGGACGTAGACGAGGGTGCCGCCCCGGAAGTCTATGCCGTAAAGGGTGCCGTGCTTGACCGCGACTGTCCTGTAAATCGAGAGCCAGCCGGCCACCAATAGGATCAGGGATAGAGCGACGAAGTACTTCGCTTTCCCCATCCAGTCAATGTTGACACCGCGGAAGAGTTCCATTCCCCAGTCCTATCCGTTTACTTTGACACCGTTCTGCCGAGGTTTGTTCCCGAAAGAAACGCGAAACATACCTATCCCTCGAATTCGCTCAAACTAGATGCTCAACTGCGCCTGCCGGTCCATTTTCGACAGGTGATAGTCGAAAATAGCGCGCGACACATAGATCGACGTAAACACGTTGGCGATCAAACCGATCACCAGGGTGACGGCAAAGCCCCGAACCGGGCCCGTCCCAAACAGAAAGAGAAAAATGGCGGACACGACCGTCGTCACGTGCGTGTCGATGATTGTAAGGAACGCCCTGCTGAAGCCTGTCTCCACGGCCGGAGCCGCAACCTTGCCGTTGCGCAGTTCCTCTCGAATGCGCTCGAAGACAAGAACGTTGGAATCGACTCCCATGCCGATCGTGAGGATCACGCCCGCGATGCCCGGCAATGTCAGGACGGCTCCCACATAAGCCATGAACGCGATCAAGATGACGAGATTGAGCACGAGAGCCACAACTGCATTGACACCGCTCAGGCGGTAGTAGACCACGAGAAAAATCATCACGACGATCATGCTGCCAACGGAAGCGCGGACTCCCTCGCGGATGGAATCGGCGCCGAGGGACGGACCGACGGTGCGCTCCTCCAGATACTTGATCGAAGCTGGCAGCGCGCCGGCACGAAGAACGACGGCCAAGTTCTCAGCCGATTCCTGGCTGAAGTTGCCCTCGATGACTCCGGAATCCTCAATGCGGCTATTGATCTGGGGCGCGGAATAGACCTGATGATCGAGCACGATCGCCATCCGGCCCTTGGGCACCAGATTCGCCTGCGCTTCCGTGAACGGACCGAAGCGAGCCGCAGCGGCGGTGGAGAGGTGGAAGTCCACTTCATACTGACCGGGATATCGCGTGCTCGGCCCGGGCGACACGCTGCGCAAGTCCTGACCGGTAACAATCGGCGTTCGATCCAACAGATAGAATACCTGCACGCCGGCCAGCGTCGGATCGGTGGAATCGCTCTTGCCCGGCACGAGAACCGTTCCGGGCGGCAGCACACCGCCGTACTTGGCGAGCGCTTCGGGTTGCGAGGTGAACGGGCCATCGGCCACGCGGACCAACTGCAATTGCCCGCCGGCGCGAATCACTTCCTTTGCGGCGGTGGGATCGCCAACACCCGGCAGCTGGATCAGAATCTCGTCCTCGCTCCGGCCCGTGAAAGCAATCGTCGGCTCGCTGAGACCGAGCGCGTTGATGCGGCGCGTGATCGTCTCAAGCGACTGATTCATCGTGTTCTGGCGAATGTCGACAACGACGGAGGGCTTCATCGCGAGCTGATAGCCGTTGGATTCGCCGGCCGCGAGCGACACGGCCCAATCGGTGAACTGGCTGTTCAGGAGATCACGGAAGGAGCTGCTCGAGCTCGAGTCCACGTTGTGTACCAGGATGTGCGTGTCATCCACTCGGCTGATTTCGCCGGTGACGATGTTCTTCGCATGAAGCTGGCGGGAGAGCTCGTCCACCGTCTCGTCGCAGTGCTGGCCGATGGCTTCATCAAGCTGAACCTGCAAAACGAGGTGGCTGCCGCCTTTCAGATCGAGCCCGAGATGAATGCGATCGGCGAGGTTGCTTTTCACTTGCGCGAACGAAGTGGGAAGAGCGGGCAGTCCGATCACGCCAAAGATGCAAGCGAGAAGAATCAGGAGAATCAGAACGGACTTCCACTTGAGCTGGGAACTCATGCGGGCTGTCTAGCTCTCCTTGTTGTTTTCAGGCTGGAGTCCCGCGATGGCGGAACGAGATACCTTGATCTTCACCTGATCGGCGATACGCAGCTGGACCGCGTCGTCCTCGAGGCCCACGATCGTGCCGTAGATGCCGCCGTTGGTGATCACCTTGTCGCCGTTCTTCAAATTCCTGAGCATTTCGGCGACCTTTTTCTGGCGGGTCTGTGCGGGGCGGATCATCAGGAAATAGAAGATTCCAACGAAGATAATCAACAGCGGCAGCGGGCCGGACAAAAGCGACGGAAGGCCGCCCGGCTGGGAAGAGTTTTGCACAAAAGAGAGCAATTCTGCCGAAGCTAGGACGCCGAAGATCAATGTCGTTGCGCCTTTTTTTCGCCTAAGCGGAAAATTTCACAGATGCCGACGGACCCAAACAACCGTCGCTCGAAGATGCTGCTCCTGCCTTCCTTTGAAGCACCCAGCGCCCGCTTGGGTTTGCCTACGTGAGGCGTGCCTGAAGGTCAGAGCGGAATCTTTCTAGCGTTCCAAACCGGATAGCCTCCCGGATTTGGCGCATCATGTCAAGGTAAAAGTACAGATTGTGGTGGGTGTTCAGGATGGTCGCGAGGAATTCTCCCGTCGTATAGAGATGCCGCAAGTACGCGCGAGAATAACGCCGGCAAACGGCGCACGAACAGTCTTCGTCGAGCGGGCGAGGATCGCTGGCATAGCGCGCATTGCGAATCAGCACCCGTCCTTTCGTGGTGAAAAGGCAGCCGTGGCGCGCGCTGCGCGTCGGCAGCACGCAGTCCATCATGTCCACGCCGAGGCGAACGTAATCGAGAATCTGCTCCGGCTTGCCGACACCCATCAGATAGCGCGGCCGATCGGCGGGCAAGCGCGACGTGACGACTTCGGCCATCTCGCACGTAACGGCGTGCGATTCGCCGACGGCAAGACCGCCGATCGCGTAGCCGCGAAAATCGAGGCCGACCAGGGCGTCCGCGTTCCCGCGGCGCAGCTGCGCGTGCGTCCCACCCTGCACAATCCCGAAGAGCATCTGGCGCTCCGCGTCGCCGTGGCGCGCGAAATAGTCGCGCGAACGCCGCGCCCAATCGAGTGTGCGCGCCGCCGCCTCGCGCGCGCGTGATTCCGGGGCGGGCGCCTCAATGCACTCGTCGAGCGCCATGATGATATCGGCGCCCAGAGCGATCTCGATCTCAAGAGCCCTTTCGGGCGAAAGGAAATGTTCGGAGCCATCGAGATGGGAACGGAAGCGGACGCCGTCGTCGCCGACCTTGCGAAGATCGCTCAGGCTGAAAATCTGAAAGCCGCCGGAGTCGGTCAGAATCGGGCGCGGCCACGACATGAAATCGTGAAGGCCGCCCATCTCCCGAACTAGCGCATGCCCCGGACGCAGATAAAGATGATATGTGTTGGCGAGAAGTATCTGGACGCCGAGATCTTCGAGATCCTGCTGCGTTTGGCCTTTGACGGTCGCAGCGGTGCCGACGGGCATGAACGCCGGCGTTTCGATGACGCCGTGCGGCGTCGTCAGGCGGCCCAGGCGGGCGCCCGACGGATCGGTTGCCAGAACTTCGAATTGAAAGCCCATTCGGGCGAGTTTATCAGGAGAAGGCCGCTGTAGCGCCTACCGAAGCCAGAACAATCACCAGATACAAGATGAAGATCCAGGCGAAGGCCGCGCCGGTGGAGAGCTTCTTCGGCGAGGCAGAGTGATATCCAATCGCCATGAGAATCATCTGCCAAAATGCAAAAAGATCGATGGACCGCATCAACGCCACGAGCCACTTCGCCGCATGGTCGGACAGAAGAATGGCCGCGTTCGACGCAACGATGTTTTGCAGATCCACCGTAGCCGGGTCCTTGGCGAGAATGATTACAATTGCGAGCAATCCCCGGATGATCCCCGGGGACAACGCGTATGCAGCAACGGCGAGTGACGTCTTGAACTTGAGGTCGGCCCCGGCCAAGCCATTAAACACCCCGAGGAAGACGGCTCCAAGTATCAGAACGACGACGAAAGGACTTATCACAGCGATCGAGTAGATAACCTTGGGGTAAAACGCAACGACGCGATCCAGCACCTCGGCGCGTTGCTCGGCGGGCATGTCCTGCACACGACTATTGCTCTCAAGCTGCTTCTCGAAGAATGGGCGCCAGCCACCACGATGGCCGAAAAGCGCCACGACTGCCAGAGAGAGAACGCAGATCAACAGAACGGGCACAATCCAGGTGGGGCGGCGCCCGATCGAAGCGAACGTTTCCTTGGGACTGAATATCGCCCCGAAGACACGGCTGAACGAATTGACTTGCTCCGGCGCTTCCGGAGCCTGAACGGCGACGTCGCCCATCTGCAACCTCCTAGGCTGTGCTATCGGAGAATGGCTTCTTCGAGTGACTACGCGGACGGTCGAAAAAAGTTACGGCGGCCGCCGACGGCGCTACCGCGTTAAGACCCGCGTGATGCTCGGAGACACGAGTTCGTAGCGGATGTTGCGCCAGCGGATGCGCTTCGTCAAGAGCGAGGAGATGAAATTCCAGGTAAACAGGAAAGGCACGACCGGGGCCAAGACCATCCAGACCCAGCTCCAGTCGTTGAGCTGCTTCTTCCATTCGGGGAGCATTTCACTGACAGCCACGGTTCGGAGCGCGCCCTTCGCCACGGCAAGGAGAACGACGATCAAGGGCATCAGCGCCAGCTGAATCCACGGGTCGCCGCCCAGCATGGTGGAGAGGACGGCAAACACCGAGTAGATCAGCGTGATCGAATAGCTGGCGTGGGCCGCGAAGCCCATCGCCCATTTTCGCTCCGAGTAGATGCGCGTAATCAGGATCTGGCGATTGGTGAATTCGAGCAGCGAGGAACCCGTCCAGGGATGCAAGGTCGGAGCGAGACATTCGGGGCAGAAGACGATCGGCTTGCCTTCCGCGACCAGCGCGTTCGTGAGAGCGAAATCATCGCTCAGGGCCCCGGCCCAGGCCTCCAGACCGTGCGCTTCGTCAAACGTCCTGCGGCGAATCGCCGTGCCCCCGCCCCAGCAGAAGTTTTCGCGCGGGCGGTTCAGGAGTGTTGCAACCGCTCCGTTCCAAGCCGATGCAAGCGCGCTGGCGAGACCGCCTTCGCCGATGCGGCGGCTGGGAATCACCCAGCGGTAGGCGGTTGTCGCGCCGATGCGCGGATCCTGCAAGGGCGCCATCAGCTTTGCGAGCCAGCGCTGCGGTAGGCGCACGTCGGAATCGACGAAAACGATCGCCTCGAATTTTTCCGGCAGCGATTCCACGGCGCGGCGCAGATTGTGCACTTTCTCGCTGCAGTCCTCCGGCGGGCCGGCAATCACGATGTGAACCGGGCGCTGCGTCGACGCCTTGACGCGCTCGATGATCTTCAGAGCGGGATCGAGACTCGTGGCGAGCGAAAAATAGATCTCGTAGTTCGGGTAGTCGAATCGCGTCAGCGCGGAAAGGTTCTCCTCAAGTCCCGGCTCGCTGCCTTTGCAGGGGCAGATCAGGGCCGTCACCGGCGCGTAGAACCCTGCGTGAGAGCCGAGGCGTCGTCGCACCATCCGAAACCATTCGAAGCCGTCCCAGAGCGAATACGCGCCCAGCGCGATCTGAAGAACGACCAGGATGTAGAAGATGTCGATCATTAGCCCGAGAATAACAAAATGGGTCCGGCGGGTAGGATTTCCGTTCAATTGACTTGCCAGAACAGCACGTCTAGAATCCCGCGCATCCTGCCCCCGGGTTCGACGGAAGTGAGATCAACAGGAGGCCGCCATGTCCGCATCCGTACCGCAAGCATTCGATGAAAAGAAACTGCACGACTTCGTGATGAGGGCCGTGGGTGAAATGGGCGCGGCGATGAATGCCGTACTCATCGTGGTCGGCGACAAGCTCGGTTTGTACAAGGCGATGGCCGGCGCCGGCCCGGTGACGCCCGCGGAGCTTGCGGCCAAGACGGGCACGACGGAGCGATACGTGCGCGAGTGGCTGTCGGCGCAGGCTGCCGGAGGATTCGTCACGTACGACGCGACGTCCGGAAAGTTTGCACTGCCGCCGGAGCAGGCAATGGCACTGGCGGATGAGCAGAGCCCCGTCTTCCTGCCCGGCTTCTTCCAGATCTTGAGCGCCTGCTTCAAGGACGAGCCGAGAATCTCGGAAGCCTTCCGCACTGGCAAGGGCGTGGGATGGCACGAGCATGATCACGCTCTCTTCGCGGGGACCGAGCGGTTCTTTCGCCCGAACTACCGCGCCCACTTGATCGGTGAATGGATTCCCGCTCTGACGGACGCTGAAGCCAAGCTGAAGACGGGAGCGAAAGTGGCGGACGTCGGCTGCGGGTTGGGAACGTCAACGATCCTGATGGCGCGGGCGTATCCGAAATCGACTTTCGTCGGCTTCGACTATCACCCCGCGTCGATCGAAGCGGCGAAGGAAGCGGCGGCGAAGGCCGGCGTATCCGACCGCGTGCAATTTGAAGTCGCGCGAGCCAAGGATTTCCCCGGGAAGGATTTCGATTTCGTCGCGTTCTTCGATTGCCTCCACGACATGGGAGACCCGGAAGGCGCCGCGCGGCACGTCCGAAGTACGCTGCGTCCGGACGGCGCGTGGATGATCGTTGAGCCGTTCGCCCACGACAAACTGGAAGACAATCTGAATCCGATCGGCCGCGTGTTCTACGGCGCGTCGACAATGCTTTGCACGCCCGCGTCGCTTTCTCAGGAAGTGGGATTGGGACTGGGCGCTCAAGCGGGAGAAGGCCGGCTGACAAAGATCTTGAAGTCGGCGGGCTTCACGCGCGTGCGCCGCGCTGCCGAGACTCCGTTCAATATCGTGCTGGAGGCCAGGCCGTAGATTTCCAGCGGCCGATCAATTCTCGCGCCGGCGCGAGAAAACTTTGCGCAGCACGCGATCGGCCGCGGCGTTCAGCTCCAGTTGAAACTTGCCCGACGCGCGACGGGCCTGTTCCATCAGAGACGGATCGAGCAACAGCGCGACGCGGTCCACGAAGGGACCCGACGCAACCCCGCCGGCACGCCGCGCCGATTGGCTGGATGCGCGCGTCGTGAGCATGCGGTAGATATCCAGATCGCGCCAGAACTCGCGCGCGTCCTCGTCGCTCCAATTGAGAGCCTGGCCCAGCGCGACGAAAAATTCCTCCCGGAAGAGATCGAGAAATGGAATCGCGAGTTCCATGGCGGCCACCTTCCTGGACCGCGGCCGGGCGGCTTTGCGTCCCTTCTTCATTTTCTTCGCGGGCCGTTTCGCGCCGCGAACCGCGACGATGACCTTGAGGCGCGCCGGCAGAGCCGCTTCGATACGCATCACGCCCGCAAGAATCGATTCGCGGCGAATCCGTTCGAGCTGTTCGCGGTAGTGCGCCGGCTGATCCGCGCGGCTGGGGCGCCGGTGCTCGGCGGCGTAGACGTCGAGAAAGCGCGGCACCATTTCGTTGTGGTCGAGCGTTGCGAGCAGGAGCGCGGCGGCTTCGCGCGCGCGGACCACCAATTCTCGGGGGCGATAGGGCATGAAAAGCTAGCTCTACGCGAATGCGCGCAGCGCCGCAACTGGAAACGTCCCCGGATGCGCGCAAAAGAAAAGGCCCGGAGACTGCCCGCCGCGGCAGGCAGGTGTCCGGGCCCTCGTGAGTCAGATCGAATCGCTACTAGTGGACGGGACCCGCGGCCGGGCGTTCTTCGCCGTGCGGACCGCTCGTAACCGGCCGCACAGGCTTTTCGAATTTGCCCAGCGCGATTTCCAGCGCCTCTTCGACGTTGTGCACGAAGTGGATTTGAACGCCCTCCAGCATTTCGGGCTGCAAATCCTCCTGCACATTCGGCTCATTCTCGAATGGCAGGATGACTTCGCGGATGCCGGCCCTCTTGGCGCCAAGCACCTTTTCTTTTACTCCCCCGATCGGCAGCACCACGCCGGAGAGCGAAATCTCGCCGGTCATTGCGACGCGCGGCCGGATGGGACGGCCCGAGAGCAAGCTCACGAGCGCCGTCGCCATCGCGATCCCGGCCGACGGTCCGTCCTTCGGCATCGCGCCGGACGGCACGTGAATGTGCAGGTCGAGTTTGCGGAAGAAGTCCGGATCGATTCCGTAGCGATCGGAGTTCGAACGCACCCAGCTCAACGCGGCGCGCATCGACTCCTGCATCACCTCGCCGAGATGGCCGGTCATCGTGAAGCCCTTGCCTCCGCGAGCCTTGCTGGCTTCGATGAAGACGATGTCGCCTCCCACCGGAGTCCAGACCAGGCCAACCGATACGCCCGGCTGCTTCACGCGTTCCTCCACTTCCTTCTCGAGACGAAACTTCGCGATGCCCAGCGCCTCGCGAACAACTTCGGGCGTGACGACAAGCTTGTCCGCCTTGCCCTCCGCCATGCGACGCGCCTGTTTGCGCACGAGCGTGGCGATTTCGCGCTCGAGATTCCGCACGCCCGCCTCGCGCGTGTAGTGGCGAATCAGATCGTGCAGCGCCTCGTCGGTGAACTCGATCTGCTCGCCGAGAGTCAGACCGTGCTCCTTGATCTGGCGCGGCAGCAGGAACCGCTTCGCGATGTGAATCTTCTCTTCCTCGGTGTAACCCGCCAGCTCGATGATTTCCATGCGGTCGCGCAACGGCTCAGGAATCGGATCGAGCCAGTTCGCGGTCATCACGAAAATCACCTTCGAAAGGTCGAAGGGCACATCAAGATAGTGATCGCGGAACGTCGAGTTCTGCTCCGGATCGAGCACTTCCATCAGAGCCGCCGAAGGATCGCCGCGGAAATCGCGGCCGAGCTTGTCCACCTCGTCCAGCATCAGGACAGGGTCGGAAGTCTCCGCGCGCCGGATTCCCTGAATGACTTGGCCGGGCAGCGCGCCGATGTACGTGCGCCGATGGCCGCGGATTTCGGCTTCGTCGTGCATGCCACCAAGGGCGATGCGGACGAACTTGCGGCCGAGAGCCCGCGCGATCGACTTGCCGAGCGAGGTCTTGCCCACACCCGGAGGCCCAACAAAGCACAGAATCGGACCCTTCATGCCGGGCTGGAGCTTCTTGACGGCAAGATAATCCAGCAGGCGCTGCTTCACTTTGACGAGGTCATAGTGATCCTCGTCGAGGATCTCCTGCGCCTTGTTGATGTCTATCTGTTCTTCGGATGTCCCGGACGTCTTGTTCCACGGCAACGCGGTCATCCACTCGAGATACGTTCGCGAAACCATGTATTCGGCGGAGGCCGGCGTCATCTTGGCAAGGCGCTTCAGTTCCCGCTCGCACTCCTTCTTCGCCTCTGCCGACATCCCGGACTCTTCCACCTTCTTGCGAAGTTCCTCGACCTCAGACTGGGAATCGTCGGCTTCGCCGAGTTCCTTCTGGATGGCCTTCATTTGCTCGCGCAGCAGGAATTCGCGCTGGCTCTGGCTCACCTGCTCCTGAACCTGATCGTGAATCTTGCTGCGGAGTTCCAGGACTTCCTTTTCCTTGGTCAGCTCGTTGGTCAGCGACTCCAGCCGCTTGCGGACGCTGAACGTCTCCAGCAGCTCCTGGCGAACCATCGTGCTGAGCGAAGGCAACGTGGAAGCCACGAAATCCGCCAGCCGAGCCGGCGAATCGATGCTCATCACTTCGGTTTGGAGATCGTCGGAAAGCTGGGGCGAACGGGCCACGACTTCGCGGAAGAGCTCCTGAACGCTGCGTTCGAGAGCCATCAGCTCGGCGTCGCGCTGATCTTCGATATCGGGTTTTGCTTCGATCCGGGCGCGCAGGAACGGTTTCAAACCAATCACGTCCGCCACACGGATGCGGCTCAGTCCTTCGAGGAAAGCCACAACGTTTCCGTTGGGCATGCGCACCATCTTATGGACCTTAGCGAGCGTTCCGACGCTGTGCAGATCGGCACCCGTCGGGCTTTCCACGCGCGGATCCAGTTGCGCGACGACGCCGAGCAGCTTCTCCGGCCCCTCAAGGGAATCCAGCAATGCCAGCGAGCTCTCGCGGCCGACGGGCAGCGGCATCACCGCTCCCGGAAACAGGACCGTGTCTCGCACGGGAAGAATCGGAAGCTCTTCCGGAACCAGTCTGGTAGGTGTGGTCACCTCAACCTCCTCGGGCAAAGTGCCAAAAGCAACCGCAACAAGTCCATAGAACAGTCTTATCGGCTGCTCAAAGGGTTAGATGCACGCTGCGGGAAAACGATCTCGCAAGATTCGCTCAACGCTGTAAAGAAACTTGAGTATATACGACTAAGCTATTTCTGGCAACGGCCCAGTTCGTCCCTCCTCAGCGCGCCGAATGTAGCTCATGGTGCTGTATCCAAACAACTTAATCGGACCCTGGATTGGAGTGGAGAAGGTCTCGCGCCATGCGTACAGCGTCTTCGCGAGTGCCAATTCGCCCATTCAGCTGAGCGTCCTCGACGGCATCGAGCACGGCTTTGAACGCAGGGCCCGGCTTCGCTCCCAAGGCTATCAGATCGTCTCCGGTCAGCAGGCGGGGCGGGCGAACCTGCTCGGGAGGCGTCTCCGCCAGGAACCGGCGGACGAGGTCGTAGTTGTCGAGATTGCGGTGACTCGAGGCGCAATCCAGCCGGTGCAGCTCGAGATGCTCGTCGAAACGATCCAGCCGGACAAAGCGCTTGAGTGTCGACGGCTTCATTTGCGGCACGTCCTTGAACCGCAGATGATTAGCGACCAGAGATTCGATTTGAGCGATGTCGTCATTCGAGAATCGCAGGCGGCGGCATATTTGCTCCGCCATGCGCGCGCCGACTTCCGCGTGCTCGTCGAACCGAATGCGCCCGCCCGGCCCGGAGGGCGGCGTGAACGTGGGAGGTTTCCCGACATCGTGAAGCAGCACGCCCCATGCCAGCGTTGGCGAGCACGGTCTTGGCAAACCGTCCAGCATGAGCAGCGTGTGAGTCCAGACGTCTCCTTCCGGATGGAACTGCGGCGGCTGCTCCACGCCCTTCATGCGGGCGATTTCCGGCAGAAGTTCCGGCAGGAGACCCGTCTCGTCCAACAATTCGAAAGCTCGGCGGGCGGCGCCCTCCGTGAGCAGCTTCGTCAGCTCGTCTCGCAAGCGCTCGGCAGAGACCTGGTGAATTTCCGACGCGAGCTTGGCGATCGCGGAGAACGTGGCGGAGTGGATCGCGTAATGAAATCGGGCTGCAAACCTGACAGCGCGCACCATACGGAGCTTGTCTTCGCGAAAGCGCTCTTCCGGGCGCCCAATCGCGCGAATGATTCCCGCGGCCAAATCCTCGCGCCCGCCCACGTAATCGAGCACTTCGTCCGTTTCCGGGTCGAGCAAAAGGGCGTTGATCGTGAAATCGCGACGCTTCACGTCCTCCTGCGGAGAAGTTGCGTAGACGACGCGATCGGGATGCCGGCCGTCCGAGTATCCAATGTCGGAGCGGAACGTGGCGACTTCCACCTGCGCGGACCCGCCGGCCTGCGCCTCGTCGGTGACGACGACGACTCCGAACTGCGCGCCGACGGCGAGGCTGTGCGGGAAGATCTGTTGCACGCGATCGGGCGTGGCGTCGGTGGCGACATCGTAATCGGCCGGCTCACGCTTCAGCAAATTGTCGCGCACGCAGCCGCCGACGAGAAAGGCCTGATGGCCCGCGGCCCGCAGCGTGCGGCAGATTTGGTCGGCCAGCGCTCGCGCTTCCATGAGGCAATTATGTGCGAAACGGGCTGGCCTGGGAAGACGAGTACCTGTGGACTGCGTCGTGCTAAGCGTTCGCCCGCACGACCATGCAGGTGATGTCGTCGTGTTGCCGCGCGAAGCCAACGAACGCGTTCACGTTGGCCATCACACGTTGCAGCGTGGTTCCCGCAGGCTCATACGGCGCCGACTGGATCTGCGGAAGGAGCCGCGATTCTCCGAATTCGTCGCCGTGGTCGTCGACTGCTTCGATCACGCCATCGGTGAAGATGAAGAGCAGGTCGCCCGGCTGGAGCTGAACCGTGGCGGATTGGTAGGTCAGCTCGCTATCGGTGAGGAGGGGAAGGCCAAAAGGCGGGCCGCCGGTCGAAAGCCGCTCGATCTGTCCCGAAGCGCGGCGGAGAAGCGGATCATTATGCCCCGCATTCGTGTATTGCATTTCGAGCGTCTTCGGATTGATCTGCGCGAGAAATGCCGTCGTGAAGCGCCGCCCCTCAAGGCTGTGAGCGCGCGCGTAGCGATCCAGACCGGCCACGACCTCCGCAAGAGAAGCGGACGTGGCCGAAAGGGCGCGCAGGCTGGCTTGAAATGTGGCCATCAGGAGGGCGGCCGGGACGCTCTTGCCAGCTACATCGGCGACGATGATCAGGAGCGGCTGCTCGCCTCCGGCGTCCGGCAGGGGCCTCAAGAACGCGTCGTAGTAATCGCCCGCGACGGTGTTCTGCGGGCGCGTCGCGAAGGCGATATCGAAGCCGGGGACCGAGGGAGCTTTGCTTGGAACGAGCCATTGCTGTATCTCCCGCGCGATTTCAAGATCGCGCTTCATCGTCACGCGGTCGGCGAGTTCCAGCGCCAGCAGCAGGAACAGAATCAGCGTGCCGATCCAGCCGAAATGGATGGTGAACCGATGATTTCCGGATCCGACGTCGGTCTGAAAAACCAGCAATACGATGGCCAACAGCAAAAGCACGCGACGAGCGGGCGAGAGCTTCATCAGCATCGCCTGAAAAAGCGCCCACGCGGACCGGAAGACCAAGCGTCCCGGCCCGCGCGTCTCCCGCTTGATCTCGTCCCAATCCACGTCCGCGGAATAGAGGCCGTAGGTGGCTTTGGCGTCGGAAAGAACCTGGCTCCAGAGCTGTTCGAGTTCGAGACCTTCGGTAACGCGCTCCCAGAAAATGCGGAAGCGGTGAGCCCTGCTCGGGGGAGCCTTGGCAGCCGGAGTGGAAGGCGCTGACATGGGAGCCGCAATTATACGGTAGAAAAGTGGCTTCTAGGACCGGCCGGAATCGCGGCGCTTGGGGCTTCCGAGCGAACCGCCGAACTGAACCTTGGAGAATCCGAACGTATCTCGCAGCCGATCGGTGGCGCGCGCGAGGCGCTCCAGCTTCTCGCGCCTCCCCGGATCGAGCAAATCGAGCTGGCCCGATCCGGCGGAAAACGAAGAGAGAGCCACGCCGACCAGCCGCAGCATGCCCACGCCGTTCCAGGAGCGAGAGAAAAGGTCGGCGACCGCTTTCAGGACAACCGCGTCTAGATCGGACGGTTCCGAGAGGGTCTGACTTCGCGTGATGGTCCTGAAATCGGCGAAGCGCACAGTCAGCGTCACGGTCCGGGCGTGCAAGCCCGCGCCGCGCAGCCGCTTCGTCGCCTTCTGGCAGAGGTGACTCAGCGTCGATTGGAGTTGTGCGCGGTCGTTGGTGTCCTGGCCGAACGTCTGATTATGCGAAATTGATTTCGGCTCGGCGTCGACGAAGAATTCATAGGAGTCGATTCCTCGGGATTTGCGATAGAGCGCCGTGCCCCAACGGCCGAAGGTTTGCTCGAGTTGCTCCTGCGACCAGCCCTGGAGCTGACCGACCGTTTCGATGCCGAGGTTTTTCAGCGCCGCCTCGGTCACCCTACCGATCCCGGGAATGCGCCGGACGGGAAGCGGCGCGAGAAAGGCGGCTTCGCCTCCCGGAGGAACCCAGACGAGACCGCGCGGCTTGGCTTGATCGCTGGCCACTTTCGCGATCAGACGCGTGGCGCCGAGGCCGCCGGAGCACGGCAGATTCGTCGTGGCCGTAATTTCGCGCAGGAGCCTATTGGCCGCGGAAAGAGGAGGGCCGTGCAGCCGCTCGGTCCCATGGAGATCGACGTATGCCTCGTCAATCGATGCCATCTCGACAATCGGCGAGTATCTGGCAAGGATCGCGGCCACGCGGTCGCTCCATTGGCCGTAGAGCGCGTGATGGCCGTCGAGGAAAATCGCCTGCGGGCAAAGCTTCGCGGCGGTGCGCAATGGCATCGCGGAGTGAATCCCGTAGCGGCGCGCCTCGTAGCTCGCGGACGAAACCACGCCGCGCTGATCGCGCGGCCCTCCGACGACGACGGGCAAGCCTTTCAGCTCGGGACGCGCCAGCAGCTCGACAGAAACGAAGAACGCGTCCATATCGACGTGGAGGATCGATGCGGTGGAATCAGTCTCGGCGATCGAGGGGTCGCGCTTGGCGCGAAATTGGGCCAATTTCGGCATTGCCCGCCACTATACACCGAAGAAGAGAGCGGAATCAGGTTCAGACCCGTTCGGCGGCAAGGACGCGCGGGGTGCCGGCGAGATCCTTCGTGACAGCGACGTTGGCCCATCGCTGTTGCACGTGGAACATCCGGCGAACGGCATCGGCGGAATTGTAGCCAAGTTCCAAAACGAGGATTCCGCGCGGAGCCAGCAGCGCTGCAGCCTGTTCGATCAACTGCGCGTAGATTTCGATGCCGGTCAGCCCCCCGAACAGCGCCGCATGTGGCTCGTGGTCGCGGACTTCACGCTGGAGCGTGTCGGCTTCGCTGCGTGCGACGTAAGGAGGGTTGCTGACGATCAGATCGAATGTCCCAAGCGGCCGACCGATTGCTTCGAGAAGATTCGTCCGAACGAAACGGACGCGGTCGGAGACCCCATGGCGCGCCGCGTTGCGACGCGCGACTTCCAGTGCCGCTTCGGAAATGTCCGTGGCGACAACCTCCGCGTGAGGCAACTCATGGGCGAGCGCGACAGCGAGACATCCCGAGCCGGTTCCGACATCGGCCACGCGCAGCGGTGGGCTTGGTTTGCCCGTCACCATGTCGATCTTGATGCCGCGCGGGCCGAGCCGTTCGAGCGCGATCTCGATCACGTGCTCGGTTTCGGGCCGGGGGATCAGAACCGCCGGGGTGACCTCGAACTCCAGGCCCCAGAACTCTTGCTTGCCGGTGAGATACTGCGTCGGCTCGCCGGCGGAGCGACGCGAGAGGAGCGCGAAATAGTCCTGAACCGCCGCGCCATCCATTGGCGACTCGGAGTGCGTGTAGAGCCAAGCGCGATCGCGGCCGAGCACGTGCATCAGCAGAAGTTCGGCGGCGAGCGTCGAGGACGGCACGCTGGCCGCCCGCAGACGCGCCATTCCTTCCTTCAGCGCGGCGCGAACATCGATCGTATGGGTCGTCGACGCCTGCTGCATCGTCATCCTTCGCCGAGCTCGCGCTTCAGCCGCTCGGATTCGAAATGGGTGACCAGCGCGTCCACCAGCGGCGCGAGCTTGCCGTCCATCGCTTCCGTCAGCTGATGCACGGTGAAGTTGATGCGATGGTCGGTGATGCGATTTTGAGGGAAATTGTAGGTGCGAATCTTTTCGGAGCGGTCGCCCGACTTGATCTGGCCGCGGCGCTCGGCGGCGATCGCCTCGTGCTGCTTGGCCTGCTCCATTTCATAGAGCCGCGAGCGCAGGACGCGCATGGCCTTGGCGCGGTTCTTGATTTGCGACTTTTCGTCCTGCTGCGAGACGACCAATCCCGTGGGGATGTGCGTGATGCGCACGGCGGAGTACGTCGTGTTCACGGACTGCCCTCCCGGGCCTGAGGAACAGAACGTGTCGATCCGCAGATCCTTCGGCTCGATCTTGATGTCAATTTCATCGGCCTCGGGAAGCACGGCAACGGTCGCCGCGGAGGTGTGAATCCGCCCCTGCTGTTCGGTGGCGGGAACGCGCTGCACGCGATGCACGCCGCTTTCGTATTTGAGCTTCGAATAAACCTTGTTCCCCTGAATCGATGCGACGATTTCCTTCACGCCCCCGACCGGCGAGGGAGAACTTTCGAGCACCTCCACGCGCCAACCCTGGGATTCCGCGTAGCGGGAATACATGCGGAAGAGCTCCGCCGCGAAAAGGGACGCTTCGTCGCCGCCCGTGCCGGCGCGGATCTCGACGATGACGTTCTTTTCATCATTTGGATCTTTGGGGACCAGCAGAACCTTGACCTCGCGCTCGACGACCTCGCGGCGAGCTTCCAGCTCGCGCAGCTCGTCGTGCGCCATCTGCTTCATCTCCGGATCGGTGGACTCGGCCAGCAGCTGTTTCGCGCCGTCGAGGCCTTTCTCGATCTCTTTCCACTCGCGAAACTTCGCAACGATTTCGCCCAGCTCGGAATGCGTCTTGGCGAGCTTCTGGTAACGCGCCGAATCGGCGAGCACTTCCGGCGAGGAAAGCTCGCTGGTCATCTCGTCGTAGCGCGACTCAATCTGTCGAAGTTTTTCAAAAAGCGTCAGTTCTGCCACGGAAGTACCTCAAACGGTCCAAGAAAACGAAAAGATGAAAACAGAATGGGCCGGACACGGCGCTCCAAGAGGAGCGGAGAGAAGTTGCTAATGGAGTGAGGCGTACATCGAAGTCACTTTCGAAATTATAGCGGCCGGCGAGGCACTGGTCAAATCCAGGCCGCGGGATCAGTTCAGGATTTCGCCAGCCAATTGCAGAACGTGTTCCGCGATTGACGGTGCAGAGGTCAAACCAGGCGACTCGATCCCGATGAGATGCACCACTCGCGGAAATTCGGGATCCCGCTGAATGATGAAATCAGCCATGGTCTTTCCTCCGACCGAAGGCGAGATGGGCGGGATCAGCTTCGGGCGAATGCCTGAATACGCCGGGACCAGATCGGAAGGCTGGATCTCAGGAAGGAGCAAGCTCGCGTTGTAAGCAAACTGCTCTATGGTTTCTCGATCGCTTTCATAGTCCCTCTTGTCCGCGATATAGCGCGCCGTAGGACCGACGAGCACATTGCCCCACAGAGTCTTTGTCAGATGCACTCCGAGACTCATGCCGGCTGCGCGAGTCAGCGGGTAGACCAATCCGCGCACCCAGTCTCGCTTGGCGGGCACCAGCTCGCAGTATTCGCCTCGCACCGGATAGATGAAATTGTGCGCCATCTTCGTGGGGAGCAGAGCCGCCACTTCGTCCGCGAAGAGTCCGGCGCTGTTCACGAGGCATCGCGTTTCGATTTCGCCTGCTTCGCTCGTCACTCGAATCGCGTCCTTCAGGCTTTCGAGCCGCTTGACCTTAGCGTTGTTCAGGATGTGGGCGCCGCGATCGACGGCCAGGCGGGCAAAAGTCTTGACGAGATCCTCGCTCGACAGAATGCCAGTCGACGGAACCTCCAGCGCGCAGAAGCCTTCGACATGAGGTTCCCTCGCTCGAAACGTCGCACGGTCGATGATGCGAAGCTCGTCCACGCCGTTCGCGCGGCCGTTTTCCATGAGACGCACAAGCGCGCCTACATCCGGCTCAGCATAGGCAACTACAATCTTTCCGGTCTTCCGATAGGGCACGCCGTGGGCGGCGCAGAATTCGTACAGAAGCTGGTTGCCGCGAACGCAGTGGCGCGCCTTCAGAGAGTCCGGCGGGTAGTAAATCCCGGAGTGAATTACTCCGCTGTTGCGGGTGCTGGTGAGCATTCCGAGCCTCGGGAGCTCTTCGAGGACGAAGACATCTTCCCAGCGCCCGGCGAGAGCGCAGGCAATGGCACAACCCACGACTCCCCCGCCGATGATCACGACATCTACCCGGTCCAATGCTATGCTCCCGCCGCGTGAGGTGCCGCTGTTTTCGCGACGCCCAGGCGATCCGCGCCTAGATTGACCCAAAGACCGCCGGCACAGGCCGCCGCGAGCGCCAGGGCAACATTCTCAGCCGAAAATGCCTGCCCGCCGGCCCGAACGAGAATCCACTCAAGCAACGGGCACGGAACCAGCCACATCAACGCGATCCACACCTTATCACCAAAGGAACGTATCACAATATGCCTCCACGCGAGGCCCAGCAGGCATCCCTGCGGAAAGAATACGATTGCGTAGAATATATATCGATAGCCTTGAAGTTCAACTGCCTTGCCTCGCCGCAATAAGCGCGCAAGAGCGGTGGCCGGGCCCGATCGATACAACCGCTTGGATATCCGGCCATTGATTGTCATCACGATGTTCGCGCCATCGTAGGAAAGAACCACATCGCGCGGCTCGCCTGATTCGAACACGTTGGGGTCGTTCAACGTGAGGGCCGGCCGCCTGGGAGATCCTGGATTGAGAAGCCAGAAGGCGAGGGCGGAGTGATCCTGGCGGATCTCGAGACTAGCAGCCCCAGACGGTTGCGATATCGCGACAATCTGAGCTCCCGCGTCATCAACGCGACTTGGTTCGCAGCGGACGCGAATAGCGAACTGCCGACTCTTCCGAATGGCTGCCGCCAGCGCCGAGACCGGCGTGCGCGTTGTGAGGCAGGTGGAACCAGTCACGCTCTCGCCCCTCCGCAAAGGGTCGCCCGGCGAACAATCGAGATCGGGCAGCACGCCGCGCCTGTCGGGAAAGGGTGGCGACCCCGAGAGGTCGTACGCTGCGAAGGGATTCTCGTCGAGCGTCGCAGCGGATCCGGAGAGCGTCAGTCTGCGCGCCGTATCGTCGGAAAGCGCATGGTCCCAGAACTCCAGCGCATAGACCCTCCCCTTCCAAGGGGAGGCAATCTCTCCCGAGGCGGAATTCCCCACTGACAGCGCTTCTTCGGACTTCCAGACACTCAGCCGCGCATCTTTCTGCAGGTGCGCGGAGAGCAGGAACCACGCTGCAAAATACGGCACCAGGGCGACCGCCACGTTCTTCGGCGTTGCGCGCCGCTGAGTCGCCTGCTCACACGAACTCGCAAATCGCAACAGAGCGGGGCCGCACAGCAAGAAAACGAAGGCGCCCAGCAGCGCGCCGCTGGAATTCGTTATCACGTCTTCCCAGCCAGAGTCCCGGCCGGGAATGAAGCACTGCATGACCTCAATCGCGTACGAAAGCAACGCGCCTCCCGCAAAAACAAGAACCATCCTGCGCGCTCTTGACTTCACGCGCGCTTGGATCAAGCCGGCGAGGCCGAATCCGTACGGAACGAACAGCACCACATTGAGAACAACGTCCAGCAGATCGGAGGACTTGCCGAAGCCACGCAGGAGGAAGGGAGAAGGCTGCTGGGAGAGGAGCGGATCAAGAAGAAACCGGAAAGGGTAGAGCGTCAGGAACAGGATCCCGGCAAGGGCCAGCGCCAGAATTCGGCCGGCCCACTGGAGCCCGCCTGCGTGATTCTCCAGTTGGCTCCGTGAACGAGGTGTCATCCGGCCGACGCGCGAACTTAGGTTTTCATGCACAAGTCTAGCATGAGGCAGGCGGACATCTTTGCCTGACGGATCGCGCGGGTGCACGCACGGCCGCCCGCCGATTGAAGTGCTTGCCGCGCGGTGATAGGCTCCAGCCCATCACGATCAAGCCTGCCTTCCGGCTCTTTGAATGAGCGCCACTGGAACACAACCCGACCGAGCCTCCCTCGTTTCCGCGCAGGCGTTAGTCACCGTCAAGCAAGTGTTGGAAGAACTGGGAGCCGGCCGCGGTCTGGAAGAACTGGCGGCGCGGGGCCCCGCGGCGCATCTGGAGCGAGAGTTGGGACTCGGCAGTCTCGAGCGCGTCGAATTGATGCTCCGGCTGGGCGACGCGTGCGGAGTGCGGCTGCCCGACCGCGTGGTCGCGGACGCTGAGACGGTTCGTGACCTGGTTGACGCGCTACTCCATGAGGAGGCGCGCGAACACCCGGGCGGGGCAGACTCTCAAGTCAAGTCCGTGGTCGCGCCGGCCGCGGATGCGGCGGTGGTCTTCGAACGGCGTCCCGACCTCGAAAGACAGATTCGCGAAGCGACAACGCTGACCGAGATCCTGCGGCTGCGAGGTATGGGCGAACCGGCTCGCACGCACATTCATCTCTACGAAGAAGACGAAAAACTCCGCGAAATCACCTATGGCGAACTCTACTCCCGGGCGTCGGCTGTGGCGAGTGAGCTCCGGCAACGCGGTCTCGAACCCGGCCAGACCGTGGCGATCATGTTGCCCACCTGCGCCGAATTCTTCTTCACGTTCGCGGGGATACTGCTGGCCGGCGGGATTCCTGTTCCGCTGTATCCGCCGTTCCGCGCGGACCGCATCCGCGAGTACGCGGGGCGCCAGGCCAATATCTTGCGCAACGCTGAATCGAGATTCCTGATCACGTTCCGGCAGGCGGAAGGCCTTGCGCGCCTGCTGCAACCGCGAGTGCCGACCTTACGCGGAGTCCTGAATGCGAAACGGCTGGCTAGTCCGGCGATTCGAGAAGAACCGCCGGCGGCCGAGTGGCGGCCCGTGGTGAATCTCTCGCACCGCGCTCGGGGAGAGGATATCGCCTTCCTCCAATACACGTCCGGCTCGACGGGCGATCCCAAAGGCGTGATTCTGACGCACGCAAACCTGCTGGCCAACATTCGCTCGATCATCGCAGGGCTCGAGGTGACGTCCGAGGACGTGGCTGTGAGCTGGCTGCCCCTCTATCACGATATGGGGTTGATTGGCGCGTGGATGGGACCTCTGTTCTTCGGCGTGCCAGTGGTAGTGATGTCGCCGCTCGCGTTCCTGAGCCGCCCGGAACGGTGGCTGCGCGCGATTCACAGGCATCGCGGCACGCTCAGTCCCGCTCCGAACTTTGCGTACGAGCTGTGCGTGCGAAAGATTCCGGACAAGGATTTGGCGGGTCTCGATCTCACCTGCTGGCGCGCGGCGCTGAACGGCGCGGAGCCGGTGCAGGCGGGCACGCTTGAACGGTTCGCAACGCGGTTTGCGCCGCACGGGTTCCGGCGGGAAGCGTTTCTACCAGTGTATGGACTTGCAGAGGCTTCTCTCGCTGTTTCCGCGCCGAAGCCAGGAACGGCCTACAAGGTCGATCGCGTCGAGCGGAATTCGTTGGAGTCGGATGGACACGCGATTCCGGCTAATGAGGGAGACTCGGCGGCGCTCGATTTCGTAAGCGCGGGCAGGGCCCTGCCGGATGTCGAGGTGCGCATCGTGGCGGACGATGGCCGCGACGTGGAGGAGCGGGTCGAGGGCCAGCTGTGGTTCCGAAGTCCGTCCGCCACCAGCGGCTACTATCACAACCCTTCCGCGACGGGCAACCTGCTGCGCGGAGGGGGATGGCTCGACTCAGGCGACCGCGCCTACATGGCGGAAGGCGAGATCTACATCACCGGTCGCGCGAAAGACGTCATCATCAAAGCGGGGCGTAATCTATACCCGCACGAAATCGAAGAGATCGTGGCGCGCGTGCCGGGAGTGCGCGCGGGTTGCGCGGTCGCATTTGGCGCGCCGGACGAGCGGAGCGGAACCGAGCGACTCATCGTGGCGGCAGAAGTTCGGAGCATGACGGATGCGCAGCGGATCGTGGCAGAGATCACGCGCGAGGTCGATCAGGCGGTGGGCTTCCCTCCGGATTCGGTTGAGCTTCTGCGGCCGCATTCGATTCCCAAGACTTCCAGTGGAAAGCTTCGGCGAAGCGAGACACGCCGGCTTTTCCTGGAAGGAAAGCTTGGAAAACGGGCGGCACCAACGTGGCTGCAGGTGTCGCAACTTGCCATTCGCAGCGCCGGTCCTCGCATGTGGGCCTGGTGCAAGCGCGCAGGCAGACACACAGCCGAATCGCTCTACGGCGCCAGCGTACTTGCGTTCTTCGGCGTCGGCGTAGTTTTGTTGTGGCTCGCGGTTGCCACCATTCGCGACCGAATGCGCGCGGCTCGGCTGTTGCGGGCGGCGGCACGGACGTTTTTGCGCGCCGCGGCGATTCCGGTGCGAATCGACGGGAACGACGTACTCAACGAAGCCGTCCGATCCGGGGCTTGCATCTTCGCGCCGAACCATTCGAGCTACGTGGACATTCTGGCGGCACTTGCGCTATTGCCCGCCGGCGTGCGGTTCGTGGCCAAAGGCGAAGTGCTCGCGATGCCATTCGTCGGCACGCTCGTCAGAAAAGCGGGGCACTTCGCATTCAACCGCAGCGATCCGCAGGAGCGCATTAAGCTGGCCGAAGAAGTCGACGCCGCGCTGCGGCGCGGCGAATCAGTCGCGATCTATCCGGAAGGAACGTTCACTCCAATCACCGGAATTCGGCCGTTTCACCTCGGGGCTTTCAAAGCCTCAGTTTTGACGCAGCGGCCGATTTGCCCCGTGGCAATTCGCGGCGCCCGCAGCATCCTGCGGGATGAGACGCGCCTGCCGCGTCCCGGTAAGATTGCCGTGACCTTTGGACCGCTGCTGAGGCCTGATCCGCAGGCGGGCGACGACTGGCGCGAGATCGTGCGCCTGCGGGACACAACTCGAGAAGTCATTTCCCGCAACTCCGGCGAACCACTGTTGTAAACACAGTGGTTGCCCGGCCGGACAGCCTAGATCTAGGGCTCGGATTAGAGACTGGAGCCAGGGGACGACGGCTGGCGGTCTCTGTCACTTGGCGCAATCGATTGACAGTACAGGTGATAGACAGTTCCCTCCGAGGCTCGGTCAGTGCTTCGTTGTTCTTCCGGACAGGCAAACTCGCCTGCCCTTTCTTTGGCCCGCTGTCCAGTAGATAGAAACTACAACTACTTTCTAGACTGTGTGCGTCATGAGACCACGCACACAAGCGCGTCCGGCATTCCCTGCGAAGTCGAGGTCCAGCAGTATCTTCGCCTTTGTCGTGGCGATCTTGGTAGTCGTCGCAAGCGTGGCTCTGGCCAGTTGCGCGGGTTACACATCCGCGTCGGCTCCTTCCGGAGGCGGCGGCCAAGTAGGAGACCCGAGCACCGGCGTTCTATCTCCGAGCCCGTCGAGCGTGAGTTTCGGCAACGTGAACGTGGGCGCCACGGCTACTCAGACCCTGACTGTGACAAATACGGGGACCGCTCCGGTCAACATCACACAGGCTGCCATCACCGGCGCAGGCTTTACAGTAATCGGCGGAAGCGGCTCCGCGTCACTGGCTGTCGGCCAAAGCACCAGCGTCCAGCTCCAATTCGCGCCGACGGCGGAAGGCAGCGCGAGCGCCACGCTTACGGTCGCGAGCGATGCCTCGAATTCGTCACTTTCCATTCCGCTAAGCGGCACCGGCATGGAGGCGATCGTTTCGCTGACGCCGACAGCGCTGAACTTCAGCAATATTCCCGTCGGTCAGACGAGCACGCAAAGCGTCAAGATAGCGAACACGGGAAACTCCGGTCTATCGCTGAGCTCTGCCACGATATCCGGAACCGGCTTCAGCATGACCGGACTGACTGCGCCCACTACGATCGGTGCCGGACAATCCGTGACCTTCAGCGTTCAGTTCGCGCCGACATCCACAACGGGATCGACCGGAAGCATCGTCTTCCACGACAACGCCGGTGACTCGCCGGAGACCGTGACTTTGACCGGGAGCGCGGTGGCATCGGGCAGCACTCTAGGCGCTAATCCCGGCAGCGTCAATTTCGGTAACGTAGTTGTGAGCAACACGAGCGGGCCGCACACCATTACTTTGACCAACTCCGGCAACGCAACGATCACGATCAATCAAGTGGTCACCAGCGGTGCGGGATTCAGCGCGACCGGACTTACAGCGGGGCAACAGATCACGGCGGGATCGTCCGTGAACTTCTCGACGACTTTCGCTCCGACGGCTTCAGGGACGGTCTCCGGCAACATTCAGATCACGTCCACCGCGACAAATCCGACGCTCAACATTCCCTTGAGTGGGACGGGAACTCAGGGCGCGCTCAGCGCGAATCCGGCGAGCATCCCCTTCGGTAACATACCCGTGGGAGGAAACGCGGCTGTCGGCGTCGTCGTGACCAACACAGGAACTGCCTCTGTGTCGATTACGGGGAGCAGCATTACCGGTGCGGGCTTCAGCATGCCGGCGCTTTCGGCACAAACCTTGAATCCGGGACAAGCCGCTTCGTTCAACGTAACCTTTGCGCCGACCACCGCGACGAGCGTGACTGGATCAGTCTCGATCAATAGCAATGCACCGGGCTCGCCGCTCAAGATCTCCCTTACCGGAACCGGCACGCAGGCGCAGATTTCAGCCAACCCAACGAGCGTGAGCTTCGGCACCGTGACCATCGGCAACAGCAACTCACAGACCATCACTCTGAGGAACAACGGCAACGCCGCGTTGACGTTCTCGAGCATTCTGGTCACGGGGACGGGCTTTAGCCAGACGGGCCTCTCCACGTCGACCCAGATCGCGGCCGGCGGCAGCACGACGTTCAATGCCGTCTTCACGCCGGGCTCGGCGACGCAGGTCAGCGGTAACATCACGCTGACGACAAACGGTTCGCCGTCTCCGCTGCAGATCGGCCTCACCGGAACGGGAGCGATCCAGACGCTTTCGCTGGGCGCAAGCCCCTCAACGCTGCCCTTCGGGAATGTCAACGATGGAAGCAGCAGCCAGCTCACCACGTCAGTGACCAACAACGGGAACTCGAATATCACGATTTCCAGCGTAACCGTGGCCGGCGCAGGATTCACAACGAGCGGTGTGTCAAACGGGACCACGTTGACGCCGGGCCAATCCGCGACACTGACCGTAACCTTTGCGCCGACGACGCCTGGAGCCGTCAGCGGAGCTCAGGTGACAATTGCGAGCAACGCGACGAACTCTCCGACCGTCGTGACGCTCTCGGGAACCGGAACACATTCGGTTCTGCTGCAGTGGAGCGCCAGCACGACCTCGGGCGTGACGTACAATGTGTTCCGCGGTATCGCTACGGGAGCCGAGGGCTCGTCACCTCTGAACTCGTCGCCGATATCAGCAACCAGCTTTACGGATACCAACGTGACTTCCGGCTCGACGTATTTCTACACGGTCAAAGCCGTCAATTCAGCCGGAAGCAGCTCTGCATCGAACGAAGCGTCGGCTAACATCCCAACACCGTAGCCGGCGCGTGCTGCAGCACAGGGCATCATTCCCCGCCGCAGGAGAAGCCAGCGAGGCGGCGGCACAAACACGATCTTGGTGAGTTGTTCAGCGGACAGGGGGCCACCCCTGTCCCAAGTGTGTACCCGCGTCCAGTATCGGACAGGCCGGCTCCGGTTCGACAATCCCACCTTGGTAAGGGGTCTGCCCATTTCGCTGAGCCCTCACGCCCGCACGCTCTCGGATACAGCTGAAGACGCGCGTCCGTGCGTTCTCCGCTCGCTTGCAGCGGTGATCGCTCTCGCGGGGCTTCTGGGCGCTGCGGGATGCGGTACTACAGGGAGCGCGAGCACTGGCGGCACGTCGGGCGGTGGCTCAGGAACACCAGGGTCAAACCCACCCCCAACACCGGGAGTCCTCACACCGAGTTCCTCCACCGTCAGTTTCGGCAACGTCGAGGTTGGCACGTCAACTTCGCAGTTGGTGACGCTGCAAAACACGGGCAGTTCAAACGTCGTGATTTCTTCCGTTTCTGTGACCGGCGCTGGTCTCAGCGCGAGTGGCGGTACGAGCGTGACGCTGACTCCCGGCAACTCCGTCACGGTTTCCGTGAACTTCAGTCCTGCCGCGGCGGGAGCGGTGCAGGGCAGTCTATCGGTCTCGAGCAACGCCTCGGATTCGCTCGTGCAGGTCGCGGTGTCGGGAACGGGATTCGCGCAGGTAGTCCAGCACGTCGTGAACCTGAGCTGGCAGCCGAGCACGTCGACCGTGATCGGCTACTACGTTTACCGCGGCGCGAGCGCCGACAGCCTCGCGAAACTGAGTACGGCAGTCGACTCGAATACGAATTACGCCGATAATACCGTGGCCTCCGGCCAGACCTACGTCTATGCGGTTTCCTCAGTAGACTCCAGCTACGTGGAAAGTTCCAAATCAGCCCCGATTACCGTCTCGAT
>DATJXJ010000083.1:0-6483 GCA_035500255.1 Verrucomicrobiia bacterium | reverse complement strand
CTTTGCCGCCGCGAGACTGGTGGCGGTAGGTGTCGACGGAGGTGCGCTTCACGTAGCCAGCGTGGCTGACGGTGATGGCCATCTCCTCGTCCTTGATCAAGTCCTCAAGCTTGATTTCCTCGACGCGATCGACGATCTGCGTGCGGCGGTCGTCGCCGTAGGATTTCGAAACCTCGCGCAGCTCGCCGACGATCACGGACTTGAGCTTTTTCTCGCTGTGCAGGATTTCTTCCAGTTCCTCGATCCGGGCGCGAATTTCCGCGAGTTCCTTCAGGATTTCGTCGACGGAAAGCTGCGTCAGGCGGTGCAATTGCAGCTCAAGGATGGCGTCGATCTGCGCAAAGGTGAGGCCTTCGCCTTCGGCGGGGCCGATCACGTCGCCGGTGAGCGCGACGATGCCGTATTTGCGGCGATCGACCTTGATGCCCTCGATGGCGCGTTCCTTGCCGCCGACCATGACGCGGATGGTCTTGTTGCTGAAGAAATCGTGCAAATTCTGGCGGGCGTTGGCGCGGCTGGACGAACCGCGGATGATCTTGATGACGTCGTCGATGTTGTCGAGCGCGATGCGGTAGCCGAGCAGGATGTGCTCGCGCTCGCGCGCCTTGCGCAATTCGTACTGCGTGCGCCGGCGAACCACTTCGACGCGGTGCTCGATGAAGAGCCGCAGCATGTCGAGCAGGCCCAGCTCGCGCGGCTGTCCGCCCACGATCGCCAGCAGAATCATGCCGAACGATTCCTGCATCTGCGTCATCTTGAAAAGCTTGTTGAGGATGATCTGCGGCTCCTCGTCGCGCTTCACCTCGATCACGATGCGCATGCCGTCGCGGTCGCTTTCGTCGCGGATGTCGGCGATGCCTTCGATTTTCTTGTTCTGGATCAGCTCGGCGATGTGCTCGATCAGGCGGGCCTTGTTCACCTGATAGGGCAGTTCGGTGATGACGATGTCCTCGCGGTCCTTGCCGCGCTGTTCGATCGCGGCCTTGGCGCGCACCTGGAACGATCCGCGGCCGCTCTTGTAGGCCTGCTCGATCCCCTCGCGTCCGTAGATGTAGCCGCCGGTCGGAAAATCGGGCCCGGGGACGATTTTCATCACCTGCTTGAGAGTGGTGTCGGGATTTTCGATTAGCAGGATCGCGGCGTCGATCGTTTCCTTCAGGTTGTGCGGCGGGATGTTCGTGGCCATGCCGACCGCGATACCGGAAGAGCCGTTGACCAGCAGATTCGGAATCCGCGTGGGCAGGACGACCGGCTCTTTTTCGCTTTCATCGAAATTCGGCGTGAAGTCGACGGTTTCTTTTTCGATGTCCGCCAGCATTTCCTCGGCAATTTTCGATAGGCGCGCCTCGGTGTAACGCATTGCCGCGGGCGGATCGCCGTCGACCGAGCCGAAATTACCCTGGCCGTCGACCAGCGGATAGCGCATGTTGAAATCCTGCGCGAGGCGGACCAGCGCGTCGTACACGGGCGTGTCGCCGTGCGGGTGATACTTGCCGAGGACTTCGCCGACGATTTTTGCGCACTTCCGGTAGGCCTTCGTCGAAGTAAGACCCAGCTCGTACATCCCAAAGAGAATCCGGCGGTGGACCGGCTTCAGGCCGTCCCGGACATCCGGCAGAGCGCGGCCGATGATTACGCTCATCGCGTAATCGAGGTACGACTTCCTCATTTCCGATTCGATATCGACCGGCGTCAGTATCTGCTGGCTTTGCTCGTCCGCCATGGAGACCCCTCAGTGAATTGTGAAAAGCTCTTCAGCGCGCCGACGGATCGTACTGGACGGCGCAGACAAGATTTCCTTCCGTGTCGAGAAACTTCACGATCCACGCCACGCCCGGGATCGCGGCCTTCTGCATCACGACCTTCCCGCCGTTGGCTTCGACTGCCCGGGCGACGGCGTCGACGTCATCCACAGAGAACGAGCATTCGAGGCCGTAGACCGGCTGCGGCGCGACATTCGACTTGCGCGATTGGATCGCGCCCAGCGGCGCCAGCTCTTTGCCCTGCGCATCGAAGATGCGGCAGAAGCCGTCCATCGGCACGCCGGCATAGCCCTGGAACGTCCATCCGAAGACGCCGCCGTAGAACTTGCGCGCGCGTTCGAGGTCGTCGGCATGAATCGCGAAGTGCGATAGCTGGTTTTCCATTCTGCCTTTCCGACTAGATATCGAGGTTGACGACTTCGAGGGCGTTTTCCTCGATGAATTTGCGGCGCTCCTCGACGTTTTCGCCCATGAGCGTCGCGAAAATTTCCTCGGCGGCGACGGCATCCTCAAGCCGCACTTTCAGCAGCGTGCGCGTTTCGGCGTTCATCGTCGTCGCCCAAAGCTGCTCGGGGTTCATTTCGCCCAGACCCTTGAAGCGCGTGATGGTAAACTCCTTCTTCGCGTCCTCAAGCACGTAGTTCAGCAGCTGCAGCGCGGAATCCTTCGTCGCCTTGTCCCCATTGCTCTGAATCGTGAAGGGCGGCTTGTTGTTCTCCGCGATGGCGGCGTAGAGGGTCCGCAGCCGCTTGTAATCCGGCGAGCCGGCCAGCGCCCAGTTGATCCGGCGCTCGCCGCCATTCTTCAGCACCAGCTCGTGGAGGCTGTGCTCCTCGTCGAACTCGAGCTTCGTTTCGAGCTCCAGTTTGGCCTTCTCGATCGTTTTCACCAGCTCCTGGAGCTTCTTCTTGTCCGCGAAATCCGCTTTCTTCTCGAGGTCGCTGTCGGCCAGCAACTCCACCAGCTTCGGCTCGCGCAGCCGTCGGCCGAGCTTCGACGAGACCTGGTCATATTCCTGCACGTTGAGCAGAAACTGCGTCAGCTCGCCGCCCTCGAGTGCCTTGCCCGTCTTGCCCTTCACGACCTGCTCTTCGGTGGCGCGCTTCATCAGCTCCCGCGAGAATTCGCGCTCATCGCGGATGTAGCGGTCCATCTTGCCGCGCTTCACGCGATAGAGCGGCGGCTGCGCGATGAAGACGTGCTCCTTGTCGATCAGCTCGCGCATGTGGCGGAAAAAGAAGGTGAGCAGCAGGGTGCGAATGTGGCTGCCGTCGACGTCCGCGTCGGTCATCAGTATGACCTTGTGATAGCGCAGCTTCGTCGCGTCGAAATCGTCTTTGCCGATACCGGTGCCGAGCGCCGTGATGATGGCGCGGATTTCCTCGTGGCCCAGCATCTTGTCGTAGCGGGCCTTCTCGACGTTGAGGATCTTGCCCTTCAGCGGCAGGATCGCCTGATAGCGGCGGTCCCGGCCGCCCTTGGCCGATCCGCCGGCCGATTCTCCCTCGACGATGAAAAGCTCGCAGCGAGCGGGATCGCGCTCCTGGCAATCGGCGAGCTTGCCGGGAAGGCCCGATGAATCGAGCGCGGACTTGCGGCGCGTCAGCTCGCGCGCCTTGCGCGCAGCCTCCCGGGCTCGCGCCGCGTCGATACACTTGCCGATGATCTTGCGCGCGATCGAGGAGTGCTTGTCGAAATACTCGCCGAGTTTTTCGTTCACGAGCGATTCGACCAGGCCCTTGATGTCGCTATTGAGCTTGCCTTTCGTTTGCCCCTCGAATTGCGGCTGCGGCAGCTTCACGGAGACGACGGCGACCAAGCCTTCGCGGACGTCGTCACCCGTGATCGAGATTTCGTCCTTCTGTTCCTTGAGCATGCCGAACGAACTGGCGGCGTAATTGATCGTGCGGGTCAGCGCGGAGCGGAAGCCGGCCAGGTGCGTTCCGCCGTCGACCGTGTTGATCGTGTTGGCGAAAGCGAAGATGTTTTCAGCGTAGCTGTCGTTGTACTGCAGCGCAATCTCCATGTCGACGTTGCCGCGCCTGCCCTCCATGTAGATGGGCGAATCGTGCAGTGTGCTCTTGCCGCGGTTCAGGTGCTTGATGAATTCGGAGATGCCGCCGGTAAAGCGGAATTCGGTTTTCTTGTTGGAGCGCTCGTCCTCGAGCGTGATTTTCAGGCCCTTGTTCAGGAACGCCAGCTCGCGCAGGCGCTGCGACAGCGTGTCGAAGCTGTAGGTGGTCGTGGAAAAGATCGACGGGTCCGCGTGAAACGTGATTTTCGTGCCCGTCTTGCGCGTCTTGCCCGATGCCTTCAGCTTGGAGGTCGGGATCCCCTTCTCGTAAGACTGCTCCCACACCTCGCCGTCGCGCCAGATTTCGAGATCGAGCCAGTCGGAAAGCGCGTTGACCACGGAGACGCCGACGCCGTGCAAGCCGCCCGAGACTTTGTAGCTGTCGCTGTCGAATTTCCCTCCGGCGTGGAGAACCGTCATCACGACTTCAGCGGCGGGCTTTTTTTCGGTCGCGTGCATGTCCACGGGAATGCCGCGGCCGTTGTCGATCACGGTGACGCTGTTGTCGTCGTGCACCTGCACGTTGATCTCGTCGCAGTATCCGGCCATGGCTTCGTCGACCGAGTTGTCGACGACTTCCCACACCAGATGGTGCAGGCCCATTTCGCCGGTCGAGCCGATGTACATCGCGGGGCGCTTGCGCACGGCCTCGAGTCCGCCGAGGACTTTGATCGAAGTCGCGTCGTACTTGTGCCCGAGGCCTTTCGAGGCCGGAGTCTCTTTGTCACCCATGGATCGTGCGTCTCCTCAGAGAAAGCGCCCAGGTCTGCGGACCCGGTTACAGCCGAACATCTTCGGCGATGCTTGAATCGTGCTCGGGAAGGCGGTCGCGCGGATTGGCTCGACTGACCTTGCCCATTGGCCCCACGCTGGAGCGCTGGGCGCCCGAGCCGGGACTCGAAGGGTTTCTCACAGCTCCATCCCGTCCTGTACCGAAATCTCGGGCGGACGCGGCGAAGCTTTTTCTCCCCTCGGAAGGGGAAGTCTCTTGCCTGCGCCGTTGATTCACGGCTGCCAGTTCTGGCGCTGGCGGACGCGGCGTGCGCAAGCTTGGTCCGAACAAAATGCGCTGCAGGAGGAATTCGGAACCAAGCGAAATTCTACCGGAAGGGACGGCAATTCACAAGGCGATTCTCTGATGCTGCGGCGGGGATATGCGCTGCATTGTCAATAATTTACAAGAGTCCTCGAAGCTCGGAATTTCGCCATCCAAGTCATTTCGGAGTGTGCCAAATTGCGTCCAAACCAGGCCAATTCGTGTGCGAACAATTTCGCTCTTCGCAGAGAGTTCGTGAAGCCTTTTCTGCGCCGATCGATCCAATGCACTGACGAGATTTCAAGGGGCGAATCAACCGAGCGGGGGAGGGTCAATCGATGAAACCTAGCTGGAATCCGAGGCTGTGGTGGGGATTTGCGCTCGCGCTTGCCGCGATGGTCAGCTATCCGCTCTTCTTTGCGCGCTACGCGATCACGCGCGATTTTCCCTGGGTCACCCTGCTGCTGCTCGCCATCGCAATCTTTCTGCTGGCGACGGGAATCGCACGCGCGTTTCAGCGTCCTGATGCCTACCGTGGCAAAGTGGCGGGAAGCATCCTCGGCGTGCTCACTCTTCTGCTTGTGGGGTTTTTTCTGACGGTAATCTTCTACATGGCGAGGCAGATTCCGGCATCTCACGGTGCGCCGCAGGTCGGGCAGGTCGCTCCGGACTTCACGCTGCCGGATTCGAAGAACAATCTGGTGACACTGTCCGCACTTGTCGATTCTTCATTCGCGCCAAATGGATCGTCCGCTCCGACGAGCGGTGCTGAGAAGACTGCCGCGACCGTGTTGATTTTCTATCGTGGATACTGGTGACCCTTCTGCAACTCCGAGTTGCGGAGTTTCGAGCAGAGCTTGCCGCAATTCGATTCCCGGAAAATTCGCGTGATCGCTATCAGCGTGGATACGCCTGCGGAATCGCAAAAGCTCCGTGAATCGCAGGGCTACACTTTCCCCATTCTTTCCGACGCGAACCGTGACGTGATTCGCCGCTGGGATTTGGTTCATCCGCACGGGGGCGAGGACGGAAGCGACATCTCCCGGCCGGCCGAGTTTCTGATCGATTCAAGCGGCAAGGTCCGCTGGGTGAATCTTACGGAGGATCTCCGCGTGCGGGCACGACCAGAGCAGGTGTTACGAGCGTTTGATGGAATGAATCCGGCGGCGCGATCAGGCCAGTAGCGAAGCTGGAAGGCGGATAGAACGCCGGTTGTGGCTGCGGAAATTATCAAGTACGATTCTTCGTATCTTTCGCAATGTCGAGGAGTTCGTGCTCGATAAACTTTCGAAGGCTGGCTTCGAGATTCGGCATGAATGTCATGCGGCCGCGATCCTCGAGAAGGATACTCCGCTCGCACTCGGGGATTTGGAGGAGGCCCTCTTGAATCTGGCCGTTCCAATCACCGAGATCATCGGATCAGGAGGAGGCGAGGCGAAGTTAACTCAGCGCATGCGGCATGCCTTCAATCGACTAGGTTGGACTAAAACCACTTTTGAGATAAGTAAGACTATCAACGGAGTTCCGCGAGAATCGATCTCGCACGAAGTTGACCACGTTAAGGCCTTCAACCTTTACAACATTGCTCTTGAGATCGAGTGGAATAACAA
>DATJXJ010000082.1:0-210897 GCA_035500255.1 Verrucomicrobiia bacterium | reverse complement strand
CAGGCCAATCTCGCTCTTGACCTGGCGACATCGCGCTACAAGCTCGGCTTGAGCTCCATTGTCGAACTGAGTCAGGCGCAATTGAATCAGACTCAGGCCCAAATCGCGCAGTCCGGCGCCAAATATGACTACCAGACTCGAGTTTCCGAATTGAACTACCAGATTGGCCTGTTGCCGTCTCACTTCTGAAGTCGGGGAAAAGTATCCTGAGCAGGACGATTCGATGCGGGTTGGCGCGTGCCGATGCACGGCCCCCCGACAGACAGCCGAGAATTTACGACGCAATCGACTCCGCACCCGCACAAAGCGCGCTTGTTCGCCGCACGGTTTCTTTTCGGTGAGGGAATCAGCAGGATCAGCAATTCTCTTTTCCCGGTGATGCGACGCCGTGCGTCTGCAGGGCTCAGGAATCACGGGATGGCTTCAGCTCCCCTCGCTCACCCGAACGAACCTGCTGGGTCCACTTGCTGCAGGTCTCCGGTTCGTGTTCGTTCGGTTCCAACACCCCGCAGTTTTCTCGACCGCGTCACAGCACATCCGCGCAAGCTCGATTCCAGGCGATGGCTGCGCACGCGTTAGCACGTGGGCAAGGAGCATCGTTGTGATAGGGTTCCTAGGACGCCGCCTTTCGCTGCGAACCAATTCCCCATCGGAGGCTGTGGCACCATGCTCGCAAAAATCAAGGTCTCGCTCCGTTCGTCGAGCGTGATTGTTTTCGGAATCACGCTGCTCTTCAATCTTATGGGCGCTCGCTCCTCGAAAGCACAGGTCGCCGCGTCGAACGATCAGCCAACCGCGGCGCAGGTGCTCGATCTGCAGAAGCGCTTTCAGGATGCCACCATTGCGTCCGACGCCGCGGCGCTCGCAAAGCTGATGGCCGACGACGCGATGTTCGTGCACGGCAACGCCCTCGTGCAAAGCAAGGCGGAGTTTCTTGAGGCTGCATCAAAGCGGCGATTTCGGATCAGCAGCTTTGAAATCACAAACCCTAAAGTCGTCTTCTTTGACGGCGGGGCCATTGTTTCGGGCGTTGAGGATGTCGTGCTCGCGCCTCGCGCGGCTGGTGAACAGCCCCAAAAGGTCCAGATGCGCGTCACGGGCGTGTGGGTGGCGCGGCCTGGTGGATGGCAGTTGATTCTCAACCAGAGCACGCCCATTCAATCGCCGCCGAGCGCGCCTGCAGCGCCGCAGAATGCGCCGTCTCGCTGACCGCTCGTTGGCGGCGAGATGTGGATGGCGTCGATCCGGGCGTGTCCGGCTAGCCCGTTGATCGGAGACCTGGAACTGGTCGCAATCCCCTGAAACGGCTATATTGTCGCCGATTCAGCGGTCGGTGCAGTTCGGAGTGACTCGATGATCTTCCCCCAATTGGCCCGCTTTACCGATGTCGCGCTTCTGCTGCTGCGCATCATGGTTGGCGTCGTGTTCGTCACCAGCGGCTACAAACATCTCAAGGACCCGGAAACGCGAAGCAAAGACATTGAGATGAGCAAGAGCTTCACGGTTTTTCTGGGCGCGGCCGAATTGGCGGGCGGACTCGGAGTGATTTCAGGCGTTCTCGCGCAGCTCGCCGCGATCGGATTGATCCTGCTCATGCTCGGCGCGATACAGAAGAAGATGTTCGTCTGGCACTCGGGCTTCTGGGGCAAATCAGGAACGAATGGCTGGAGCTACGACACGATGCTTGTCGTGATGAATCTGGTGATCGTCACGACGGGTGGCGGGAACCTCACCCTCACTCGCCTGTTCACGTAACGACGGCATCAGGAGTCCATCCGTTCGACCCACTGAGCGCGCGACGCGGGAGCCGTGAACGGATCCGCGAAGTATTGCGTTTCCCGCGCCACCTTGTCGCCCCTGAACTCCATGATGCTCACGGTGTAGGACGGCTTGCCGTCATACCTCAGGGTGAACTCGGTGATCCAGAGATCACCGCCGCCGATGATTCGCCGGACCGCAAACCGCTTTTTGTTCGGTTGACTCGCGCGTTGCCCCTGTATGTTGCGGCGGCCGCGGGTTCGTTCGCCTGACTGCGGGTATTCCAGCACCGCGTCCTCGTGATAGATGCGGTGCTCCGTTTCAAAATCGTTTGCATCGGACGCCGCCCAATGCTGATCCAGCGCCGCGCGGATCTCTTGATCACGCGTTCCGGAATTCCGCTCGGTCTTTTCTTGATCGTTCATCGTGAGCCTTCGATTCCGCAGGAGGTTTCGCGTTCATGCTCCTCTGCCTTGGCGTTGCGGAATGAATCGCGGGACGCCCGTTTTCACCCAACTGCGGTTGCGTCCCCACGCTATTTTGCCCCCGGCACCAGCTTCCCGGTAAGAGAAGAATAGATGGCCGGTGCCGCAGGCTGGGCACGCGCCGTTACGCCGGAAGCATCAAGCGGGTTGTGTCGAACTATCTCGGCCCCGGGGCCTGGCGCGGAGGCAAGGTCCCGCCTTCGGCGAGAGTCTTCATATTCTTGAGCGCGTTCGTGAAGACTGTCTTTCTCCGGGCCATGTCGGCGTCCCGCGCTGCGTCATCGGCGAGCATCGAGTTGTCGAACACCAGCGTGTACACGAGCTTCGAAGTGGTCGCCGTCACCGGACGGGCCTCCAGCGTGCCGTGGTACAGGTCGTACGGTTGACCCACGTGAACCGGTTGAGTGTACGTGTAGGAAAGCTCCGTCTTGCCGACCATCACTTCGTTGCCGATCGATCGCACGGCGCCAACTTCTCCATCCGTCCCGGAAAGAATCGTGCATGGAAACTGAAACCACTCGCCGATGTCGCAGAATTTGCCCACGCGCTTCCACACGTCTGCCGCGGGCCGGTTCACGTCGATTTCCATCTCGATCGATACGTAGTGCGGATTCGGAATCGCAAGCGGCGGTGGAGCTGGGCGAGGCGCAGCCGGAACCTGCGGGGGAGTCTGGCTTGCGGCCTGGCCTTGGGCCGAAACCTCTCGAAACGCACCGAAGGAAAGACAAATCAAGAGAGCGGCGAATGTCGCGGTCACCAGTCGATTCACAAGTGTCTCCTTTCGGCGCAGATCGTTGCACACACCGACGGCCCAGGCAAGAGCATACCTGCCATATCGAAGTCGTGCGGAACAACGAAGAACCCGCTTCGGCGAGCGGCTCTGTATCGCACAGCCACCGCCGTGAACCCCCAGTCGATTCCTCGCGACAAGTTTCCCTTCCCGATCCGGCGCCGGCCTGGACTCCCGGAAAGCCGCTGAACAGTCGCTTGTAGTAGAATCCGCCCGCGTTTTCGAGCCGCCGGACGAATTCCGGGATCACTGCGTGGCCCTTCGCAACAAGCGCGCCAGTCCGACTTCGCTCACACGGGAGTCTGAATGGGACACAATGAAACCGACCGACTGAGTCAGATGTTGCTATCCGCCGGATTGAGCCGCGCGATTTGTACGGTGGCGGAACTTGGCGTTGCCGATCACATTCGGGCGGGGGCGCCTCAGCCCGTGGCGCACTTGGCTCAGGCTACGGGAGCGCACGCGCGGTCGCTCCATCGAGTGATGCGGCTTCTTGCCAGCTATGGAGTGTTCCGGGAAACGAAAGATGGCGAGTTCGATCACACCCCGCTTTCCGCCGCTCTCCGCGGTGACGCCGAAGGATCGTATCGGTCGGCCGCGCGGCTGTTCCATCACTTCTTCCCCGCATGGGACGGCCTGGATCACGCCGTGCGAACCGGCCAGTCTGGATTTAGCAAAGTGTTTGGACGGGTCCTGTTCGAGCATGTCGGCGCCCACCCGGAGATCGGACCTATCCTCGACGCGGGAATGCAGGGCTTTCACGGCTATGAGACCCCGGCCATGCTGGCGGCCTACGATTTCGGCGGAGTGCAGGTCCTGGCCGATATCGGGGGAGGCAATGGATCGCTGATTTCTGCCGTGCTGCGGCAATACCCGAAGATGGGCGGCATCCTGTTCGATCTTGGCCCTGTAGTTCAGAGATCGAGGGAGAATCTGAAAGCGCAGGGTCTCCACGGCCGCTGTCAGGTGGTCGAAGGCAGCTTCTTCGACACCGTGCCGCCCGGCGCGGACGCCTACCTCTTCCGGCACGTCATTCACGACTGGACGGACGAGCAATCGGTTCAGATCCTGAGCCATTGCCGCAAGGTGATTCCCAAGGACGGAAGGCTTCTGCTCGTCGAATGCGTGGTGCCGGCCGGAAACGAACCCTCGCTTTCGAAGGACTTCGACATAACGATGATGACGTTTCCGGGTGGCATCGAGCGGACGGCGGCGGAATTCAGGTCGCTCCTCAAACAGTCGGGCTTTGAGCTGACAGGCATCACGCCGACCGCCAGCATGGTCAGCGTCGTGGAGGGTAGGCCGGTATCGGCCGCCTAGATCTTTTGGCCAAGCACACCTGCGGACAGTTCGGCTTAGCGCCGAATCCGCAGTCAGCCGCCTAGTGCAGAATCAGCGGATCGTGCTGCGCGATCGATGCCACATTCGCCGGCGCAATCGTCGTGCCGTAGGCGGCGTTGATGTCCTTGATGAACTCATTGGCCATGATCGCGTAGCCCGTGTTGGTCGGGTGCATCCCGTCAAGCGAAAACAGCCCGCCCAGGAAATTCGTCGTCAGCATCTTGCTGCCCGCCTGGTAGCCGCTTGCGGAAAGATTGTCGATCACCGAAAACAGATCGACCACGGTTGCGTTGTGCGCCGCTGCCTGTGTCGCGATGATCTGATTGATCGCCATCGACAACTGGCGGGCGCCCGCCGCCTGTGCCGCTGTTAGGATGCAGGCCGTCGTCGGCGAGCCGGAAACGCAGAATGTGGGAAGCGGCCCCGGCTTCGAGCCCGTCGCAATCGCCTGCACGCTCGGCAGAGCGGCCAGCGTCACGTAATCTCCCTCGCCGATTCCAAGGCTCGCCGCCAGCGATCCCGGCGGCAAGTTCGCTCCCGCTTCCAGCTTCGCCACCTGAAAGAAATACGCGGCCTCCGTCACGTCCGGCACGTTGCCCACGATCATCGTTGCCCCGCTCGCTCCCAACTGATTCAGCAGCGCGGTGTAGGACGTCGTGAAGTTCGCCAGAAACGTCGCCTGGCCCGATGTCGTCAGCAAGCCGTCGACCTGTCCGGACGTCACCGGCCCCAGAATGTCGTTGTTGCCGAGATCGACGATCAGCACAGTCGGACGCAGCGCCACCGCATACTGCACCTGCGTCAGCGCCGGACACGGCAGCAGAATCGGGCACGGCAGCCCGAGCACCAGATCGGTCGCCAGCTGCGTCAGGTCCGCGCCCTGCAGCGATTTGTTCGGCACCCGGCTCAATGCGTCGCCCACGGTCTGCAGCGGCACGGCCACGTCCGTCACCGTCGAAAACGGATTATCCCGCGGGATGATCAGCTGGCCCGGCACCTGAATGAGCACCGGGAACGACCCGATATAAATGATCGCGTCGGTGTTCGGCGCACCGGGATACGGCACCAGCGGCAAGGTCAGCGGAGTGGAAGCCTGGCGCGCGATGACCGCCGCGAATCCGTTCTGCTGCTGCGAATCCTCCAGCGACCCGTTCTCCACGCCCGCCGCCAGCGAGTCGCCCACCACGACGAGCTTCGAGAAATTCACCTTCGGGTCCTGCGCGTGCGCGGCCCCGGCCAGCGCAAGCGCCAGCATCCCCGGCATCAGCCCTTGCAGCAGCGTCCTTCCGCCGTTCAGGATCGAGTTCATGAAAGTGGCCTCCGTCCGTATGCGCGCGAATGGGCGCGAATTATAACACTCCTTCCTCCTCGATCGCGTGAACCGCGGCTCCGACGCGGGCGTTTACTCGCGTCGCATTCCGGTGCAGAATCGCTGGCGCCGGTCGCCCCATTTCTCGGGCCGGGAGGCGAACCGGAAGGGATCCTCCATGATGCTTCTGCGCCGCACGGCACTCGTCCCGATCGTTCTCCTCGCGTTCCTTGTCGTCGCGCCTTTGGCCGCAGCGGACTCGCTCGCGGGCCTGTGGGCGGGCACTGTCGCCGTGAACGGCGTGGACATTCCCTTCCAGATCGAATTCTCGGGCAAAGGCGGCCGCGTGAAGGGCGCCTTCGTGAACGGCGGCGAGCGCGTCACGTCCACGGCCGGCCGCTTCGATGGAGCTTCGCTCACATTGAGCTTCGACCAGTACGCCGAAAAACTCCGTGCGACGCTGAAAGGCGGCGAACTCGCGGGCACCATCGAAGGCAAATTCCAGCCCGGCCCGCCGCAAGCGGTTCGCTTCCACGCCAAGCCCTACGCCGCCGCCGAGGCGCCCGCCGGAACCGTCCCCGCGATCGACGGCCTGTGGGAAATCGAAATCAACAGCTCGAAGGGCGAGTCCGCGTGGCGCTTCATCGTTCACCAGAAAGGCGCGGACGTTTCCGCCGCGATTCTCCGCGTCGATGGCGACACCGGCGCGCTCACCGGCCGCTGCCTCAGCGGGAAGTTTGTGCTGAGCCACTTTTCCGGCGAGCGCCCGTACCTGATGGACGTGACGCCGCAATCCGACGGCACCCTCGCAATCGCGCTCCACGACTACAGCGGCAAGCGCGACCTGCTTGCCTACCGCCCCGCCGACGCCCGCGCCAAGGGCCTGCCCGAACCCGCCGATCCGACGCAACACACCAAGATGGGCGATTCGAAACAGCCGTTTGCATTCAGCTTTCCGGACCTCGACGGCCGCACCGTTTCAAACACAGACGCGCGCTTTCGCGGCAAAGTGCTGATCGTCGTGATCACCGGCAGTTGGTGCCCCAATTGCCACGACGAAGCTCCCTTCCTCGCCGCGCTCTATCGCAAGTATCGCGACCGGGGACTGGAAATCGTCGCGCTGGACTTCGAGGACGCCGATCAGATCGAGCACCTGACGCGCCTGCGCGCCTTCATCCGGCACTACGGAATCGAATACGCCACTCTCGTCGGCGGCGATCCCGATCAAGTCAACCGGAAAATCCCCCAGCTCGTGAATCTGAATTCGTGGCCCACCACCGTTTTCATCGGCCGCGACGGCCTCGTTCAGAGCATCCACGCCGGCTTCGCCGGCGCGGCCAGCGGCGAATTCAACAACCGCCTGAAGGACGAAATCACAGCGCGCGTCGAAACGATGCTCGCGGAAAGCGCGCCCGTTGCCCGCGAATCCCGGCTCGCGCCGCGTTGATTCGTGGCGCTCCGTCTCCAAACGTGCTACTCATGCCTCAGTCTATGACCCCGCTCCGCACAGCCTGCCTCCTGCTCGCCCTCGCACTGACTTTCGGCGCGGCGCCGCATGCGCAGGAACACCCCGCGCCTCCGCAGCAGTCGCAAACTCCGCCCGCGCCGATGCCCGAAGTAGTCGCGCAGAATCCCGGCGCGCCCTGCGTCCAGCCGCCGCCCGGGGTCGGTTGGGAGGACTATCAAGGTCCCTTTCAGAAGACTGTCGGAGTGTTCGGCCGCAAGCTCGAACGCAAATCCGTCCACGCGCCGCACTACAAGCCCGGCGCAGTTCTCTGCTCGCTCACTCTCGGCGGCAAGCTGCGCCTCTTCGCGGATAACTCCCTGGATCCCGTCACGTGGCTGAACGCGGGCTTCAATGCCGGAATCGATCAGGCGCAAAACAACGAGCCGCGGTTCGGGCAGGGCGCGGCCGGATACGGCAAGCGTTTCGGCTTCAATCTCGCCGGTCAGGCGTCTTCAGAGTTCTTCAAGGATGTTGTTTACTCGACGATCTTCAGCGAGGACCCGCGCTACTATCGTCTGGCGCATGGCAGCGGCAGGGAGCGCTTCCTTCACGCCATCGAACACGCCGTCGTGGCCAAGCGCGAGGACGGTACGGACGAGTTCAACTACTCGGAATGGCTGGGAACCACCAGCACGGTTGCGCTGGCAGGCGCCTACCACACCGGACAGGAACCCGGCGTCGGTCCGGCCGCCAGTCGCATCGGTTTCGCGATTGCGCAGGACGCCGGCTGGGATGTGCTTCGCGAATTCTGGCCGGAGGTCGCGCGAAAGTTCAAGCTTCCCTTCCGCGACCAGAACGAACCTCCGGAAGCCGATCTCAGCCCCAATCTGCCGGCGTCCTCTTCACGCTAGAACTCGAACCGCGCTCCGAACTGCAACTGCCTCGCGCCGTATAGCAAACCGCTCGTCGTGCTGCGGCTTCGAAACGTGGCCGACGGTATCAGGCAGCCGTAGGCGTGCGTCGAGCAAACGCCGGCGGTTCCCGGCGCCGCGTACGTGTACGCCGTTGTGTTCTCGGCGCTGACGATCGTGCTATTGAATAGGTTGAACGCGTCGGCCGTGAAGCTCAGCTTGTACTTCTCCAGGAACGTGAATCCTCTTCCGATCCGGAAGTCGACGTTTGTGAAGTTCGGCAGGTTGAACGAGTTCCTGGGCAGCCACGATGCCCGGCCGCCGGTGGCGCTCGCGAACGTGCTCACCACGCCGCCCGTCATTCCGCCATCCACGCTGCCGGGATAGAGGAACGTCGTGCCGATCTGCGCGGTAAACGGCTGCCCCGTCGCCGCGGTCACGATGGTCGACAGGTCCCATCCATCCACCACTTGCCGCAGGATGGCGTTGGAAGAGTCCTTCGCGTACATCGGCTCCCACACCGCGCTGCCGACGAACCGGTGGCGCTGATCGAGGTCCGAGTAGGAGTAGTCGCCCTTGAGGTTGTACGGGTCGAGCACGGCGTCCGTTCCGTAGAACGTGCCGTTCGTGCCCGCGGTCTCGCCGTCGTCGAGCGCCTTGCTGTACGTGTAGTTGAACAGCAGCTCGACTTCGTGGCTCATCGGTTTGCGCAGCGTCACCACCAGTCCGTTGTACCAGGAGCTGATCACGCTGTACTGATTCAGGATCAGCCCCGTGCCAGTGTCGAGCCGCGCCGTGTAGTACGGAACCGTAGGGGATAGAACCGTCGTGCCCGCCGAGTTGAGAACGTCGTACGTTTCTGTCATCGTCGCGGGCGCTACGTTCGCGTCGTAGCTCGCCGGCAAATGGAGCCCGCGCGTCAGCAGGTACGTCGCCGAGATCGACATTCGCCAGGGCAGCTCGCGCTCCAGCGTCACCTCGCCCTCGTGCGCCGCAGGACTCACGAACGTCGGCGTCATGCCGTGCGCGGCCGCTGAGGAAGCAGGCAGCGTGCCTCCCGGAATTCCGACCGTCGGAGTGAGCGCTCCCGCAAACGGGGCGGCCACTGCCGGACCGGGCGGCGTAAAGAACACATTCGGGAACGTCGGCGCGCACGCTTTCAAAGCTGGCGTCGATCCGTTGGGGCCGCAACCTGAGAACGTCTGCTGAAAGACGCCATTTTCCACGCGCAGCGCGTAGTACGTGCTGTTCGAAGTCTTGCCGTAGAAGATTCCGTACCCCGCGCGAAGCACCGTCTTCCGGTCAAACTGCCACGCGATGCCGATGCGCGGCGCCAGGTTATTGGCGTCGATGTTGAGCGTCGACGTGTAAAGAGTCAGCAGCGGCGAGGAGGTATTCGGTACCGGCGGCCGGGGAACGTGTTGCAAATCGTAGCGCGCGCCCAAATTGAGCGTGAGCTTCGGCGTCATCTTCCACGTATCCTCGAAATACACTCCCAAGTCGTTGTCGTAGAAGTCGTCCTTCCCCACGTGCGTGATCGGGTCGTTGACTTGCGTGAAGCTCGCATAGTGCTTCGACGTCGAACCGTCTCCCACGTTCGCTCCGACGGCGTCGTCCAGCCACCGGCAAAACGTCGCGTTCGCTCCGGCGGGGCAGCCGTCGAACGCGGTCGTGCCGTTGTAGCTGTAGTTGCCGTCGCCCTGGAAGAGGTTGATCAGCAGCTCGTGAATGAAGTTGACGTTGACGCCCATCTTGAACGTATGGCTGCCGTGCAGCAGCGTGAAGTTGTCGCTGACCTCGTTCCGATGCTCGTCCGGAAACGCGGGGCGCGGAAGCGCCGAGGTCTCGCCGTACGACGCGATGTTCAGCAGCGATACCGACGGGCCGCCCGAATTCGTGCTGTCGAACTCGAAGTCCTGCCCCCACTGGTAGCGAACTTCATTGACCTTGTTCGACGACAAAGTTGACGTCCAGTTCGCGATCAGGAACCGCTCATGCGTGGCGCCGGATCCGTTCTGTGTGGCGCCGCCGTTGTTCACGGTCGGCGCGGTGTTGTAGCCGTACGGCTCCCGCCAGTCCTGCCAGTTGTAGACCAGGCTCACGTGATTGGTCTGCGTCATCTGATAGTCGATCTTGCCCAGGAACACATCCTGTTTCAGGTTCCTGGGAAACGCGCCCAGAAGATCCGTCGTGACGAACGCCTTGCCGTTCGCGCAGTCCTCCGCGGAGGCGCTGGTCGGGCAGGTAAGCGCATTGATGCCGTTCACGCCCGTGGTGGACGTGTACAGGATCGGATTCACCTTGCGGAAACCGTCGTACGTGCCGAAGAAGAAGAGCTTGTCCTTGATGATCGGCCCGCCGAAGCTGCCGCCGAACTGGTTCTGCTGGTGCACTGTCTGCGTGAAAATCCCTTTTGATTTGCCGAGCGGATCGAGAGCGTTCAAATCCGGATAACGCAGATTGTAGAAAAGGTCCCCATGCCACACGTTCGTTCCCGATTTCGTCACCGCGTTCACCACGCCGCCCGCCGCCTGTCCCAATTCGGCGCTGTAGTTGCTCGAGGCCACCTGGAACTCCTTGATCGAGTCCGGGCTGTATACGTAGGTGACGATGATCGCGCGCCCGCGCGCCTCGGAGAAGAACGCCTGCGTGTTGTTGGCGCCGTCCACCGAGTTCCCGTTGTAGAGCGCCGAAATTCCGCGGAAGCTGCTCAGCCCGCTCGTGCCGTCCGTCGTCACGGCGGGAGTCAGCAGCACGAAATTCTCCCAGCGCCGCGTCGCCATCGGCAACCCGTCCACCAAGCCTTCGGTCACCACCTGCGAATGTTCCGTCTTTTCCGTGTCCAGTATCGGTGCCTCGGTCGTCACCGTCACCGTGGCCTGCTGCGCCTGCAGCGGCAATTGAATGTCGATCGTGATGATCTGTCCCACGTGCACCGCGATGCCCTTGTTCACCACCTTCTCGAAGCCCGTCTTGCTCGCTGCCACCTCGTAATTCCCGGGCTGCAAATACGGCGCGACGTAGAGACCCGTTTCATTCGTCAGGTACGAATTGTCGCTGCCGGTATCGAGATTGTGAACCTCCACGTTCGCTCCCGCCATTGCCAGACCTGCCGGGTCGGTCACCGTCCCCGTGATCGTTCCTGTCGCAGTTTGCGCCGCCGCGCGCGGCACACCCACAAGCAGCGCCACGGCGATCAGCCACCGCACAAGCACACTACCCCGAACGTTTGCACCCGCTCCGCCGTCCCTTTTCACGTGCAATCTCCTCTAGGAAGCCGGCATCGCGCCGGACAACCCTACCCACCGTGTAACTTTTAGTAGCGCGATTCACAAGCCAACGCAAATCGCCATTTTGAATTCACTGCATCATCGTTCGCACAGTTCGAGTACTAAACCCTGCCATCCCGGTCGCTCAGAGGCGTCTCTGAACACTTGAATGGCTTATACCGGAGCCCCTGTCCTGTCAAATACGCCTGTGGAAATCTCCGACTCCCGTTGCCATTTTTCTCTTGGGATCATGAATGATCCGAAACGCCTGTGTGAAGGTTCCGTGAATCAATCCCCGGTGTGCGGATCGGCGATTCTCTGGCAGAATTGGACCGTGACCACCAACTCGGCCAACCCCATCTTCAACGATAACAAGCTGAAACTCGGCACCTTCTGCACCAACACGATTCCCAATATGACCTTCGTGCCCGAGCTCCTGATGCCGACGTGGAAAAACAATCTCACGGCCGGCCTGATCGCGGATGCAGCCGGATTGGAGGCCCTCGTCCCCATAGCGCGCTGGAAGGGCTACCTCGACGACCAACCCAGCCATCCGTCGAACGACATCCTCGACGTGTTCACCTGGGCCGCGGCGATGGCTCAGGCTACCCGGTATTCCTGCGTCTTCGCCACTTCGCACGCTCCGACGATGCATCCCCTGCTCGTGGCCAAGCAGTGCGCCACCGTCGACGCAATCTCCGGGGGCCGGTTTGCCTTGAATATCGTCGGCGGCTGGAATCGCCGCGAATTCGAAATGTTCGGTATCGAGCTCATGGAGCACGACGATCGCTACGTGTACCTCGAAGAATGGCTGCGCGTCTTGCGCCGTCTCTGGACCGATCCGGGAGAATTCGACGAAGATTCGAAATTCTTCCACATGAAAAAAGCGATTTCGCACCCGCAGCCGATCCAGAAAACCGGCATACCGATCATGAACGCGGCGCTCTCTCCCGTCGGAATGCGCTTCTCGGCCAGGAATTCGCAGATCGGCCTGATCAGTCTGCACGGTGACAGGCCCGAAGACTGGCAGCCCCAGGTCGAGAGTTACAAGCGCATGGCGCGGGAGGAATTCGGCCGCGAGATTCAGCTCTGGACCAACGTCGCTCTCGTGCAGCGCGAATCGCAGGAGGCTGCCGAGGCCTATCTGCGCCGCTACTCCGAGGAGTACCTCGACAACGAAGTGATGGACAGCCTGATAAAGACCATCAGCAAGGAAAACAACGTTCCCGAAGGCTCCGAACGCCTTGCGTTCATGCGCAAGCGGATGGCCGTCGGCGCGGGGCCCGCGTTGGTCGGCACGGCGGAACAAATCGCCAGCGAGCTTGCGCGCTTCTCCCGGGCCGGCATCGACGGCATCATCATGACCTGGCCCGATTACATCGACGGCCTCCAGCGTTTCACGCGCGACGTGCTGCCGATCCTCGAAAGAATGGGCCTGCGGAAACCCTTTCGCGCGCCCGCCTGACCTCGGGCCGAACACAGCGCATCCGTGATAGACATCACCGCGGAATTTCCGTCGGCGGCGCGAAGCTATGCGCAGGCCATTCGCCGCGAAAAGGAGACGCCATGGGCACCTTCAACGCCAACCGGACCGGCTTGGTCTTCGGAGCACTGCTGGGAGCGTGGCATCTGCTGTGGGCCGCTCTCGTCGCAGCCGGATGGGCGCAGCCGCTTCTCAACTTCGTTTTCTGGATGCACCTGATCAAGCCGATCTACGTCGTCGAACCGTTCAACGCTTTGACCGCACTGGTGCTGATTGCGGTTACGGCTACCTTCGGCTACGTGATCGGCTGGGTCTTCGCCGGATTCTGGAACTGGATTCACCGCTAGGCGCCGGATCGGTTCACGCCGCAACAGCGCGACGCTCTCGGCGCTGCCGCGAGGCGCAGCGCGCGATTCCTCGCAGCGTACTCGCCATGTAGAGCCGGATCCCGAGGCCGGCGATGCTCCAGTAAGCGTGAAATCGTCTGCGCGATGTGTGTCCGAGCGAATGGATGCGGGTCTCCGTGCGAACCACCGTCTTGCCGTCGCGGAGCTCGTCGAACCAGAAACTCGTGATCGCCTTCGTGTATCCGGGGTCCAGGAAGAACTCGAACTCCCCTTCATTGCGGATCCGCTCGATGCCGTAATCTCTCTTCCAGAATTGTCCGATCAACCCGCCCGCGATCTCGTTGCGTTGCTTTGTCGCAATCGGCACCACTCCGAATGCAGCGGCCGCCTGCTGAAAGGTGACCGGATGCTGCTCGCTCGCGCGGCCAAAATTCCGAATCCACGCCAGGATCCCGGCCAGCGGCATGTCGGAAAGCTCCACGGATTCGATCGCCGACCGAATCTCGTCCCGGCTCGCCTCCACGGTGATTTCCTGGACCAGGCGCTGTTCGAAGACGGGCATCAACATGTTCAAGGTTCGCGTCGCGAACGACATCGTCTCGGCCCGATACGGGCTGCCGGGAGAGGCTTCGTCGAAATCCCGCGCGAACCGCGAGACTTCCTCCCAGCGCGTCAATTCATGATTCCTCGTCGTGTCTGTCGGCCCGCCTCCGCTCCGTGAAACGCGTTTCATCAGCCAGCGCGTCATCGGATCGTAGTCGAGATAGTTCAACGCGCCTGGAAAACTCGCGATCCAGTCCGGCGTCCAGGAGACGTCGTCGAGGAACTTCCGGGCAGGCTCGAGCGACTCGAGATACGCGTCGCGCGTGCCGGGCGTCGCAGCCAGACACGTGGAGAAAAATCCCGTCGCGGGCATCCCTATCAGCTCCATGCGGTTGCCGGCGATGAAGTCGCGCACAGCCTTCGGGTAATTCTGCCTGTACAGCGGCGCGCCGATCAGCACCGCGGTGAAGTTGCTCACCTGGGGCGTGCCGTCGGCGGTGCGATTGAGATCCGACACATAAACATCCCAGCCCCGATCCGTGAAGCATTCGCCGAGATAGCGCGCGATCTTTTCCGTTTGCCCATGTTTCGATGCGAAGTAGATTCCGATGCTCTTTTCCATCGCGGACTCCTGCACCTACTCATACCGGAGCGGAGGAAGCTCCGCCGTGACGCGCGTCACCGGGCGGGCTTTTCGGAAACGGATGCAGGATGAGGACTTACTTGCGCATGAAGAGCGAGGGGTCCTTCAGCATTTGCTCGTAGCGCTGCATGTCGACGTTGTTTTCCACGCACTCGTATTCGCGAATGCGCGTGCCGGGACGCAGCATGATCGTGCCGTAACGCGTCCACGGCCCCGTCAGCACGACGGGATCTTCCACCGTATCCGAATACACGATCGTGTTCTTGTCGACGCGCGTGAATTTTTCGACGACGTGCAGCTTGTCGCTGTGAAACGTGCCGACGCCGGAGAGCCAGGTCTTGTCGTTGAACCCGGTCACATCGACCACCAGCGTGTCTCCGTCCCAGCGCCCCACGGAGTCGCCCATGTAGCTCGGGTCGAGGTCGTCCGGATGCTGTGCGCCGATCGGGATGATCCGGAAAATATGGAAGACTTCGAAGAGGAGCACGACCGAGTCCGGCGTCTGCACGATCTGCATCGGAAACAGGCCCATCAGCGTCGTCCGCGGCGTGCCCGGCGGCTCGCAACGGACCATCGGCTCATCGACGCCGCGCATCTTGTACGACTCGAGAACTTTTTTCGCGGCCCATTCCTGATACGGAGGCTTCGGCTGCGGCCAGTTCACGGCGTACTTCGTGACCTCGCCGCCCTGCCCCAGCGGCCCTTCTCCGTTGTTGGTTTCGTCCCAGGTGCCGATGCGATTGCTGCCGCCCTGCCACACGCCGCTCAAATCCGGATGGCCGTCCGGCATGCGCGGCACGTCGGGACCCGCTTTCGGATGGAGCACAAGCGGGTTCGGCTGCGGCGGGTTCGGCGCATTGGCAACCTGTTGCGCGCCCGCGCGCGCGGCCAAGGCCAGCGCCGCCAACGCAATCGCCGCAATCGCAAGTCTGTTTTTCACGGAATCCCCTCGCCGCTAGTTCTGCGGTACGTCCACCGGAGGCGCCGATCCGCCGTCGCCGGTGCCGGGCGCCGGTCCGAAGTACAGCTTCTTGCCGTCGGGGCAGGTTACCTGCCGCGCATGTCCCCAGGCGCCGCCGTCGCGCGCCTGCCATCCCGTGATCGTGATGGTGTCGCCAGTCTTGATCGAAACGTCGCGCTTCCAACCCTGCCGGTAGAGCACGCCGGGCGGATAGCCCTCAAACTTCCAGTTGGTCACCTTGCCGCCGGCGTCCTTCACATCCATGTAGATGAAGCAGTGGGGATTGGTCCACTCGATGCTGGTGATCGTTCCCGTCAGCGTGACGGGCTTGTTGATATCGTACTCGACGCCGAACGAATGGTGCGCGCGCGCGGGCACAGCCGCGGAGAGCCACAGTGCCGCACCGGCAAAGCAAACGGCGAGAAACCTCGATCTCATTACCCCACCCCCGGTCCGACAAACTATATTCACGGTTACTGGCGCGGTCAAGCGAACTGCGCGGCAACAGCGGCTAGAGCGCGGGAATCTCCACCTTCTTGAAGAACGCGAAACCGTATTGCCGCTGGCCGCCGGTGGTGGTCTGTTCGCGCACCGCGCGCGCCGAGCCGAGATAGTGATCGCCGCCGCGGCAGAGGAAGACTTCGAAGGCCGTTTCCATTTCGAGCGGGGCGACGGAGGTGCAGAGAAATCCGCCCGCGCTCATGTTTTCCGTCTCCGCCAGGATTTCGTAGTGCTTTCCGTCGGAGCGCTTGCCGATCAGCTTCAGCGTCACCTTCAATTGAAAGCGCATTTCGGCGCGGCGCTCGGGACGCTTCGAATTCAGGACCACGTCGAGGCGCCTCTTCAGCGCTTCGAAATCGACGGGCTTCTTGAAATAGCCGACGGCGCCGAGGCTTTCGCAGAAGGCCTGATTCCGCGAGTCCTCCGCGCTGCAAATGAAGATCGGAATGTGCTGCGTGAAGCTGAGCGAGGAAAGGGCCTGGCACAATTCGAATCCGGAAAGGCGCGGCATCGAGAGGTCGAGCAGGATCGCGTCCGGCTTGAAATCGAGCGCCATCATCAGCGCGCTTTCCGGATCGCCGGTATCCGCGACCTCGTACTGCGTCTCGAGCGATTCGCGGTAAAGCTCGCGCATCGCGTCTTCGTCGTCGACAATCAGGATTCGCTGCACGGCGCCTACGCTCCTCGCGCCGCCGGAGGACGGCGCGCGCACCCGGGAGTGCCGAAGCAAATACGAAATTATCACGGAAATGTCCCGGCGGAATTTTGACTCGGCGGTCAGTTGTCGTGAGAATCCCGTCCGCCGCGATCCGGCAGATTCCGAAAAATTGGCGATTAGAACCGGCCGCCGATGAGTGTTTTCAAGGAGTTGGGTCACCTTCTAATTCCTGGATGTGGCGATTAGATTTTTGCAGCTGCGGGCTGGAGGCGCGCTTCCTCGAGGCGCTCGGGAGCGAGGCGGGAGCGGACGGCTGAGCGACTTCGAGGGTTCGCGCCGGCGGAATCGAATGATGGACGACGTGCGCGGCCGGCTCGATCCACTGGCCGGAATCATTGATGCTGCAATAGGCGCGGACGGCGCGGATGACGCTTCCGGCGGTAACTTTGACGTGGTCCGCCCTTTCGATGATCGGTTCGAGAGCGAAACGGACGGTGGCACGCCGTTGCTCGAAAAGCCCGGCGGCGCGGGCATGGCGATAGATCGAGGAGTAGTCGTTGAAGCCGTAGTCGTCGGCGATGTCCTGCGGTCTGCGCCAGCGCAGGAATTCCATTTCGATGGCTTCGCGCTCCGGGTGATGGCAGACGGTGCATTTGCGCGTGTGCCGCCCGAGCGGCGCTTTGATTTCCGGCTTCGGCCCGCGACCCTCTTCGTAGTCGCGCCACGCCAGGTCTTCCGCCATTGTTCGGCTCATACATCTCTCCTATCCCCCAGGCTCGACTAGCCGTCGACCTGGGAGCCCTGTCTGGGGCATCAAACAGTGCCTCGACTCACGCTAACACGAGGGAGAAGCGGAAATGTCAAGCGAGTTATGTGGACTGTCGTCTTCGAGAGTCCGGTCGATGTCGCTCTGGAGTCCCTCAGATCGGTCGAGCGCTTTGACGAGCGACGAGCCAACGAAACAGAAGAACCGCCGCCAATCCGCCGGAGAACTGCGCCAGCATGAACCAAGGGGCATCCGCGGGACGGATTCCGGAAAAAGTATTGCTGAGGCACCGGGCGATCGTCACGGCCGGATTCGCGAAGGAAGTCGATGCAGTGAACCAATAGGCCGCCGTGATGTACGCGCCGACGGTGACGGCAACGAAGCTCGGCTGGAACCGCGACGAACTCCAGATGACGGCCACGAGGCCGAATGTGGCGACGAACTCGCTGAAAACCTGGGCCGGTCCGCTCCGAGCATGGATTGACAGCGAAAGAAGGGGCAAGCCGAACATGAGATGCGCGAGAATCGACCCGCCGACTCCTCCCGCGATCTGAGCGACGACATAGGCCAGCGCTTCTCCCCCGCCGAACCTCCGCTCAAGAGACTGCAGGAGAGTGACGACGGGATTGAGGTGCGCACCGGACACGGGACCAAGCGCGGTGATCAAAGCGACCAGGGCGGCGCCTGTCGCGATCGTATTGGCCAGAAGCGCGATTGCGACATTGCCGCCGGCCAGGCGCTGGCCCATGATTCCCGATCCGACCACCGCCGCGACAAGAAACGCTGTGCCGATGAATTCGGCGACGGCCCGCCGGGAGAGAGACGCGCTCATGCGTGCCCGATTCGGTCGATCTCTTTCTTGATTGCGAGCTTGTCGAGGCTCGCGAGGGGCAGACACAGGAACAGGCTGATTCTGCGGTCGAGGACCACGAACGCGTCGCGGAAGGCCTTCTCGATCTGCTCCGGAGTGCCCTGGACAGCGGCAGGATCGGCCACGCCCCAATGGGCCGTCATGGGCTGGCCCGGCCAGACGGGACAGACTTCCCCGGCCGCGTTGTCGCAAACGGTGAAGACGAAATCCAGATGGGGAGCGCCGGGCACGGCGAATTCGCTCCAATCCTTGCTGCGAAGACCGGCCGCCGGAAGTTTCGCCAATTCGATTTGCCGGAGCGCGGCCGGGTGCACGGTACCTTTGGGATGGCTTCCCGCGCTGTACGCCGTGAAGGTGGGCGATCCCTTCCTGTTCATGATCGCTTCGGCCATGATGGACCGCGCCGAATTCCCGGTGCAGAGAAACAGGACGCTGAAGCGGCTGGGCATGGCTAGGCCTGGCGCGGCTTGACGCCGCGAATGAACGCGCTCATGAACTTGCCGTCCACTTGAGAAGCGATGGCATCGGCGTCAATTCCCTGCGCGGCGAGGAATTCGCGCGCGTCTTCGACGCGGTAGATCCGAGTCGGCTCGATTTGAATGTCCCTGAATCCGGCTGCGGCGAGTTTGCCCCGATACTCGCTCTCCTCCAGCGCGCCGGCGATGCAGCCGACCCACAGCAGGACGCTTTTGCGGATTTCGGACGGCACATCGCCGCGCGTGACGACGTCCGAAACAGCGAAACGGCCGCCGGGCTTCAGGACGCGGAACGCTTCCCGCAGCACGCGGCCTTTGTCCGCCGAAAGGTTGATGACGCAGTTTGAAATGACCACGTCGACCGAGTTTTCAGGCAAGGGGATGTTTTCGATTTCGCCTTTGAGAAACTCGACGTTGTCGATGCCGGCCTTGCGTTTGTTGTCGTTTGCCAGGGCCAGCATTTCATCGGTCATGTCGAGGCCGTAGGCCTTGCCGGCCGGCCCGACGCGTTTCGCGGAGAGCAAGACGTCGATTCCTCCGCCGGAACCGAGATCGAGCACCGTTTCCCCGGCGCGCAGGTTGGCAAGAGCCGTGGGATTGCCGCATCCCAAAGACGCGAGCAAGGCTTCCTCGGGAATTTGGGCCGCCTGGGAAGCGTCATACAGATTCGACGTGATCGGATCGGCGCAGGAGCCTCCGCTGGCGGGGCCGGCCCCGCAGCAGGAGCTTCCGCCCGCCTTCGCCCGCTGAGCGGCCTGCCCGTACTTTTCCTTGATGACTTCGTTCAGATTCTGATTGCTCATTCGAGATTCCTATTTGCAAAGTTGAACGATCGACTCGGCCTTGAGCGCCTTGTTCCGCGTGCAGCATTCGGCATAGAGGAACTGCAACACGTCGCGGAGCGCCTCGGTGTTGGCGGTGTAGTGGAGGAACGTGCTCTCGCGGCGGACCTTCACGAGGCCTTCCGCCCTGAGCTTGTCCAGATGGTGTGAAAGCGTCGAGTTCGGAATATCGAGCTCCTGCTGGATATCGCCGACAATCATCCCTTCGGGATGAGCCGACAGCAGGAGCCTCATGATCCTCAGCCGGGCCTCGGTGCCCATGGCGGAAAACATGTCGGCGTATTTCGCGACCTGGTGGTCGAGTTTCCGCGTTGAAACGTCCGGCATATTTCGATATTTGCAGAAATATGGTGTGCTGTCAAGGGCGTACCCGCCGAGGCGCGCGACAAAGCTGGCGCGGCAGGCCACGCCGGGCGGCCGGGACCAGGTGCCGGAGCACGGGCGGGCGCCGCAAGACTATCTCGTCCGCAGCGGAAGATCAGGCCGCGCGAGGGCGGCCCGCTACCGATGAGAGACGCCGGGCGAGTTTTCCGGGGCGCGGGACGGGCGTGTCACGCTAAAATGGCGAATTGCTTCCATCGGTTTGGGCGGCACACACAGACATGGTCACGCTCGCGAAAATCAAAGAGGCGCACGCGCGCATCCGCGACTCGATTTTCCTTTCGCCGTTCGTCCGCTCGGAAACGTTTTCGAAGCTGACCGGCAACTCGATCTATTTCAAGCTCGAAAATCTGCAAATGACCGGCTCCTACAAGGAGCGCGGCGCGCTGAACAAGATCCTGCTGCTGACGCCCGACGAGCGCCGGCGCGGCGTGATCGCCGCATCGGCCGGAAACCACGCGCAGGCGGTGGCGTATCACGCGACGAAGCGCGGGATCGCGGCGCAGATCTGCATGCCGCTGACGACGCCGCTGGTGAAAGTCTCCGCCACGCGCGAATACGGCGCCGAAGTGATCCTGGCGGGGGCGAACTACGACGAGACGTGCCAGGAAGCGCTGCGCCGCTGCCGCGAAGGCAACCTGACGTTCATTCATCCGTTCGACGACGACGCCGTAATCGCCGGGCAGGGCACGCTGGGACTGGAGACGCTGGAGCAGCATCCGGAGATCGAGGTGCTGGTGATTCCGGTGGGCGGCGGCGGGCTGGTGGGCGGCGTGGCGTGCGCCGTGAAGGAGATCAATCCGAAGATTCGCGTGATCGGCGTGCAGACGACCAAGCTGCCGTCGATGAAAGCGGCGATCGAGGCGCACCATCCGGTGATGCTGCCGGCGAAGGTGACGATCGCGGACGGAATCGCGGTGCGCTGCGCGGGCGAAGTGACGTACCCGCTGGTCAAGAAATACGTGGACGAAATCGTCACGGTGGACGACGAAGAGATCGCGGCGGCGATCCTGAAGCTGCTGGAAAAAGAAAAGACGCTGACCGAAGGAGCGGGAGCTGTGGCGGCTGCGGCCGTGCTGCAGGGAAAGATTCCCGCGCAAGGCAAGAAGGTCGGCGTGTTTCTGACGGGCGGCAACATCGACGTGTCGCTGCTTTCACGGATCATCGAGCGCGGATTGGTGAAAGACGGGCGGCTGGTGCGGCTGCGCATTCACCTGCCGGATCATCCGGGCGCGCTCGAACGGCTGGCGGGCGTGATCGCGCGGGAGAAGGCGAACATCGTGGAGACGAATTACGACCGCACGTATTACGGCGTGCTGCTGGGCGACGCGGTGATCGACATCACCATGGAAACGCGCGGCCCCGATCACATCTCCGAACTGATGGCGGCGCTCGACGCCGCCGGCTACCCGCACGAGCGCGTGATCTGACCGCGCAGCGAAATGTTTTCAGCGCGCACGAACTGGAAGCTCGAGGAAAACGCCTACACGCGCGCTCTGCGGCGGCATCGCGAGAGCGGCCGCAAGCTGTTCGATTTGACCGCGTCGAATCCCACGACGTGCGGTTTCCGTTACGACGAAGCGGCGATATTGGCGGCGCTGCGTTCGCCGGAGGCGCTGACGTACGAGCCGGAGGCGAAGGGGTTGCGTTCGGCGCGAGCGGCCGTGGCGGAGTATTACCGCGAGAAGAATCCCGCTGCACCGGTCGATCCCGAGCGGCTGATTCTGACGACGGGCACGAGCGAGGCTTACTCGTTTCTCTTCCGCCTGCTGTGCGAGCCGGGCGACGAAGTGCTGGCGGCGCATCCGAGCTATCCGCTATTCGATTTTCTCGCGGCGATTCAGGACGTGAAGCTGCGGCCGTTCCGGTTGGTGTACGACCACGGCTGGCAAATCGACTTCCCTGCTCTGCGCGCGGCGACCGGCCCGCGGACGCGCGCGATTCTCGCGGTGCATCCGAACAATCCAACGGGACATTTCGTTTCGCGCGACGAAGCGGAAGAATTGGGCGCGATCTGCCGCGAGCGCGGACTCGCGCTGGTGGTCGACGAAGTGTTTCTCGACTATGCGCTGCCCGATGCCCGGCGTGGGAAGAAGCGGCACGGAAGTTTCGCCGGCGCGACGCAGGCGCTGACATTCGTGCTGAGCGGGCTGAGCAAGATCGCGGCGCTGCCGCAGATGAAGGTCGCATGGATCGCGGCGAGCGGGCCCGAAGAACTCGTACGCCAGGCGACGGCGCGGCTCGAAGTGATCGCGGACACATATCTTTCGCTCAACGCGCCGGTGCAGCACGCGCTGCCGGAGCTGCTGGCGCAGCGGCGCGCGATCCAGGCGCAGATTTGCGCGCGCGTCGAAGCGAATCTGCGGCGGCTGGATGAGCAGATGGCGCGGCAGAAGCCGGTTTCGCGTCTGGAAATCGAGGGCGGATGGTACGCGGTGCTGCGTGTGCCGGCGGTGCAATCGGACGAGGAGCTGGCGGTGCGATTGATTGAAAAATATTCCGTCGCGGCGCATCCGGGGCATTTCTACGAGTTCGCGGAGGACGGATATCTGGTGGTCAGCCTGCTGACGCCGGTCGAGGAATTCGCGGAAGGAATCGGCCGCGTGATCGCAGCCGCGAGCTAGAAAGAAAAATGCGGACGAACCTGCTGCGCGGCAGCGGGCCCGTCCGCATGGGAGATGGAGAGCTACTTCTTGCCGAACGCGGAGTGCACGTAGTCGGCAACCGCCGAAATCTGGTCCTTGCTCAAGGTGTTCTTGAACGGCGGCATGTTGTTCTTGCCGTTCGAGACCTGATCGATGATCTGCTGCTTGGTCATCTTCTGGACCGCCTCGGAGTGCAGATCGGGGGCCTTGAGAGCCTTGCCGGTCGGCGTTCCGGTGCCGTCCGCGCCGTGGCAAACGACGCACTGCGTCTTGAACGTCGTGGCGCCCACCGCATCGTCGCCATTGCGAGCGCCGGCGTTCGGCGCGGAGCCGAGCAAGCCGACGATCACGAGCGCTCCGAGAGCCAGGGCGAAAACACCAAACCGCGCAGCACGCTGAAACCGATTATGAGCGACCGAGCCATCCGTAGGATTGCCTGACGCGTGCTTTTCGATCTTCGACATGAACCCTCCCCTTCGCTGAGATGAACTGGAATGTCAGAATATGACTGCTTTTCTGATTGCCGGAGCCAGGGATATTTTGCCCTACCGCCCGAGCCTCTGCAAACAGAAACATGACCATACAATTTGGATGCGCGCGAATGGAATTCCGATACCTCGGCTTGAGCCGCCGATGCCTGGCCGGACACGGGCTGGAAGGCGATGCGGCGGAGGCTGAAACGCGGCGGGTTGCCGATCCGCCGAATCCAACGTAAACTAATGAACGCTCTTCCCTACATTCGGGGCGTGGCTCAGCCTGGCTAGAGCGCCTGGTTCGGGACCAGGAGGCCGGTGGTTCAAATCCACTCGCCCCGACCACTTCCTTCAGTCGCCATAATCCTCACGGTTTGATTGCGGCGGAGAGGTCCCTCGGCTACGCTCGGGATTTCGCCTGCGGGCTCGGACGCCCGCAAAACGGCTCAAGTTCAAATCCACTCGCCCCGACCACCTCCTTCAGTCGCCGTAATCCTCACGGTTGAATTGCGGCGGAGAGGTCCCTCGGCTACGCTCGGGATTTCGGCCGCGGGCTCGGAGGCCCGCAAAACGGCTCAAGTTCAAATCCACTCGCCCCGACCATTCTCTTCTTTTTTTCAGCGACAACGTGACCACCGCAGTGCCGCCATGGGCGGATGGACACGACAGGCGAGGTGACTGCGGACCTGGCGGCTGTCGCCGGCGCCCGCGATCAAAGGCTTTTCCGAGCTACGGAAGGGTGAACGCGACGAAGGAATTGCCCGAAGCTGCGAAGAGGTACTGCTTGCCGGCAAGTTCGTAGGTAACGAAATTCGCGCCGGTCTCGGTGCCACCGACGGTGAAATTCCACAGAAGTTTTCCAGTGTTGGCGTCCAGAGCGAAGAAGTTTCCTTCATCGCTGGAGGAAAAAACCAGACCTCCGGCGGTCGCCAGCGTCGAGACTTCGGTGGGCGCGAGCAACTTGAATTCCCATTTGCGATTACCGGTGACGGCGTCGAGCGCGCGCACGGCGCCGTAGGCATCGTCACCGCCCAGGGTGATGCGCCCGCCGCCGCCGAAGCCGGGAAAATCGACGCGGTCCTTTCCGGAAACGGTGTAGGCGCTGATCTCGCGCGAAGAGACGTAGAACATCTTGGTGATCGGCGAATAGGACGGGCTGTTCCAGTTCGTTCCGCCGTGGCCGTCGGGGAAATTCAGCGTGCCCTTGGGAGTCGGCTCGATGTCAGGATTGAGGATCGGGCGACCGTTCCGGTCGAGACCCTTGGCCCAAGTCTCAGTCACGAACGGCTGGCCGGCGACGAACTGGCCGGTGACGCGATCGAGCACGTAATAGAAGCCGTTCCGATTGGCGAGCGCCAGAAGCTTGCGCGGCTTGCCGTCGACCTCAGCGTCGAAGAGCACAGGGACCTGAATCGAATCCCAATCGTGCGTGTCGTGCGGCGTGAACTGGAAATGCCACTTCATCTTGCCGGTATCGGCATCGAGGGCCAGGACGCAATTGGTGAAGAGATTGTCGCCGGGACGAAGCGAGCCATTGTAATCAGGCGCGGGATTGCCGGTGCCCCAGTAGATCAGGTTGAGCTCGGGATCGTAGGAACCCGTGCCCCAGGTGCCGCCGCCGCCGATCCCGTTCATGTCCTTGCCCCAGGTTTCCGAGCCGGGCTCGCCGGGGGCGGGAATCGTGTAGCTGCGCCAGAGGCGCTTGCCGGTCTTCGCATCGTAGGCGTCGACATAGCCGCGAATGTCAACGTCGCCACCGGAAATTCCGACGATGACTCTGCCGTTGATGACGCGGGGAGCGGCGGTCATGGCGTAGCCGTGATTGTTGTCGTCCACGTGGACAGTCCATCGGACTTCGCCCGTCCTGGCATCGAGCGCGACGAGATGCGCGTCAAGCGTGCCTACATAGACCATGTCGCCGAGGATGGCGACGCCCCGATTCGAGCGATGAACGCCGATGGTGTAGAGGCGTTCAGGCAGCTTGGGAGTCCAGCTCCAGATTTTCGTGCCCAGGCGCGCGTCGAGCGCAGTCACCGTGCTGGGCGGCTCGGTGATATAGAGGACCCCGTTCGCGACAATCGCGGAGGCTTCGATCGGCGCTTCTCCGGTGTGATTCGGCTGATACATCCACGCCGGCTTGAGCAGGCGGACATTTTCGCGGTTGATCTGCGTGAGGCGCGAGAAGCGCTGCGAAAAGTAGTCGCCGCCGTACATGAGCCAGTCTTGCGGCGTCGAGTCCGCTTTCAACAAACTGTCATAGGTGATGCCCTGCGCGTGGGCGCGATAGGGCGTCACTCCGACGGCGAGGACGGCCGCAGCGAGCGCGGCGGACGCGAACGACTTCTTCATTGCGGCCCCTTCAATGTGGAAAGGTACGCGACGAGATCGTCCATCTGCGCGCTCGAAAGGGTTTCCTTGAAGCTGGGCATGATGCTTTTTCCCGGTTCTTTTTCCAGCTTCGCCAGTTCTGGCTTGCTGAATCCGTGGAGGTTTCCCTGCGCATCTTTCAGGACGATCGAGAATGAATCCTCGCCCACGCGGATGCCTTCGGTGACGTGGCCGTTCCTTTCGACTGCGCGGAACATCAGGTACTGCGTGAAGCCGCCGCCACCAGTGAAACCGCCGGCCGGTTTGGGCAGATTGGCGCCGGGATCGACGAGGCGCGCTTTCAGGTTCGCCGGACCGCGCTGCGCGCCGATGTGCGAAAGCTCGGGCCCGATGTTGCCGCCCATGCCGTCGATCATGTGACAGGCGGAGCAGCCGGAGGAGGCGTAGACGGCTTCTCCCTTCTTTGGGTCGCCAACGGCGGCCGGCTGGGGCGCGGAATCAAGCGAGCGGAGCCAGGCGACGATATTGGCAGCGTCTTGCTCGCTGAGAATGTAAGAGCTCGGCATGCCGGTGCCCGGAATTCCGCGTCGGATGATGGTGGAGACGGCAGCGTCGCCAAGTGCCGCGGGCACGCCGTGGAGGTTCGGGCCTTCTTCGCCCGTCGCGTCGAGGCCATGGCAATTGACGCAGTTCTGCTGGAAGAGCGCTTTACCGGCTTCGGGATCGAGCGGGCCGAGCTTGACGGGCGGACCGGGAGGCGGGCCTTGCGCGAGCGTCGGCAGCGCGAACGACACGGCTGCCATGAAAACCCAGACGGCGACCACGCGACTATGTTTGGCTCGTGCCAGATTGCTCTCCGCACAAAAAGCGCGAATTGGTATAGCACAGTTCTCGCGACAGAAGAAGACAGGAGGTCGTTACGTCATTTGGCGCGTTCGAGCGTGGACGACCCGAGAGCCTCGACGCCTTCGAGCGCGAACGCGGCTTCTTCTGGTTTGGGATGGGCGCTCGAGCCGGCACGATGCGAGCGATCCCGTAGTCGCGAGGGCCCGGCTTCAGAAGTCCTTGCGAGACGCACGCAGATCGTGAATCGGCCGCTGGACGCGACGCCGCAGCTCCGCGCGCGGCGTCGATCTACGGGTGCTGGATGAGTTCGATGCGATTGCCGACCGGATCGATTGCGATGCCGATGACGATGCCGGAATTTCCGAACGGACGAGGATCGCCGGCCGTCGAGCCGCCAGCCGCTTTCAGTGCAGCGACGGTCGCGTTGATATCTTTCACGTTCAGGATAATGTGCGGGACCGGGTCCTTCAGGTCGTCGGAATCGCGATGCATGATGACGATCGGCTCGCTCTTGTTGGCTTTCGCAGCGTCGGCCGTCGCGCCGAAGTTCAGGAAGATCTCCGGCCCGCCGGGCGCGTTGAAGCGATTGAATTCCGACATGCCGAACGAAGCTTCGTAGAACTTGGCCAATGCAACGGGGTCCTGCGCTCCGACTCGCACTGCGTTCAGCGTCACCTGCGCGTGCGCGACGCCCGCAAACACGAGCGCGGCCATTGCCACCATCAGGGCTGTGCAGATTCTCTTCATCGCATTCTCCTGGGGCGCGCCTTCTCACATGATCGCGCCGAGATCGGTCGTCTCTCTCGCCCAAAACAAACGCGGCGAAATCGTAACCGTCAGCGCTTCAAAGTTCAACCGGGTTCGCGCGGTTTCTTCCCTGCGGCGGTGAGAAGGGCTCCCCCTACGCACGGGTTGGAGTCGCCGGAGCGTCGAGAGGCTTGACCGTGACGGCGACTTTGAGCGTGTGGCTGCCGCCGCCGAGAATGACGCCGCGCAGCGGAGTCGCATCGGGGAAATCGCGCCCGTAGGCCAGGACGATGTGCTCGTCCTGCACGAGCAGGTCGTTCGTCGGATCGAATTCGACCCAGCCCAGGTCTTCGCCGCACCACACGGAAACCCACGCGTGGCTCGCATCGCTGCCGGGCCGCGCTCCATCTCCCTCGGTCACGCGCGTGTAGACATAGCCCGAGACGTATCGCGCCGGCAGACCGAGGCCTCGCAGACCGGCGATCATTAGATGAGCAAAGTCCTGGCACACGCCCTGACGCAGCGAGAGCACTTCTTCGATCTTGGTCGAGATACTCGTCAGATTCGGCGTGTACGCGAAATCCTGGCGGATTCGCGCGGTAAGATCGCGGAGCGCGGGCACGACGCGCCGCCTTTTCGCGAAAGACTCCACAGCGTACGCCGTTGCGATGTCTTCCGGGTAGGCGAGCGGCGACGGATAGACGAATTCGGCGACGCCGGGAGGAACCGGAAAACCGTCGTTGCGCATTATGTCGCGAATCTCCTCCCACGGAGGGCCCTCGGCGGAAACCGCCGGGCGGGAAACCTCCACCTCCGCTTCGAGAGTGGCGATGAAGCGGTCGTGCGGGGCTTCGACCGCCACATAGTGGACGGAATTGCCGAAGTGGTCCGTGAACGATTCGACGCGGGCCGGCAGAGGCGCAAAGGAAAGATCGCGACGGAGCGGAGTCTGGCCCTCGAGCCGACAAGGAGTCAGGCGAAGCAGGTGCAGGCCGATGTCGACAGGCGTCCGATAGCCGTAGGAAGTTTCGTGGCGCACCGCGTATCGCATCAGGACTTCGCCTCCACGGAAATCCGGGCCGAAGAAGCCGCCGCAACGAATCGCTGCTTGCGGAATCCCGTGGACTTCGCGGGCGCGATGTGCGTGAAAAAGACGCGCGTGATCGAATCGGAGAGATCCTGCAGGCAGATGATCGCGCGCGTCAGCAGCTCGAAGAGATCGTCCTCCTGCCCTTCCATGTCGCCGGCGCGAGCGATCTGCAGCGGGAAATGCTCCACGGCATCGATCAGGGACGCGAGCCCGACGGCGTCGATCGACTCGGAGCCTTCGGATTGTTCGGCCAGATGGTTTGAAGTCCGCGCCAGCTGATAGATGAGCGCACGCGGATTTCTGCGGTCCGCGAGCACGAATGAAAGCGCCTGCGCGTAGTAGACCTCCGCCGGATACTGCGCCAGGTAGGCGTTGATGGAGTCGCACAGCTCGAGCGAGAGCCGAAGGCCCGCCTCAACCTGGCTCGCCGGTCCCGTCATCACGCCGCCGACCATCTGGGCGCAACCGACGCCGCGTTCGATGCGCCGTCCGAGGTCGAGGAAGCGCCACGCGGCGCTGCGCACCATATTTTCCGCCGCCAAGCCGGAGAACGCGGCGATGTGTTCCAGCAGGGCCGCCAGCCCTTCCAGCAAGCGGTCCGGGCTGCGCCCGGACTGATCGAAGTGCCATTCGAAGGCGTTCAGGAAGCGCTGAAGAGAGCGCCACATGTCGAAGGAAAGCTGGTCGCGCGTGGCGAGCGTCAGGCGGCGGATGCCATCGACGCACGCGCGCATCGGCGCGCCGCTCGATGCGGCACCGGCGACTCCGTTCAAGAATTTGGAACCGTAAACGGGCGTCGCCGAGAGATCGGATTCGATCCAGCCCGTGCGCGTAAGCGATTCGGCGAGGCGTTTCAACTCCGCCTGATGGCGCGCGCCCAAGCCGCCGGAGGCGATGCGATCGAGCACGGCGACGAATTGCCTCAGGCCGCCGTCGATCCGCTCAACGTAGCGTCCGAGCCAGAACAGATCGTCCGCCGTGCGGCTGCGCAAGGAAACGTCTCCGGCGGCGGCCTTCGCGGCGGCGGGCGATAGCGCAATCGGCGGAATGTGGATGTCCGCCCTTTGCGTGGAGAGCACCCAGGTATCTTTGATCAGATCGCTGTGGCGAAGCATGTTGCCGTAGATCGAATCGCCCGTCACGACGCGCGCGCTGCCGCCGGGCAAGGCGTACCATTCGCCATCGTGCCAAACGGCCATGACGCGCAATACGACGGGCTTCGGAACCAGACGCTCATGTTCGTGCGCGGCGACATCAGGCACGAGACACGGCGCCAGGCTGGGCGCCATTCTTTCGCGCGCGACGAATCGCTCCGGATGGCGCAGCAAGCGCGCCTCGAACGCAGCACGCTCCTTGGCTGCGAGAAGCGCCGGCTCGACGAGCGACGGATGCGACTCGAAAACGTCGTGCAGCGCGAACTCGTCCATGCCGGCGAGAACTTCCTGGAGCGGAGCCTGCTGGCCGCACCACCAAGTGGTCACGGCGGGCAGCAGCAGGTCCTGACCCAAAAGGCGCTGCGCCAGATTCGGCAGAAAGGGAGTGAAGGAAGGCGACTCGACAAGCGCCGTGCCGGGCATGTTCAGGAGCGTCACATTCTGATGACGGGCTGCCTCCACGAGTCCCGCGACGCCCAGCGTCGAATCGTCGCGCAACTCCAGCGAGTCGCAGTAGTCGCCATCGACGCGGCGATAGATGGCATCGACCTTCTTCAGCCCGCCAAGCGTCTTGAAATAGACGCAATCGCCGCGCACCGTGAGATCGCTTCCCTGCACCAGCGAAATGCCCAGCGCTCGAGCGAGAAAGACGTGTTCGAAATAGGCATCGTTGTAAGGACCCGGAGTGAGCAGCGCCACCTGGGGCGACGCGTCGGGCTTTCGGCCCATCATGTGGAGGCTCGATCGCCACAGCTCGATGAACGGTTCCAGGCTGCGCACCGGAACAGCGCGAAACACTTCCGGAAACGTGCGCGCCAGAACGCTACGCTTGTGCAGAGCGTACCCCGGCCCTGCGGGAGCCTGGGTGCGGTCCGCGAATACGCGCCACTCACCGTTGGGCAGACGCACCAGATCGGCGGCATAGAAATAGAGGCGCGGCGCGCCGTGAGCCGGCTGGACGTAGCGCAGGGGCCGCAAGAACTCGGGATTGCCCAGGACGAGGTAGGGAGGCAGCAACCGCTCTTCGACCAGGCGCTGCGGACCGTACAGATCGGCGAGGATCGTCTCGAGAAGGCGCGCTCGTTGCACCAGGCCATCGGCGATCGTCTGCCATTCCGATTCCGGCAGGATCAACGGGATCAGGTCCAGCGAAGGGGCGGGCGCGCCGGGGTGCGCTTCGGGGAGAGCGACGATCTCGTCGTCGGACATCTGAATCGATGCCCGGGCGAGTCTTTCAGCGAGCTGTTCGGAGCTGAGCGTGAAGACAGTTTCCATCAAGCCGCGCCAGTGCGGCCTGATCGCTCCGGTTCCTGTTACCAGTTCGTCGTACTGTAAATGCACGCTGTACCTTTATACCATCGCCTCGAGCCGGCGACAGGCTTTGCGCATGGATTTCATGAATCGGCCAGCGGCCGCGCGTACCGGGCCCGGCGTAGATCCAGTGTCACGGGATGCTCGGCGCCGTTGGTCTCCATAATCGGAAACTGCGTTCCCGGAGTGTGCCCGAACGGAAAGAAGCGCGCGCGGCGGCGCGTCTCCGCCTCGTTGGCGTTCACCGGAAAGCGCGTGTAGTTCCGCCCTCCCGGATGCACGACGTGATAGGCGCAGCCGCCGATCGAGCGATCGTTCCACGTGTCGTAGAGGTCGAAGATCAGCGGCGAATCGACGGGAATCGTGGGGTGCAGAGCGCGCGGCGGCTGCCAGGCGCGATAGCGGATTCCTGCGACGTACTCGCCGCGGCGGCCCGTGGCCCGCAGCGGCACGACATATCCATTCACCAGCAGGCGGTGCCGCTCGCCGGTGGCGCCGTCGATCTTGATCTGCATTCTTTCGAGCGAGCTATCCACGAAGCGCGCCGCGCCGCCGATGGCCGCGTCTTCGCCCAACACATGCCACGGTTCCAGCGCGTGACGCAGCTCGATTTCGATTCCGCGATACGCTACTTTGCCGATCAGTGGAAAGCGAAACTCGCGGTGAGCGTCGAACCAAGCGGACTCAAACGGGTAGCCCGCTTGCTGCAGGTCGGTAAGCACGTCTTCGAAGTCGTTGGCCACGAAATACGGCAGCATGAAATCGTCGTGCAGGCGCGTGCCGTACCGAGCCAGCTTTGTGTCGTACGGCTTCCACCACATCATCGCAATCAGCCCGCGAACCAATAGTTGCTGCGCCAGGCTCATCTGCGGATGCGGAGGCATTTCGAAGGCGCGCAGTTCGAGCAGGCCGCGGCGGCTTGAGGCGGAGTCCGGCGGATAGAGTTTGTCGATGGAAAACTCAGCGCGGTGCGTGTTACCGGTAACGTCGACCAGAACATCGCGGAGGGCGCGATCGGCGAGCCAGGGGAAAACGGCCCCGGCTGCCTCCAGCGCCTTGAAAGCAATCTCCAGTTCGTAGGTGGCGTCGTCGCGGCCTTCGTCGACGCGCGGATGCTGGCTCGTGGGTCCGATAAAGAGTCCGGAAAAGAGATAGGAGAGCGAAGGGTGGTTGTGCCAGTAGCCGACCAGACTTCTCAGCAGATCGGGACGCCGCAACAGGGGCGAGTCGACCGGTGCAGGACCGCCGAGCACGAGATGGTTCCCGCCGCCCGTTCCGACGTGGCTTCCATCCATCATGAATTTCTCGGCGGTGAGCCCGACCGCGCGTGCCTCTTCATATATGACGTTGGTGTTCTCCGCCAGCTCGGCCCACGATGAGGCTGGGTGGACGTTGACCTCGATCACCCCTGGGTCGGGCGTCACCGAGAGGTGCCGAAAGCGTGAATCCGGCGGCGGCGCGTAGCCCTCGATCACGACTGGCTGCGCCAATTGCGCGGCGACATCCTCGACGGCGGCGGTCAAGTCCAGATAGTCCTCCGCGGTCTCAACCGGCGGCATGAAGACGTGCAGAAACCCGTTGCGCGCCTCGACGCAAAGCGCGGTGCGAACCACGCTGGGATCGGATTGCCCCGGCTCGGGCGGCAGGAGAATCTGTTCGCGCCAGCCTATCTCACGGCCGCCATGCTGAAGCCACGGCGGGGCGGAGCGATCCTCGCCGGCGGAACGAAAGTGCTGGCGCGGCGGCAAGGGCGACTGCGACTCAAACGGATCCCGCTCGTAGAAATGGGTCCGGTCACTCTCCGCGGCCCACGGCAGTGAATCGAGCGGCAGGCGGTATCCCATCGGCGAATCGCCGGGCAGGAGATACATTCTCTCCGGCCGGAAGAACCACGGCCCGGTATGCCACAGGCGCTCTTCGCCATATCCGGCGCGGCGCAGAGGCAGCGCGAATCCCACCTGATGCGACAGTCCCTGCTCGAAAACGCGTGCGAGTCGCGCGCGCTCCTGCGGGTCCTGCAATTCACTTTGAAAAGGATCGACATTGGAAGGCAGACGCCGCTCCTTCCACAGGTAATACCAGGAGTCTTCGTAACCGGGCACGCAGAACGAGGGATCGAGGCGAAGCCGCTCCGCGAGGCGCGAGATGAATCGACACGAGTCTTCCGGACGCAAACCTGAGTTCGGCTTCTCGTCCGCCGCGAAGAGCTCCTTGTCTTGCCAAATCGGTTCGCCGTCCTTGCGCCAATGGCAGCCCAAAGCCCAGCGGGGCAGTTGTTCACTCGGATACCACTTCCCTTGCCCGAAGTGCAGCAGGTAGCCGGAGGCAAATCGATCGGCCAGGCGGCGCACAAGTTTCCCCGCGTATGCTCGCTTCGTAGGACCCAACGCTTCGGTGTTCCACTCCGCTCCGTCGGGATCGCCCGCCGCCACGAACGTGGGCTCGCCGCCCAGCGTGAGGCGCACGTCGCCCATTTCGAGATCGCGATCGAGCCTGTCGCCCAGCGCCGTCAGGCGCGACCAATCTTCCGGGGCGTAGGGCTTCGTTACGCGCGGCGATTCCTTGACGCGCTTCACCGTCATCTCGTGATACAGCGTGCTTTCGCACTGATCCACCAGGCCCGCTATCGGCGCGGCGCTTTGCGGCTCGGGCGAGCAGGCCAGCGGGATGTGCCCTTCGCCGGCCAGCAGACCCGACGTTGGATCGAGGCCGATCCAGCCCGCGCCCGGCAGATAGACTTCGCACCACGCGTGGAGGTCGGTGAAGTCGCGGGCCGGGCCGACGGGGCCTTCGATCGGCTTCTGATCCGGAACAAGCTGGATCAGGTAGCCCGAGGCAAAGCGCGCTGCGAAGCCCAGCCGACGCAGAAGCTGCACGAGCAGCCAGGCCGAATCCCGGCAGGAACCCTCGCGCTTCGTCAGCGTCTCTTCGGGAGTCTGGACCCCCGGCTCCATGCGAATCACGTAGCGAACCTGCTGCTGCACCCGGCGATTGATCTCGACCAGAAAGTCGATCGTGCGAAGGTTGCTGCGGTGCACCTTTTGCATCAGATATCCGAAAAGCGGGCCGGTCTCCGCGATCTGACGAAACGGCGCCAACTCGCTTTCGAGCACCTGGTCGTATGCGAACGGGAAGTTCTCGGCGCGCGGCTCGAGGAAGAAGTCGAACGGATTGATCACGGCCATGTCCGCGATCAGATCCACCGTGACGGCGAACCGCTCCGTTTTCTCCGGAAAGACCAGCCGCGCCAGATAGTTCCCCTGCGGATCCTGCATCCAGTTCAGGAAATGCGGCGAGGGCTCGACGCGAAGCGAGTATGCCAGCACGGGCGTCCGCGCGTGTACCGCCGGGCGTAGCCGAACGGTCTGCGGGCCCAGCTGGACCGGCCGGTCGTAGCGATACTCCGTGCGATGGAAGAGGGCGACTTCGATGCTCACACTTCACCCCGTGTGGCCCCGCAGCGGACTGGCGCGAGGCTTCGGATGCTCGGCGGGGACGGTGCCGCGTCAGCCCCATTTCGGGCTGAGGCACTACTTTACCGGGGGGCCAAGGGCTGGCGCCTAAAGAAAGATTGTATGGATTCCATCTAAAATGCCGTGGGATCGAGGCGAGTCGTTCTCGCCGGAAGGTCTCCCTGCGCGGCCCGCGAGGCGGGCCGCCATCGATTGCGGAATTTCGGTGCCGTGGGGTACCATCGGGCTCCCCGGCGGAGGCATCCAATCCACGCCGGCACAGTCGCCACGTTCCACGCCGTCTTCAACAGGCTGAGCCAGCTCAACGCCGCCGCAAATGGCGGCCAACTTTCCGCGCAGTCGCAAGGGAGATCAAGAATGGCAAAGACCGCTGCAGTCCAGGCAAAAGCACACATTTCCGAGATTCCGACCGATCTCAGCAGCGCAGGCGTTTCCGAAATATCAGCCTCGCTGCGCCAGTTGCTGGCGGACGTGTTCGTGCTTTACATGAAGACCAAGAACTTCCACTGGCACATGACAGGGCGGCACTTTCGGGACTATCACCTGCTGCTCGACGAGCATTCGGAGCAAATCTTCGCCATGACCGACGACGTGGCGGAGCGCGCCCGGAAGATCGGGGCCACCACGCTTCGCTCGATCGGCGACATCTCGAAGCATCAGCGCCTGGCGGACAACAACAAGGAATCTCTTGCACCTGAGGAAATGCTGCTCGAGTTGCGTGGGGACAATCTGGAGCTCACTCGACTCCTGCGCCAGACGCACGAAATCTGCGACCGGCACAACGACGTCGCCACCGCCAGCCTGATCGAAACCTGGATCGATCAGACCGAGCGGCGCACGTGGTTCTTGTCGGAAGCCGTCAGCAATCTCTAGTTTCAATCGCGATCTGCCCGATTCGCCGGCAAGGGAGAGCAAGCATGCCGGTGATGAGAAGCAGCTGGCGCTGCGCAAGGGTGCGGCGACCAACGCCCTTCGCGTAGCCGCAAGAGACCGAAACTCAAGAACGCTTCGTCGTTCAGGAGAGATCGATGAACCGTACAGGACAATTGTGCCTTGCCGCGGCATTGTGCGCCGCGTCTCTTTTCACGCCCGCTCGAGGACCGGCGTCAGTAGCCGGCGCGCAGTCGTTGCCCCAGATGCGCATGACGCCGGACGAGATTTCCGCTCTGATGAGCCCGCCAGACAGTAACCACATCGGCGGGGCCGGCGTCGCGGGAGCGCACACGAAGGTCTTGTTCGGCGATCCCTCAAAGGCCGGCTACTATTCGATTCTGCTCATCGTGCCGGCGCACACCACGGTTCAGGCGCACTCGCACCGCGACGATCGGATTGCGGTCGTGGTCTCCGGCGACTGGCATTTCGGATACGGCGATCACTTCAACGCGAACTCGCTAAAGACAATGCCGCCCGGAAGCGTCTATTCGGAGCCTGCCGGCCAGACTCATTTCGCGCAGACGGGCGCCACCGCCGCCATCGTCCAGATTTCCGGATACGGCCCGACCGACACACACTATTTCGATCCCGCGAACGATCCCAACGCGCCGAAAAAATGAATCGCGCTGCCTGCCGAGTGAAGGAATAGACGTCGTCTCAACGTCGTTGACGCACGCCGGAGGATGATGCTAGCTTCCGTTGACGGCGCGAAGCATCGGGCGAGGCGAAAAGCAAGTATGGTGGGCCATGAGGGTGGGATCAGATGCTTGCGGCGTGCCGCTTTGCTCTTTCCGGCGTCGATGCTCGGCTTGAACGCCTCTCACACTCATCAGGCCGCGAGCCAGGAATCTCCTACCGCACACATTTGCAGACCAGGATGTTCTACGTCTCGGCGCGAATCGCACGCCGGAGGCGGCGGCCGGCAAGCCATTGTGGAAATTCATAGTGGGTGGGACGAACGCGCCATCGAATTCGATCACATACGAAGTGGACGGCAAGCGATACTTGGTTGGAGCGCCCGCAAATGTTTCGTCGCTTTCAGTTCGCCCTCGCTCGAATTGATCGCGGCAAGGAGAATCAGACCATGAAAGTGAATCGACGAAAGCTGCTCTCGCTGCTCGGCATGTCGCCCGCGCTTCTTGCCGGTTCCGAAGCGCACGCAGAGCAGAAGAAAAACGCGCACGGCCCTGCGGGCAGCGACGCCACGTTCACTGCCGTCAGCCCCAAGGGCACGCCGCCGCCCATTCAGCTTTACTCCATGGCGCCTCGCGCCGGCTCCCTCGACGGGAAGACCATTTATCTGGTCGATGCCACGAGCTTCGACGGCAGCGAGACGCTGCTGAAAAAAATGCAGGCATGGTTTCAACAGAACATGCCCTCCGTGAAAACCGTCTTCCGCAAGAAAGCCGGATACTACTCCGAAGACGATCAGAAACTTTGGGCCGAGATCAAGGCGAACGCCTACGCCGCCGTCATGGCCATCGGGCATTGAGGAGGCTGCGCCCCAGCGACCGTGAGTCACTGCGTAACGATGGAAAAGATGGGCGTCCCGGCAGTTCCGATGTGCACGAAGGCCTATACGGAATTAGCGAACCTCACCGCGGCAAGGGAAGGCATGCCGCACCTGCGCGAAGTTTTCACGCCTCATCCCGTGGGCGGCAAGTCGCCCGATGAACTCGCGGCGTACCTGGTCAATCCCGACCCGGTGTCGGGAAAACAAATCATGAAGGAGATCGTCGACAACCTGACGCTGCCGCTGACCGACGACGAGAAGAAAACGGGAGTGCAATCCGTCGCCGCAGGAGCGGCTACGTTCGGTCCGGACACAGCGGATAACCTGCAGGAAATCTTCATGAACAACGGAATGACGGACTATCTACCCATCGTCATTCCCACGGCAGAAAAAGTCGAGGCGATGCTCAAGGGCACCAGTCACAGTCCCGACGAAGTGCTCCGAACGCCGCTGCAGGGCGTCGGCTACACAGCCGCTCGCTGGGGATACACGGTGAGGCAGGTAGCCGTCAACGCGGTGATGGCGGGATGCAGGCCCGAGTACTTTCCGGTGGTGCTGGCGATGGCCTCGGTGGGCCCATTGGGCCTCTTCGGCTCCACGACCTCATCGAGCAGCGCGATCGTAATCAACGGCCCCATCCGCGACAAACTCAGCATGAATTACGGGCTCGGCGCGCTCGGTCCGTTCGCGCAGTCCAACGCCACCATCGGCCGGGCATGGACTTTGATGGGCAAGAACCTGACCAACGGCGGCATTCCGGGAGACACCTATCAGGGCGGGCAAGGCAATCAGCTCGATTACAACAACTGCGTGATTGCCGAGGACGAAAAAAACAGCCCGTGGACCCCGCTGCATACGCAGTTCGGATTCAAAGCGGACGAAAGCGTGGTCAGTATCTTCGGCGGCCCGGACCTTCGCCAGGGTCACGGCGCAAAGGGCGCCGGAGCCGAGCCCGCGATGTTCGATCAGCAGATCAGCTTCATGTGCCAATCGTTGGTCGGAGGGTCGGGCGCGCTCGTGATTTGCGATCCGCTGGTGGCCGGGCGCCTGGTCGATCAGGGATACGACAAAAAGGAAAAGCTCGTCGATTGGCTCTGGAAGAATACGCAACGGACGGCGAAGGACTTTCGCGAGTCCTTCCTGGCGCCTTTTCACTTGTACCCACTCGCTCTGCAAAACAGGGAGCCCTATGCCACCTGGTACAAGGTTCCCGAAGACACGCTGATCCCGTTCTTTCCGAGAGCGGCCGACATCAACTTGGTCGTCTGCGGCGGCCAAGCAAATGCCTTCTTTCAGGTGGCGAACATGAGCCACGGCCGCAGCGCGTCCATCGACAAGTGGATGTAGCGCCTCAGCGGGCTCCGCAGGCGAGAACGAGGAAAACCTACTTGCGCCAAAACTGCTCGATCTCCTCGAGTGTGCGCCCCTTCGTCTCCGGAACCAGCCGGTAGGAGAACAACCACGCGACGATGGCGAACAGGCCGTACAGCCAAAATGTGCGCGTCGGGCCGATCGCATTCAGAAGCGTCAGGAACGTCAGGCTGACCACCAGGTTGGACGTCCAATTGAAAGTGGCAGCAAGGCCTTCGGCGGAGCTACGAACCCGCAGCGGATAGATTTCCGCGATCAGCAGCCAGAAGATCGGTCCCAGGCTGATGGCAAAGCACGCGACGTAGATCATGATGCTGATCACGGCCAGCCACGAAAGCGCCCCACCGATGCTGGCGGAATGAAAGACCCATCCGAGCAGGCCGAGCGTCACCGTCATGCCCGCGACGCCGGTCAACAGCAGCGGGCGGCGCCCGACGCGGTCGATCAGCCACATTGAAACGATCGTCATCAACACATTCACGGTGCCGATGCCGGCCGTTGCCAGCAGCGAGCCGGACGCGGACGAAATTCCGGCCGATTGAATGATTCGCGGCGCGTAGTAGATCACGGTGTTGATGCCGGTGATCTGCTGCAGGATGGCGAGGCCGATCCCGACGACGAACGCGGGCCGCAACTCCGCGCTCAGCAAGTCGTGCCAGTTGCCGTGCTCGTGAGCCTGCGCCAGCGCTTGCTGAATCTCTCCAAGCTCCGTATCGACGGCCCCTGTGCCGCGGCTGCGGGCCAGAATCGCCCTTGCGTCGGCCACTCGGCCGCGCTTGACGAGCCAGCGCGGCGATTCCGGCAGGAAGAGCATCCCGATCGCGAACACGGCGGCCGGCACAACCGCGAGGCCGAACATCCAGCGCCATCCCTGCATGCGCGCAAACGAGTAGTCCACCAGGTACGCCAGCAGAATCCCCAGCGTGATCGCCAGCTGGAAGATAGAGACGGTCCAGCCGCGCGCGTCCGGCGGCGAGACTTCGGAGATGTAAACAGGCACTGTGCCCGAAGAAAGCCCGATGCCGATCCCCACGATGATTCGGCCCACAACCAGCATGTCAGCGGACGTCGCGGCGGCACAGAGCAGCGCGCCCACGGCAAAGATGACGGCGGTTACGATCAGCAGAGTGCGCCGCCCGAATATGTCCGCCAGCCGCCCGCCGGCCAGCGCGCCCATAGCGGCCCCGACCAAGACTCCGCTGACGATGACTTCAAGCGCGAAAACAGAGAGCGAGAAGTCGTTCTGAAAGAAAAGCTGCGCGCCGGAGATGACACCCGTGTCGTATCCGAAGAGCAGGCCGCCGAGACCGGCGAACGCCGCGGCAACGTAGACGAAGCCGCGGCCTGCCGATCGATCGGAAGCTGTGTTGCCTTGATTCGCCGTGGTGGTCAAGAATCCCTATCCTCTGTTTCCGGTGTTTCTCCCCGAAATTGGCGAAGCTCATAGCACAGAGTTCGGCGCCCGCGCAACGGCTGAAAGGTTCAGTGGGAGGCGGAAGAGGCCGGGTCGGCGCGCGTTCAGGACTGATGCGCGTGCCGCGTTTTCAACTCAGCGGGGCGCCGGGTCCGTTCAACGATTTCGAGAATCGCTTCCAGAACGAGCAGCGGCTGATCCTCCGTCACCCAGTGTCCGCTGCGCTCGGCGACGACGTGACGCCCCTGCGGCGATTGCGCCGCGATCGCCCGATGCGCCGCGAGCCGCTGCGCGGAGACGTTGGCCGCCGAAATCACGGTAAGAGGTCGATCAATCGGGCCCGCCGCAACGACCTGCGCCGCGCTCGCCGGCAGCCGTTCGAGCTGGCTTGCGATCGCGCGGCAGAATTTCGGCTGCACCCAGAAGACCGGAGCCATCGCCCTTTCGCTGGCGGGAAGATTCCAGAACCAGGGACTGTCCGTGGAGTTGGAGTCCGACGGTGCGCCTTTGCTGATCGTCTTGATCAACCGTCCGGCAAAGGCCTTCGCTCCGGACTGGACAAGCGCGGCGGCCGCGCGGATCAGTCCGGTGTGCGCAAGTGTAGCGGCTCGCCGGCAGATCTTCGAACCGATTTCGACGCGGCGTTGATCGCGCTCGGGAGGCGGATTCCATTCGGCCGCGGCGACCGGATCGATCAGCACAACGCCGGCCGTCTCCTCCGCGTAGCGCGACGCGAAAAGGTGCATCGTGAGTCCCCCGAAGGAATGCCCCACGAGAACGTAGGGAGGAGGAATCTCGCTCCGGCGCAGCAACGCGCGCAACTCTCCGACGATTCGGTCGGCATCTCGCGGTTCCGGGCCAAGATCGCTCCAGCCGAGACCGGCGCGATCATAGCTGACCACGCGCGTGGACTTCGCAAGCTCCGGCTGCAGGGCGTGCCACGCCAGCACCGTGCTCATCAAGCCGGACTCCAGGACGATCGTCGGACTACCTTCGCCTGTATCCCGGACGTGCAGACGATGTTCCCCGATCTCGACGTGCTTGCCCGGAGCTCGAAACCGTCTGCGGTCCCGGCGTGCACCGAAAACCTGATACGCGAAGCCCCCCATCAGCAAGACGGCCGCGCCTCCGACGACGTACGCGATGATATGCTGCAAACTCTTTTCTCCTCAGGTCCGTCCGGCTCTTTGCACGCACGCGGCAGCGGCGTCCGGCACGGCGTGCGCCTCTTCCGCGGCGTTGAAGCCGCTCTCGACGCAGTCGTCGAGCGAGCGCCCCCGGAAATAGTTCCCCGCGAGATAAAGTCCCGGGAACACGCGCGCCGATTCGCGAATCGCAGCAACCCTCTGCGCGTGGCCCACCTGGAATTGCGGCAGCGCCTTCGCGTGCTTCCACACCATGCGCTCCACGGGCGCGCCAGAAACATCGAGAATCGAGCCGACTTCGTCCTCGACCACGGCTCCGATGGCCCCGTTCGGCAAATCGAGAAAGGTGTCATGCGGCATGGGCCGCGCGAAGGTCGTCAGCAGGACTTTGTCCTCAGGCGCGCGGCCGGCAAAGAGCGACGAGGTCCACGTCGTCAGAATCGCGTGGAGCCCCTCGCGGCGCGGAAACATGACGCCGAATCCATCGAGCGAATGGCGGACCTGCGAACGCGCGTACGCGGACGATACGACAACCAGCGGCGCATAGGAGATGGCCTGGAGGGCTGAACTTAGTTGTGGTGCACCGCGTTGAAGCATGGCTGCCGCCGCATAGGCCGGCGCAGCCACCACGACGCTTTCGGCCGCGAGCTCCTCTCCTCCGCGAAGCCGAATCCGCCAATTCGGCCACGAGCCCGCAGTCGGCACTTCGACGCTTTCCACCTGCGCCCGCAGACGCACATTCGTTCCCAGGCGCTCGGCGAGCTTGTCCGGTAAGGCCGCCAGCCCCGTTCGAAAAGAGCCGAGCGGGGGAAGAAAATCCGCGAGGTGGGTACTGGCCTGCGACGAATTCTTCGCCTTCCGGGATTTCAGCGCGCCGTGAAACACGCTGCCGTACTCTCGCTCCCATTTCGGCAGCGAAGGCACCGCGCTGTCCATCGCCATCTGGTCCGGATCGGCAAAAAAGACGGCCGAAACGAACGGATCAACAAGATAGTCGAGCATCTGCGCGCCGAACTTGCGGCGAACGAAAGCGGCGATCGACTCTTCCGAGGCGGGCGGCTGCCAGCGGCGAAGCGGCTCGGTCACTAGCCTCAACTTGGCGCCCAGGCCCACCAGCGGCGTTGACAGGAAAGCCCAGAGAGAAAACGGCGCCTGATACAGCTTTCCGTGCTTCACCACGTAGCGTTTCGCGCGCGAATCCGCGCGAAGAAACTCCCTCTCGAGTCCCAGCTCGCGCACCAATTCCCACACGGCCCGGGGAAACCGCGGGCACTGCGGCCCGGCTTCGAAGAGGAAACCATTCCGCCTCTCCGTCGCAATCATTCCGCCGACGCGGTCGGACGCCTCGAGCAGCGTGACGCGGCTGCCCAATCGCTGAAGCCGGTAGGCGCACGCCAGCCCGCTGATCCCGCCGCCGATAACAACCGTTTGCCGATCGATTCCCATTGGGCCAGAATCTTATCAGAACCGCTGCAAATGCCCTTGGCCACGCCCCAAACCGCATCGCGCGTTCAGGCCCCACGGAGCCACCGAGCGTGAGCGAAGCCACCGGCCACACCGCGAAGCCGGCGGGCCGCCAGTCGCTCGCCGAATTCGTGCGCGCATACGAGGCTCGACGCGACGAAGTCGCTGTCGTGCAGCGCAACGGCTATCGCATGGAGCGCTGGACGTACGGGCGGGTGCTGGACGAAGCGAGCCGCTTCGCGCGCGAGCTCGAAGCGCGCGGCATCGGCAAAGGTGACGCGGTCGTTTTGTGGGGCGAAGGCTCGGCGGAGTGGACCACCGCGTTTCTGGGCTGCATTCTGCGCGGCGCCGTCGCCGTACCGATCGACGCGGTTTCGACGCCGGAATTCGCCGACCGGGTCGCGCGAGATGTCGGCGCTCTGCTCGTGGTCCGCTCGCGCAAATTCGGCAAGGCCGAATTGCCCGCGCCATCGCTCGACCTCGAAGCGCTCCCGCAAAGGGTCGCGCAACGCTCGCCGGAGCCTTACTCGTCGCCGCCGCTGAAGCGACAGGACGCGCTCGAAATCATCTTCACCTCGGGCACCACGGCCGATCCCCGCGGCGTCGTGATCTCGCACGGCAACGTGCTCGCGAATATCGAACCTCTCGAGCGCGAGATCCGCAAATATTTGCGCTGGGAGAGATTCTTCCACCCGCTGCGCTTTCTGAACCTGCTTCCGTTGAGCCACATTTTCGGCCAGATGATGGGTCTCTTTATTCCGCCGCTGCTGGGCGCAACGGTGATCCACGTCGATTCGCTGAAGCCCTGGGAGACCATCGAAACGATCCGCCGCGAACGCGTCTCCGTGCTGGTAGCCGTGCCGCGGCTGATCGAGTCGCTGCAGCGCGAGATCGAGCGCGGCATTGCGAGCAAAGGCGGCCTCGAGAACTTCCGAAAGAGGTTTGCTGAGTCCGAAGGCGATCATTTTCTCAGGCGCTGGTGGACCTTTCGCGCCGTCCGGCGGCGCTTTGGTTGGAAATTCTGGGCGTTCATTTGCGGCGGAGCGGCGCTGCCGGAGGGCACGGAGACCTTTTGGCACCGGCTGGGCTACGCCGTCGTGCAGGGCTATGGCATGACGGAGACTGCGTCCCTGATTACCTTGAATCATCCGTTTCGCACCGGCAGAGGTTCGATCGGCAGCGCGTTCCCGGGAATGGAAATCAAAGTCGACGAGAATGGCGAAGTTCTGGTGCGCGGGGAAAACGTGGCGGCATCGTACCGGCGCGGCCATGAATCGGAATCGGTGATCGGCGCGGACGGCTGGTTTCATACGGGCGACCTGGCGGAAGTCGGCCCGGATGGCCGCCTCTATTTCAAAGGTCGCAGCAAGACCACGATCGTCACGTCCGCGGGAATGAAGATCTATCCCGATGATCTGGAAAAGGCGCTGCGCGCGCAGAAGGGCGTCCGCGATTGCGTGGTGGTCGGCCTGGCGCGCGAGGGCAACGAAGAAGCCTGCGCGGCGCTTCTGCTCGAAAGCGCCGAAGCCGACGGCGCGAAAGCGGTCGAGCAGGCCAACAAGACTCTCGCCGAGTTTCAGCAAATTCGCCAGTGGTTCGTCTGGCCTGAGCCGGATTTCCCTCGCACGCCGACGCAAAAGCCTGCGCTCGCACGGATACGCGCCGCGGCCGCCGCGCGGATGAGCGCGGAGCCGGCAGCCCGGGGCGCTGATTCGGTCGCGGGTCTCCTCGCGCAAATCACCGGCCGCCCGGCCGCTGCCCAGGGCGAAGGCCGCGATTCGCTGGCCGGCATGAGTTCTCTCGACCGCGTCGAACTCATGAGCGCGATGGAGGACCGCTATCAGGTCGATCTGAGCGAAACCAAGTTTGCCGAGGCGACGACCGTCCGACAGCTCGAACAGTTGGTGCGCGAGCCGCAGACGGCGGCGGCCGAATATCCGTTTCCGCGCTGGCCGCAGAGCCGGCTTTCCATCGCCGTTCGGCTGGTCGCGTACTACCTGCTCGTCTGGCCCGCTACATACCTGCTTGCCGCGCCGCGCATCAAGGGCCGCAGGAACCTGCGCGGGCTGCGCGGGCCCGCGCTCGTGGTTTCGAATCACGTCACATATGTCGACATCGGCTGGATTCTTGCGGGCCTCCCCGCTCGATTCCGCCACCGGGTTGCTACGGCCATGCGCGGCGAGCGCATCGCGGACATGCTTCGCCCCGCCGCAAACGCCGGCTGGCTCGAGCGGTTCGGCGAACGCATCAGCTACCCGCTCGTGCTGCTTTTCTTCAATGTGTTTCCGCTGCCGAAGGAGTCGGGGTTTGTGCGCAGCTTTTCCTTCGTGGGCGATCTCGTGGATCGGCAATGGAACGTGCTGATATTTCCAGAAGGGCTGACGAGCGTTGACGGGCAGATTGCGCCGTTCCGTGCGGGGATTGGCCTGCTCGCCACGCGGCTCGGCATCCCGGTGATACCGATGCGGCTGGACGGACTCTTCGAATTACAGCGGCGAGAAAAAAGGATGGCGCCGCCCGGAAAAGTGCGCGTCACCATCGGCAAACCGGTTCGCTTTTCCGCGGACCAGGATCCCGCGGAGGTGGCACGCGAGCTTCACCGCCGCGTCTGCGAGCTTTAGAAGGTCGCTTCGAACGCTGTGAATCGGCGCTCCAATTCCCACTGCTGCTGCGCCTTCTCGCCCGATTGCAGGAACGCCGCGCAACCCGGCGAGGGCTTGGCCGCGCCCAGTGAATCCTGGGAGCAGGCGGACGCCGCGTGCCCGAAGGCGTCGGGCTCTCGCCAGAGGCTCGCTCCCGCCAGAAAACTGTGCTCGATGCTCGTGCGCACGATCTTCTTCAGGTCCGCATACGTGAGTGCATAGCTCTCAACCGCGCGCACGTATTCGTGCGTCAGGTCGATTCGGGACACCCCTTCGTCGTCGGTCGAAAGCGCCACCGGGACGCCGAACCTGCGGTAGATCGGAAATGGATGCGCCTTGCCCGCAATCCCGAGGATCACGTCGTTGCTCGTCAGATTGATCTCCACGGCCACATGCTTCGCCGCCATTTCCTTCAGAAGGTCGTAAGGCTTGTCCTCGTACATCACGTCCACGCCATGCCCGATGCGCTCCGCATGCGCGTGCTCGACGGCGAGGCGAATGTGGCAGCAGAGCCCGTCCGGCGGAACCATCCCCGGCGCGATCTCGCCCGCGTGCAGACTGATGTGCACCTGGGGATAGATGCTGTGCAGGAACTCGAGCATTCGCATATGCAGCGCGTAGTACGCCATCGCGGTGTGATCGTCTTCCGGCTGCACGTAGTTGATGCCGACAAACCGCGGATCGGCCGAAGCCGCTTCGAACCCGATCAGCGTCTGCGCGAAGACTTGCTCCGGCGGAAAGGCCCGCAGCACCTGATAGAGATAGCGAATCTGCACGCTGCACGCGGGCGTCTGGCTCGGCTCGCCGCAATGCTCGATCTGCTTGCGCGACGCCTCCGCCTGGTCCAGATAGGCGCGTGCTGCCGTCACGTCGTCGCGCAGCCCGCGCGCCAAGAGCTGCTCGCGGAATTCGCTCATGCTGCGATCCTCGTGCCAGCCGAGCGTGCGGGACACAATGGCCGTGCGCGTGAAATCCGGCGTCACCATCAGCTCCAGATACTGCTCGTTCTGCGCCGCCGCGCGCGTCGCGGCTTCATCCAGCCATTCGCCCGTGTGGCGCGGATCTACCGCCCCGAACTTCGCGAACGAATCGAAAAAGTGATCGTGTCCGGTGACGCCCGGCGTCGGCACGAACCCGCGCATCGAAAACGCGTCCACCAGCGCGTCGTAGAGATGCTGGTCCTGAAACGCCTTCTCCACCGGCACGTCGGCGCTTGCGCAATCCGCGCCGGACCGCTTGACCATCGATAGAGATGCCAGATTCACGCACAGATGATCTTCCGCGCCATCCCGGATGAACGTCTCAGCGTAAATGCCGCCGCCCAGGTGGTAGTGGAGTTCTCCGCCTTTCGGCATTCGCACCAGGAACGCACGCAGGTCGAGCGGATTGCCGCGCGCGGCATCCAGAGCGCGGGCCGCGCGTTCCTCGCCGGTGCCTTCTTTCTCCGCAGGGGCGGCCGGAGCCTTCGCCTGGGCCAGCGCTGCGCCGCACCACGCGAACGAAACCACAAGAGCGCAGACACACCGAAGTGTTCGAGTCATGTCTGATCCTTTGCCTGCCGGGACCTGCGTCCCAATGCGCGCCATCATTCTACCGTCCGCGCCGACAAACTCAATTTCGGATTTGACGCGGTCGTGTAAACTCTCCGTGGCGGTGTGCCGCAACTTGATCCCAAAGGACCGCAACCAATGAGTCGAATTGTCTCCTGCCTCTGCGCGGCCCTCTTCGCGCTCGGCATTGGCGCGCGCCCAGTCGCGGCGCAGTCCGTCGCACCCGCCGCTCCGATTCCCGTCAAGGTCGTCGTCCTCGCGATGTTCGAGCGCGGCGAGGACACGGGAGACGCCCCTGGCGAATATCAGCTCTGGGTCGAGCGCGAGCACCTCGACCAGGTCCTTCCGCTCCCCGCGGGCTACCATCACCTGCGCATGAACAAGGACGGCGTCCTCGGCATGCTCACCGGCGTCGGCACGGCGAAGGCTGCTGCGTCCGTGATGGCGCTGGGCCTCGATCCGCGCTTCGATCTCTCGAAAGCGTATTGGATCGTCGCGGGAATCGGCGGGGGCGACCCGGCGGACGTTTCGCTCGGCTCGGCCGTTTGGGTCGATCACATGCTCGATAGCGATCTCGCGTACGAAATCGACGCGCGCGAGATCCCGAGACACTGGTCCACGGGCCGCGTGCCGATGCGCCACTCCGCCCCCTACGAGCAGCCGATGTCGGTTCAGCCCGGCGATCCGGTGTTCACGCTGAATCCGCAACTGGTCACTTGGGCGTACGAGCTGACGAAAAATATCCAACTGGCGGACACGGAAGGCATTCGCAGCTCCCGCGGCCGCTTCAAAGGCTTCCCGAACGCGATGAAGCCTCCGTTCGTCACGCATGGCGACGCCCTTTCGGGCAGCACCTTCTGGCACGGCGCGCTCTTCGACCAGTGGGCCAACGCGTGGGTGCGCTATTACGTGGGTGATCAGGGCAATTTCATGGAGTCGGCGATGGAGGACACAGGCACGCTTCAATCGCTCGCGTTTCTCAACGCGGCCGGTCGCGTCGATCTGCGCCGCGTGCTTGTGCTGCGGACGATTAGCAATTACGATCGCCCGGCTCCCGGCGCCACCGCGGCGGAAAGCTTGAAGCAAATGGTCGGCGGAAACTATTCGGCGTACATGGAATCGCTCGACGCGGCCGAGCGCGTCGGCGATGCCGTCGTGCGCGATATCGTCGACCACTGGGCTGAGCGCGCCGCCACGATTCCATCCGCGCAGGGAAACACGACGCGATGAACCCGCATCCGGCACACGCGGGCATGCTGGCTGTGGCCATCGCCGAAGCGCGCAAAGGCCTGGCCGAAGGAGGCCTGCCGATCGGCGCCGCCATCTTCGACGGCAACGGCCGCCTGATCGGCGCGGGCCACAATCGCCGCGTGCAGCAGGGCGATCCCTCGCTCCACGGCGAAACCGACGCCTTCCGCAACGCCGGCCGCCAGCGCAGCTACCGCGACAAGATCATGGTCACCACGCTCGCGCCCTGCTGGTATTGCAGCGGCCTGGTCCGCCAGTTCGGCTTCGGCACGCTGATCGTCGGCGAAAGCCGCAATTTCCAGGGCGGCGTCGAATGGCTTCGCTCGCTCGGTATCCGCGTGATCGATATGGATTCGCAGGAGTGCGTCGAGCTGATGGCGAATTACATCCGCGAGCATCCGGAAGTTTGGAAGGAAGATATCGGCGAAGACTAAGGCGAATTGTTACGCCGCCAGGTTCGCCAGCGTTTCCGCCAGCACCAGCGTTCCCCGCGCGATGTCCTCGATCGACGCGTATTCGTCCGGCCGGTGGCTGTATCCGTTGCGGCACGGAATGAAAAGCATCGCCACGGGCGCGATGCGCGAGATGAAAAGCGAGTCGTGGTAGGCCCGGCTCACCATCGGCCGGAATTTCTCGCCGAGCTTTCGGCACGCCGCCGAAAGCGCCTCCACCACTTCCGGCGCGCACTCGGCGGGTGCGTCCGCGTTCAACAGCTCGATTTGAATCGTGACGCCTCGCCGCGCGGCAATCTCCCGCGACGCATCCTCCATCGTCCGCATCACGCCGTCGCGCCGCGCCAAATCCGTGTCGCGCGCGTCCACGCTGATTCGCACACGGCTCGGCACGCTGTTCACCGCGCCGGGAAACACATCGCACATTCCGACGGTCGCCACCGTGTCCGGCGCGCCGCTTGTCCGCGCCGCCTTTTCGATCGCCAGGATCAGTTCGGATGCCGCGCACAGCGCGTCGTGCCGGTCCGCCATGAGCAGGCCGCCCGCGTGCCCGCCCGCGCCTTCGATTGTGACGCGCGCGCTCGCCGGCGCCGCGATGTGCGTCACGACGCCCAGCGGCACGCGCTCGCGCTCCAGCAGGGGACCCTGCTCGATGTGCAGTTCCACAAACGCCTTGTAGTAGCCCGGCGGCAATTTCACAGTCTCGATTTCGCCACCGAAACCTGCTCTGCGCCGCACCACATCGACGCTCTCACCATCCTGATCCGTCAACTTCTTCGCCGCGTCAGCAGCAATCGTTCCCGCCAGCAAGCGGCTGCCCAAGCACCCGATCCCGAATCGCGTCGGCTCTTCTGACGTGAACACCAGCAGCTCGATCGAATGTTTCGGCCGAAATCCGGCCCGCTGCAACGCGCGAATCGCTTCGAGTCCGCCCAGCACGCCCACCACGCCGTCGAATTTCCCCGCATTCGGAATCGCGTCGATGTGCGAGCCGGTGCCGACCACGGGCGCGCCCGCGTCCGCTCCCTGCCACCGCGCGAACGTGTTCCCGATCGCGTCCTGCCGCACCGTCAGCCCGGCCTTCTCGCATCGCTCGATCATCCACGCGCGACCCCGGATGTCCGCCGGCGTGAAGACGACGCGCGTCACCACGGGCGGCTCCGCCTCCGAAATTGCCGCGAGCGCGTCAATTTCGGATTGCAGCCGGGCCGAATCGATTTCCAGATTCATCGGTGTTATTTCCCCGCGAGAGGATGGCGGTTCCAGTCCTTGTAGATCAGATACTTCGCGGGCACTTTGCCGATGGCGCCGAACCACTGCGGGCACCACGGGCCCATCCAGATGAAATCTCCCGCCGTCACGGGATACCACGAATCGCCCAGCCGGTAGATTCCGCCGCCTTCGAGCATCAGGAGGCCGTGCTCCATCACGTGCATTTCCACCATACTCAGTCCCGCGCCCGGCTGATACGTCATCGTGTTCACGGCGAAATCGAAACTCGGCGCGTCCGGCAGAAGGCATTTCACCTGGAGATCGGCGTCTCCTCCCAGCGGAGTCGACGCCACGGCATCCTCCGACGAAACGATCAGCGCCGGCGGTTTCGCTCCGGCAAGCGCCTGGAACGGCTTCTCTACCACGGCCACTTTGCTGGTGCGGGAAGCAGTCACGCGACGCGCCAGACCCTGCGGAACGAACGCGTAGCCCCGCGCAGTCAGCGTGGACTTTTTCCCTTTGGTCTCGACGGTCAGATTTCCGTCGATCACAAACAGGAATCGCTGCGCACCCGTCGGGCCCAGCTCGCCGCCCGCTTCGAACTCCGCCGTGTATTGCGTGAACGCCGCTCCGATTGCCGGACTTGCGTGGACAATCGCCGTGCACCGCTTCATTCCCGGTAGCGGCGCGCGCACAAACGTGTCCGGCGTCAGCAGCAGATGATCGGCGCGCCGTGCGCTCCGGGTATGGCCGAGGTTATGCACGTGTGGTCCTCCTTGTTTGCAGCGCGGGTGAAGTTGCCAAGAGATCCAGCAGGTGCGCGCCCGCCTCCACCGCCTTCGCAACGTCTTCCAGCTGCACCGTCTCTTCCGGGCTGTGGCTGATTCCGCCGGGCGTGCGCAGGAAAATCATCGCGGCGGGAACCCTTTCGGCCAGGATCATAGCATCGTGCCCCGCGCCGCCCACCATGCGGTGCGGCTTGCATCCCGCCCTTCGCACCGCCTCTTCGACCTGGCTCACCAGAAACCCGTCCATCGCTACCGACGGCTGGCTGAGTTGCATTCGATGGCGCACGGAAAGTCCCCGCCGCGCAGCGATTTCCTCGGCCGCGCGAATCAAAGCCGCGACGGCGGTCGCACGAACCTCGTCCGTCTTATGTCGCACGTCCAGCGTGACGAGCGCTTCGCCGGCGATCACGTTCGTCGCACCCGGCCGCGGCTCTACCGCTCCGACCGTCGCCACCAAACCCGGCACGCGCTGCCCTTCTCGCTCCACCGCTGCGATCCATTCCGCCGCGCCCGCTACCGCGTCGCGGCGCAGATTCATCGGAGTCGTGCCGGCGTGGTTGGCGCGGCCCACAAACGTGAACTCCATCTTGCTCTGCCCCGCCAGCGCCTCCACCACTCCCAGCGAGAGACACATGTCTTCGAGCACGGGCCCCTGCTCGATGTGAAACTCGATGTACCCAAGCACGTTGTCCCGCAGGCGCGCGTCGGAAATCCCGATCGGGTTGAGGCCGAATTCCTCGATGGCCGCGCGGACGGTCACGCCTCGCGCGTCCTGCCGTGCCAGAATCTCTTCATCCAGCCGACCCACGAGCGCCCGGCTGCCGATGAACGGCGTGTGGAAGCGGACGCCCTCCTCCTCCGAAAACCCCACAACCTCGATTCCAAACGGCAGCCGCTGCCCTCCGAGGCTTTCGATCATCGCCACGCCGAGCACCACTCCCAGCACGCCGTCGAAAGCGCCCCCATCCGGCACCGTATCCAGATGCGAGCCGAAAAGCAGCCGCGGCGCACCGGCATCTGTCCCGGCGTGCAGCGCGTGAAAGTTTCCAGCCGCGTCCACCCACACTTCGGCTCCCAGCGGCTCGACCCATTGCGCGATTTCGCGGTGGCAATCGCGCATCGGCGGAGAAAGAAACGTCCGCGTGATGCGCCCCCGTTCTTCGGTGAAGGTGGCGAGCTTTCGGCAGCGTGCGACGGCGGTTTCCGCCAGAGCGCTGGTCTCGATTTTCGTCGGCACGCGAGCTTGTTCCTATCGGCGGATGCGCGCTTCGATGTAGCCGTGCGGCTCGTCCGTCGGCACGAAGATTTCGTTCGGATTGTCCTGCCCGAAGCGCGACAGATCCACCAGCAGGCAGTGGATGTTCGGCATCGTCAACTCGATTGCACTCACTTCGGCGGCGTTTCGCAGCACGGCCTCGGCCATCGCATGGAGCGTGTGCTGCACGGACTTGCTGTCATGCTCGGCAAAGGAAGCGATCAGCGTCTCGCGAATCTTCGCGCGCAGTTTTTCGAAGCCGGCATCCGCGCTCGCGTAGTCCCACGCCGCGCGCAGCGCCGTGCCGAACAGGCGGTCGGACGTCGGCGGCAGCGTCGTCAGCGAATCCTGAATGTAGCCTTCGAATCCCGATCCCGCCGTCTTCAGAATCACGAGATTCTCGAGTCCCGATGTGATCGAGAACTCTCCCTTTTGCGCCCGCGCCACTTTCGTTGTCTGCCGCTCGCCGGTGGACTGCACGAACGTCGTGGGATGCGGCTTCCCGCCTGCGGCTGCCCGCTCCCACGCCTTCTCCGCCACGCTGACCTCCGCGTGCGAGACCTGCGGGTTGCGGCTCAGCAGGAAATCGATCATCTCCTTCGCGAAATCTTCCATCGACGCGGCCGCTGATTTTCGCGCCAGCGAATACACGGTATTCTTCATCGTGTCGGTCGGCAGGATCTTGCTGTTGTCGCCCTCCGTGAAGCAGCTTTCGAAATCTCCCTGCAGCAGGACCTGTATCGTCCATTCGCGCAGATCGTGCCGGTCCTTTCCGCGCTTCACACGGATCAATCGCACGCGCGACTTTCCGTATCGGTTTTCTCCCAGCGCCGCCATCGTTTCAGCTTCCCCTGTACGTCGTGTATCCGTGCGGGCTCAGCAGCAGCGGGATGTGCAGATGCGCCTCGCCGTCGCGCACGGAAAATGTCACGTGCACGATCGGATAGAAACCGTGCACTCCCTGAGCCGTGAAATAGCTCGCGGTATCGAATGCCAGCCGGTAGATTCCCGGCGGGAGCTTCGAGCCTTCGGGCAGCAATTGTGCGCAACGCCCGTCCTGATCCGTGCGCGCGGTGCCCACAACGGTCCACTCCCCGGAATTTTCGTGCCGTTCCAGGTGCACGGACACATCCCTGGCGGGCAGCCCGAGAGCCGTATCGAGCACGTGTGTCGAAATCCGTGTCATCACTCGAGCCACCTCTTTAGACGAATCTGCGCGATCTGCCGCTGCTGTTCGGCCGCTTCCCGCAGCTCCGTCGCGGCATCATTTTGCAGCCGCCGCCGCAGAATCTCCAGAATCTCCACAGCTGTTTTTCCTGTGGCGCACACGATAAAAATGCGTCCGAATCGGCCCTCGTACTCGCGATTGCCTTCGGCGAGCGCGGTCTTGATTGCCTCGTCGCTCGCGCTCACCCCGCTCTGCTCCCGCGCGGACCACGCCGCGGATGGCGCTCCCGCCGGCCGCTCCGCGCGCGATTCGCCGATGCGCGGGTGGCTGCGAAACGCTTCCATCCAGTCCGCTTCGGCCAGCGCGCGCCACGTCTCATCCGACGCGCCCAGGAGCTCCGCTTCGCTCGCGATCGGCCTGCGCAGCGCCATGCCGCGCGCCCATGCTCGCGATCCGCAGCACGGCAGAATCGCGCTTTCTGCCTCCACTGCCGGCAGCGCGTTCCATCGCGCAAGCGCGTCACGCAACGTCCACCGCTCCGCTTGCCAGCCTCTCCAGAAATTCGCCCACCAGATTGCTGCTCACCGCGGCGCGATAGCGGGCCGTTGAGCGAATGTCGTCGATCGGACGCGTCTCCGCCGCCGCGGTCTTTCGCGCGCGGGCAATCGCCGCCTCGCCCAGACGCTTTCCCTCCAGACCGCGCTCGGTCTCCGTCAGCCGGATCGGAACCGGCGCGACGCTTCCCAGCGCGATCCGCACGTCCCGGATCGTTCCCTTCTCCACACGCGCCAGCGCCGCCATGCACACTTTCGAAATCGCCTGCGCGTTCCGGGCACCCACTTTTCGCGCGTACGAGACGTGCGCTGAAAATCTCCTCGGCAGGCAGACCGCGCGAACCAGCTCGTCCGGCGCCAGGTTCATCTGCTTATAGCCGGTGTGAAAACCGCGATACGCCACGCGCCGCTCGCCGCGCACCGACGCCAGAATCAGCTCTGCTTCGTAGGCCAGCAGCGCCGGCAGCGAATCCGCCGCGGGCGAAGCGTTCACGATGTTGCCGCCCAGCGTCCCGCGATTCTGGTTTGCGATGCCGCCGGTCCAGCTTGCCGCGCGCGCCAGCAGCGGAAATTCGCGCGCGACGATCGCGTGCTCGCGCAGCTGTGTGTACGTGCAGCCCGCGCCGATTTGCAGCTCGTCGGACGATGCCTCGAAGCGCCGCAGCTCCGGCAGGTTCCCAATGTCGAGCACGCGCCGCGCGCGCAGCGTGCCCGCGGCAAACTGCACCATCACGTCCGTTCCGCCCGCGATCGGCAGCCACTCTGTCGGCTCCGCGGCCAGCAGAGTCACCGCGTCATCCAGCGTCCCGGGCGCGGCGAACTCATATTCGGCCGGATCGGACCTCATGCGCCGGGCCGCCCCGGCGACCGCCTGGCTGCTTCGGCGATGGCCTCCAGGATTTGCGCGTAGCCGGTGCAGCGGCACAGATTTCCCGAAAGCCCCTCCCGGATTTCGTCCATCGTCGGCTTCGGTTTCTTCTCCAGCAGGTGCGCGGCCGCCAGGATCATCCCCGGCGTGCAGATGCCGCACTGCGCTCCGCCACAATCGAGGAACGCTTCTTGCAGTGCGTGAAACCGCGGATCGCGCGCCACTCCCTCGATCGTCATCACCTTCGCGCCCTGCGCCTGCGCCACCGGCACCAGGCAGCTATCCACCAGCGCGCCATCCATCAGCACGGAGCACGCGCCGCACTCGCCTTCGCCGCACCCTTCTTTCGTTCCCGTGAGCCCCAGTTCCTCGCGCAGCACGTCCAGCAGGCGCTCCATCGGGTACGCGCGGACGGTCCGGTCCTCGCCGTTCACCACGAGCGAGAAATCGCATTTGGCCGCGGCGCTCTTCCTCATCGCGCCCCGGCCGGCGGCCGGCTCTCTTCCGCAGGCTCCGCGATCGCATCGAAAATGTGCTCCGGCATCAGCGGCACACCATTGAACGGAACTCCCAGCGCGTCCTCCACGGCGTTCACGATCGCCGGCGCCGGTCCGTCCATCGGCAGCTCGCCGATTCCCTTCGCGCCGAACGCGCCGTGCTTGTTGCCCAGCTCCTCGAAATACACGCGAATCGGCGGCAAATCGGACGAAGTCGGCATGATGTAATTCGTCATCTGGCTGTTCGCCATGCGTCCGTCGCGCCATTCTACTTTTTCGTATAACGCAAATCCAATCCCCTGCGCCACGCCGCCCAGAATCTGCCCGCGCGCCAGCACCGGATTCATCACGCGCCCGATTTCCTGCAGCGCGACGAAATCGTCCACCGCAGCACTGTACGTGGCCAGATCAACCGTCACCTCCGCCACGTACACCGCCCACGCGAACGCCGCGTACGCCTCGCCGCGATACTTCGCGTCGTCCCAGAAAATTCCCTCCGGTGAATCGTACTTCGCCAGTGACCGGAATTCCCCATGCGCCGCCACATACTGCCGGCACGCCGCGCGAAATTCGTCCACCGTGCACCGCTCGCCGAGCATCCCCGCACCCACCAGAGTCTGCTTCAATCCCAGCGCCGCCGACGCCACCAGCTTCCCCACCACCATCGCCGTCCGCGACGCCACTGTCGGCCCGCTGTTCGGCACATTCGTCGTGTCCGGCTGCGCGATGGTCACATCTTCGTACGGCAATCCCAGTGCTTCGGCCGCGATCTGGCACAGCACCGTATTCGTTCCCTGCCCAAACTCGGTGCTCGACACAAGCACGCGCACGCCGCCGTCAGCGCGCCCTTCGACGCCCACCACGGAAGCCAGGTACCGCTCGCCCGACCCTGTGAATCCCGCGCCGTGCAGGAACGCCGCGAAGCCCATCCCCTTCTTGCGCGTGCGTTTTGGATTCTCATTCGCGAAGCGCTTCTTCTTCGCGTCGTATTCCGCCAGATCGAGAGCGCGATCCATCAGCCCGCTCAGATTGATCGGCTCCCGAATCTCCTGCTCCGTGATCGTGGTCTGTCCGGGCTTCAGAAAATTGCGCCGCCGGATCTCCACCGGAGACAAGTTTAGCTCTCGCGCGATCTTGTCCATCTGCCGCTCGATCGCAAACAGCGACTGCGGCGCACCGAACCCGCGAAACGCCCCATGCGGCGGCAGGTTCGTCGCCACGGCCTTCGCTCGCACGCGCATGCTCGGCCAGTGGTACGGCCCGCCCGCGTGAATCGTCGCGCGCGAAAGCACCACCGGCGAAAGCGTCACGTACGCTCCGCCGTCCATCACCAGATCGACTTCGCCTCCGAGTATCTTTCCGTCCCTGCTGACCGCCGTGCGGTGCCGCGTTCGGGACGGATGCCGCTTCGTCGTCGCCGCCATGTCCTCCGCGCGGTCGTAGATCATCTTCACCGGCTGGCCGGACTTCATCGCCAGCAGCGCCGCGTGCCCCGCGAGCATCGACGGATACTCTTCTTTCCCGCCGAATGCGCCTCCCGTCTCCGCCTGCACGACGCGCACTTTGTCTTCGGGCAATCCGAGCAGCGCCATCATCGCCTTGTGCACGTAGTACGGGCACTGCAGCGAGCCCCAGATCGTGATTCCCTTTTCCGCGTCGAACGCCGCGATCACGCCGTTCGTCTCGATGTAGAGCTGCTCCTGCGCGCCAGTGAAATACTCGCCTTCGATGATGTAGTCGGCCTTCGCCCAGACGCCGTCCACGTCGCCCTTCTCGATCGTGTATTTCTTGAAAACGTTGTCTTTGCCCCAGATGATCTGGTCGCCGCGCTCGCTTTCCTCGATCGTGAACAGCGCGGGCATCGGCTCGTATTCGATCGAGACCGCCGCTACCGCCTTCGGCAGCGCGCGCCGCTCCGGATGCGCCAGCAGCAGAATCGCCTCTTCGGGGTGATTCACCACGCCATCCGCGAGGCACGGCTGATCGTTCTCGATCAGCGCGATGTAATTCTTCCCCGGAATATCCTTTGCGGACACCACGATGTATTCGCTCCACGCGATTCCCTGCCCAAAATTGATTTTCTTGATTTTTCCGCGCGGAATGCTGCTTCGCACCGTCGCGCCGAACAGCATGCTGGGAAAACGGAGGTCGTCGATGTACCGAGCGCGGCCCGTCACCTTGTCGCGCCCTTCTTTGCGCGGCGGTGAAGTGCCGACGATGCGGTCGCTCTGCGGGCCCGCCATATCCTATTGTGAACGAATTCGCGCGACTTTTGTACGGCAGATTCCAGGCCGTCTCGCCGCTGCCGCGAGCTAGACTCGAAATTCCCGGCCGCTGGCCTCTCCCGGAAATCCGCCGCCCGCAAACACCCGCTTCCCGCGCACATACGTTGCCTTCACAACGCCTCGCAGCCGCTCGCCCAAATACGGCGACACCGCGTGCCGCTGGTGCAGCCGCTCCTTCGTCACCACAAATTCGGCCTCCGGCTCGAAAACGACAAAGTCCGCGTCGCATCCAGCCGCCATTCGTCCCTTGCGCGCGCCGCATCCAGCCAACTGCGCCGGGCCTTCAGCCATCCATCGCGCGATATCGCTCAACGCGAATCCGCGCTTTTGCGCTCCGGTCCACATCACCGGCAGCGCGACTGACAAACTCGTGATCCCGCCCCACGCCGTTTTGAAATTCCCTTCGTCCAGTTTTTTCATCGACGGCGGGCACGGCGAATGATCCGTCGCGACGAGATCAATCACGCCATCGCGCAGCCCGCCCCACAATCTCTCTCGATTCTCGGCGCCGCGAATCGGCGGCGCGCATTTGCACAGCGTCGCTCCGTCGGCAATCGTCTCCGCCGCAAAATGCAGATAGTGCGGACACGTCTCGACGCTCACCGCCAGACCCTCGTCCTTCGCCGCGCGCAGAAGCGCCAGCCCCTCGCTGGTCGACAAATGTACGATATGCAGCCGGAATCGAAACTCGCGGCAAAGCGCTATCAGCAATCGAATCGCGGAGAGCTCCGCCTCCTCCGGCCGCGATTTCACGTACGTCGCGTACGATCTCCAATCGGCGCCCACCAGTTTCGCCGTCGCCGCGTCCACCGGACCGCTCAGCTCCGCGTGCACCAGCAGCGGCAATCCTGTCCGCGCCACGTGCGGCAGTGCCGCGCGCAGCTCCTGCTCCGTCACCATCGTGAAACCGTCGATCCCCGGATTAATAAGGAAGCATTTGAAGCCCGGCACCCCCGCCCGTGCCAGAGCCTCGATATCCCTCTGATTGTCGTGGACGACTCCGCCCCACGCTGCCCAATCGACCAGGCACTTTCCGCGCGCCGCCGCGCGTTTTGCCTCTAGCGCCGCCACCGTCGATGTCGCGGGCAGGCAATTCAGCGGCATATCGACCAGCATGGTGTACCCGCCCGCGGCCGCCGCGCGCGTCGCCGTCTCGAACCCCTCCCATTCCGTGCGCCCGGGCTCGTTGATGTGCACGTGCGAATCGACCAGCCCAGGCAAGATCGCCGCGTCGCCGAAATCGTGCCCTTCCGCGTCCGCCGGCACTTCGCCGATCGCCGCCACGGCGCGAATCCGCTCGCCCTCGACGAGCACCGCCGCCGCCCGCACTCCGTCCGGCGTCACCACCCGTCGCGAAATGTAGGCCCGCACGCTCATCGCACCCATTCAGACCGCGTTCGCGCCGATTTCGGCGCAGCGAAAGCGTAGCTCACGCACTCGCGCCTTTCAATGATGGGCACCATCGGAAATTGCGTTGGAGATAGGATGCCACAGCCCAAAGTCCCGGCTTATACTCGGTCCATGGGCAATCCCTTCATGGCGCGCGCGATCGAGCTGGCAGTCGAAAACGTCCGCGCGGGCCGGGGCGGACCTTTCGGCGCCGTTGTCGTCAAAGAGGGGAAAATCATCGCGGAGGGCGCGAACAACGTCACCGCTACCAACGACCCGACCGCACACGCCGAAGTCGTGGTGATCCGTGAAGCCTGCAAGAAACTCGGCGCCTTCGAGCTCAGCGGCTGCGAAATCTATACCTCCTGCGAGCCTTGCCCGATGTGCCTCGGCGCGATCTACTGGGCGCGTCCGGCGCGCGTCTTCTTCGGGAGCACCGCGGCGGACGCCGCGCACGCCGGCTTTGACGACTCTTTGATCTATCAGGAAATCCCTCAGCCGCATTCCGAGCGCAAGATTCCGATGAACCAGCTGATGCGCGACCAAGCTCTCGAAGCCTTCCGCGCCTGGGAACGCTCCCCGAACAAGATCGCCTACTAGCCGCGCTCACCACCCATACGATTCGTTGTCAGCCCGGGCGAGGCCGCCCGCGGGTCGTTCGGGCGGCCGACGAGGGATCTCATCTTGGCAATTCGGAGACTACTCCACTCCCAGGAAGGCATACCGCAGCAGGAACAACACACTCAGGACCCAGATCAGCGGACTGATCTCCTTCCTGCGCCCGGTGAACAGTTTCAGGAACGTGAACGACAGCAGCCCCAGGCTCAGTCCGGTTGCAATGCTGAACGTCAGCGGCGTGCCAATCAGCGTCAGGAACGCGGGCACGGCGTCGGTGAAATCGCTCCATTTCACTCTTGCCACTGCGCCGCACATCAGCGCGCCGACCAGAATCAGCGCGGGCGACGTGGCGTACGACGGAATCGCCGCCACGATCGGCGCGCAGAACATCGCCGCCGCGAAGAGCCCCGCAATCAGCAAATTGCCGAGTCCCGTTCGCGCGCCCGCAGCCACTCCCGCGGCGCTTTCGATGTAGCTCGTCACCGTGGACGTGCCCGTCAGCGCGCCGAACACCGTGCCGAACGCGTCCGCCAGCAGCGCGCGGCTCGCGCGCGGCAGCTTGCCGTCGCGCAGGAATCCGCCCTCCTCGCACACACCCACGAGAGTGCCCACATTGTCGAAGAGATCGACGAAGAAAAACACGAAAACCAGCTCGCCCAGCCCCAGCTTGGCCGCCGAGCGCACGTCCAGCTTCAGAAATGTCCCGCTCGGATGCGGCAGCGAAAAGACGTGCGCGGGCCAGTGGCTAACGCCCAGCGGAATTCCCGCCAGCGTGATAGCGATGATGCCGATCAGAATCGCGCTGCCCACCCGCCGCGCCATCAGAATTGCGATCAGCACCACGCCCAGCAGCGCCAGAATCACCTCGCGGTCGGACATCTTTCCCAGCCCGACGAACGTTGACGCGTTGGCAACGATGATGTTGGCGTTGCGGAATCCGATGAACGCGATAAACAGCCCGATGCCCGCCGCTGTCCCGTGCTTCAGGCAATCGGGGATTCCATTGACGATCTGCTCGCGGATCTTCGTCAGCGTCAGGATCAGGAACAGCAAGCCCGAAAGCAGCACCACACCCAGCGCGGTCTGCCACGGCACTCCACGCCCCAGCACGATCGAGTACGTGAAATACGCGTTCAGCGACATCCCAGGCGCCAGCGCGATCGGATAGTTGGCCCAGATTCCCATGACCAGCGTGGCAATCGCCGCGGACATGCACGTCGCGAACAGCACGCCGTCCACGGGCATTCCTGCCTCGGAAAGGATTCGCGGGTTCACGACCACCACGTACGCCATGGTCATGAACGTCGTCAGCCCGGCCAGCAGCTCGCGCCGCACCGTCGTTTGATTTTCCGAGAGATGAAAAATGCGCTCGAGCAAGCCCGTTTCTCCCTCGCGCGATCGCGCGCACCGGCAAAAGTGAGCCACTATAGGGCGCGCCGCGTCGCGGCGTCAATCGAAGTTGCGGAAGGGCGGCATCACGAAATCGGCGGCATCACAGCGGTTCGTAGCAAAGCAGGACGTTGCCGTTGCGGAAGGGGCGGGAGCTCGTCAGCTGCAGGCTCAGCCGCGACTGGACGCCTTCGAAAAGCGTCCTACCGCTGCCGAGAGCGACCGGCGTCACGACGAACTGGTACTCGTCGATCAGGCCCTCCGGCGCCAGTTGCGCGACGATGCTGCCGCTCCCCAGAATGCACAGGCCCGGCCCGGCTGCTTCTTTCAGGGCTCGGATTTCAGTCGCCAGGTCGCCCTTCATCACCGTCGTGTTGCTCCACGAAGCCTTGTCCATCGTTCGCGAGAACACGAACTTCGGCATCTCGTTCATCCCTTGGGCCACTTCCGGGCTGTTTCTCAGCGCCATCGGTGTGGGCCAGTAGCTGGCCATCAAATCGTACGTTTTCCGGCCAAACACGAGGGCGCCGCCACCGCCGGCGTTGCCGTTGACATACGAATCCCACTCGTCATCCCGGTTCGCGTTGTGGGCCCATCTCATGTCGCCGTTCGCGTCCGTGAAGTAGCCGTCCACGGTGATGGAATTGAAGACCGCAAGTTTTCGCATCAAAGCACTCCCGTCGGATTCTCTGGTCTGAGCGAAGTTTCCTATCCGAGGCGCACGACATTGAGTACGCGATGCTCGGACTTCCACAAGGCGTCCAGCATCGGCTCGATTCCCGGGCCCGCGAGCCGTACCACGCAAACCGGAATATCTCCCTGCACGGATGTAATCAGGCTCAGCACGTGAACCGCGTGCTTGGCCGCGATGTCCGCGACCAGCGAGAAGGCGTCTTCCCGCCGGGCGATGACAAACGTGATGCGCACGCCGGTTTCCTCGGAGGAGAACACGCTGACGAAGGCTCGAAAGATATCGGACTCCGTGATGATTCCGACCGGCCTCCCGTCGCGTACCACGGGCAGCGCGCCGAACTTGCGCTCGCGCATGAGTCGTGCGGCCTCTTCGATCGGAGTGTCGGGAGGGACGGTCTGCGGGTTGGCCCTCATGATCTGCCGAACCGCCGTGCGCTCCGCGGGCGTTTGTGGCACGACGACGGCGAAGGGATTCACTTCGGAGGGATAGGCGTGCAGGATGTCCGTGGCGGATACGATGCCGAGGAGGCGCGTCTCCCCGTGCTGTTCGGCCACTACGAGCAAGCGGCGAATCCGCCGCCGCGCCATCAATTCCGCGGCCTCCGCGATCGGGCGATCCGGACCGATCGTGACCACGTCCCGCGTCATCCACATGCTGACGATCATCCTGCGCTCCGGCGCAGCTATTTCTTCCGCGGAACGAACACCGGCACCACCGGCGACACCTTGTACACCTTCGAGAAATCGCCCTGATTCACGGCGATTCCCACGCGCTGGCGCGAGTCGATGTACACAAGCGGCTGGCCCACCGGCACCAGCGCGAACGTCTTTACAAAGGGAAACGTGTACTGCTTCTTGTCGATCGTGAGCGGCACCTTGTCGCCAAACTCGTAGCCGAGCTTCTTGAAGTCGTCTTCCTGAATGTCCGTGATCAAGCTGCCGAAGGGATCGTCCAGCGCGATCACCTCGCCGGTCGCTCCCTTATCGTCGATGATCGCGGCGCGCGGTTTCAGGCGCACCAGCTCGGTCACTTCCGGCCCCGCCTGCGTCCAATCGGCGCCCGTCGCCAAATGCGCGGCCGTGGGCGAAAAAATGTCGCGCCCATGGAACGTTGATGAAACCTTGTCGCCGATCATCCAGGCCGGGTTCGTGATTTCGTGCGCGCCTTCCAGGCCGTCGCGGTCCACGATCGGCGTGATCAGCCCGTTATCGGGCAGCACGAAATACTGGCCCTTCTTCGTTTTCACGATCACGGCCTTGCGCGTCGTGCCCACGCCGGGATCGACGACGACGAGAAACACCGTGCCCTGCGGATAGTAGGGCGTTACGCCGTCGAGGAATCGTGCGCTGTCCTCGATCGAAAACGGCGTCACCTGATGCGTTAGGTCCACGATCCTCGCCTCGGGCGCAATACTGATGATGACTCCCTTGCAGATCGCCACCGCGTCGTTTGCCGTGCCGAAGTCCGTCATGAAGACAATCGGCGGCTTCGGCGCGGGACTCTCCGGGCTCGTCGCAGGCTGGCACCCGGCCGCCGAAATCGCCATCAGAAGTGCAGCCAGCGAAACGTATCGTCGCATCAGCGGGAATCGCATCGTGCCTCCCAATTTGGTGATCTATCTCTGCTTCACGCCCGAAAAGGATTCGAGATTATAGCGCGAACGTCTTGCGCCGAAAGCGCCGGACCTGTATGGTACGCCATGCCCGCGCCGGCCGAATCCGCCGAAAACAGCACGTCTTCCACAGCAGGCGGCTCGCCCGCATCCGGCCGGAATTCAGGGTATGGTCTCCGCCGCGAGGTTCTCTCGCCGATGGAAACGCTCGCGCAGTCGGTCTCGACGATCGCCCCGACCACGACGCCCGTCGCCACGATTCCTCTGGTGTGCGCGCTCGCGGGCAACGGCACGTGGCTCGCCTACGTGCTCGCGACTATCGCCATCTTGCTCGTCGCGTGGTGCATCGGCCGCTTTGCGCGCTACTCGTCCTCGCCCGGCTCGCTCTACACGTACGCGCGGATGATTCTGCCTCCGTGGCTCGGTGCGGTCACCGCGTGGAGTCTCCTGCTCGCCTACATTGCCACCGCCTCAAGCGTGATCGGCGGCTTCTATCAGTACGCGAACCTGCTGCTGCGTGACGCGACCGGCCACGCCACCTCGACCGTCCTGCTCGCGCTGATCGTCACCGGAATTTCGATCTGGATCGCCTGGCGCGACATCAAGATCTCCGCGCGCCTGATGCTTTGGATCGAGGCCGTCTCCCTTGTCTTCATCCTCACCGTCATCGCGCTCGTTCTCGTGCGCCACGGCTCGCACTGGGACGCCAGTCAGCTCCGTCTCCGCGGCGTCACCGGCAGCGGCCTGCGCCTCGGATTGGTACTCGCGCTCTTCAGCTTCGTCGGCTTCGAAAGCGCCACCACGCTGGGCGCCGAAGCGCGCAATCCGCTGAAAACGATCCCGCGCGCCGTGATTCAGTGCGCGCTGCTGGGCGGCGTGTTCTTCACGCTCTCCGCGTACACCGAGGTTCTCGGCTTCGGCGTCGTCGGCCAGGACCTCGGTTCGAGCGACGCGCCGATGCACGTCCTCGCGCGCGTGGGTGGCGCGCCCATGCTCGGCTTGCTGATCGATATCGGCGCTCTGGTGAGCCTCTTCGCGGGAACGCTGGGCTGCATCACGGCGGCCGCCCGCGTGCTGATGCTCATGGCGCGCCACGGCCTCGCGCATACGTCCCTCGGCGTCACCCACGCCCGCAACGAGACGCCTCACTTCGCCGCGCTGGTCACCGGCATCGCCGCCGTCGCGCCGGTCGCGATCCTCGCAGCGCGCGGTTCCACCGGACTCGATGTCTACGGCTGGATGGGATCGCTTGCGACCTATGGCTTCATCGTCGCCTACGCGCTCGTCTGCATCGCGCTGCCGCGCTACCTCCGCGACCACGGCGCGGCAGGTCCCGTCGCGCGCGTCATTTCGCTTTTCGCGTGCGTCGCGATGCTGCTCGCTCTTGTCGGGAATTTGTATCCGGTGCCGGAAGGACCCTACGGAAAGCTTCCCTACATCTACCTCGTCTATCTGGCGGCGGGCCTGCTCTGGTTCACTTTCGGCGCCAGGCGAAAAGGCCCGGTGAGCGTCCAGGAGGATTAGCTGGACTCGTCCGGCTCGCGCTGCGCCACCAGGAGCAGCACGATCCCCACAACCGTGAACATCCGGAACGCGGCGCCCTGCCCGTTCCAGTTCTGCGACTGCCACATGAGAAACCATTCGCCGCCGACGCTGAGAAATGCGACCAGCCACATCAGCAGGCTCAGCGTCAGCGCCCCGATCGCCACGCCCTTCGCGCGATCGAAATCGGCTCCCGCCGCCGTGATCGCTCTCGCCATGCGCCACCCGCCCCACCAGCACAGCGCCATCGTCAGCGCTTCCCACGCGATGATCGAAAGGTAAAACGCTGTGTGCATCGCGGGCGAATTGATCGCCCGCCACATTCCGTTGTTGCCCGGAAAAGTCGAATCCATCATCAGCACGTGCCTCACGAACTGATCGTTGGAATCGTAATCGGTCAGATTATTGAACACGACGAACGCGTAGAAGACCGCCACGCCAAAAACCAACGCCACTTTGGCCGCGCGCAGCGTCATGGGGCAGGCGCCGTAAACGTGCGGAAGTACGCGATCAACGCGCGCATCGTGGAATCGTCGTAATCTGGATTCCCGGGCATGACCGAGCTCGGATTCTTCTTCGTCGGATCGCGCACGTACGCCTTGAAGAAATCCGGCGACGCCGTCGCCCACGCCGAAAGCACCAGCCACGGACGCTCCGACTTCTGCCCGCCCTCCGAGCCGGCGTTGTGGCACCGGAAACAGTTCTGCTGCGCGATGTGATAGCCGGCCTGCACCGCAGCCTCGTTCGCATGCGGCCCGCGCGGCGCAATCGCGCCGAATACGGCCTTCTCTTCGCGAAATTCCAGCCGCACCACTCCCCACGGAATCTGCGGCTCATCGGAATGCGCGAAAATCTTGAAGCGCGGCACGAAGTTCAAATACGAAACCGTGTACGGCCCGAGGTCGGTATGGTGCTCCGCGTCCTTCGGCCAGTCTGGCGGGTCCTTCTCATCCACTTTCAGCACCAGCAGCGGATGGTGCGATGTGATGTAGCCGCTCGGATAGTTCGCGCGGTATCCGTCGTAACAGATCGCGACCACCATCTCCGAGCTCGGCGCGCCGCCCAGCGCGCGAATCAGATCGTCGAGCGTCACGCCGCTCACGCGCGTGGGTCCGGCGAATTTCTCGTCGTCGGTGGCCGTGAAACTCGTTTGCGGCAGCGCGAGTAATTCCTCTCGCGCAACGAATCGAATGCCTCCGGGAGGCAGGCCCTTCAGCTCGCCGCCCAATTCCAGGTCCAGCGCAGAGGCGCGTTGCGCGCTCCACTTCTTCTGAAGAGTTCCCGCGGGCGCCGTGCCCGCTTGCGCCGCGGCTCGCTGCGCGAACGTCAGCACGCTGACAAGCAGAGGAAGAGTTGCGAGCAGGAAAAACGTGATTCGTCGCATGGCACATACTAGCGCAAGAGCGAACCGCCTGAGCCGGGAATCTCGCGAACGCCGCAGTGTGCTAGAGTGGCGTTCTGCCGAAAGCGAAATCGCAAGAGGAGATACGACGTCATGTCCGCGGAAGCGCAAAAGCGCCTCGAAAAATTGGGCTGGGTACTGCCCGAGCCGCCCAAAGCGGGCGGCAACTACGTGCCCGCGAAGACCGTCGGACGCGTCGTCTATTTGGCCGGCGTGATTTCCACGATCGATGGAGCCGTCGTCACCGGCACGGTCGGTCTGGACCGCACCGTCGAAGAAGGGTACGCGGCCGCTCGCGCCTGCGCTCTCACTCAACTGGCCGTGCTGAAGCAGCATCTCGGATCGTTCGACGCCGTGAAGCAGATCATCAGCCTCAACGGCTACGTGAATGCCGTCTCGGGCTTCGAGGACTCCCCGAAGGTGATCAACGGCGCGTCCGATCTGCTCGTGGACCTGTTCGGCGAAGCGGGCCGCCACGTGCGCGCGGCCATCGGCGTCTCGGCGTTGCCGAAGAACGCGCTCGTCGAAATTCAAATGACCGTCGAGCTGGAGCTGTAATTCAGCGATGGCCGAACACTCCCTTTCCGCTGCGCCGACGCATTCCCGCTGGAACCGCCAGCTGAAGCCGCGCCTAGCGATCGCGGCCGGCGACACCGTCCACATGCAGTGTCAAGACGCCAGCGGCGCGCAGGTCCATCCCGGCATGACGCTCCCCGAATACCTTCAAATCGACCGCAGCCGCATCCACGCGCTCACCGGACCGATCTTCGTCGAAGGCGCAGAGCCGGGCGACGTCCTGCAAATCGACATCCTCGACGTGGCGCACAAAGGCTGGGGATGGTCGAGCGTGATCAGCGGGCTCGGCTTCTTGAAGGAGCGCTTTTCGAATCCTTACCTCTTCCTCTGGCGGCTGGACGGCGCGATCAGCCGCTCGCTCGCACCCGCCGTCGTTCCGCTTCGTCCGTTTTGCGGCGTGATGGGCGTGGCCCGCGCTGAGGACGGCGAGTTTCTCACCCGCCCGCCCGGACCGTTCGGCGGAAACATGGACGTGCGCGACCTTTCGGCGGGCGCGAAGCTCTATTTGCCGGTCTTCAATCGCGGCGCTCTTTTTTCTGCCGGAGACGCGCACGCCGCCCAGGGCGATGGCGAAGTCTGCATCAATGGCATCGAATGTCCCGCGGACGTCACGCTCCGTTTTCAGATTCACAAGCACCACTCGCTGTCGGCGCCTTTCATCGAGTCTTCGGCAGCGCGCGAAGCCGTCTGGAACGATGGCGCGTGGATCATGGTCGAATCCGCGGAGGACGCGGCCGCCGCCGCTCGCGCCGCCACGTCGCGCATGATCGATTTTCTTGTCGCCCGATGGGGATTCAGCGACGTTCACGCCTACATTCTGTGCAGTGCGGCGATGCATCTCCGATTCAGTCAGGTGGTCAACGAACCGATGTTCACCGTCAGCGCGCTGATGCCGAAGCAGATTCTTCCCGCCAAAGACGCCTTGTAGAAAAGCGAATCGTCGATTTACGAATTCTTTACCCCGCTTCGTCGCCCATGCGGCCGGCGTCAACAAGTTTTCCACAGCTTTTGCATCGAAATTGCTGATCGACATGACAAAAACAATTGATTTTTCTCCTGTCCAGGAATGGAATAGCCTCCCATCCAGAGTTTCCGGGGTTTGATCGCAGCGTATTGAGCGGCCAGCGCCGCCGAAGAAATGTGAATTCCTTTTGCGGCTTCAACGAGCAGTTTCGTTGGGGTGTTTCTTCCAAATTCTAGGAGGTATTTGCGCCGATGACGATTCGGAATCGTCTTTCTATTTTGCTTTTGTCTTCCCTCCTGCTTCTGCCGCTCTCCCTCTCGATTCCCACGCAAGCGCAACAGACGCTCGGCGGCATCACCGGCGCGGTCACCGATGAATCCGGCGCTGCGGTGCCTGACGCGACCATTACTGTCGTCGGCGACCAGACGGCTCTTACGCGCAGCACCAAGACGGACGCGACCGGCGCCTACACGTTCGTGAACCTGCCTATCGGCACGTACACGCTGACCTTCTCGCACGCCTCCTTCGAAACGCAAAAGATTCCTTCGATTACGGTGCAGGCCAACCGCACGGCGACCCTCAACGCATCGCTGAAAGTCGGTGCCGTGAGCACGACGGTCACCGTGGAAGAAACGCCGCTTGTCAACGCGGTCGACACCACCAATGGCTATGTCTTGGACAAAGTGCAGATGGAAGCGGTGCCGCTGCCCACAGGCAGCTTCACCGGTCTGGCGATTCTCTCTCCCGGCGTCAACGCGGAGCTGCCTGCCGGCACGGGAGCGAACGCAGGACTGGGCAACCAGGCGATCTGGGCCAATGGCCAGCGCGACACGAGCAACACTTTCCTGCTAAACGGCGTGGATGCGAGCAATCTCTTCAACGGCAAAACCACCAGCCAGGTGGCCTCCGCGCGCATCGTGAACAACACGGGTGTCGCGGGCGCTTCGAGCACGACGGCAGAAGTGATTCAGAGCACGGCATCTCCCTACCTCGCCATCGGCCAGGCCCTTCCCACACCCGCTCCTGAAACGATTCAGGAGCTTCGCGTCAATACTTCGATGTACGACGCCCAGCAGGGCTCCACCAGCGGCGCGCACATCGACATGAGCACGGCATCAGGCACGAACGACTTCCACGGACAGGCCTACATACACCGGGGAACGGATTGGCTCAATGCCGCGCCGTATTTCTACAAACAGGACGACAACATCCCGGCCGCCGACAAGGTGCCCGAGTTGCACCGCTACTCGGCGGGCGGAACGTTCGGCGGGCCGATCATCAAGAACAAGATCTTTGGGTTCGCCGCCTACCAGCACGTTCATGCGTCCGATCTCGAGATCGGCACTTCGCGCACGGCGGTGCCGTTCGGACTCACGGACGATCGTAGCCCTGCCGCACTCGCTGCGGCCGCCAACGACAACTTCTTCAGTTCAGTGAACGCGACCGTCGGCACCGGGCCGAATGACATCAATCCGATCGCCTACGGCCTGCTCAATTACAAATTGCCAGACGGCCAGTATCTGATTCCCTCGGCAAATAACAGCTTCACGCCGACAATCAACTTCCCCGAAAACGTGTTCATCACGCAGCCGGCGTACTTCATCGCCGATCAGGCTGCGGCCAATCTCGATATCCTCGCCACGTCCAGGGACACGCTGGCGCTCAAGTATTACTATCAGCACGATCCCAGCACGGCGCCCTTTGGGTACTCTTCCATCAGGGGATTTACGCAGAAACTGGACGCAGGCAGCCAGGTCGCCACGATCACGAACACGCAGACTCTGACCCCGAATTTCAACCTTGCCGAGGTCTTTGGATTCATTCGCGAGAAGGCTTATAGCACCATCGGCCAGCCCTTCACACCCGCTGGGCTTCAAAGTTTCATCGAAGGCCTCGACCTGCCCGGCGTGAATCCTGGCGATGCCCTGATCAACACGTTCAATTCTCCGATCTTTCCAGGCATGACGATCGTCGATGATCTTGGCAACTTCTCTCCGAACAATACCGGGAATTGCGAAAACGAACCGAATCAGGCCTTCGCGGTATGCGGTTCGCCATTCAACGCGGGACTGGCCATCGGAATGACAGCCGCCTCGCAGGGCGCATTCACGGGTGTGTTTCAGAACCGCTGGATGCCCTCTGCCAGCGCCATATGGATCAAGGGGCGGCACACGGTCACCTTTGGCGGAAGCTTCTCCTATACGCAGCTGAACGCTCGCGACCGCCGGACCAACACCGGCATGATCGGCTTTACCGATTTCCCGAGCTTCCTGGAGGGGACTCCCATCAGCTATACGGCGGACGGATTCATCGCCACCACATTCTTGCAGGGCGACGCCAACCGCTATTACCGCTCGCGTGAAACCGGCGAGTACATCCAGGACAAATTTCAGATCCGTCCAAACCTGAGCGTCAGCGTCGGCCTGCGATTTGACTATCATGGCGGCATGACGGAGAAGAACGGCCGCCTCTACAACTTCGATCCGGCGCTCTACAACTACGACCAGGACACGGACACCATCGTTTCCAACGGTTTCATCGTGGCCAGCAACAACCCGCTGTTCCCGACAAAAGGTGTCAGCCCATCGACGCTGACGGGACGGCAGTGGGGCCTCGCTCCCCGCATCGGCGTCGCGTGGAGCCCGAAGATGTTCAACAACAAGCTCGTCGTCCGCGCCGGTTGGGGCATCTACTACGATCGCGGCGAGCTCTTCACATATCTGTCGCCCGGCTTCGCTTCCGGCGTCATTGCTGGCGGTCCGTTCGGCGTGAATCAGTCGCCTCCGTGGGTGGCCTCACAGCAGTGCGATATTTTCGGCTACACGCTCTGTGAGGGAGGCTTCTCGAATCCGTGGGGCGAATCGCTCGGCCCAGCGCCTTCCGGCAATCCGGCCGACCTGTTCATTCCGACCGCCGGCGATATCGAGGAAGGCATACCGCTCTTCTCGTTCGCGGTGTACAACCGGAAAAACAAGCTGCCATACACGCTCAACCAGACGCTGGACATCCAGTGGCAGCCGCGCAACGACCTGGCGATCGAAGTCGGCTACGTCGGAAATTTCGGCCGTCACGAGGTGATTCCGGTGCCGTTCAACCAGGCCAGAATCGCCACACCGGCGAACCCGCTCTGCGGCCCCGCTCCGGTATGCCCCGATCCTGAAACTGCCGTAGCTCCGCAGTCTTACACGTACGGCTACTCGATCGTGGACGCGCCGGGTTCCTTCAATACGATTCAGCTGCCGGACGGCACGTTCTATCAGGAGAACTTCGAGGGCGGCAACGTTGACCTTCGTGTTCCGTACATCGGCTACTCGTCGGAATCGGAGTCATACACCGCAGCCGGCATCTCCGCGTACCATGCGCTGCAAACGCACATCGAGAAACGGATGAGCCACGGCGTGCAGGTCGGATTCTCCTACACCTATTCGCACGCGCTCGACGAGCAGAGTGCGATGGGTCTCTTCTACAACGGGAACAATCCGCTCGACCTGCACTCGGCGTACGGAAATTCCGATTTCGACCGCACGCACGTTTTCAACGTGAGCTATCTCTTCCGCCTGCACGACTTCTATCCCGCATCCTCGTGGCAGGGGAAGTTCACCGACGGCTGGGCGCTTTCCGGAACTGCGGTTTTCCAGAGCGGACAGCCCTACAGCATCATCGATTATTCGGGCGCGGTCGGCAGCATTTTCTACGGCGTGAATGACGGCATCACGAACCCGGTCGTGCCTCTCGCTCCGGGCTGCACGCCCAAGAGTGCCGTGACGGGCTTCTCCGGTGTGGACCAGCCGTCGCTCAACGCCGACTGCTTCACTCTTCCCATCCTGGCTCCCAATGATTTGAATGGCGCGATTCCGGCGAACGATCCGTATGAAACCGGCTTCATCGATCGCGGCCAGCGCAACATCTTCCGCCAGCCGTGGCAGAAGCGTGCGGACATCTCGATCATGAAGTCGACCCAGTTGACCGAAAAAGTCGCGTTGAAATATTCGCTCGACATCTTCAACGTGACCAACACGGCTAGCTTCGACATCCCGATCGACGACGTCACGCAGAACATCAACTTCAACGGCTTCCCCTATCAGGGCCAAGCCGGTGCGACCACGCCCTGCAACACGGACTTTTCGGCGCTGTACGTTTGCCCGAGCCTGAGCGGCCTCGGTGTGACGAACAAGACGATCGGAAGCCCGCGGCAGATTCAGATGTCTTTGAGCGTGGTTTTCTAACCTGCAGGTTCGCGACAAAAAAGGGACGGTCGGAAGCGGCCGTCCCCCTCTGTTTATGGGCCTTTTTCGCGTTTTTTCGTCTGAATTCCTGCGTTTTCGCGAATGCAAATTTCGGCCCGTTTTGACACCTTAATCGGCCCTTCACGGACAAAAATGGCACGATTTGCGCGCTTCAGCAGGGCGCCTATGCGGCGCTGACCGTAACGGAGAGCATTTCCACCGGCGCCGCGTTGAATCCCGCCTGCAGCTCCGCCGCGGACGAAAACGTCTTCCCCGCCACGTGCCGCGCCGGGAATCGAAAGCTCAGCGACGGCTCCGCGAATGGGTAGGGATCGAGCACGAAATGCCGGGCGCCCTTCGAGCGAACCTCCACGCGGCTGTGACCGCCGTCGCGCAACGGCAATGGATGGAGCAGGTTCGCCGGACGCGCGAAATCAACGCAGGTAAGCAGCGAGAGATTGTCCGTCGCCTGCAGCAATCGAAAATGCTCCAGGATCGCCGCTTCTGTCTTCGCTTCCGCCGCCAGTGTGGAATCGCCTGCAATCTCCTGCAAGAGATTGCCTTGGAAAGACTTCTGCTGATCGAGGAAACGATCGAGCAGCGGCAATTCCTCGGCCGCGATCGTCGAACGATCGGCGTGCTCACTCAGCAAGCTGTACGTGTGCATCGAGATCAGAATCGCTGCGTACGGATCCTCTTCCGCGATCAGCCGCACCGCGCGGTCGCGCACGGCGAGGTAGTCGGCGAGGTCGATCTCTTCGAATGCGGAGTACTTGCCGACGAGCTCGACGGAGAACGCGCTGGGTTTTCCCTGGCGAGTGATCTGCGGCGCGGCGTCGCGCGCGGCCCAGCCGTCGTCGTGGCGCGCGATTCCCTTCAGCACGCGGGCGCGCGGCTCGGGCGGAAGAAAACGCTGGTTGCCCCAGCGTTCGGCGAAGGCGCCGGCGAGGCGAGCGTGATCCGGGTGCGTGACGAGCCACCATCCCGTTGCCGTTTCCAAGCGCAACATCGTTTTCCTCCGCAGTGAACCCGCGCTATTCGGTTTCCGGCACGCGGGCGGATTCGTGCCACTTGTGCAGGAAATACCATTCCAGAAACATCACGACAAACAGAAAAGCGAAGCCGAGCACGATCGCAGCCAGGACGAGCGCGAAGAGATAGTTCGTCTGAAGCTGGGAGTAGGCATACAGAATCGAGTAGCCGAGGCCGCCGACGCCCACACGGCTGGACCCCGCGAAGATTTCGCCGGTGATCGCGCCGATCACGGCGAGGCCGCTCGCGATGCGAATACCCACGAAGAGCGAAGGGACGGCGTGCGGCATGCGCAGTTTGAAAAGCTTCTGAGCGGGCGACGCGTTGTGCATCAGGAAAAGGTGGACCAGATTCTCGTCCACGCTGATGAGGCCCTGCGTGGTATTGGCGATGACCGGCGCGAGAGAAATGATGAATGCAATCAGCGCCACGGCCGCTGTTCCCGGCCCCACCCAGTTGATGATCAAGGGCGTGATCGCAATGATGGGCACGGTCTGGAGCAGAATGGTGTAGGGGTAGAGCATCTTGCGTATCCAGCGCGACTGCGCGAAGACCAGCGCAACCACGACGCCGATGATGATGCTGGCGAGCAGGCCTTCCAGAGACTCTTGCGCCGTGATCGCCGTCGAGGCCAGGACCGACGGGAAGCGGCTGTCGAGGGCGACGGCCACAGCCCAGGGTGAGGGCAGCATATACGGCGGGACGTGAAAGAGCCACAAGACGACCTGCCACAGGACGAGCAGGCCGGCGAAGACAGCGAGCGCGTTTGCGATTGTCCTCAGGCGCTCTCTCATTGTATGAGCGCCTCGCGGAGGATGTGCGACGCGCGGGCGACGAGGGACTCGTACTCCGGAGACTCGCGAAGCTGCGCGGTGCGCGGGAAAGGGAGATCGACGGGAAGGACGGCATGGACGCGGCCGGGATTCGGAGCGAGAACGATGACGCGCGTCGAGAGAAACACCGCTTCGGCGACCGAATGCGTGACGAAGACGGCGGTCCACTGCTGCTCGGCGCGCAGGCGCAGCAATTCCTCGTTGAGACGGTCGCGGGTCATCTCGTCGAGCGCGGCGAACGGTTCGTCCATGAGCAGCACGCGCGGACTGGTGGCGAGCGCGCGGGCGATCGAAGCGCGCATCTTCATTCCGCCGGAAAGCTCGCGCGGATAGGCGGCCGCCACATCGCCCAGTCCAACCAACCGAAGCAGCGACTCCACCTTCTCAGTGCGGCGCTTGGTGAGAACGCGCTCCAGCTCGAGACCCAAGCCGACGTTTTCGGTGACGGTGCGCCACGGCAGCAGCGTCGCGTCCTGAAAAATGAAGGAGATCGTCTCGCGCGCGTTCGCAGGGGTCATGCCGTCGACGCGAATCGTCCCGGAGCTGGGCGGCGTGAGGCCGGAGATCAGTTTCAGCACGGTGGACTTGCCGCAGCCGGATGGCCCGATGACACTGACGAATTCGCCCTTGAGAACCTTCAAGTCGATGGCCTGCAAGACGAGCCGGCCCGTGCCGTAGCTTTTGGTGACGCCCTCGAATTCGATTTGCGGCACATTGGAGGCGGGACTCATCCGGCTTCCTCGGCCACGGGCAGATAGAGGGCGGAAGGACGGTCCGGCGTGTGGAAGACGATCTGCGTGGAGCGCTGCCAATCCCACGACGTGGCGCGGCAGGGCGCGACTCCGTTGCCCGGATTGCGGTCGTAGAGCGGAAAAGCACTGCTGGCGACTTCCAGGCGGACGCGATCACCCGCGGCGAAGAGACATGAGGTAGGCTCGAGATCGAACTGCCAGTGATGGACTTTGTCCGCGGCGTAGCCGGTCTTCGCAAACAGCCAACTGGATCGAGCGATTCCGATGCAGACGAACTCCGCAGCGCCCGTGGGGCGCACACGCACGAGCTTGGCTGTGAAATCGGCGTGGGCGGCGGACGTGGCGCAATAGAGAGCCACGCGCGGCGCGCCGAAAACGCGCAGGGGAGCCGGCAGAGGAGCCGTGGTGTACACGAGCAGGTTGTTGCCGAGTTCGAGCGTCGATTGGTCGAACTGGCCGCTGGGCGCGGCGGGACCGCCGGGCGCCGGGACCGGCACCTCGGGGTCGCACACATAGATGTCGGCTGGCTCGTCGGACGCGGGCCTGGAAGCAGAGAGAACGCCATCGCCTTTGCGCGAATTGGCGCGGCCGGCGCTGCTCAGATAGAGCGCATAGTTCGCTTCGAGCGGAAACGTGTCCGCCTCGCGCCAGCGGTTCTCGCCGAGAACGAAATGGCGGATGCGCGGCTCGTGCGCGAACTCGCCCGAACCCTTCAGCCAGTGATTGAACCAGCGGAGGAGAATTGCGTCCGTATCGAGCAGCGCACCCGAACCGAAGTCCGATGTGCCGACGCGATCACCCCAAGGAATGTGCTGCCAGGGTCCGGCTACGAGGTATTGGTTGTCGCGGGCGGAGGAACTGCGCGCGAATTTGGCGAGCGCGAGGAAGGCGTCGATGCTGCCTTTGAGGTACGTGTCATACCAGCCGGAAATGTGCAGGGCGGGCACGCGAATGCGGCCGAGCGACGCGCTGACGTCGAGCGATGACCAATACCCGCTGGGTTCGGCGTGGTCGAACCAGTCGAGGACGTAACCCGGCAAGCCTTCGCTGCCAATCGCAGGATGATCGCGAAACGGAAGCGCGGAGGTCTGCGCCGGAAGATTCGACCAGGCCTGCTCCAGGCGGTCGCTCGCCTGGCGCAGTTTCAGACGGCGCGCGTCCGCCTTCAGCATTTGCAATCCCCAACCGAGCGAGGACGCGAGGCGCAGTGCACCGTGATGGTAGAACCATCCGTTGTAGAGGTCGTGCGCGGTCATGCCCGGCGCGATGCAGATCAGACCCTCGGGCTTTTCGGCGGCGGCGAGCAGCTGCGTGATTCCCTGATAGGAGAAGCCGTACATGCCGATGCCGCCGTTGCATTCGGGCCGCATGCTGAGCCAGGCGATGGTTTCGGCGCCGTCGCGCGCTTCGTGGCGGAATGGATAGAAGTCGCCGCCGGAATCGCCGCGGCCGCGGACATCCTGGATCACGACGTTGAAGCCATGGCGGGCGAACCACGCGGGATGGGCGTAGGTGACGGTGGAGGCGATGTCGCGGCCGTAGGGCTGGCGCATCAGGAGCGTCGGATGGGGGCCGGGATCGGGCGGGTAATAGTGGTCGGAGACGAGGTCGACGCCGTCGGACATGCGGCAGCGGACGCCGCGTTCGAGGCGGACGCCGTTGCCGAGGTCGATGAGGGAGTTATCGTGGAGTGGAGGCATTCGCCGGCCTTTCAGTCTCCAAGGCGAAGAGAGATTCCTCGACTGCGTGGCCGGGCATCCGGCAGGGCGGGACGGTGAAATGAGTCCGGCCACTTCGCTCAGAATGACGATTCAGCGCACGCATCGCCTAGAGGGGAAACTGGAGCATGGCCTCAAGCGCGGCGGCGAGGCGCGTTGCCGCCTGATCGAGCCAGCGCGCGCCGTTTTCCGCAGTGGCCGGGCGCGGATCGCCCATCACGCCGCTTGAAGCGATGTCGCGCGTGAGCCAAGCGAACGTCGCCGGAGCGAATTCGGGAAGCAGCGTTTCCGGCTTCGAGACGTCCGCGATGTAATTGACCGTGTAAGCGGACTTGTCCACAAGCTCAGGCACGGACGCCAGAAGGTATGCCGTTTCGACCTCTCCCGCATGAAAGCCGTAGGCGCGCTCCTGCGGAGTCAGCCCTTCAAACTTCACCCCCGCAGAGCCATGGAGAGCAAAGGTGCGCAGTTTGAATTCGGCGCGGAGATCGCGGGCCATGACGTCGATCAGAGACGCGTTGCCACCATGCGTGTTGTAAAGGACGAGGCGCTTGAAGCCGGCGCTGGAGATGCTGGCGCCCAGGTCGCGCAAGACGGCCATGAACGTGGATGCGCTGACGGAAAGCGTGCCGGGAAAGCCGATGTGTTCGTTGCTCTTGCCGTAGTGCACGGGCGGCAGCGCATAGACGGAGGCGGAGGCAGGCAGCTTGGCGAGCGCGCGGCCGAGGAGAAGATTGTTGATCAGAGTATCGGTGGCGAGCGGGAGATGGTGGCCGTGCTGTTCGATGGCGGCTGTCGGGAGGACAAGCAGCGTCGTCTCGCGCGGGAGCGCGTCCACCTTCTTCCAATTGAGATAGGCGAAATTGCGCGCGTCCGGAATCCAAGTCTTCATGGTGTGAGCTCGCGGGGCTTGAAAGTGATCATCTTCCCGGGATTCAGCAGGCCTTTGGGATCGTAGCGCTCCTTGGCGAGCAATTGAACATTGTCCGGACGATAGCGGCCGCCGCCTTCGACGTTGTTGACGTGCGGATTGGCGACGAATACGCCGATTTCGCGGCAGTACGAAATCATCTCATTGAGGCGCGCCTCGGTGGTGTAGTAAACGAGCGGGATCGCGCCGGGAATCATGCGGCCGTCGCCACTCTTCCAGAATTCGATGTGAAACAGGAGCTCGCTGCCGAAGCGCTTCTTGAGGCGGCTCATCTGCTCGCGCACGGTGGCCGGGTCGAAGGCACACTGAAGGTAGGTATAGTCATCGTCGTAGCGCATGGCCCAGAGAGTGGTGTGGTTCCACGTGTAGTCGGAGAGGAGCGGGCGCGTGCGCAGGCCGAGATACTTGCCGGAATACGTGACTTCCGCTCCCTGCTGGCGCGCGGCGACTTCGAATTGCGGGCACTGCGATTCGGCAATCAGGAAGAAGACGAGCGCCTTGCCTGTGGGCACGTACTGAAGAACGGGCGTGAAGAAGGATGGGATCGGCCATTCGAACGGCGTGACGAGGCGCTTGATCCACGCGGGATCGCCGGCGATGCGCTCGCTGAAATCGAAGGCGGCGTCGAACGTGTCGAATGCGACAGCGACCTGCGACCATTCGACGGCCGGCGTGAGCGCGAGCCAGATGCGCGTGACGATGCCGTTGGTGCCCCAAGCGTGCAGGATATCGTGCACGGCAGGACCTTGGTGAAGAACGATGCGCGGCTCGGGCTCCATGGTGACGACTTCGAGCGCGCGGACCGTGTCGTAGTCGCGCAAGTTGCCGTGGGCCACCGACCCGATGCCTCCGGAACCGCCGCCGAGAAAGCCGCCGACGGAAGCTTTGATGATGGTCGAAGGGTAGCAGCGCAGCTCCCAGCTGACCTTGCGCGCTTCGTTTTCCAGCACGCCGAGGCGAACACCGGGTTCGGAGACGGCGACGCCGTCCGGAGTGATCTGCTCGATGCGGTCCATGCGCGCGAGGTCTAGAACGATGCCTCCATGCAGCGGGACGGCCTGGCCGTAGTTGCCCGTGCCCGCACCGCGAGCGGTGACGGGAACATCGTGCGCATGGCAATAGCGAAGGATCGCCTGAACCTCGGCGGCGCTGACTGGCTGAACGACGAGGTCGCCGACCTTGCCGTCAAGCTCGCGGCGGAGTACGGGCGAGTACCAGTAGAAGTCGCGGGAGAGCTGCTCGACGGTGGCGGGATTCGTGAGGACGCGCGCGGGGTCGCCGAGGATTGAAACGAGTGCGGCGGCGTGAGGCGAATCCATCGAGCGGCTCCGTTGTGCAATCAACGTGATTTCGTTTTCTTCCGCGACGAACTCCAGGAACGAAAAGCTTTTTGCATGTTCGGATGCGTGAAGAGCGTGACGCAAAGCTGGCGAAGCACGGGCCCATCGACGACGCAGCGCATGTCCGAACGGCGCGCGATCCGGCGCGCGGGAATGTAGATCTGCATGGTGTAGCGGCTGGCGTCGGCGATGGTGGCGCCGTAGACGACGCGGTCGAGGCGCGCCCAGAGCGCGTTGGCCATGCACATCGGGCACGGCTCGCACGTGGAATACATCGTGTAGCCGGCGAGCGAAGGGCGCTTGAGCTTCTTGCAAGCGAGGCGGACGGTGCGGAGCTCGGCGTGCGATGAAGGATCGTGTTCGCGCATCACGGCGTTGGTGGCCTGCATGAGCGGCTTCCCGGTGCGCGTGTGGACGATGAGAGCTCCGAAAGGCACGGGGCGCGAGGTCGTCAGAGTGCGGGCGGTGAAGCGGTAGAGCGCGCGCATGCGAGATTCATCGAGAGAGGTGTGCCGCGAGCGTCCCGATTTGAGGCGCGCCATGCCGAATTTTATCACGGTCGCGCGGCAGAGCGATGGGGGGAGAGAGCGTGAGCCGGGTCTTCCGAAGGGGCGGGAGGCCGTGCTACTCTGCTGCATGGTCAAGCTTCCCCGGCGGTCCCTCCTGGTTCTGATCCCGTTCATTGCGAGCACGCTGGCGGCGGGGTGTCGTCATTTGTCGGGCGGGGCGGGCCTAACGAAGATCATCCTGCAAGCAGACTGGTATCCGCAGCCGGAGCACGGCGGCTTCTACACGGCGCTGGTAAAGGGCTATTACAAGGACGCAGGGCTGGACGTGAGCATCCAGCCGGGCGGGCCGTACATCACGGCGGAGCAGCAAGTGTCGGCGGGCGCGGCGCAGATGGGGATGAGCTCGTCCGACAAGATTCTGGAGTCGATCGCGGACGGGCAGCCGCTGGTGGCCGTGGCGGCGACGATGCAGCACGATCCGCAGGGCGTGATGGTGCGAAAGGATTCGCCGATCCACTCGTTCACCGACCTGAACGGACACACGGTGGCGATCAAGACGGGCTCGACGTGGTGGCAGTTCATCGAGAAGAAATACGAGCTGACGAACGTTCACGAAGTGCCGGCGATGATGAACGTGGCAAACTTCATCGCCGATCCGCAGTACGTGCAGCAGGCGTTCGCGACGTCGGAGCCGTATTTCGCGAAGCAGGCGGGGATCGAAACGCGGGTGCTGCTGACGAGCGACGCGGGCTACAATCCGTACCGCGTGATGTTCACGACGCGGGATTTTCTGCAGCAGCATCCGGACGCGGTGGGAAAATTCGTGGACGCATCGGTGCGCGGGTGGCGGGACTACCTGAACGACCCGAGCGCGGCGCACGCAGCGATCATGCGGCTGAATCCGGCGCTGAATCCGCAGTGGATGGAGTTCACGTGGAATGCGCTGCGCGACGGTCATTTCGTGGCGGGCGAAGATCCGAGCGGCGCACAACTGGGAAAAATGAACGGGCAGCGATGGACGGAAATGTATCAGCAGCTGCTCGATCTGAAATTGATCGAGAAGCAGTTCGATCCGGCGACGGCGTACACGTTGCAATTTGTCGGCGGGAAGTAAAGTCGAGAGAGGCGAACGCGTGGATTTGCTGATCAGCGGCGGAACGGTGGTCACGATGGACGCGGAGTTCCGCGTCATCGAAGACGGCGCGGTGGCCATCGAGGGCGACACGATCAAGGCCGTCGGCAAGCGCGCGGAGTTGGAGCCACGAGCCCGCGGGGCCAAGATCATCGACTCGAGCACGGCGCTGGTGACGCCCGGAATGATCAACGGGCACGCGCACGCGGCGATGAGCCTGTTTCGCGGCGTGGCGGAGGACCATTCGCTCAACGACTGGCTGCAGCGCTACATTTTCCCGGCGGAAGCGAACAACGTGACGGAGGAGTTCGTCTTCTGGGGCACGCGGCTGGGCGTGCTGGAAATGTTGCGCGGCGGGATCACGACGTACGCGGACATGTATTACTTCGAGGATGTGGTCGCGCAGGTGACGAAGGAAGCGGGAATGCGCGGCGTGCTGGGGCAAACGGTGGTTGATTTTCCGGCGCCGGATCACAAGACGCCGGCGGCGGCGCTGGCGTACGCGGGGACGTTCATCGACCGGTGGACGGGCGATCCGCTGATCACGCCGGCGATAGCGCCGCATTCAATCTACACGGTCTCGACGGAGAATCTGAAGAAGGCGGCGGCGCTGGCGCGCAGCAAAGGCGCGCCGATACTGATTCATCTGGCGGAGGCGCCGTTTGAAAGCGAGCTGAGCCGCAAGAAATACGGCGCGTCGCCGGTGGCCTATCTGGACCAGATCGGCGTCCTGGGGCCCGACGTGGTGGCGGCGCACAGCGTCTGGGTGGACGCGATCGACATCTCCACGCTGGTGCGGCACGGCGTGGGCACGATCCACAATCCATCGAGCAACATGAAGCTGGCATCCGGCGTCATGCCGGTGGTCGATCTGCTGGCGGCGGGCGAGCCCGTGGGCCTGGCCACGGACAGCGCGGCGAGCAACAACAACCAGGATCTGTTTCAGGAGATGAACATCGCGGCGAAACTGCAGAAGGTGACGCGGATGGATCCGAGGGCGCTGCCCGCGCGGCAGACGGTGGAAATGGCGACGATCGGCGGGGCCCGCGCGATGCACATGGACAAGAAGATCGGCTCGCTGGAGCCCGGCAAGCAGGCCGATCTGATCCTGATCAACACGAACGCGACACATTCGACGCCGATGTACAACGTGTATTCGCAGCTGGTGTACGCGCTGAACGCGCACGACGTGAGAACGGTGGTGATCGGCGGAAAGATCGTGATGGAGAACCGCGTGATGATGACGATGGACAAGCCGGCGATTCTGGCGAAGGCGCACGAATATCAGAAAAAAGTGGCGGCGTCGCTGGTAGAGGCGCGGGTTTTGTAGCAACTGCAAAACCCGCAGACCGGGCGCGGCAAAGGACGGACCGTGTGGAGCTCGGCGGCTTGTTTAGCAGGCGGGAGGTCCATATACTACCGGCCATTTTAAACAGGGAGCGCGTCTAGATGCATCGATGGGTCGGCGTTCTAGGCATGATCACGATCACGGGGCTGGCGTACATTTTTTCTACGAACCGGCGCGCGATCCGTCTGAAGACCGTGTGCTGGGGGCTGGGGCTGCAGATCGCCTTCGCGTTCATGGTGATGCGCTGGACCTTTGGGCAAACCGTGTTCGCGCATCTGGGCCGGGGGGCCAATTGGCTGCTCGATTTCGCGTATTACGGCTCGTCATTCGTCTTCGGCGATCTCGGCATGAAGAACTCACCGAAGGGATTCGCGCTGGCATTTCAGGGTCTGCCCACGATCATCTTCATCGCGGCGTTTTTCGCGCTGCTCTACCACTTCGGCGTGATGCAGCTGATCGTCAAATGCGCGGCGTGGGTGATGACGCGCCTGATGGACGCGAGCGGCGCCGAGTCGCTGAACGTCGCCGCCAGCATTTTCATGGGGCAGACGGAAGCGCCGCTATCGATTCGTCCTTTCCTGCCCGACGTGACGCGATCGGAGCTGATGACGATCATGACGAGCGGCATGGCGCACGTCTCCGGCGGAATGATGGCGGTCTATATTCTCTACGGCGTGAAGGCGGAACATTTGCTGGCTGCGGTGATCATGACGGCGCCGGGCACGATCCTGATGGCGAAAATGCTGGTGCCGGAGACGGAACAGCCTCTGACCGCGGGGCATGTCCAGATGGCGGAAATGGAGCGCGATCCGAACGTGCTGGGCGCGGTGGCGCGCGGGACGATCGACGGGCTGCATCTGGCGCTGAACGTGGCGGCGATGCTGATCGCGTTCATCGCGCTGCTCAAGCTGGTGGATGGATGCTTCGGGCTGGTGGGCCACGTGCTGAAATGGTTTCCGTCGAGCATCGAGCAGGTGTTCGGCTACGTCTTTTCGCCGGTGGCGTGGCTGATCGGAATTCCGTGGAAGGATTGCCACAACATCGGAAACCTACTGGGGCTGCGCATGGTCACGAACGAGCTGGTCGCATTTCAGCAGCTGGGGCCGCTGCAGGCGCTGCTCGATCCGCGGTCGTTCACGATCGCGACGTTCGCGCTATGCGGATTCGCGAATTTCAGCTCGATCGGAATTCAAATCGGCGGAATCGGCGCGCTCGCTCCGAACAAGCGCGGGGATCTGGCGCGGCTCGGCGTTCGCGCGATGCTGGCGGGCACGATGGCGAACCTGATGTCCGCCTCACTGGTCGGGATCATGCTGCGATGAGCGCGCCGCGAGGCAGAAACCAGACCACTTCGGATGAATTCGCAAAGGCGTCGCGCGCCGCGAAGTTCATCCAATCGAAGACCAAGCTGCGACCGAAGGTGGGGCTGGTGCTGGGGTCGGGGCTGGGCGCTTTTGCGGAGGAATTGGCCTCCGGCACGAAAATTTCCTACGACAAGATTCCGGGATTTCCGCGCTCGACGGTGGTGGGGCACGCGGGGCGGCTGGTGATAGGAAAGCTTGGCGACGTGCCCGTCGCGGTGATGCAGGGGCGGGTGCATCTCTACGAGGGGTATTCGCCGAAAGATGTTGTCTTCCCGATGCGCGTGCTGGGGCGACTGGGGATTCGCGCCGCGATTGTAACCAATGCGGCAGGCGCGATCAATGCGGACTACAGCCAGGGCGCACTGGTGACGATCCGGGATCATATCAACCTGCAAGGGACAAATCCGCTGATCGGGCCGAACGACGAGCGATTTGGCGTGCGATTTCCGGACATGTCGGGGGCGTATTCGAAAGCGTATCGGGAAACCGCACACCGCGAGGCGAAACGGCTAGGACTGGCGGTCTACGAGGGCGTGTATGCGGCCCTGTTGGGACCGAGCTTCGAGACGCCGGCGGAGATTCGCTACCTCAAGACGATCGGCGCGGACCTGGTGGGGATGTCCACGGTGCCGGAAGTGATCGTGGCGCGGCAGATGGGAATTCGCGTCCTCGGGATTTCGTGCGTCACGAACATGGCGGCGGGAATTCTGGACCAGCCGCTGACGCACGAAGAGGTGATGGAGACGGGCGAGCGTGTGAAAGGTCAGTTTGTTGCGCTGTTGCGAGCGGTGATTCCCTCCATTGCGGAAGACGTGAAGTAGAAGTTTCCGCGTTCGAAATCCCAGGACAAGAGCAAATCATTCGGAAGATCAAATGATGGCAACGGGGTGCGGGTGTGCCATGCCGGGATAAACCGCCGGCAGGGTGCCGGCGCGACAAAAGAATGAGCCGTAGTACCGAAACATAAGCGGAACCGATGGGAAGGATTCAGTCTTTGAGTTTGCGGTTGTAGGACCAGTTCCCCATACTAACTGAGACGTATTAGCGAGCGCAGGCAACACATCTCGCTTTTCCACGTGGAGAAGGGTTGTTCCGCCGTTCTCGTCAAGCGGCGGCGCTGTGGGGCCCGTTTTGGATCTCGGCCAGAGATTCCGACGGTCCCGCACGGCCTCTACGCTACTTGGAAAAGGAGACAGAGATGTCCGGGTCCAATGCAGGCGCACTTCAGCAAGCCGGTCTGAAAAGCGGTTACACGCGCGAGCGTGCCTCTCGTTCCTCTCATTCCGACGCGAAACGCGAACAGGGTCTTTTCGCCACCGCAATCATCGAGGAGAACGCACGCGATCGCGGCAAGCGAGCCGCGCAGGCGGGCCTGGCATTCACGCTTCAGGCGGTGATAATCGGCGTGCTGCTGCTGACACCGCTTCTCTTCACGCAAGCAATCGATCTCTACAAGCTCAACAGCACGATCCTTGTTGCGCCGCCTCCGCCGGCCGCTCCCCCGCCGCCGGCGATGAAGGTGCAGGCGGTTGCACCGAAAACGTCGCTGTTGCGCGCGGCTCTCACGGCGCCGACTGTAATTCCCCGAAAGGTAGTCGAGTCCGCGCCGGACGCCGGCATGGCGGCTCCCGCTATCTCGGACGCCACGGGAGTGCCAGGCGGCATAGGGGACGTAATCGGCGGCGCGATCGGCGGGCCACCACCACCTCCTCCGCCTGCTGCGAAATCGAAGGAGCCGGTGCGCGTCTTCACCGGGATGAAAGAGCCGGCGCTGATTTACGCTCCGCCGGTGGCGTATCCGCCGGTGGCGAGAGTGGCACACGTGTCCGGCACAGTGGTGATCGAGGCGATCATCGACGACAAAGGCAACGTCACGCAGGTGAAGGCGATCAGCGGTCCAGCGATGCTGATGGACTCGGCGCTGAAAGCGGTCTCCGGACGGAAGTACCAGCCGACCATTCTCGACGGCGTGCCGGTATCGATCCGGTTCGACGTGAAAGTGGAGTTTCATCTGAGCTGAGCAAGAAAAGCGCGAACGAAGAGGGATTCCCCGACGCTTCGGCCGGGGCGCAAACCGCGCGCATCGACTCCGCTTCCCGGCCCGCCCGCGGCGGGCTCGGGACGCTCCGCTCAGAATGACGACAAAAGCAACGCAGCCTCGAGGCGAGAAGCTAGCCGCCGGCGATGGCACCGACTACCATGAACGGCTCTTTGCCCGACGAAATCTCCGGAGGCAGAGGCGCATCCGGAGATTCGTGGGACCAATCCTCGGCGCAGACGAAGTAGCGCAGAAACGGACGGCGCTGCAACGTGACGTGATCGCGGATCGTGCCGCGCAGCACTGGGTAGCGGTCTTCCAGCGCGTCGAGAACTGAACGCAGCGTGACCGGACCGGCGACGTCGAGCTGCACGTCGCCCTGAAGCTGTGCGAGCGTTCGGAGATGCGCCGGAAGCTCGACCCGGATCATGCGAGCGTCTGCACTTCGACGGAAAGCACTGCCGGTAGATCGCGGACAATCGGCGTCCACGTGTCACCCGAATCAGGGGAACAGTACACCTGCCCGCCCGTCGTACCGAAATAGACGCCGCAGGAATCGAGCGAATCGATCGCCATCGCGTCGCGCAGCACGTTGACGTAGCAGTTGCTTTGGGGCAGCCCCTTGGTGAGCTCTTCCCACTCATTGCCGCCGGTGCGGCTTCGAAAGACGCTCAACTTGCCGCCGATCGGGAAGTGCTCGGAGTCGCTCTTGATCGGCACGACGTAGATCGTTTCGGGCTCGTGCGCGTGAACGTCGATCACGAAGCCGAAATCAGTGGGTAGATTGCCGCTGACCTCGCGCCAGGAATCGCCGGCGTCGTCGGTGCGCATCACGTCCCAGTGCTTTTGCATGTACAGTACGTCTGGGCGCGATTTGTGCATGGCGATGCGATGGACACAGTGACCGACTTCGGCGTTCGGATCGGGTATGTAGTTCGATTTCAGGCCGCGATTGATGGGTTTCCAAGTCTTGCCGCCGTCGTCGGTGCGGAAACATCCAGCAGCCGAAATGGCGACGAACATTCGATTCGGATTACCGGAATCGAGAACGATGGTGTGCAAGCCCATGCCGCCCGCTCCAGGCTGCCACTTGGGGCCGGTGCCGTGGCCGCGCAAACCGGCCAGCTCATGCCAGGATGTGCCGCCGTCGGTGGAGCGGAACATAGCGGCGTCTTCCACGCCCGCATAAACGGTATCCGGGTCGGTGAGCGATGGCTCGAGGTGCCAGACGCGCTTGAATTCCCAGGGATGCTGGGTGCCGTCGTACCACTGATGCGTTGTGAGAGGTTTTCCGGTATCCGTGGACGTGTCATAGAGGAATTTGTTGCTCTCGCCGGAGGGCATGCCTCCGGGCGCGGTTTGAAGTCCGCCGCCGGGAGTTTCCCAGGTCTTGCCGCCGTCGCTTGAGCGCTGAATGATCTGTCCGAACCAGCCGCTGGTCTGGGAAGCGTAGATGCGATTGGGATCCGCGGGCGATCCCTTCATGTGATAAATCTCCCAGCCCGCGAAATGTGGGCCGCTGACTTCCCAGCTCTGCCGCTTGCCATCGGACGTGAGGATGAAGGCGCCCTTGTGTGTGCCAACCAGTACGCGGACTCTGCTCATGGATCGCTCCTTCGAAGTGTGTCTATCCTAGTCCTTCCGGCCGATTACTTCACGTGCTCGGGAACCGCCAAATTCGATTCAAGAGAGCGCTTCACGGCAAACGCCATTCGCCGTTGACCTGAAGAGGAGTGGAATCCCGCTCGCGCCAGCGGCGCTCCACTTCGGACAAGATCAGCTGGCGATTGGCGGCCATCGCATCGATCACTGCACAGGAAGCGCCGGTATCTTGATGCCGGGCTCCCCAGATCAGCAATTCCAGGAGAACGGGGCCGAGCGCGATTCCCTTCTCCGTAAGCCGATAGCGGATGCGGCGGCGGTCCGCCTCGTCCGTTTCGGCAGCGATGATTTCCGCCCGCTGGAGCTTCCGCAGACGGTCCGCCAGGACATTCGTCGCGATCCCCTCGCCCGACTCCGCGAACTCCTTGAACGTCCGGAAACCCCGGATCATCAGATCGCGAATGACCAGCAGGGACCAACGGTCTCCAAATGTCTCCAGCGAGACGCTAACCGGGCAGCCGGAGCGGCGCTTCCCCTTGGACTTGCCGGGCACGGGAAGGACGCTATCAATGTGACTTGCATAATGCAAGTGATATCTCGAGTGAATCGAGGCGGCGTGCTGGCGCCGGGTCTCTCAAGATTCCTAAGGATTTGCCGATCTATACCGTGTCGCAGGTTCTCGCCCGAATGGGCTGAGTCCGGCTCGTTTCGCCGTGTGTGCCCGCGGGGGCGGGCGCGAAGGCCGCTGCCTGCGAGCGGCGTGAGGTCGAGCGGCACTATCTACTGACGGAGACTGCTGGCACGCGCCACCATGGACACCACACGCACCGCCACAAACCAGAACCCAAGCAGTGACGCGGCGGCCGAAGCGCCCAGCGCAAGCAATCAGCAGGCGAGCGGGCCCAGACATTCGACGATTGTTCTCGTTGTGGATGACTCGCCCGTGGCGCGCAAGCTGGTGGAACACGCGCTGGACAAAGACCAGTACACGATGATTTCCGCCACCACCGGGGCGCAGGCGCTCGAGCTCTTCGCGGAACACAAGCCCGGGATCGTGATCACCGACTGGCTGATGCCCGATCTGAGCGGGCTGCAGCTTTGCGAGCGGTTGCGAACGGATGCCGGCGGGCGGTTCACGTACATCATCCTGCTGACCGGCGTTTCCGAGAAAAGCAAAGTCGTGAAAGGGCTGCAAGCGGGCGCCGACGACTACATGACGAAGCCGTTCAACGCCGAGGAGCTTTCGGCCCGGGTGAATGCAGGGCGCAGGATCGTCGAACTACATCGAGAAATCGAGGCGAAGAACCTGATCCTGCAGCAGCTGGCGCTGACCGACAGCCTCACAAATCTTCCGAATCGCAGGGCGATCGAAGAGTGGGGCAGACGGCAATTGACCGGGGCGCTGCGCCACAAGTTTCCGTTCTGGATCGTGATGGTGGACGTGGATCAATTCAAGCAGGTGAACGACACGTTCGGCCACGACGCGGGAGACGCCGTGCTGCAAGGCGTGGCGGATATCATCCGGCGAAACACCAGGCAGTCCGATATTTGCGGGCGCATCGGCGGCGATGAATTCATGCTGATCATGACGTTCAGCGATCAAGACGGAATCCGAACCGCGGTCGAACGCATTCGCCAGCAGATCGAAGCGCACCCATTCAACTTCCGGGGACGCGAGTCTCGCATCACGGCGAGCATTGGCGTGGCTGGTATTCGTCAGAATCAAGATATCGACCTTGGGCGGCTGATGGTACAAGCGGACGTCGCACTCTATTCGGCGAAGCGGCTTGGGCGCAATCGTGCGGAAGTCGCCGCGACGACGACGCATGTTGGGACGCCGCCGACGGGGCCAGCGACAGGGCAGCCCTGAGCGGCGCGGACAAGAGCCGTCAAGAACGAGCTGGGCAGGCAAGCGCGACATGAATCGGGTGCCGAAATGGGGCGGCCAGTCGCGCAAACATCGAAAGAACCCGGACCTCTCAGAAGATGCCACATCAGACGACCGAGCGCCCGACGCTTCCCTCTGTGTTGAATGAACTGCCGCCATTTCCCATCGTCGCGATCAAGGCGTTGCAACTCGTGTCGAACGAAAAAGCGCCCATGCGCGAATTGAGCGAACTGATCAGCACGGACGCGGCCCTTTCGAGCGAAATCCTGCGCATCGCGAACTCGGCGCTATACGGCCTCCGGATGGAAGTGGAAAGCGCTCTGACGGCGATGGTTTTGCTGGGACTCGACCGGATCAAGAGCGTCGTGGTGACGAGCGCACTGCGCCACTACATCGGAAGATCGCTGGACGCTCCGTGGATGCGCACGTGTTGGAGGCACAGCCTGGCGACGGCGCTGCTGGCGAAGGACTTGGCGAAAGGCAGCACGACGAGCGAAGACGTGGCCTACACCGCCGGCATTCTGCACGACCTGGGACGACTAGCTCTGGCGATGGCCTTCCCCACGCGTTACAGCGAATTCGTCATGAATCCTGAGCCGACATCGCTGGCTACGCTGGAGGCGGAACGGGAGCTATTCGGCATCGATCACTGCCAGGCTGGCGAGATGTTGATGTCGCGATGGAACATCCCGAGGAACCTCGTGGCCGTAGCGGCGCAGCATCATGACCTGCCGCGCGGCAACGATCCGAGCGTGCTGACATTGGTGCGCTACGGTTGCCGTCTGGCCGACGCCCTCGGATTCGAAGTCGTCCGCGGGGGACGGCGGACTTCGTATGAGGACCTCGTCGCGGAATTTCCCGGGCCGGCCAAGCTCCCGGAAGATCCGCAAGACCTCGCGTTCCGGATTGCCAGCAAGATCAACTCAATCGAATCAAGCTGACCGGCGCCCGCGGCGTCGCGCGGCAAGCTGGTTGCCTCGATTCAACCTAGTATGCGAGCGGAAACCTGGTAACACTCCGCGACGCCATACTCCGTCACTTGCTTTTTCGAAACATAGATGCTTGAATGACCTAGCTTGCGCGCCGCCCGAGGGGCACGGGAAGCGCAAGGAGCCCACCTGGAGTCGCGATCCAGGCGATGCCTAAGATGGCAACGGGATCATCATCGCAAGGCACGGCCGCCCGCGAGGTGCGTGCTTCCAGTCTGCGCCTATCAGGCCTCGAAACATTTCACTCCCTCCTTGAAGCACTCCGCGTCGGTGTGATGGTCAACGGACCGAACGGCGAAATCCTGTTCGTCAACAGGACGGCCCGGGAGATGTTCGGCGTCACCGAGAAGCAGATTGCCGGAAAAAGTACGAAGGACGTGGATCTCATTGTGGTCCGCGAGGACGGGACGGAATGTGCGGTCGGCCTCCGACCGGTGGCGCGCGCGATTCAAACGGAGAAGCCGGTCGTGGGCGAGGTACTCGGATGGCGACGCGAGGGCTCGGAGGCGGTGCTGTGGACCCTGGTGACCGCCGTGCCGCAGTTTGCCGAGAACGGCGTGCTTCGCGACGTGATTGCCACGCTGACCGACATCACCGACCGCAAGAACACGGAGGCAGCGCTGCGGAGGGCCGGCGAGCTGAATCGCCAGATACTGCTGGGCGCTCAGGAAGGGATCGTCGTTCACGACCGGCAGCTCCGATACGTTCTGTGGAATCCGTACATGGAGCGGATGAGCGGCATGAAGGCGAGCGAGGTGATCGGCAAGCATCCCCTGGAGCTGTTCCCGTTCATGAAGAGGGGCGGTATGTACGAGGACCTGGAACGGGCACTGGCGGGAGAGTTGACTTCATCTCACGATACGCCGTTCGACGTGCCGGGAACGAAGCAATCGGGATGGTGCAACAATAATTTCGCCCCGCTGCGGGATGCCGAGGGCCAGATCATCGGCGTAGTGGCCACCGTGCGCGATATCACGGAGAGGAAGCGCACGGAGGACCGGCTGAGAGAGCGCGAGCTGCTGCTGACGCAAGCCGAGCGGCTGGCCAACATGGGCAGTTGGGAAATGCAGGTCGATTCCCATGAACTGCTGTGGTCCGCGCACTTCTACCGGCTGCTGGGTCTCGAGCCCGACCCTCCGCGCAAGCTATACAGCCGCGACCTGAGCCGGATTCATCCGGAAGATCAGGAGCGGGCCTTTGCCGACATGGAGAAACTCATCAAGACGGGCCAGCCGCTGGAGAACGAGCTGAGGTTCGTCAGGCCGGACGGAAGTGTCCGCATTTTTCATTCGCGCGCGGTGGGCGTGACGGACGAGGGCGGCCGCGTGGTGCGGGTGCAGGGCATGTCCCAGGACGTAACCGAGCGCAAGAGCGAGGAAGAAAGGCTGCGGCGCAGCGAAGCCCTGCTGTCCCAGGCCGAGCGCATTGCCGACTTCGGCAGCTGGGAAACCAACCTGAGGACGGGGCGAACGACGCTGTCGAAGCAATTGCTTCAAATGTACGGGCTCGCCTCGGAAGGGGAATGGAATCGAGACGCGTATTGGCAGCGAGTGCATCCGCAGGACCGCGAGCGAGCGCGGCGGTTGTTGAACAAGGCTATTGAGGAGTGCAAACCGTTTGAGTTCGTGGTGCGCTATCGCGCGGGGGACGGAGCGTACCGCGTTCATCTGGTGCGAGCGATCCAGATTCCGGGGCCAGACGGCCGCGCCGAGAGGTCCATCGGCGTCGCACACGACATTACAGACCAGGTGCGCACGGAAGAGGAGCTGCGCCAGCTTTCGTCGCGGCTGCTGGCGCTGCAGGACGAGGAGAGGCGGCGGATCGCGCGCGACCTTCACGACAGCGTCTCGCAAAAGCTCCTGGCGATCAGTTTGAATCTTGCGCAGGTAGGGAAGGTCGACGACATCCGATCGAAAGACGCCCGGCACGTGCTGGCAGACACGCGCCGGACGGTAAGAGACCTCTCGCGAGAGATTCGTTCCCTATCCTACCTTCTGCACCCGCCGCTGCTGGACGAACTTGGATTGGCATCCGCAATCGAGGAATACGTGAAAGGCCTCAGCAAGAGGACCGGAATCGCCTTGACGTTTGAGATGGCCACCGACGTAGGACGTCTGTCGAGAGAGTCCGAGATGGCATTTTTCCGGATCGTGCAGGAGTCGCTGGGCAACATTCAGAAGCATTCCGCGAGTTCCAGCGGAAGAATCCGGTTAACACGAGAGGGAGACGAGGTCATACTGGAAGTGACCGACGCAGGGCGTGGAATGGCGAACGAAGAGTTGCGCAAGGTACGAGCGGGTTCGGGCGTGCTCGGGGTCGGGATTCTGGGCATGCGCGAGCGAATGAGGCAACTGGGTGGGCGGCTGGAGATCACCTCGGGTGAATGGGGTACGACGGTGACGGCAATGCTGCCGCTGCGAAATGAGGACACCGATGGCGGTACGCATCCTGCTGGCTGACGACCACAGCCTCGTCCGACGAGGCCTCAAAGACCTGCTGGAATCGAAGAAAGGCTGGGAAGTGTGCGCGGAGGCAGCGGACGGGCGCGAAGCCGTGGAACAGGCGAAAGTTCACAAACCGGACGTCGCGATCCTTGACATCGGAATGCCGCACCTGAACGGCGTCGAGGCAACACGGCAAATTCGCGCCGCGTCCCCGGGCACGGAAATCCTGATTCTGAGCGCTCACGGATCGGAGAAACTGGCGCGAGAAATACTGCAGGCTGGCGGCCGAGGATACCTGGTGAAAGAGGATGCGGATCAGGAGCTGCTGACGGCGGTCGATGTGGTGCGGCAGCGTCAACCATACTTCACATCGAAGCGACTGGCTTGGTCGAAACCCGAAGGCAACGGCCACGAGCCGCGACGGCCTCTGACGCCGCGAGAGCGCGAGATCGTGCAGTTGCTCGCGGAAGGGAAAGGCAACAAAGAAGTGGCGGCGATGCTCGGCATCAGCGTGAAGACCGCCGAGACGCACCGGGCAAACATCATGTTGAAGCTGGACCTCCACTCGATCACCGAACTGGTGCACTACGCGATCCGCAACGAAATGATTCACACGTAGGTCAGGCAAATCCTTCTACAGGTTTTCCCCTAGGGAGCATGCCGAATTTACACGGCGTGGCGTTCCGCGCCATCCTCGGTTGGAATGGAGTCCATTCATACTCACTCAAGGAAGGATCCGAAGTTGAAGAAGACTGTACGTGTGCTGGTTGTGGACGATTCGGAGGCAGCACTGGCCGCCGTCTGCGCATTCCTGGAGGAACAGGAAGAAATCGAAGTGGTTGGAACGGCACGGAACGGATTCGAGCTGCTGGAGAAGGCGGAGAAACTGCAGCCGGATATCGTGATCACGGACCTTCATGCGCCGCGGATGAGCGGGCTTGAAGTGATGCTGAGCCTGAGGACGACGATGCCGTCGACTCGCTTCATCGTTCTGACGGAACTGCCCAAGCCGGGCGATGCGTTCCCGTATCCGCCAAGTCCCGCAGACCGGTTTCTGGACAGCAAGGTCGAGCCCGAGAATGTGCTGGGCGAAATCCGAAGGCTTTTCCCGGAAGTTTTCGGCCGGGCACCGGACCCAAGCTACTGCTAAGAATCTGCGCCGCGACTCTTCCGGCCTAGATCTCGCTGGTCATTTCCGAAGCCCATTGCATGGCGGACCAGTGCGCATCGGCGGCGAAGGATTCGGGCAGATTCAACTGCTTCGAAACGGCTTCCGCTTCGTCCCACCGGCCAGCTTCCTGCGCGAGCATCAGATCGTAGGTAGGAGTGAGCCGACAGCGTTCGCCGAGAAGAACGGCGCGCGTTTCAGGTTCGAGGGCGATTCCGTCGAGGACCAGGCCCATCGGCAGTTCCAGAATCGCATCCATCACGGACAACATGCCGACAAGGAAGAGATCAGCCGATCCGTGCTGGACTCGTTCCGAGATCAGCTCGCAGAATCGCGCGCGGGTGAGCGCCGTGAGGATCAGGTCGGTCGGCTTGTTCTGCCCGGCGGTCAAAGTGGTTACCAAGCGGATCCAGCGGCGCATTTCGCGGTCGCCCAGAATCGCGAGGGCGTGGCGCACTGATTTGACTTCCTGCCGGAATCCGAAGATCGGCGAGTTCAAATAGCGCAGCAAGCGATAGCAGAGCGACGTCTCGCCCTTCAGTATTTCCTCGATCTTGCGCGGGTCCGCCTCAGGCTGCGAAATGGCCTGCAACAAGCGCAAATAATTGATGCGATTCGCGGGAATCTCGCGCGCCTGGACGATTTCCGGCCTGCGGAAAAAATATCCCTGAAAATAGCTGAAGCCGGCTTTCTTGGCCGCGAGAAACTCCTCGCGCGTTTCCGTTTTTTCGGCGAGCATCCGGCGGCGCGAATTGCCGTAGCGCTTGACGAAGGCCGCACACCTGTCGAGGGGCGTGGTGCGGAGGTCGACCTTGATCATGTCCGCTATTTCGGCGAGCGGCTCGCGAGGATCGTTCTCAGCAAAGTCGTCGAGCACGATCATGTAGCCCGACTCCTTCAGGCGGCGGCAGGTGGAAATCACGAGATCGTCAGCCTGGACCGTTTCGAGAATTTCGACGGCGGTCTGGCTGGGCGGCAGAAGAGTGATGTATCCACGGAGTAGAAGGTCACGCGTGCAATTGATGAAAGCGCGGCGGCCGTCGCAGAGGACATCGAGGCCCATCAAGATCGACGAATCGAGGACGTTGCGGGATGCCGCGTCGGGATCGGCGTTGCCGAATGAGTTCTCAAGGCCGTCGCGAAAGAGGAGCTCGTAGCCGTAGACCTGCTGGTCGACCGTCAGGATCGGCTGGCGGGCAGCATAACGGAGGAACTTGCCGGCACTGGGCTGCTCCGGCCGATTTTCGCGCAAAGTCTCCACGAGGCCTAATCGGCACAAAAGCAAGGGAACTTTAGCGCGCTCAGGCGGCGCAGCGTTGCCGGGCATTTCCTTCTCATTCCTAAAGATTTACTCGAACTTGCCGATTAGCTGTCGAGGCCGCTCTCATAGGGGGAATCGAGCCTCGGCACCGGCTGGACAACAGTTGGCAGTACGGGCACGTGGAGCCGCCGGGAGCCAGCCGTTAGGATCTTCAGCACCAGCCAAACGCTATCGATAGATTCGCGCAATGACATTGCCACTGAGTGTTCGAGAGCGCGGGAGCGTTTCGATCCGACGAAAGGTCGCGCGGATCGTCCTAGCGGTGTGGGCGATCACGAATCTAGTGGCGTGCGGAGGCTTCGCGGCGCTGGAGTACGGGCGCCTCCACGGCCACGTGACGCAATTCGTGACGTTCGCGCTGATCGTGGCGGGCGCCTCGTTTGCGGCTTCCTATTGGATGGTGCCGCGGATGCAGATGCAGATTTCCGGGCCAGTCAAGGAATTGCTGCAAAGCGCAGCCGTCGCCTGCCGACAGAAGGACTACTCCGTGCGAGCAGAAAGCAGGGGCAGCGACGAAATCGGACTGCTCTGCAATCTGTTCAACGAGATGCTGGACGAGATGCAATCGAAGGAAGCGGCGTTGCGATGGGCGCGGGAGGAAGGCGATATCCGCACGCACGAGAAGACCGTTGCCGCTCAAGAAGAGGCAGCCGACTGGAAGCAAACCGAGTTCGGGATGGCGGAACGCGAGAGGTTCCTGAATTCGATCATCGAAAATACACCGGTTGGGATGGTAGTGATTTCGTCCGACACCAAAGTGCAGATGTGCAATCCGGCATTTGAGAAGATCTTCGGATACAAACAGAAAGACATCATCGGCAAGTCGCTCACCGACCTGTTGTCGACCCCGGAACTGCGTCCTGAAGTGGACAGCAACCGGGAACGAATTCTCAAGAACGAGGTGACTCATATTGTCACGCGGAGGATGCGCAGCGACGGAACGCTCGTGGATGTGGAGGCCCATTCCGTACCCCTCAGTGGCGACGACAAGCACAGCGGCGCAGTGGTGCTCTACCAGGACATCACGGAACGCAAGCGGGCGGAAAGAGCGCTGGAAGAGCGCACCAAGTTCCTCAATTCATTGGTCACGAACCTGCCTCTCGGCGTGGTGCTGACGGACGAAGCTGCCACGATTCTGCTGTGCAATCCGGCGTTCGAAAGGATGTTTGGCTACAAGCAACAGGATGTCGTGGGCCGACCAATCATCGAGATCCTCGCTTCCGGCGAAATGCGGGCCCAGATGCTGGCCACACAAAAGAAGGTGAACAAGGGAGACCTGGTGCACTGGGTCACGCGCCGAAAGCGAAGCGACGGGTCGCTGGTGGATGTGGAGGTCCTGGCGGTGCCGGTGGTGCGGGATGAGGGAGGGCCGCGCGAGATCATGGTGATCTACTACGACATCACCGAGCGCAAGCGCGCGGAAGACGCGCTGGTTCGGGCGAAAGAAGCGGCGGAGCAGGCAAACCGAGCGAAGAGCGAGTTCCTGGCAAACATGAGCCACGAGATCCGGACTCCGATGAACGGCATCATCGGAATGACGGAGCTGGTGCTGGACACGGAGTTGGATTCGGAGCAGCGGGAGCAATTGAATCTCGCGAAGGCGTCCGCAGACTCACTGCTGTCGCTGATCAACGACATTCTCGATTACTCCAAAATCGAAGCGGGCCAGATGGACATCGAGTCGATAGATTTCAGCCTGAGCGGCTGCATCGGAGACACCATGAAGGCGCTGAGCCTTCGCGCGCATCAAAAAGGCCTCGAACTTGCCTTCGAGATCGAGCCGGACGTGCCCGATGGAGTCATGGGCGATCCGGGCCGGCTGAGGCAGATCATCAACAACCTGGTCGGCAACGCTATCAAGTTCACAGAGAAGGGCGAGGTTGTACTGTATGTCGAATCGGAATCATGTGAACCGGGCTCGGTGCGTTTGCACTGCACCGTGACAGACACGGGCATCGGCATTCCGCCGGAGAAACAGAAGGACATTTTCGAACCGTTCAAACAGGCGGATGGCTCGATGACGCGAAGATACGGCGGCACAGGACTGGGGCTGACGATCTCGTCGAGGCTTGTGGACCTGATGGGCGGAAAGATTTGGGTGGAGAGCGAGCCGGGCAAAGGGAGCCATTTTCACTTCACGGTGTGTTTCAAGCAGCAGAGCGCGGCCAGCCAACTCGCGTCGCTGCGGGATCCCTCGGCGCTACTCGGGATGCCCGTGCTGATCGTGGACGACAACGCAACGAACCGCCACATTCTCTGCAAACTGCTGAGCAATTGGGGAATGTCGCCCGCAGAAGCCGACAGCGGGACGAAGGCGATGGCGACTCTGCTGCAGGCAAAGAGCCATGGCAAGCATTTTCCGCTGATCTTGCTGGACGCACAAATGCCGGAGATGGACGGATTCGCGCTCGCCGAATACATCAAGCGGCACCCGGACTTCCGCGCGGGCACCGTGATGATGCTGAGCTCCACCGGCCAGCGCGGTGACAGCGTGCGCTGCCGCGACTTGGGAATCGCGGCGTATCTGACGAAGCCGGTGCGCCAGGGCGAGCTCATGGACGCCATTCTTGTGGCGGTAGGAACGCAGGCGGGCCAAACGAAGCCCGGCCCGGTGGCGCGCAGACCATCCCGCGACAATCTGTGCAGCCTCCGCATCCTGCTGGCGGAAGACAATTCGGTGAACCAACTGTTGGCTGTCCGCCTGCTGGAGAAGTGGGGCCATCGCGTAACGGTGGCCGAGAACGGCCGGAAGGCGCTGGAAGCTCTTGCGAGGGGAACCTACGACCTCATCCTGATGGACGTGCAAATGCCGGAGATGAACGGATGGGAGGCCACGCAGGCGATCCGAGAAAAAGAAAGAGGCACGGGAAAGCACCTGCCAATCGTCGCGATGACGGCCCACGCCATGAAGGGCGATGACGAGAAATGCTTTGCGGCCGGCATGGACGACTATCTCGCGAAACCGATTCGCACGATCGAGCTAATGGCCATCCTCGATCAGATTGCCAGCCGCAAGATCGCGCTCGACGTAGCGGAGAAGCGAATGCTGGAAACGGCGAAGTCCGAAGTGATCAACTAACCGGACTCACGCCGCTCATTGCGCTAGCGGTAATTCCCTTCCCGAAGCAGGTCAGGCGGTATTGGTCCCCGAGATGCTGTGAAATCCCCCCAGAAGCCCGGAATGCGCACGGAGTGGATGTCCGCGCGGCAAATCCTGCCCAGTCGGGAGTGAATGATCGGATGGCCGAGCCGTCGCAAGGCGTGCGCGGGAGCCGTCTCTCAAGCTTTTCCGGGATCTGCCGATCGACGATGTAACGGGTGTGTGCTGGCCCATTCGTCGGGCGGCGACACTCGAACCGATTCACGGGGAGCGGCAACCGCCGCACGGGACCAATGCTGGGGGATCGATGGGACAACGCCAAGAGCAGCGTATCGCCGTCTCCTTTGGCGTCGTGGTGCGCGGATTGGACAGGCACGGAAACCCGTTCCAGACGACCTCAGAAACGCACGATATCAGTTGCTCCGGCGCATGCCTCACAGGCCTGAGCGGATTGGTCGAGCCCGGCAGCCGAATCGAAGTCGAATACCGGGAGCAGAGAGCCTGGTACCGCGTGCAGTGGGTGGACAATCCAGCGGGAGGAACCGGGCGGGCGGGTGTGCGGTGCCTCGAGCCCGGCCGGTACATCTGGGGCGTGCCGCCCAAAGGCTGGGCGCCCGACACGTACGATCCATCGCACCCGGATCCGCCAGTTCCTGAACCTGTCGAGGTACCGCCACTGGCGACAGGACCCAGCTACTCCGGCGCGGATCGTCGCCAGTTCCCCAGGGTCTCTTGCAGAATCGAAGCGCAAGTGGCAATCGAGAAAGGATCGCTTCGAATGCCTGCTACCGTGACGGACATTTCGCTGGGCGGCTGCTATTTGGAGATGCTCGCGCCGCTGCCGGTGGACTCATTGGTTGAAGTACTGCTCAAGCCGGGAGACGTGTCGCTGCAGATGAGCGGCAAGGTGCGATCGTCGCAGACCGGCATGGGAATGGGGATCGCCTTCACAGGAATGCGGCCGGAGGATTTCGAGAAGCTGCAGAAGCTCGCACCACCTCCCGCCAACGCGACCGCGATTCCGAAATACGCAGCGGCGAAGCGCCCGGACCCGCGGCCCGCTGCCGCGCCGCCTCCCAGCGCAGGCACAGAACGAGGGCAGGCGCGCGCGCCCGCGCCCCGTTCGCCGGAAGGAATCGATCCGCCGGCTACACCGGAAGCCTTTCAGGCCGTGGTTCGGTTGTTATTCCGCAAGGGCCTTCTGACGCGCGAAGAGCTAAAGGAAGAGTTGGAGAAGTTGAAGCCGACGCGCGTGTAGTCGTCCCACCGGAAATCAGACCAGTGAGCTATTTCCGGGCAGGATCTGGCGGCCGTGCAGACGCATCGGACGACGGCTTCGTCTCGGGGACAGCGGGTGCCGCGGCCTCTTTCTTGAGCGGACCGAACGCAGCCGTGGGATTGAGAACGACGATATCGACGCGACGATTGTGCGCGCGACCTTCGGGCGTGTCGTTTGTGTCGACCGGGTGATACTGACCGTAGCCGGCAGCGGCGAGGCGGTCGGGCGAAAACTTGTAGGTCAGAATGAACACCTTGATAAGCGCCATCGCACGCGCCATCGAAAGCTCCCAGTTCGAATCGAACTGGGCCGTGTGGATCGGCACGTTGTCCGTGTGACCTTCGATCCGAATCATCTCGCCCCGGCTGGCGAGAACGGTGGCGAGCCGATCGAGCGCATCCTGCGACGATCGGCGGATATTGGCGGAACCGCTCTCGAAAAAGCCGATTTCGCGGAGACTGATGACCAGGCCCTCCTTGCGGGACGTGATCTGCAGGACGTGGCGTTTGATTTCCGGAGCGAGAGCCTTTTCCAGCTCGCCCTGAATGTCCTTCAGCTCGCCCGGAACGATGCTGCCGCTCAATTCTCCGTTTTCAGGCTGAATGAATCTCTGCATGTCCTGGGTGCGTGAGACGTTTTCGATGGCCTGGACGTCTTGAAACGGCATGGGCTCGGTGGTGGCGAGCGGAACCTTGGTATTCGAATTGTCGAAGACGGCCATGCGCTGGAACGCGACCTGGATCGCCATCGCGAGCTGGCCGATCTTGCGCTTGTCAACCTGCGAAGAAGAATAGAGAACGACGAAGAAGGCAAACAGAAGCGTAATGAAATCGGCATAGGAGACGAGCCAGCGCTCGTGGTTGGCGTGCTCTTCGTGACGTTTCTTGCGACTCATGCCGTCTTTTCCTCGGTGCGGAGCGCGGTCTTGCCGGCTTTGGCAGCCTTGTTCGCTTCCGCGAAGAAGCCGAGCAATTTTGTTTCGATCATGCGCGGGTTCATGCCTTCGAGAATGGATACGACGCCTTCGAGAATCATCTCGCGCACGACCTGCTCCTGCCGAATGCGCATCTTGATCTTGCCGGCCGCGGGAAGAAAGAACAGGTTGGCGGAAGCAACGCCATAGATCGTGGCCACGAAGGCAACGGCAATGCCGCGCCCCACTTCGCCGATGTCGTCAAGATGCTGCATCACCTGAATCAATCCGAGAACGGCGCCGATGATACCGATAGTCGGCGAAAAGCCGCCGGCCGATTCGAAAACCTTTGGAACGTGGTCTTCGTGTTCGGCCTGGTTGTCGAGCTCCAGCTCCATCATCTTGCGCAGCTCCGCCGGCTCGGTGCCATCGACGGCGAGCATGAGCGACTTCTTCAGGAAGGGCTCATCGATCGAATCGATTTCCTTGTCGAGCGAAACGATGCCTCCGCGGCGGGCCTTGTTCGCGTATGCGACGATTTCGCCGATGCGGACGTGCGGATCCTTCGCTCTGTTGAAGAAGATGGAGCCCAGGCGCTTGAAGGCTTCGAGGACCACCGGCAGCGGGAACTGGATCATGACCGCGCCGAGCGTGCCGCCGAAAACGATCATCGCGGCGGTGGGCTGCAGGATCTGCGCGACTTTTCCGCCCTCGAGCGTGAGGCCCAGGAAGATGCCTCCGAGCGCGACCAGAATTCCTGCGAAAGTGCTCTTGTCCATCCCTCTTGCCCCTTAGGCCCTTCTAGCGTGATGCCGAGTCTCGCCCTTCTTATGGTCGTGAGCGGGCAGATCCGATTCAGGGAACTGCCCCGGCGGCAAAGGAAGACCGGCAAGAATCCTCCGCCTGAATTCAACGATTTGATCCACGACGACGTCGGCTGGTTCGAGGACGATGATTTTCTCGCCGGTCACGAGCGTGAGAACGGTATCCGGCGCGCTTTCGACCGACTTGATCAGGTCGGAATTGATGATCAGGGAGTGATTGTTCAGACGCGTGAGACGAATCATGGCCGGCCGCCTATTGCCACACACGCCCGCATACGCACGGAGTGCGAGCGTGATGCCTCAATACCTCTATCGGCAGAGAACGATTTGAGTTGAGCGGGCCGGGGAAGCGCGACGGTGCCTCTTTCGCTGCCGCGAAATTGCAATCCTCTAATTGGGCCACCTGTGTGCACCATCCCTGGGCGAAGCGCGTGAATCGACGCGAGTTAGCGGCACTTGCCGGGCAAATTCTGCCCGTTATCCAGGCAGGATTGCAAAGCAAGGCACGTTTTTCCGAGATGCGAAGCAAACGAACGAATTCGAAGCTTGTCGCGAACCGAAACAGCGAGACGGTCTCGTCGTTTCCGAGCGTACGGCGGTCTGCCAACCCCGCAGCCGCTGGCGGTCCAGCCCAACTGCCCGCGCGGAGCGACAATGCAACGCCAAGTAGCGCAGCACAGCCCGATTACCTGCCGCGCGGCGTTGCGCAGGGCGGGCGCGGTGTTTCAACGGACGACCTCACAACCGCGCCCGCACCCTCCTTCTCCCGGTTCAGCGTCCGGAATGGGCGAGTCACATTCGATATTCAGGAAGAAACGGCAAGCAAACAAATCCTCTCGAGGCAAACATGGGAAAAAGGGCGCTGATCACAGGCATCACGGGCCAGGATGGTTCCTATCTGGCGGAATTTCTGCTGCGCATGGGCTACAAGGTTTGCGGAATCGTGCGGCGGAGCAGCACGGTCAATCTGGAACGGCTGGCGCATCTGCAGGACAAGATCGAGTTGATTCAGGGCGACCTGTTGGATCAGAACTCGCTGATTTCGGCGCTGAATCAGAGCGAGCCGGATGAGGTCTACAACCTCGCCGCGCAATCGTTCGTACCGACGTCCTGGAATCAGCCGGTGTTGACCGCGGAATTCACGGCGCTCGGCGTGACGCGGCTGCTGGAAGCATTACGCGTGGTGAATCCACGGATCCGCTTCTACCAGGCATCGTCGAGCGAAATGTTTGGAGCCGCCAGCGAGATGCCTCAAAGCGAGCGCACGAAGTTCCATCCGCGCAGCCCTTACGGTGTGGCGAAGCTCTACGGACACTGGATCACCGTGAACTACCGTGAAAGCTACGATCTTTTCACTTGCTCGGGAATCCTGTTCAACCACGAGTCGCCGCGGCGCAGCGTGGAGTTCGTGACGCGGAAAGTGACGTATAACATCGCGCTCATCAAGTTCGGGCTGCAGAAAAGCTTGCGGATGGGCAACCTCGACGTGCAGCGCGACTGGGGATTTGCGGGCGACTACGTGCGCGCGATGTGGCTGATGCTCCAGCAGGAGACGCCTCAGGACTTCGTGATCGCGACGGGCGTTTCGCACACCGTGCGGCACCTGCTCGAAGTGGCATTCGCACATGCGGGACTGGATTACCGCGAGCACGTGGAAATCGATCCCGAACTTCTGCGTCCCGCGGAGGTATTCCATCTGCTGGGAGACTCCTCGAAAGCGCGGCGCGAACTGGGATGGGAGCCAACCGTGTCGTTCGATCAGCTGGTCCGCATGATGGTGGACGAGGATCTGGCCAGAATGCGAAACAGCACGGAAGAACCGCTCGTGGCACGGCGGATGGAGCCTGCACTCGGCATCGCGCAACCGCTGCGATCCTTGCGCTGAGCTGTTCCCGCGGCGCGGATCATTCAATCCACACAAGGATGGACGCACTTATTCCCGGCGGGGGATAAGTGCGTTCGCGCTTTCAACTAGTCGAGACGGGGATTGCGCCAGACCTGCGTGCCGTCGACGCGCGTGAGCGATTCGAGGCTGGGCGCATTGGGCTGGAACGCGAAGATCGCGGGCTTTTCGTTTTCGAGGATCCATTTGGCGCTCATCAAGAGAGCGATCAGCTGACCATCGATCAGGCGCGAGTGCGTGCCGATGATGAGCCAATGCGCGCGCTCATTCAGCGCGCGAATGCCAGCTTCGCAAATCGACACTTCACTGCCCTGCACGTCGATGTGGACGAGATCCCAACGCGGCTGCTGAGCGAGCAGATCGTTGATCGACACGATCTGAACGTCGATCGTTGCCGACGGGTTGGCATCCGCTCCGTAGATCGGCCGAGTGCCATAGCTATTGCGCGGATCAACGCGAGGCCAGCGGGCGCGGCCGGCGAGGGTCCCGACGGCTGCCTGGAGCAGCAGGTGGCGATTCGGATCGAGACCGTTGTCGACAAAGTGCTGGCGCAGAAATGCGAAGTGGCCGGGATCGCCTTCGACCGCCAGCAACGAGATGTCTCGAATGCCGGCGTTGCGCGCCGCGACCGCTCCCGCAACCACCCACGGTCCCCAGCCGGCGCCAAGCTCCATCGCCACGTATTTCCCCCGGGCGCTGCGGACGGTCTTGAGCAGGCCGATGTATTCGATCGCCTCCGCGTGAAAATCGTTCGGAATCGGGGGCGGAATCACGGTACCGACGAGAAACTGCACCTGATCCCAGAGCGAGGAACCGCGCGTCCTCACTCCGAGGCGATCGACGATGAAGCCCGGCACGGGTGCCGGCGACAGAGAGAAGTGTTCGCGAATCAGCGAGAGCTCTTCGGGCTTGTAGCCCGCGTAGATCTGGTCGGGAGGAACCTGAACGGGGGCTTGAGGCTCAGGCGGAACGGGCGCGGGGCGGCAACGCGCCAACAGTTGCGTGGCGGCATCGCGTTGGCCCGAGTCCATGCCCTGTCCGGCGAGCGCACGCTCCAGCATCACCATCGCTTGGTCGATTCTGCCGTCTGCCGCGAGAAGACCGCCGAGATTGGCCGCAGCCTGGGCGAATTGAGGCTCCAGCTCGAGGGCGCGCCGAAAGGCGAGTTCCGCGGCTCGCAGGTTGCCGTTGCGAAACTGCACCGAGCCCCAGTTGTTCCAGCGGTCAGCCGTCTCTTGCTCGGCGAGGCCCTTTTCAAGAAGGCGCAGCGCCTCAGCCAAGTGGTTGCTCCGCCATTCCTGCAGTGCGAGTTCGTCTGTTGCAGCTGCCGTCATCGATCCCATTGTCGAGCTCCCGAATGGCGTGTCACAGGCATATTCATCGCGCTTGTCGAGCTTCGTGCTTCTGCTGCTTCTCCGCGCGAAGGACGGCCCGATAGAACTCAACCGTGCGCTCCGCAACTTTCTCGCGCGTGTAGTGCTCGAGGAAGCGGGCGCGGCCGGCTTGTCCCATGGCCTGGCGCTTGCCAGCATCCGTGAGCAACTGCGAAAGCGCGGCTTTCAAGCTTTCGACGTCGCCCGGCTCAGCGAGCAGACCGGTGACGCCGTCCTCGATGATTTCCTTCATGCCGCCCACGCGGCAGCCGACCGCCGGTTTGCCGAACATCATGGCTTCGATGAAAACGAGGCCGAAGGATTCGTAGCGCGAAGGGCCGACGAAGATGTCGCATTGCGCGAGGTGCCGCTCAAGTTCCGCGTCCGAGACTTTTCCCGCAAACATGACACGATCGAGAAACGGCGCGCGCGCATGGCGCGAACGGAATTCCGCGGCGAACGTGGCGCCATTGGCGCGCGGCCGGTCCTCTCCGACGAGAATGAAGCGCGCCTGCTTGTGCTGCGCACAGAGGGCAGGAATTGCTTCGAGGAGAACATCGATTCCCTTCCGATTCTCGAAGCGCCCGGCGAATAGCACGTTGATCGACTTGCCTTTCTTCTCGACGCTCTGGCCGCCGGAGCGATCCGCCATGCCAATCGGGGTGACAAAAAGCCTGCCGGGCGCAAAGTCAATCCCGTACTGGCTGCGCATCGTTTCGGCGATGGCGTCGCTGATGGCGCGAACGGCGTTCGCGTGCCGCATGACAAGAGTTTCGGCGCCGATCAACTGATCGAAGAATTGGCGCTGGCCAGCCGAGCCGTCGATCCAACCCGGATTCGTTTCGAGCGCCATCTTGAGCGGCGTTTCGAGACTCGTGACCGTAACAAATGAGCCGTCGAGAACAGCGGCGAGGCCCTCCGCATCCCAAATCGGCCCCTCGACAATGTCGACCGGATGCATCGCGTTGATGCGCCGCACTTCGCGGAGCAATCGAGCCGACCTGTTCCAGATCTGAGCAGGGATCGTGATTCCCGGCGGAGGCGGCGGCTCCTCGTGATCCTCTGCGAGGCGATGAACCCAGACGCCGTTTTCAAAATCGACCGTGTTGTGGCCAGTGGAAGTCTTCGTGAGCACATGAACCGTATGGCCGAGATCGGCCACACCGCAAGCGAGCTCGTAGGCCATGCGGCCGATGCCGCCCACGACGCCCGGAGGATACTCCTGACTCAGGAGGCAAATGGTCAACTTTTCGGAAGCCGGCAGCGTCACGGGATACGGCTTGAACTGATAGGCCGCGACGCGATCAAACACGTCCGTCTCGACCGGGCCGCGCAGCTCTCTTGCTGTATCCGAGTAGAGAAAGCGGCGCGGGCGCGACAAACCGGCTGCTACGCCTGCCCGCAGGCCCGCATCGGCGTCGCGATGAAGCTGGTCCATCTGCTCGCGGCTGGCGGTGCGGCGGTCAACATGGAACTTCAGATTCGCTTCGGCTTCCGCGCAGAAGCGATCCCAGTCCTTGATCAACTCCCGGAACGATGTGTCCGGCGGAGCGTTCTTCAGCGCGAAATACGCTTTGTTCTTGATGACCGGATGCCACGCGGTGACGACGCGGTTCTCACTGCGAATGTGGCTCGGCAGAAACCGGTGATAGACAAACGCACTGGAGAGCTGCTTGAGCAGGAAGCCGGCGTCTACGAGCCGCAGGCACACATCGGTTTCATCGAGGTAATACTCGAATTCCTCGTCAAAGCCGCCGATTTCCAGCAGAGCGTCGCGCCGAAAGACGGCGTTCGTGCCTTGCAGATACGGGAACTCGAGACAGCCGGGATAGCAGAATTCGGAGCCCGGCTGCGGAACGTTCCAACGGGCAGTGCCAATGCGATTCGACACAGAGTAACGGTATTGCAGGTTGTAGCCGGTGTGATCGAAGACGAATCCGCCCGCGCCGCCGACTTCGTCGGAGTCAAAGGCCGCGGCAGCATCATCCAGCCAGTTCTGGTCGGGCACCGCGTCGTCGTCGAGAAAGGCGACGAGATCGCCGCGCGCCATATCGATGCCGACATTACGCGAAACAGAGAGATTGCGGTCCGAACATGTGCCGAGGCGAATCGACGATGCATGATCCCGCAGCATGCTCATCGTGTCGTCCGTTGACGGACCGTTGACGACAATCACCTCGAAGTTCGGATAATTCAGGCGACGAAGAGACCGCAGCGTGACGTCGAGGCTCGCCGCACGGTTGTACGTATTGATGACGACAGAAATGGCGGGTTGGCGGATGGTCATGGCGACTCAGCCTCGGAGTCGAACACTAGACATACGCATGCATGACGCCGCGAGAAGGCTGCCACGGAGGAAAGATGGTCACATTGCGGAAGCCAACCTCACCCAGCATCTCGGCGACACAGCGCGGATTGGGGCCCCAGAAATTCGAAGGATCGTTGTTAAGCGTCCTGCCGGGATAGAAAACCATCGCCGGGCGAGGATAATCCAGCGCGTCGTAGTGTGTTTCGAGGATCAGGAGTTCGCGGCAAACGGATCGAGCGGCGCGAAGATAGCGAAGCGGGTCCGGCGCGTGATAGAGCACGCCGAGAAACAGGACGACATCGAACATTCCCACGGTGGCGGGGGAGATATCCTCGACGGCGATGAGCTTCGCTTCCACGCGAGATTGCAGGGCCTCACGAGCGATCTTGAAGCCTTCGCCATCTCCCATGCCCGTGCCCTGCCAGCAGTACATGTCGGTGGCGAGAACGCGGCTCGCGCCGCGCTTCTCCGCTTCAAACGAAAAGAAGCCGTCGTAGGCGCCGATGTCGATCACGGTCTTGCCGGTCAGGTTCTCCGGAATGCGCATCAGCTTCAGCTTCGCCGGCGAATCGTCGACGCCGGGCGTGACGACGCCGTTCCCCAGATCGATCTTATGAAACCAGGGCCGAGAGAAAACCTTGGCGCGCAGCTCTGCCGTGTTCACCGCCGGACTCCTCAATGGGGACGAGATAGCGAATGTGCTCAAGTCAGCTTTTCACCTGGGATGGATTGGCCGGGATGCAAATTGTGCCTAGTCGAGACTCGAGTGCGGCCACGCGGCCGGCAAGTTTTTCCAGCGCTTTCTGCGTGGCAACGTCAAGACGGCGCGCTTCGCGGAGCGCGTGGGGAAAAGAGTCCACATGGACCTTCATCGCTTGCAGGATTGGACCGATCTCGCCAAGTTGCGGATCCGACTTGGAGCGCTGGTCGGCCATGCCCTCGGAAAGGTGTTTGAGGACCACGGCGACCTTGGTCATTTGATCTTTGATGGTATCGACATCAGAAATCAGCTGAGCGAGCCGAACTTCGTGGTCATCGGAAACCGCAGCGGCGCTGCTTTCAAGCGAAATGGCCATTCTTCTAGCACCTCTTCCCTTCACCGCACGTGGGAACTCAAATCTCCGCCATCTAGAGCAGCAATTCACCGGCCTTTGCCGCCTAAGGATTTTCTTAAGTGGCCTGTTGCGAACATGGCCGAGGTAGGGCGCTCGGGCAGCGTGCTCATGCCGGCAACTCCCGCGCAACTCAGATGAATCGGCGCAGCTTTGGCACAGGGAGTGCATGTCACGCAGCGGACGTTCGTGTCTCTGCGCGTGTGGGCAATCGAAATCGCGAGCACGTCGGGAAGCAGATTCCGGGAATCGAGAAAATGCCGACGTTAGTGGATGAGCGAAACAAGGAGCACGTAGAGACGCCGTGGCGGCACACGGCGCAGCCGCCCGCCGCAGAGCGCGGCATTTTCTACCAGGGAATCGTGTACGGCGGAACGGGATACGCGGAGGAGTCCTGGGTGATCGCCGCCGCGCTGGCGGAGTCCGGCATCCCGGTTCAGCTCTCGCCGATCGGCTGGGGAACGGACGTGATGCATCTGCTGCCGGCCTACGCGCGGCAAAGCCTCGAGCGCATCTCCAGGGAGAGAGTCGAACTCGAGGATAGCATCCTCTACCAGCACGCGATGGCCTACCTGTGGAACATGAGCTGGCACGCGCGCGTGCGCGTGGGCCGCACGATGTTCGAGACGGACCGCCTTCCGGACGGCTGGGCTGAGCGCTGCAACGCGATGGATGAAGTCTGGGTGCCGACCGAGTTCAACCGCCGAACATTCTCGGAAGCAGGAGTCGAGCTGAAGAAGCTGCGGGTCGTGCGGCCCGGAGTGGATACCGAACTTTTCCGGCCGGGCGCGGAGCCGCTGAGGATTCCTTACGCGCGATCGTTCAACTTTCTCTCCGTTTTCGACGTGCAGCCGCGAAAAGGGAGCGATCTGCTGCTGCGCGCCTACCTGAACGAGTTCAAGGCGGACGAGGACGTGGCGCTGATCCTGAAGATTTCTCAACACAGCGAACGAAATGCCGATCCGACGGCCCAGATTTGTTACTTCGTCGAAAAGGAAGTCGGCATTCCGCTCGAAAAGTGTCCACCGATCATTTTGCTGAACCGGTTCCTTTCGCAGGCGGACATGGCCTCGCTCTACGGCGCGGCCCACGCTCTGGTTCTGCCTACGCACGGCGAAGGTTACGGACGGCCTCTGATGGAGGCCCTCGCGAGCGAACTGCCCGTGATCGCGACGCGCTGGAGCGGGCAGCTGGACTTCTTGAACGATGAGAACAGCTACTTGATCGATGTCGAGAGTCTGGTGCCCGCGTCCGCGGAGGAAGAATCGTTCGCCGGACATCTGTGGGCACAGCCGAGCATCCATCACCTACGGCAGCAGATGCGGCGCGTGTTCTCACACCGCGGCGAGGCCCAGCAGCGGGCGCGGCAGGGCCGGAGCGACATGGTGGCAAATTGGGACTGGAGCATCACGGCCCGACTTTGGGTTGACGAATTTCGGAGGCTGCTCGATTAGGTTGTGCGCAAGGCAGTCGTATTCAGAACGGAGAGGAAGATGAACACTATGCTGGCTCAAGCGGTTGCACCGCTGCAGCGGGCGGTAGCCCCGGACGCTCCTTCCGACAATCAAGCGCTCACGCTCGAAACGCTGAGTCGCGCCATGGCGGACAACGCCCTGCTGAACTCGGAAGTCGATCAAAAAATCCTGGCGCGCCTGTTGGAGACACAGGAAGAGCTGAAGGCAACGAACCGCGCGGTACAGCAACTGCGGCGGCAATTCGCCCAGTTGGTCCGCAGTCTGGGGCAGGTGATGGAAGTCACGCGAGTCGACCTGGAAACCGAAGCGCGCGAGAAGTCGTAAGCGCGCGGGCCGACATTTGACGGGTAGTTCGACGGGAAAGAGCGTCATGCCGATATACGTTGTCGATCATCGCGAAGGGCCGCCGGCTGCCAGCTATGAGCGAAGCCCGCTGGTGGCCGTCGAGACGGACGCTGCGTCCGCGGATGCGCTGCCGCATGCCATTCGATCGCTGGCGGACTCGATTTCGTGCGAGCGTCTCGATGCTTTCCGGAGCGACCGAGTGCCACGAGACTCGACTGGCGCATTGACCTGGATCGAAGGCGATCGCTTATTGGAAGGCTCGCCGGCGATGATCCGGCGGGATCTGCGCAAGCCCGGCCGCCGATGCTTCGTCCCCGTTCACCTGCCGTGCATACCGGACCTCGATCTGCTCGCTCTCGAGCCACGCTGGCTGAGCGGCGGGCAGATGGCGGATTTCTGGAGCGCGGCAGCGAGAATCTCACGGACGACTTCGCCATCGGCGCGTTCGTTGGAAGCACTCCAGACGATCCAGAAGCCGTGGGCGCAGATGCTGCAAGCACTGCTCGCAGAGCAAACGAAAACAGGTGCTGGAATCGAGGGACTTGCGCGAGTTGCGAATGACGGGGCTGCGCCGACACAGGTCGGCGCGCTCGCTCTGCGAAACCTGATCATCGCCTTGATGAAGCAAAACGATCTGGCAAAGGCCGAGCAGGTATTGGAGGGCGCGTTCAAGGCGTTCCCGACAAACACGGAACTCTTGTATGTCGGCGCGATGCTATGTCTCCGCGCACGCAAGACGCAGAAAGCGCTTGGGTATCTCGAACGGACGCGCACTGGCAATCACGACTTCGTCGGCAGCGGTGGAGAATCCAGTTACAGGTCGGCGTGGCTTCTTGGAAAGATGGCCGCGGAGGTCGGAAATCAGAAAGTCGCGTTCGAGAATTTCTATCAAGGAATGGTGAGCCGGCCGGTGTTCGGGCCGGCCGTCGATGAATTGTTGAATCTGAGGCTGTCGCCCGCACTGGCCGAGCGCTACGAATACGACTTCTGCAAGCTCGTGCGGCGCGCGCCGAAGTATCTGAACTCGGTTTTCGGCTATCTGCTGCTCCATCGCGCATTTCGCACGGCGCGGCGAATCGCGGAGACCACCGGGCTGAAGAAGGAGCAGAAAGAGGCGCTATTGGCGCAACTCGCATCGGCGGAAGCGCCGTTTGTGCGCAGAACCGGCGATCACGGCGGCAAGCCGGGAATTCTATTCTCCGGCCCCTTCTTCGAGAACACGAGCTTCGGACGCATCAACCGGGAACTGGCGGCCGGATTGATGCAACGAAGTGGATTCGATGTCGCGCTCGAACCTTGCTGCCATCCGGCGATGGCGCCGGGCAAGTTTCCCTGCGGTCCCGCTCTGTCGAAGGCGATGCTGCGGCATCCAAAGCAGCTCGACCTGACGATCCGGCATATGTGGCCGCCCGACTTCGAGCGGCCGCCGCGAGGCAAGCTGGCAGTCATACTACCGTGGGAATACGGCACCGTACCGCGCATCTGGGTGCGCGACATCGAACGAAATGTGGACGAACTGTGGGTGCCGTCCGATTTCGTCCGTAACGTTTTCGTGCGCGCCGGAGTGGGCGAGAGCCGGGTGTACGTGGTTCCAAACGGAATCGACCCCAAGGTGTTCTCACCCGAAGGACCGACGGCCCGCCCGAACGGCTGCCGCAAATTCCTGTTTCTCTTTGTCGGCGGCGCGATTCTGCGCAAAGGAATTGACGTGCTGCTGGAAGCGTACGGCGAGGCCTTCGAGGCGGGCGACGACGTGACGCTGCTGATCAATGCCGGGCTCAATCCCGCGTACGCGCACAACGCGCAGACGGGACTGTTGAACCAATTCATCAAGGATCCAGGCCGTCCGCATCTCGCCGCGCTAGCGGAGCACTTCGACGACGCGACGCTCGCAACGTTGTATCGCGGGTGCGATGCGATGGTGCTGCCTTATCGGGGCGAGGGATTCGGGATGCCGATCGCGGAAGCGATGGCGTGCGGAAAGCCTGTGATAACGACGGGCGCCGGGCCTGCGCCGGAGTTCTGCCCTTCTGATTGCGGATACTTCATCCCTGCAAAGTCAGCAAAGGTTCCCGATGCTCCTCCCGCTTTTGGCGCGCTGGCCGGCGACTGGACGTGGTTTGCTCCCGACGTAGCGGCGCTGGCGCGCACCATGCGGCACGTTTACGAGCATGGAGACGAGGCAGCCGAGCGCGGAAGAAAAGCTGCCAAAGCGATCCGGAACACGCACACATGGGACCGGGTTGTGTCCACGTACGTCGCAAGGATCGCTCAACTGACCGAGCGCGACCCGGCTCGGGAGGCAATGGCAGAGCCGAAAGAGGAGGGCGCATGCCGCGAGTCGCTCTCTGCATGATTGTGAAAGACGCGGCGGCGACGCTGGAAGTGTGCCTGGAGAGTGTGCGGGAAGTGGTTGATGAGATCGTGATCGCGGACACGGGATCGACGGATTCGACCATAGCCCTTGCGCGAAAGCGCGGCGCGCGCGTGGTTGAGATTCCATGGGAGAACGATTTCGCGGCCGCGCGAAATCGGGCGCTCGCCGAGGTGCAAGCGGACTGGGTTCTGGTTCTCGATGCGGATGAGATTCTCGACGCGAGCGCATCGACGGCGATTCCTCGCCTGACGGCGGCAAAGGACGTCGCCGGCTATCAAGTCACGATTCGAAATTACGTTCATACACTCGAAGATCGCTTGTGGGATCAGCCGGCCACGCCAAACGATTCCACACTCGCGGCCGCGAAGGTTTTTCCGGCGTACGTGGAGCACGAAAACGTGCGGCTGTTTCGCCGCGATTCGCGCATTTATTTCGTGGGCCGCGTGCATGAAACGGTGGGAGGCCGGATCGAAAAATGTGGGCTGCGTCTCGGACGCGCGACGTTCCTGATCCATCACTTCGGACTGGCGGACGATCCCGAAACACGCGCGCGCAAGAACCGGCTCTATCACGATCTCGGCAAGAAGAAAGTCGCGGACGTGCCGCTTGATGCGCAAGCGCATCTGGAACTGGGGCTCGTTGAGTTGGACAACATGGGGAACGCGGAAGAAGCGCTGAAATGCTTTCAGAAGGCGTGCCAGCTCAATCCGCGTCTGGGAGTTTCCTGGTTTTTTGCGGGCGTCGCGCAGATGCGCCTCGGCAAGTTCGCCGACGCACTGGCCAACTTCGAGGCCGCGGAGAGAAAAGGCCGCGCGACTGCAGCCACGGCGGAGATGATCGGAGACGCTCACTACAACCTGGGCGAATTTCCGGACGCGGCCCGGTGCTACGAGAAGGCGCTGAAACTCGTACGGGAGTCCGCGCGAATCGAAAGCAAACTCGGGCTCGCGGCCGTGCGCGCCGGGAAAACGGAGGAAGGCCTGCGGAGAATTCTGCGGTCCCTAGCGCAAGAGCCCGCTCTTGGCGAGCTGCACGACCGATTGATCCTGGCTCTCGTGTGGCTGGATAGGATCGACGAGGCAGCGCACGCCGCCGAAACAAAGTTGCGAATGGTCAAAGGCGCGCCCGCAACCGACTTCGTGAGAGCCGCTAGCCTCTGGTCGAAGACGGGAAATTGGTCACGGGCTGTCGCCGTGATGCACGTCGGATTAAGACTGTACCGGGATGACGCAGTGCTGAAACGAGCCCTCGAAGAGCTTTCCGCGAACGCCGGATCGAAGGCGGAAGAGCTGTTGAAGGCCTTAAGTAGCAGTAACTAATGGCGTTACGAAAATTAAAGTCCCAAGCGAAATTGCCGATGACATAGGAGAACAGAACTAAGTTCCGTGGGGCGAGACCGAGCCGCGCCGGTCTTGGGGGGAACGCCTTCCGAGCCAAAGGCTTCTATCCGCAGAACGGAACGCTCGCAAAGACGAAAGGAGCTTGGGAATGTCATTCGGGATCCTTAACAACGTCTCGGCCCTCAATGCTGAACAGGCGTTGAACGGCACGCAGATGAGTCTGACCTCGGTGCTTCAGCAGCTGTCAACGGGCCAGCGCATCAACGCCGGTGCCGATGACCCTGCCGGCCTCGCAATTGCGAACGGATTGTCAGCAAACATCGCAGCGCTGAACCAGTCGATTGCTAACGCCAACGACGGCGTCGGCAACCTGCAGGTCGCTGACGGTGCGCTTTCGCAGGTGACTTCGCTTCTGAACACGGCAGTTTCGATCGCGACGGAAGCGGCCACGGGAACCGTGAGCAGCGCGCAGCGTGATTCGCTGAACGCCGAGTACACGCAGATCATGGCCGAAATCGACCGCATCGGCAGCACGACCACGTACAACGGGACCTCCGTATTCACGGCGACGACCACGTCGATCTACCTGACCGACGCGGTTTCGAACAGCACGATCGGGTCGACCGTTGGAGTTCTCTCGTCCACGGGGCTCGCGCTGAACGGCACGACACTCGCAGGCACGGACGGCACGGGAGCACAGGCGGCGTTGACCAAGATCGATGCGGCAATCCAGACGGTTGCCAACGATCGCGGCACGATCGGTGCGGCCGTGAACCGTCTGCAGGACGCCGCTTCGGTTATGGGCACGCAGGTGCAGAACTTGACCGCGGCGGAGAACAACATAATGGCGGCGGACATTCCGTCGGCAATCTCGCGATTGTCGAACCTGTCCGTTCTGAGCCAGACCGGTATGGCGGCTCTGGCGCAGGCCAACTCGCAACAGCAGGCGATTCTGAAGCTGCTGGGCTAGTTGGTGGAGAGGCAGTCTGAGTAAGGGTGGGTGGGCGTCCGCCGGAAGCCCACCCACTCGTACGTCGAGGCAGCGCCCGGCAGCGAAAGTTGCCAGGCGAGGGGAATCGAAAAGGCCTGATGGGAACGATCAATAACTTCGGCAATGTACTGCTGCCGGCCGGAAGCAACACAATCGACGTTCAGTCGCTGCTGAATTCCGCAATGGCAGCCGCCGAAATCCCTCTACAGCAACTACAGCAGCGGCAGGGCGGCTTGCAAACGCAAATGTCGACGATGCAAAGCATCGAGAGCGACATCACGGCGCTGCAGACGGCCGTTAAGGCACTGACGAACACGGGCGGAGGCGTCAACTCCTTCACGGCAACTTCTTCCAACTCGAGTCTGGTAAGCGCAAGCGCCGATCCAACGGCGACGGCCGGTACGCACTCGATCGTGGTGAACTCGCTCGCCACAACCTCATCCTATTACACGGATGTAGTCCCTGCGAACACACCCATCACGTCCGGAAGCTTTCAGATCTCGGTGGGGAGCAATCCGGCGGCAACAGTCACTGTCGACAACACGGACAACACGCTCAGCGGTCTTGCAGCGGCGATCAATGGGCAGAATATAGGCGTCACGGCCAGCGTAATCACCGACGCCAACGGATCGCGACTCGCACTGGTCAGTCAAACCTCCGGAGCCGCGGGCAACGTCACGATCTCGAACAACACAACGAGCCTGAATTTCCATCAAGCCGCTGCGGGGGTCAACGCGTCGTTGACCGTCGACGGCGTGCCGATCAGCTCGACCAGCAACCAGGTCTCAGGCGTGATTCCAGGCGTGACGTTGAACCTGGGCGGCGCCGCTCCGTCCACCACGGTAAGTTTGACCGTCGCTCCGGACACGAGCTCGGCGACCAGCGCGATCAATGCATTCGTTTCCGCGTGGAACAAGGTCGTGAACGATCTCAATTCTCAATTCGACGTCGCGTCGAACGGCAGCGGAGGGGGTCCACTCGAAGCGGATACCGCCTTGCGCGGCGCGCAGGACCAGCTGCTCTCAGCGGTCACGGCTTCCGTCACCGGGAACAACGGGATCGTTAACCTCGCGAGTATCGGCGTGAACCTGAACAACGACGGGACCATGAGCGTCGATTCGGGAGCGCTGGCAAACGCGCTAAACAACAACTTCAGCGGCGTGCAAACCATGCTGCAGGCCAATTCGGGTGTCGCAACGTTTCTTGCGACCACGCTGAACCAGCTGATCGATCCCGCGCAAGGCTCGTTGACGCTGGACCTGCAGGGCATGACGAATACGAGCCAGGATCTGACGCAGCAGATCAACACGATGGAGTCGCAGCTAGTGATCCAGCAGCAGAATCTGACCGCGCAATACGCGCAAATGGAAACAACGCTTCAGGAAATGCCGCTTCTCCAGAGCCAAATCACGCAGCAATTGGCCGCACTGAAGACATCCTAAAACAATGAACCAAGAAGACATCGCATCTCTCTATCGTCAAGTCAGCGTAACGGTGGCGAGCCCCACGGGAATGGTCGTGAAGCTTTACGACCGCATTCTGGAGGATTTTCGCCACGCGCTGGAAGCTAATGCGGCCGGGAACGTCGAGCGGCGCGTTAGCAGCCTGAATCACGCCCTATTGATTATCGCCGAGCTGGAAGGAGTTCTCGACTTCGAGCGCGGCGGTGCCGTGGCCAAGCACCTGCAGGGATTCTACCGCGTGGCGCGCAGCCTGATTCTGGAGGCGAACGTTCGTGCCAGCCAGGTCGGAATTGAGAAGCTACGCGACATCTTCACGCCGCTTCGAAACGCCTGGCAGCAGGTCGACCAGGACGTGGCGCGCAATCAGGCAAGCATGCCGGAGGAGCAGGCACCTCAACCGCGCGAAATGCGCAGGCAAACGATCGCGGCCGAGCCCGAGCTGGAGGCCGCCGGTTCACGCTGGAGCGCGTGATGAGCGATTCGATCGTGCAGCGCGTCCGCAGCGCAAACTCCAAGTTACGCTTGTTGCTTCTCCACACACGGGAGGCGCTGGCGGGACGGCGGAAGTTCGACGCCGAAGAAGTCCATGCCATTTCCGAGCCCGTACGCCACATGGACGCGCTGATCGAAGAGGCGCGCTTGCGACGCGGCACCGATCCGGCGCTGGACCGGGAGCTCGAAGCGTATGCGGGGAACCTGAACGAAATGCAGACGGCGCTCGAGCAGATGCGCTTCATGCTGGTGGCGCACCGGACGCACATGGAAGCGATGCGCGGTCATCTGGAAACGATGAAGCTCTGGAGCGACACTCTGCGGATGACTCGATGAATGCTCCCGTACTCTGATTTTCGAAACGCTCCATTCCCTTCCCCAGGCTTCGCAACCCGAGCAAGAAGATCAATCGGTGCCCTCGGGTTCCAGCCATGAACAAGCCATTGCTGGTTTTCGATTGTCATGAGGCGTGGGTGTACCAACTCGCTGCCCTCGACCGGACGATGGACGTCGTGGTGGGCTTGCGCGGCCGCCACACGACCGGCTGGGACGAGAACATGAGGCCGGTGCCCCCGAACGCGCGCCTCGTGCGGATGGAGGACGTACTTCGGAACCGTCGAGAGTACTCCTGCGTTGTCGCGCACAACCTGACGGATTTAATCGAAGCGAAGACGATCGAGGCGCCGCGGCTGCTGGTGCTGCACGAAACGCTCGATGGCGCTCTCCGCGAGCAAGGATCGACTGTTCCGGCAGATCACATGCGAGAAGCGGTGGCGAAATTTGTGCGCCTCACGGGCACGCATGTCGTGGCCGTCTCCGGATTGAAAGGGAGCTCGTGGGGATTCGATGAAGACATCGTGCCATTCTCGGCCGATCCGGCCGCATACCTGCCCTGGCGTGGAGATCTCGCTTGCGGATTGCGGGTGGCCAATCACATTCGCCGGCGGCCGCACGTGTTGCTGTGGGACTTTCATCTGCAGGCGTTCGATGGTCTGCCGATATCGATCGTCGGGCGCAACGCGGACATGCCGGGCGTTCGAGCGTCATCCAGCTGGAACGACCTGAAGGACACGCTCAGCCGGCACCGCTTCTACATTCACACGGCCGACCCGCGATTCGAGGACGGATACAACATGGCGACGGTGGAAGCCATGGCCGCGGGGCTACCGGTGCTCGGCAATCTGCATCCGACGTCACCCGTCGAACACGGGATCAGCGGATTCCTTTCCGACGATCCCGCCGAGCTGCGAGCGTATGCGCTGCGACTGCTGACCGACCGCGACCTGGCCGTCCGAATGGGACAAGCGGCGCGGGCAACGGTCGCGGTGCGCTTTTCAAGTGCCCGCTTCAAGGAAGCTTTCACGCGCTCGATCGAATCCGCCGAACAGGCGTGGCTTCGGCGCGACGAACCCGTACTCTGCGGCTCCTTTCACAACTGATGGACGACTCATCCGTTCCGGCCGTGCCGGAGCAGGGACTCGACCATGCCGCGCCCGCGAGCTCGACTAGGACTTGATGTAGCTGAGGAGAGTGGGCAGGCTGAGAATCTGCCCGGTGGCGCTGAGGGCCGCCTGTTCGCCCAGTTGTGCCTGTGACTGCTCCGCAATCACTTGCGTCATGTCGGCGCCGACAAGCTGGGTCTGCTGGGCGTTCAGGTTGACCTGTTCCTGGCTGAGGAAGCTCTGCGAGGTCTGGACCTGATTGAGCGCGTTACCGTAGAACACGCGCTGCGTGGTGAGCTGCGAGAAGGCCCGCTGGACTTCGGAATTGGCTGCGTCAATACCGGCGCCGGAATTCAGCGCGGTCACCAAATCATTGAGCGCCTGAAAGATATTGCCGGAACCGTTGGTGAAGATCTGGTTGCCGCCGACGTTGGTCTGCATCGACTGCCCTTCAGAAATCTGAACAGAAGTCGTGTTGGAATTGCCGTTGTACTGCACGCCGGAGGCGGACGTCGAATCGGCGAGAAAAGGCTGCGTGGTGACATTCGTGCCCGCAAAGATATAGGTGCCTTCGTACGACGTGTTGGCAAGCGCGAGCATCTGCTGCTGCAAGCCCTGAACCTGCTGCGCGACCGCCTGACGATCCGCCGCCGAAAGCGTGCCGTTGGCCCCTTCGGTGCCGACCGAAATGGCTGTGGTCATCAACTGAACCGCATTGTTGAGGGCCGAGTCCGCTGCCTGGAGCTTGCCCTGGAGATCGGTCAGATTGGTCTGAAATTGATCGTTCTGGCTGAGCAGCGCGCTCGTATTGACGTATGCAGCGGCGGCAGCGGGATTGTCCGAAAGATTGTTGACGCTGCGGCCGGTGGCCATCTGCTGGGTGGTGTTCTGCACGTTTTGCTGCGCCTGTTCGATTGCGGCGACCAAGTCGGGGACGACATTGGGATTGATGCGATTGATCATGGCAAGCCTCAGTGCGCTCCGTTAACCATGTTGATGGTGGTCGCCGTCAAGGTGGCGATCACGGACGCAACCTGCGCGGCGGCTTGATACGCCTGTTCGTACTGCACCAGATTCGCGGATTCTTCGTTGATCGACACTCCGGAAACGCTGCCGATCTGATCCTGCAACTGCTGGATCGTGGCCGCCGCGCCTTGCTGCTCCGACTGCGCAGAAGATACGTCGTTGCCTGCTTTGAAAACGAGATTCGAGTAGGCGCCGAGCGGCGTCTGGCCGCCAACGATCGGCTGATTCTGAATGTTGAGCATGGCGGTGATGTTCGCGTTGTCGCCCGTGCTGCCATCGAGGCTGGCCGCTATTCTCGAGGGATCGGTAATCGCTACGCTCATGGCCGCAGCAGCGCCGGTGCCACCGGCGGGAGGATTGACGAAGAAATTGCCCCCCGGATTTCCGTTGAGATCGAAGCCCGCCTGGTTGGCGGAGTTGAAAGACGACTCGAGATTGGAAGCGATCGCGTCGAGCTGCGACAGAACCGACGGGATCGCTACGTCGCGCGCCTGGAGCGCGCCACCGAGCGAGCCTCCGCTGATGGACGAGGTGATGTCATTGTTGCCGAGCGAATAGACGTGTTCGAAGCCGGTGGTCGGATCGGCCTGCGCGGTGAGCTGGTAGCTGTTCTTTCCAACGACGAGTGGAGAGCCGCTCGTGGTCGTCAGAGTCAGATTGCCGTTGCCTCCGTCAATTTCAGAAACGTCGATCAGGCCGGAGAGTTGATTGACCAGTTGAGTGCGCTGGTCGATGAGCGAGCCGGCGTTTTGCCCGATGCTTTCGGCGCCGCTGATCTGTCCATTCAAATGAGCGATCTGCGACGTCAGCGAATCGATCTGGCTGACGGACTGCACGACGGTCGAATCGACGCTCTTCTGAATAGACGTAAGACTCGCCGAAGTGCCACTAAAGTTCTGGGCCATGCTCTGCGCCGAAGTCAGCACGGCCTGCCGCAGATTGACGTTCGACGGGTCTGTGGAAAGTTGCTGCAGACTGTTGAAGAACGCCGTGATCGAGCTCTGCAGGCCCGTGCCGCTGGTCTCGTTAAAGAGCGTCTGCACCTGCTGCATGGTCGAAAGAAAGGAATTGTAACTGCCCTGCTGCTGTGTTTCCTGGTCGAGCCGCATTTGCAGCACGGTGTTGCGCTGGCTTGCGATCTGGCTGATCTGGACGCCGTTGCCGTAGAGCTGGCCGCCGTATTCGATGGGCGGGGCCTCGGTGAAGCTTACGGTCTGGCGCGAATAGCCGGGCGTGTTCGCGTTGGCGATGTTGTTGCTTGTCGTGTCGAGCGCCGTTTGTTCGGCCAGCATCGACTGGACCGCAATGTTCAGAGCGGAACTGAGTGTGCCCACCGGCTCAGACCCTTTCCTCGTACGTGGGTTTCGCCGAAGTTGGCACGGAATACGTCGGCGCGAACGAATTGAAGAAATTCATCAGGACTCGAACGGTGCGGCCGGATCGACGGAGCATCACGCGATGCGCGTCGTTCAATTTCGTGACGTCGGCCTGCGCCGTGGCGACGCGTCCCAGCATGTTTTGAATCTGTTGGTCCTGCCGCGCGTCGCCGTCCGCCGAACCGGGCCAAAAGATGGTTCCGGCGGCTGGCCGCAGTCCGGCTTGCTCGGCGCAGCGCGTTTGCAGGGCTGAGAGGTCCGCGTCGAGCGCGCGAATCCGGGAGCAGATTTGGTCCTGCTCGGCCACACGACGCTCCATGGCGGCGAGATCCCGAACGATGAAGTCGCTGCGATGTTGCGTAAGTGTCCGGGCGAGCGCATTCAGAAGATCGAGCCGGCGCTCGAGGAGCTTCAGATAACGTGTGCTTTCCGGTGTCACGGTTTATGCCTGCTCATCCAGTTGATGGGTTTCTTCTTCCCTGTCAGCGTCGATGGGCGGAGGAGCTGGGGCGGGCTTCTGCACGGCCTTCTGCTTCGAGCCCGGCTGGCGGTTGGGGTTCTCCGCAGGACTGTCCGGAGAACCTCCGAGGGGTTCGATCCGCGATGGCGTAAGTTCGGCCATGGTCTCTCAATTCAGTCGACCCAAACTAGCTCCGCTTGCTGCTGCCCAATTCAGAAATCATCGCCCCGGCGATCTGATCGTTCGAGGGCGCGTACGTGCCCTGCTGAATCTTCTGGCCGAGCGCCGAAACGCGATCGGATCGGATTTCGGGCAGCTGCGCCAGCTGCGTCTTCAGCCGCTGCACAAAGTCGAGCGTTTGCGAAGGCTGGAACTGGTCGTCCGTATCGACGGCGCCGGAATCGTGCGCCTCATCGGCCTGTGCCGGTTGCGTGGACTTGCCGTTCGTCGGCTGGACGTTATCCGACTGGAGATTCCCCAAAAACTGGTTCGGATCAATTCTCATCTGTCATCCTCTTGGGCGGCCCGTAGCCCCCGGTCCGCTCTCCAGAAGCCGGTGACGCAAAACCCCTTGGAGCCCAGGGTCACCTTGCCTCTTCCTTGGCTTTATCGGCCGAATTTCCCAGAACTTTAGGAGAATGTGCCGGTTCGGAACTGTTTTGTGTGCCGGAATGGTCATGTGGAGCTAAGTGCTTTAGAATCAGCTTCCCAATCCCCAGCCCTCCCGCCTTGCCAACGGCGCTGGACATCAGTTCGATACCCCAATCCTCCAGCGTCCCGTGCGCCGGGTCCGAGTCACCTTCCAAGTCCGACTTGCCGAACGTGTCCTTCATCGACTTCCACATCGACGCGAGCAGGATGGATTCGAAGTCCCCCGCGGCCTTCTTCAGCTTCCGCTCGTCTGGCGAGTCAGCCGATCCCGCCTGGCTGCCGAGCGTGAGTTGCGTGCCCGAAACGGAGATCCCGGTGGCGCCTGGGCCGAGCGTGCTGTCGATCGCGGTCATCAGAGCACCTCGAGCTCGGCGTCGAGCGCGCCCGCTTCCTTGATTGCCTGCAGGATCGAAGCGACGTCGCGAGCTGTGGCGCCGATCGTCTGAAGTCCGCGGACCAACTGCTCTACTGTGGCGCCTTCGTCGAGCTTGATCACCTGCGCGGGTGCCTCCGTGGCCTGCACCTGCGTTTGCGGCACGACGACCGTCTGCGCTTTGTCCGATGAAAGCGGCGCCGGCTGGGAAACCTCGAACTTCGTGGCGATCTCAATCGCCAGATTGCCGTGAAGAATCGAGCACGCACCGAGCGTGACCGAGCCGCCCATCACGACGGTGCCCGTGCGTTCGTTGACGACGACTTTTGCGGGCGGATGCGACGTTACCGAGAGACTGCCCACGCGCGCCATAAGAGCGGGAACGGCTCCCGGGCCTCCGGTGATTCCAGTGATGTCCACGCGTCGGCTGTCGACGACTTTCGCGGCGTCCTTGCCGAGCTCCTTGTTGATGGCCGTAGCGATGTCGCTGGCGGCGGCGAAATCCGGATCGCGCAGGAGCAGCGAGACGGTGCTCATCAACGCGAGACTGACGGCGGTGTCACGCTCGACGATGCCGCCCTCCGGCACGCGGCCGACGGTGAGATGGTTCACGATCTTTGTGTTGCCGCCGCCGCCCGCGCTATATCCACCGAGCGTGAGCGGTCCCTGCGCTTCGGCGTAGACGTTGCCGTCCGCGGCCTTGAGTGGCGTTAGCAGGAGCAAACCGCCTGCGAGGCTCTTTGCATCGCCGGCTGAGGAAACCGTCACGTCGATCTTCATGCCAGGGCGAGCGAACGGCGGAAGAGTCGCGGTGACGAAAACAGCGGCCATATTGTTCACGCGCACAGAAGCGGGGGGAATCTGCACGCCCATCCGCTGCAAGAGATTTGAGAGAGTCTGCGTGGAGAAGACTGTCTGCTGGCTGTCGCCCGTGCGGTTCAGGCCCACGACGACGCCGTAACCCATCAGCGGATTGTCGCGCACGCCTTCGATCGTCGTGATGTCCTTGATGCGGACGCCGTGAGGCGGCTGGTCTCCATCGGCAAGCGCCGCGGGCGCAACCAAGAGCCAAGTCAGGAGCAGGAGTATGAACGTGCGTGGCACCGAAAGGCTCCTTTTAGAAACTGAGAAGCTTGAGCAAAGTCCGGATCACAAAATTGGGCCGCGCCGTCGCGTCGGCCACGGCGCCCTTGCCCTTGATTTCCAGCTCGAGACCGGCAACGGAGCTGGACAAAACAGAATTGTCCGGAGCGAGATCCCCCGGGCGAACCAGTCCGTGGAGCACGACCGTCTGCCGGTCGTTGCCCACGGTGAAGTCGCGCGAGGCTTCGATCACCATCACGCCATTGGGCATCACCTGCACGACGCGGCCCGCCAGATTCAACTGGAGGTTGGAACTGAGCGTCGAAGCACCCTTGCCATCGAGGGCCGTATTGGAATTCGCGTTGAAGAGGTTCTGCATGGCATTGTTCGCAGGAACGCTGCGCAGAAGCCCCGTGATCGCCGACTGTGTTGAGAATTGGCGCGACGTTTTGTTTTCGCCGCTCGTAGCAGCCGAAAACGTGTCCACGAGGCGGACGACGATCAGATCTCCCGTCCTGCGCGCTTTGTAATCCGAAGCGGCGTCGGAAAGGAGGCCCGACGACACCCAGAGACTGCCCGTGGTCGCTGGCTGTTCGACTCCCGCGGCACTCATGCGGCGAATGTAGTCGTCGAGCGACGTTTCCGGAGGGCTGGACTTCTTCACTTTGCTTTTGTTCTTCTCCGCACTCGCAGCGCAGGAAAGAGAAAGGAGCGCCGCGAGCGCGAGCGCCCCTCGAAATTGAACTCGCATCCTCATTGAGCCGTGCCCCCCTAGAAACTCGCCACCAGACGGCGTTCGCCCGTCACTTGGGCGTGAAGAATCTTGCCGGTGCCGGGAAGACGGACGCGAACAGTCTGATTGAGCGAACCGCGCTCGAGCGCCGTCACATCCAAGAGCATTCGCATCGTGCCGGAATTCAGGAAAAGAACAGCCGCCTTTCCGGGCTCCACGAGCGGCGGTCCTGCAAATTGACTCGCACTAACCAGCGAGCCGGAAGCAAGCCGCAGCATTGGGCGCGCGGCAGGAACCGCAGGCACCGCGACGTCCACGTTTGCAGCGACGGCGGCTGGCAGAGCAGCACTGGCCGGGGCGGCGACTGGAGCAGGCGTCGACTCTTGCGTCGCGGCCCGCATCAGATTCGTGTCGCGGAACTGCGCAGTGACCAGGAAAGGCACGGAGCCGCGTTCGGCCATCAGAAACTTAGCCTGGTTGAGCGTGTCGTCGAAGTCGACGCGCCGGACTTGTAGCGAAGTGTCCGCGGAGGAAACCATCACGGACGGAAAAACGCGCAAATCGTCGGGCCGCAGATCCGCGTCCGGCAGGCCGCTGTGGATCAGCGCGGCTCGAATCACGGCGATCACTTCCTCGCGTGTGATTTTGCAGCCGGCACGGCGGACGACAATCTCCTTCGGAATGTCGATTTCGTCGACGCCATTTGCGGCGCCGATCATGCCGGCCAGCTTGTCGCCGTCCAGAACGCGCGTGCTGCCCGGCTGCGGCGCGATGCCGATCAGGATGCCTTGCGCCGAAGTTCGCATCACAGCCGGAACTTGCGAGGGCAGCAGATCGGAAAGAAAGATGGAATTGCCGCGCACCTCGACCTGCTCGAGCAGCGACACACGCGACACATGTTCGACTGGGGCAGCAAAGGCGCTGCCGACGGCGAAGATGGTCGATAACCCAAGAATGCAAAGACTTCGCAAGAGTGATCCTCTTACCGCGACATCTGGTTGACGTCCTGGAACATCTGGTCCGCGGCTTGCACGACCTTTGAATTCGACTCGTACGAGCGCTGCGCCAGAATCATTTCGATGAATTCTTCGACCACGTTAACGTTGGACTGCTCAAGCGCACCCTGCTGGATACTGCCGAGTCCTTCCGTGCCGCCGGGAGTGCCGAGCTGTGCGTCGCCGGAGGCCGTTGTCGGCAGAAACAGGTTTTGTCCCACGCTGTTGAGACCGCCGGGATTGGCGAAGCCCGCGAGCTGAATCTGGCCCACCTGCTGCGCCTGCTGCTGCCCGGGCAGGCTGACGCTGACGGTGCCGTCGGTTCCGATCGTGACGCTGGTCGCATTTTGCGGAATCGTGATCGAAGGCTGGAGCGAGTAGCCGTCCGCCGTCACGACGTTGCCCTGCGAGTCCAGGTGGAATGTTCCGGAGCGCGTGTAGGCCATATCGCCGCTCGGCATCTGAACCTGAAAGAATCCCTGCCCCTGAATCGCGAGGTCGAGCGGATTGCCGGTTGAATCGAAGTCTCCCTGCGCCTGGATGATTTCCGATGCGGCCGAGCGCGATCCCAAACCGATCTGCAAACCGGCGGAAATCGTGGTCTGCTGGGTGGACGCCGCGCCGGGCATGATCAAATTTTGGTAAAGCAAGTCTTGAAACTGGAGGCGGCGCTTGCGAAAGCCGGCCGTGCTCGCGTTCGCGAGGTTGTTGGCGATGTTGTCCAGATTGAGCTGCTGGGCGATCATGCCGCTGGCGGCAGTGTTGAGTGCGCGAAACATCCTGTTGTTCTCCTTGGACCTAGACGCGCGGCAATTCCTGCACGGCGGTCTGGTTGAAGTCACTGTTGAAGATCGAAAGCGCGCGCTGCATCATTTCGGCGTTCCGCTGAAGATCGATCAGCGAAACCGCGCCCATCACCGGATTGCTGTTTGAAGCCTCCAGCATTCCCTGCCGCAGTTGCGCGGCGAGGGCGGGCTTGGCCGTATTCGGGGGCGCCGTGAAATCCGTATTGCCTTCCGGAACAAGCTGCGTGCCCGGCGCAAAGTCCACCATCTTCATTTTCGAAACGATCGCGCCATCGACGGATACTGTTCCGTCCGTGCTGACGGTGAGCTTGCCCGCCGGCAACTGAATTGCGCCGTCGTCGCCCTGAACGAGATTCCCTTGCGAATCGACGAGCTGACGCTTCGTATTGAGGGTGAAATTCCCGTTGCGCGTGAAACGCTCGGCGCCTGCCTTCGTCTTGACGACGAAGAAACCGGCCCCGTCGATGGCCATGTCCGTGTCGTTGCCGGTGGTATCGAGCGAGCCGGCGGAGAAATCGATGCGCGCGCCGCCGAGCAGACCGAAGTCGTTGACCGCCTGATTCAGCGGAGTGAGCCGGCTGTTTTGCAGCGAGGCAGCGAAGGACTGATAGAACTCCTTCTGTCCCTTGTATCCAGCCGTATTGACGTTCGCGAGATTGTTCGCGACGACGTCGAGAGACTGCATTCGCGCAGCCAGCCCTGTGAACGCAGAATAGAAGCCGCTATCCATCCGGTTTTCTCCCCGCTTGTGAGGAAGCACGTGCGTGGCCACATTAGGAGACTGCAATGCGAGACAAGCTCAGCAGAGTGTGAGAATTGCGAGGATGTTGGGACTTCGGCAACACGACCACGCGCAGAGGGGCGCGATGTTGCCCAGCGAGCTAGGCAGAATATTCCACGTACCGATGGCGAACCGAGCTAGTGCACGAAACGGCCGAGGTCGGCTCCGTCGAAATCCTCGGGCCAGACGGAATTGTCAAGGCCCGTTGCGTCTTCACCCCACAGTGACGGAACGCACATGCGGAGCAGCGCGTCGACGGGCCCTGTGGCCTGCAGTCGTCCCGGGCTCGGAAAGGGCGCCAACAGATTCGAGTAGCGGTCACCGGCGGCGACGATCTCCGCCAAGGCCGGATCGTTTTTCGCATGCGCCGGCACGTCGTGATGCTCAATCGCGTCGATCAGCGCTCCAGGCAGATTCCAAGCCGACGCGATGGAGCGGCCAATCGTACAGTGGCTGACGCCGAAGCAGTCGCGCTCGACGGCCGGAATGTCCTGCCACTCGGCGGGAAGAGTGTATCCCGCTGCTTCCTCCTCGCGGGCGACGATCAGCAACGGCAGGTGACCGATGTCGTGCAATAGGCCACCAAGATACGCTTGGCCCGCCTCGGAATAGGCGACTTGCCGCGCAGTTCTCTCGCTCAGTGCCGCCGTGAGGAAACTGTGCTGCCACAGATTGCGGCGATCGTCATTCGGCAGCCGTGCGCCGGCGGAACGCATGTACGAGCAGCTGAGCGCGAGAGCGCGCAGGCGCGTGGAACCCAGCAGTACGACGGATTCCGACACCGCGAGATTGCTCGGCTCCGGATTGAACAGTTCGGTGCTCGCCAGGCTCAAGAGAAGCTCACAGATTTCGGTGTCGATGCGAATCACATTCGTGACTTGCTTGAGGTCGACCGGGGTAGCACTCAGTAGCGCGTCCAGTTGCGCGATATGGCGAGGAAGCCCGGCAAGGGTCTGCGCGGCGACTTCGGCGACGCGGCGTTTGCGGCGCTCGCGGATTTCAGGTGCGGTTTCGAGTGCCGGCTCTGCTTGCGGTTTTGCGGAGTGGGCTCGCAAAGTTTGCTCGTCTCGTTTCTTTCGACTCACCCACTCCATCGGCAGTTGTACGGAGACCTTTAGGGCGGCAGGCGGAGATTGCGGCACGAACGTCCGCGCGAGTGCGGAACAATGACGGTGGGTTTGGTACTAACTCAACGAGCGCGGAGGATGAGAGCTTTCTAAGCTTGCGCTAACTCGCCGCGCTGGCCCGGGTTCGTGAGCTCCGTGACGCGCAGGCCGAAGTTGCCGTCGACGACCACAACTTCTCCGCGCGCCACGAGTTTGCCCGCCACCAACAATTCGGCTGGCTCGCCAACCTGGCGATCCAGCTCGATCACGGAGCCGGGCGAAAGCGAGAGAATATCGCGCAGGAGCAGCTGTCTGCCGCCGAAGCGAATCGTCGCGTCCAACTGAACATCGAAAAGCAGACCGAGATTCGAGCTTGTGGCTGCGGGTTGATTTGCGGGCATGGCGGTTGCTCCTTTTTGTGAAACTTGAGGACTCGGGGCCGGCGCCGGCTTTTCCAGTCCGCGAACGGATTCGAGAAATTCGGCGGAGGACGCCAGCAAAATCAGCACAGGCGCGAAACTCGGGGCGCTGATTCGCAGACCTCCAAAAAGTGAAACGGGCCCAGCCGCGGCGTTCGCAGCGGCCAGCTCCAACTTGCCTCGGTCGCCGGCGAATGCTGCCGTGACCTTCGTTGCGGCACGAGAGATCAACTCTGTTACCGTATCGCGCTGGCGGTCGCCGAATTCGCTGGCGCCCTTCTCGGCCGGGGAAGCCAAGAGCAGGGCGAGTTGCAGAGTCTCCGGCTCAGAGGCTAGGAAGCTCAACGACCCGCGCAACAGCCCGCCGCCAATCAAGGTCATGCGATAGCTTTTCTCACCGGCTTTCGGAACGCGATCGGCGCAGCTCTTCGCGTCGATGAATTCGATCTTGGGGTCCTTGAGGCCCGCTTCGGAAAGCGTGCGAGCGAAGCCCTGGCACCACGCCTCGATAAATTTCCCGAACGGCGAGCTGGATTCCGCGGACACGTTATTTTCCGTTCTTCTCGGGCGCGATGGACAGCACGCGCTCGATCTGCGCACCGCGCTGGGAGCCGCATCCGACAGGCACGGCCGTAAACATGTTCTTCCCGGCGACGTTCAGCTGAATCGGCTCGCTTGCGCGCACGCCGAGAACGACGATGCTGCCCGGCTGAAGATCAAACACTTCCCGTACCGAAACGGGGCTCGGCGGCAGGGTCAGCTCCGTGTCGAATGCGCAATTTCCCAGCAGCTCCTGCAATCGCGCGCGATTCTTCTGCGAGTTCGCCGGCACCGATGGCACGAGGGCCGGAGCCGCTTCGCGAGTCAGCGCCGTTGACACGGCACCGGGAATCGCAAGAGTGAGCTTGCCCGTATTCTCGGCGAGCGTGATGTCGAAGGCTGTGAGCATGAGCTTTTCCGATGCGGGCATCAGCGATGCGCACCCATCGATTTGCACGCGCGCCTCGAACCGGATCTCGGTGTCGAGCGCCGGTTGCCAGGCCAGGCGCAACTCCTCGCACAAAAGGCGTCCGGCGGATTCGAAGATCTCCTGCTCGATGTCGGTCAGGTCACGCCGCTCCCCTTGCTCCTTTCCATCTCCGCCCAACATCAGGTCAAGCATCTGCAGCGCAAGGGGAAGATCGACGAGAAGCAGCGCGGACGCGCCCAATGATGGAAAACGGATCGAAGCCAGATACGCTGGCGACTGCAACTCCTTCGCGAAATCAGCAAGCGACTTCTGCTCAACCGACGCGAGTTTGGCTTCGAAGGCGGCGTGCAGGTAACTGCTGAACGACTCGGTCAGCCGGCGGGCAAACGCCTCCTGAATCGCAGAGACGCCTCGCGTGCCGCTTTCGGAAATCTGTTTCGACTGCCGCAAATCGAAGGCGGACACGTTCGTAGCATCCGCGCTCACTTGGACGGCAGACGCGCTGCGCCGTGCCTCCTGAAGGAGGGCATTGATTTGTTCCTGGCTCGGTGTCTGCGGCATTCTGGCTCCTGATTTCTATGAGATTGACTCGACCGCTGGCGCCGCCGAGTTTGCGTCAGCTTCGCCGGCGGCGGCCTTGCGGGCGTCCAGCAATTCTTGAATCCGAGTGCGCAGGCGAATGAGCGCGAGCGAATGAATCTGCGACACGCGCGACTCCGTGATTCCGAGCGTGGCGCCGACTTCCTTCATCGTGAGTTCGTCGAAATAGTAGAGACCCAACACCTGCCGTTCTTTCTCGTCGAGTGTGTTCATGGCCTCGGCCAGCTGCGATCGAAGCTCCGAACGAAGACACTGGAAGAAAGGATCCTCGTCCGGACCGTTGGGTTGATAAATGCACGCTTCCTCTTCGGGAAGATCCTCGCTGGCCAGCGCCTGCAAACTGCCCATGTTGAGTCCGTGGAGGTCCCCCAGGAGCTGCTGAAATGCAAGCAGGTCCATTCCGAGCCGATTCGCGAGTTCCGTTTCGGATGGAGCGCGGCCGAGCTCGGAAGAAAGCGCCATGTACGCGCTTTCCACGGTGCGTGCCTGCTTGCGGAGACTGCGCGGACTCCAGTCCGTCGTGCGAAGACTATCGAGAATCGCGCCGCGAATTCGGAATTTCGCGTAGCTCTTCAAGTGAACTTGTTTCTTGGGATCGAACCGCTGCAGCGCTTCCATCAAGCCGATAATGCCCGCGTGCACGAGATCTTCGAACGGAACCTGCACAGGCAGGCGCTCGTGAATTCGCCGGGCGATGTAACGCACTTCGGGCAGATGCTCGAGCACGAGTTTCTCTCGCTCGGCGGCGCTGAGCGCGGCTTCGTTGTTCTCGATGTTGGGGTCCCTGGTCATCGGCTGTGTCGTCCTTGAATTCTCATGTGGCACCTGCGGCGGTCACTCATCGCACGACTCCAAGAGATTGAATCGAAACACTGGCCGGAATCTCAGCCGGCGAAAGCACGACGACGCGCGGAAGGAAGGGCTCCAGCAATCGGCGCAGATGAAATCGCGCGGGGCTGTTGCAGAGCAGCGTCATGGAATTCAGCGCCACTTTGTCTCCGACGACCTTCTGAAGACTTTCGAGCACGCGGCGCAACGGCGAGGGTTGCGCCAGGGCGGTGCGCTCGCCGGCGGGCTGCGGCTCAAAACTCCGCTGAATCTGCTGCTCCAATATCGGATCGAGCGTCATCACTTTCAGCTTGCGGTCGTCGCCGAGCAGCGGCTGAACGAGCGCGCGGCCGAGCGCCTGCCGCGTGGCCTCCACGAGCGCGACTTGCGACTTGTTGACAGGGGCCGTATCGATGAGCACTTCGAGAATCGTCGAGAGGTCGCGGATCGAGACCTGCTCGCGCAGAAGCTGCTGCAGCACTCGCTGCACCTCGCCCATCGTGAGCAGGCGCGGCACGAGCTCGTCGACAAGTTTCGGCTTCGTCTCGGCAAGGGCGTCCATCAGACGCTTCACTTCCTGCCGCGTCAGCAATTCGTAAGCGAACTGGCGCACGATTTCGGCGACGTGTGTGGCAAGCACCGACGTCTGGTCCACCACGACGTAACCCTTGGCGATCGCCTGCTCCTGCAAAGCCGGCGGAATCCACTTTGCAGGCGTGCCGAAGGCGGGCTCGCGCGCGTCAAAACCATCGAGCGGCGCGGGGTTTGGCTCCGAGCTAATGGCGAGAATGTGGTCCTGGTACATCTGCCATCGGGCGATTTCGACGCCGCGAAGATAGATGACGTACTCGCGCGGCTTGAGCTTCATGTTGTCCGTGATGTGAATCGAAGGCACCAGGAAGCCGAGCTGCAGGGCCAGGTGGCGGCGAAGCGCGCGAATGCGCTGCAGCAACTGCCCACCCTGCGCCTGATCGACCAGCGAGACGAGCGCGTAGCCCACTTCGAGGCTGAGCTCGTCGAGTTTGAGCAGCTGCTCAATTTGCTGCTGTGCGTTTGCCTTCGGATCCTTCTTTGCGCCTCCGGCGCTGCTCTCTTGCGCGGGCGTCGCGGCTTGATCGGAGGCGCGCGAAGACAGATAGAAAGAGATCGCGGACAGCAGGAAAAACGACAGCTTGGGAAGGCCCGGAATGAGCCCGAGAAAAAACATCACCCCCGCGGCGATACGCAGCGGGACCTTCTTGCTGAAGAGCTGCTTGCCCAGCTCGACGCCCAGCACGTTGTCCGTCGACGTGCGCGTGACGACCATGCCGCCCGCGACCGAGACGAGCAGCGAGGGAATCATGGTGACCAGGCCATCGCCGACTGTAAGAACCGTATAGGTCTTGAGCGCCTGATCGAAGGGAATGTGCAGCTGAATCACGCCGATCAGGAAGCCGGCGATGATATTGATCGCGGTGATCAAGATGGTTGCGAGAGCATCGCGCTGGCTGAATCGCGCCGCTCCATCCATCGCGCCGTAGAACTCCGCTTCGCGGGCGATCTGTTCGCGGCGGGAGCGCGCCTGCGTCTCGTCGATCAGACCGGCGTTCATGTCCGCATCGATCGCCATCTGCTTGCCCGGCAAGGCGTCCAAAGTGAAGCGCGCCGCCACTTCGGCGGTTCGCACCGCACCATGGTTGATGACCAGATACTGAATCGCGATCAACGCCAGGAAGACCACGAAGCCAACGACGTAATTGCCGCCGACGACGAATTGTCCGAACGCCTCGATCACGTGGCCGGCGGCGCTGGCGCCTTCGTTGCCGTGCAGCAAAATCCGACGGCTGCTGGCGATGTTGAGCGAAATCCGGAACAGCGTGAGGAACAAGAGCAACGTGGGAAATACTGAAAACTGCACGGGCTTGAGAATGTACAGAGCGGACAAGAGGACGACAATTCCAAGAGTCACGCTCGTCGCGAGAAAAATATCGAGCACGAAGCTCGGCACGGGCACGAGCATCATGAAAACGAGGGCGACGGTCGCGACGGGAACGAGCCAGTCGGCGGAGGCGCTCCGCAGGATCCTCGGCTGGGCTTGAGCGGCTGCGGCCATGGTCGTGTTCGCTACGCCCCCGCCCTAGGTTGAATGGACTGCATGCGCGATTTCGTGCGGTAGAGGAACGCAAGAATCTCGGCCACCGCGACGTAGAGCTTCGGCGGAATGGCCTGGCCGACTTCCGTGGCCTTGAAAAGCGCCTGGGCGAGCGGCGGGTTTTCGATGATCGGAATTTCGTGCCAGCGCGCGATCTGTTTGATCCGCTCGGCGAGAAGGTTGCGGCCTTTGGCCACGACCACGGGGGCCGACATCGTTTCAGGTCGATATTCGAGAGCGACCGCGTAGTGCGTCGGGTTGGTGACGACGGCGGTGGCGCGCGCCACGTCTTTCGTCAGAATCTTGCGCATGAAAGCGCGGCGGATTCGTCGCATTCTGCCGCGGATCAGCGGATTTCCTTCCGTGTCCTTGGTCTCCTCCTTCACCTCCTGCTTGGTCATGCGAAGGGAGCGCTCGTAGTTCCAGCGCTGGAAGAAATAGTCGGCGCCGGACCACGCGAGCATTACCAGGCCGCACTTCCAGGCGAGTTCGAAAAGCAGGCTTCCTTCTTGCGTCAGGACCGCCCGAGGACCAAAGCGCGACAGGTGAACGATCTTTGCGATGTCACGCTGGAAAACATTGACCAAGATGAAGAGAATCGCGCTGCCGGGGATCAGCGACCGTAGTGCCCGGCTCAGGCCCGCGAAAGAAAACATCTGGCCGATGTTGCTGGCCGGGTTCAACCGGCTCCAATTTGGCTTGAAGGCATCTGGCGCGAAGATGAAGCCGCCCTGCGCCGCGCTGGAAAAAACCGCAACGCCCAGGGCCAGAAGGAGAATCGGCGCAATCCACTGAACGATCGTCAGCGCGGTCCAGGAAAATATCGAGCTGCCAAGACCGATGTCCCCGGCGTAGCTGCTGGTGAGCAGGCGGCCGAAGAAGTCGTGCCACCGCCCGATCCACACTTCCGGCTGCCACGAGAGCATCAGCGTGACGGTCAACAGAGTGAGCGCCGTGACCAGATCGCGCGAGCGAGGAACCTGTCCCTTCTCGCGCGCCTTCTCCCTCCGCCGCGCTGTGGCTCGTTCCGACCTGTTTTCGCTCGCCACGATCGTTTCAGCCTATTGCGCCAGATGGAGCATTCGCTCGCTCCATCCCAGCGCGTGTGCAAATTGACCTTCGAGCAAATGCGGCCACAGAGCGGCGGCCGCAGCCAAGACCAGATATCCGATCAAGCTCTTCGCCGACATACCGACGAACAGCGCGGGAAGTTGCGGTGAAGCCTTGCTCAAGAACCCGACGGCGATGTCCACGAGCATCGTGGCGAGCAATACGGGCGCAGCAACCTGCACCCCGATCAGCCACATGCCTCCAGCCGCATGAACCATCTCCTCGACCGTGGCGCGCGTCATAACGAGCGCGCCCGCGGGAAGGTAGTCAAAACTCCTTACGATCGCGCGCAGCATCCAATGGTGCACGTCGAGCTGAAGGAAAATCAGGAGCGCGATCATCTGGTGAAACACCGCGAGCACCGGCGTTTCGATGTTCGTTTGAGGATCAATGATCGCGGCCAAAGAAAAACCCAGCTGCGCGCCAGCCAGCTGCCCGGCAATCTGCATTCCCTCAAGCACCAGCCGCACCGATAACCCCATCAACAGGCCGACTCCTGCCTCACCAACCACGATTCGCGTCCAGTGAAGCGCGTCGAGCTGGAAATCCGGCACGGGGCACACGCTATAGAGCATCGCCGTGAGGACGAGGGTGAAACCCGCCTTCACGCGCGCCGGAATCGCTTCGTCACCGAGGAACGGCGCAAACGTCATCAAGCCGCCGGTTCGCAGACCGATCGGCAGCGCGTGCGCCAGAAAATGTTCGAGCAGCGGCGACAATTTGGGTGCGCTCCTTCAACGCGCGAAGACGCTGAAATCTCCCAGCAAACTCGTCGTGAAACTCAGCAGGTAATGGAGCATCCAGGGCATCAGCAAGAACAAAATCGTGCCGACGGCCGCGAGCCGCGGCACGGTCGAAACCGTCGGATCCTGAATCGATGTCATTACCTGCCCGATGTTGATCAACAGACTGATCAGAGTGGCCGATAGCAGGATCGGCGCGGCTACCCAAAGCGCTGCTTCGAGCGTGTGGCGCGTGATGGCGATCAGTTGTTCGGGCGTCATTCGCAATTCCTAATGGAAGCTCTTCAGCATGGAGCCGACGACGAGATTCCAGCCGTCTGCCACCACGAAAAGCAGAATTTTCAAAGGAGTCGAAATCACGACTGGGGGCAGCTGCATCATTCCGATCGAAGTCGTCACGGATGCCGTCACCATGTCGATCACAAGAAACGGCAAGAACAAAATGGCGCCGATCTGAAACCCTGTCTTCAACTCGGAAAGGATGTAGGCCGGGATCACGATACGCATCGAGAGATCGGCGGGCTGCTTTGGGCGCGCCTCGTGCGCCATATCGACAAACAGGGCGAGGTCCTTTTCGCGCGTGTACTGGAGCATGTACTGCCGCACCGGCACGGAGCCCTTATCGAGCGCTTCCCACGCGCTGATCGTTCCGTTTTCCAGCGGCACGATGGCCTGCTGATTCACGGCGACGGCCACCGGCTGCATCAAGAAGTAGGTCAGGAAGAGAGACAGTCCAATCAGAGTTTGGTTCGAAGGGGTGCTCTGTGTGCCGAGCGCCTGGCGAAGAAAGTGAAACACGACGAGGATTCGAACGAACGGCGTAATCGACAACAATAGGGCGGGCACCAGCGTCAGGAGCGTCAGAAGTATGACGATCGTCCAGGAGGCCGAATCGCCGTGCATGCTGAATCCGGGGATCTGGATCGACACACCTTGAGGAGCCGCAGCAGCATGCGCCGGAGCGGCGCCGCCGATCGCGAGCAGGAGTGCGAGCAAGCAGGCCGCCCGCGCTGCGAACTTGAGAAGTCGATTCATCCGGTTTACTTTTCTTCCGCATCGTCGGGCTTTGCGGGACCGAGCGATTGCAACAGAGAGATATTCTGCGGCGTAGCCGCAATCAGGAACCGCTGTCGATCACACTCAATGATCGCCACGACACGCTTTTCACCGAGCGAAAGGCTTTCGCACAAACGTAGGCCGCGGCGCTTGCCAGCCGCCATTTTCGAAAGCGCGGCGCCGATTCGCGGCCAGATCGAGGTCAGCAGAGATCCGAACCTTGCCGCAGAAGCCACGGCAGGAGTGCTCGACATCGTTCCTCCTTCTGACGGGCGGGCCACGCTCATGCGACCTCGGCGATCCGTACGGCGATGCGGTCGCCAACAGCGTCCATCTCGGCCCGCGCCACGAGCTCTCCATTGACGCCTACGAGAATGTCCGCCGATGTCGGTGTGCGCGTCGCAATCACGGAATTCACCTCAAGACTCATCAAGTCGCCCATCGTGAAGCGGGCTACGGCGACCTCTGCCGTCACTCGGCACGGCAGCCAGCTAGCCTCACGCCATGCCGCCTCGGAGATCCCGGGCTCGTCCGCTTTCGGAAGTGCGAGAACGGTGGCCATGGCTAGCGCTGAACGATGAACTCCGTAAAGTAGATGTTCCGGACATCCGCTTCCGGCACCTTGTCCTGCAGCGTCTGAACCAAATCGCGCTTCAGCTGGTTCTTGCCATCCAGCGTCAGCAGCACATCTGCTTTGCCGACCGTCAGCACAGAGAGAATCGCGTCGCGCGCGCGTGCCATCGGAAAATCGCCGTAGCCGCGCTCCGCCGCGCCCTTCGGTGGATGGCCCAAGCCCAAGTCGATCGTGACGCGCAAGAAGTGACCCTCTTCCGGGTCGGCGAGATTCACCGTGAAGGTATCCAGGTGAATAACGAATTCTGGCGCATCGGGTTTTGCGTTGTTCTCCGGCGCGGCTTCGGCAGTCTTGCTGTGGTGCAACAGGTAGAAAGCGGCGCCTCCGCCGCCTAGCAGCACGACGGCGATGATCGCCAGCAGAATGGGCGCTTTCGATTTCTTGGGCGCCTCTGCTGGTGTTGCGGCATTCTTAGGTTCGTCAGCCATGGCGGAACCGAGGAATGCAATTAGCGAGCCGAACCAAAGGCGGGACGAGCGTGTGCATAGCGTTCAGTACACACGCCCAAGAATGCAGAAAACACAGGTGTTGAAGGCGATGAAAATCGAATCACGAATTTCCGCGGCGGGCCGTTACTTTTCGGCTGGCGCAGATCGACGGACTCTCATTAAAGGGCGCTTAGAATGATGCGAGTCCGCGCCCTGCGCATGAGGCGCAAGGCGCGGATCGCGCTACGAACGACCGTTACTAGCCTCCGTTATCCGTTCTGAATCATGCTGATCGCGTACTGCGACACCTGGTCAAGCGTCGTGACCGTCTGAGCGTTGGCCTGGTATCCGCGCTGCGCGATGATGAGGTTTGCGAACTCGGTTGCGATGTCCACGTTCGATTGCTCGAGCGCGCCACCCGTCACCGACCCGAGGCCACCGGCGTTCGGCGCGCCGATCGTCGGCTGCCCCGAAGCCAGCGAGGCCAGGTAGGTATTCGAGCCGTTTTTCATCAGGCCCTGTGAGTTGGCGAACGAAGCAAGTGCGATCTGCCCGACCGCCAGCGTTTGACCGTTGCTGAAGACGCCGTTGATCGTGCCATCCGCTGCGATGGATATCGTCTGCAATGCGCCGCTCGCATAGCCGTCCGTCTGGGTTGCCGTTGCAGCCGAAGGGCCGGAAACCTGAGAGATCATTGCTCCGCCCGAGGGGTTGAGCAGATTCCAGGTCACGCCGAGTGGGCTGGCGCCGTCCGCAAGGTTGTTGATCGTGATGGCTACGTTGCTGGCCGGAGAAACGAGCTGGCCGTTGCCGTTGAACAGTAGCGTGCCGCTGTTCACGGTGACGGGAGCACCCGTCTGGCCGAGATCGGAAGCCGGGATCGTCAGCGTGTAGTTCCACGTGTTGGCGGCGGTCTTCGTGAAATTCGCCGTCAGCACGTGCGTGGCGCCGAGCGAATCGTACACCGTGACGGGCGTGCTGAAGGAACCGGCTGGAACTGCGGTACCGGATGTCGCGAACGTCTCGGCTTCCGTTCCCGCCGCAGCGTCCGTGAGCGTGTTTGCAGTGAAGTTGACGGCCCCGCCGTTCTTCGCCGTAACAATCAGCGAATTGCCAGCGATGCTGGCAGTGAAGTTGGTATTGGCGTTGATCGCGGTGACCAGCGAGTTCAGCGTGTCTCCCGCGGCTGATGTGTACGTGAAGTTGTTGGTGCCGTCGTTAAAATTGAGCGTGCTGCCTGTCTTGAGCACGGTCGCCGGTGCGATTCCCGTACCCGTTTGCTGCGCGGCGGCGGCGGTTGCGAGGCTCGCGTCGGAATCCAGCGTCATCGCGACCGAAAACTGCGTCGAGGCCTTGGGCGGGATCGTGAGTCCCGCAGGAATCGTGAGCGGCGCGACCGTGGAGTTTGGATTCACGACGCCGTTGACGGCTGCATAACCCATCACCTCACCGCCATCCGTCGTCATGAGTTGTCCGTTCGCCCCGATTGAGAAATTGCCGGCGCGGGTGTATTCGCTCGTGCCACCCTTGTTGATCATGAAGAAGCCCTGTCCCTGAATGGCGACATCGGTGGGAACTCCCGTGGACTGAATGCTGCCCTGCGTAAACTGCGAATCGACGGAGCCGACTTGCACGCCTTCGCCGATCTGCTCGGGGTTGTTGTTTCCGCTGGTGCCGATCTGCTGATAGAACAGGTCCTGGAAGTTCGCGGTCGAGGATTTGAATCCCACCGTATTCATGTTCGCCAGGTTGTTCGAAATGACCGAGAGGTCCTCCGAGCTGGCGTTGAGTCCTGAGAGTGCTACTGAAAACAATCCCATGTCGTTCCTCCTGTCGATTTGTCGCGAGCGCGAAGCTCGTCGAAAAGTTTGTCCTACGAAGCTGAACTGTTCGTGCCCTGCGAGCCGCCGGCCTGCGACGCGGTTGTCGACAGGCTCAGAATGCTTTGCAGGTCCGACTGAATCTGCATCAACTGCTGCAGCGAATTGATCTGCGTGAGCTGGTCGACCATTTCGGAAGGGCTCATCGGGTCGAGCGGATCCTGGGCTTGCAGTTGCGCGGTCAGCAGCGTAATGAACGTGTTCGGATTGCTCAAACCGTTGTCCGAGCTGGACGACGCAGCCGGCTGCGAGCTGGAAGACGCCGCTGCATTGGCGGCCGAAGCGCCGGCACCAAGCAGTGGGTTCGTTGAAGTCATGCCATTTCTCCTTTCGCGGCGGCCGTCAGGCGCGCACGCTGAGTCTGCCGTTCGAGTCGAAAACTGCTCCGGCGTCGTAGCCTTCGTTGAAGGAAGCCGCGCTCGCCGGTGACGAATCTCGTTCCGCCGTCCACGTTGAGGATGAAGGCCGCGGCGAATTCCCTTCCTGGTGCCGCGATTGACGGCCGTCTCCGGCTGCGCCGCCGGAGGTCAACGGACCTTGAAAAACCGAGACTTCTCCCACGCGAAGCTGCCGTTCGTGCAGAGCCTGATGCAGCGCCGGAAGGTCGCTCGCGATCAGCGTGTGGGCCTCGTGCCTTTCGACGCCGATGGAGGCACCAACGACGTCGCCAACAACCCGCGTGCGCAGTTCGACGGATCCAAGTGTTTCGGCATGCAGTGCAATATTCATTTCGGATTCACGAAGATTGCCGCCCAGACTTGCCGACTGAACCAGGCGCGTCTGAGAATTGTCGCCGCCATTCCACGCCTGCAGGCTCTTGGAGAGCTCGATCGTCTCCGCGGCATCACGCACGCGGACTGCGCTCGGCAGGGGAGCATCGCCCGAGGCGCTCGGATGGCCATCGGCGGAGCTTGCCGGCGGTTGTGATGTCAACTCGACCTTTGCCGAGCTGGCTGCTAGCGAAGTCTGTTGCGAAGCCTCGGGAGCGTCGCTTGCGATGATGGCTGCCGAACTGGGCACGCTATTGGACTTGGAACTGACAGCCTCCACGCGCGAGGCGCGCGAGTTCACGGGAGCTTGCGATTCCTGTGTTGCGTCCGATGTTTCTAAGGCCGTCGAAGCCGCGACGTCCGGTGCGGCAGCCGCACGAACGGGGGCGGGCCGCGAAGCCGGCGCCGTAGCGTGCTCCGCGGAGGCCGGAGCGCCAAGTACCGCATCATCGTCCGGCGTCAGCTCGCTCGCGACGACGTTCACCGGCGGCGCTGCAAGCGGCACGGTCCACGGCGTGGAATTTCGCACCTTGGAGGCTTCTGTGTTTGGAACCTGCTGCGCCGGGATTCGCGTCTGCGGAGCGGGCCGAAGACTCGATGAAGGGGTGATCTTCGGACGCGATTGCGAATCCGCGATTTGCGATTCGTGCGCCAGGATCGGCGTCGCGAGTTGCGGCGTGGCGACTGAGTTGTTCTCGCCGGTCGCCGAAGAAACGCGGGGATCGGCGACGAACGGGACCGTTTGCGCAGCGGTCTTCGTCGAGTCGCCCTGCCCGTGCGACGCAACGAGCGGTCGGGGCTGCACCGCGGCGTCGCGGACGCCATCAGCCATCCACATCTGCATTTTGGCCGGAACTGGGCCGATCGGCTGGCGAACCGTTGGAGCGCTGACGGTCGAAGAAGATGTGGACGCGGATGGAAATGTTTCGGACGGCACTGTGGAATTGTTGGCCGTCGAAGAACCTGCCGCTGCGATCGTGAACCTGTTCGTTCCCGCAGCCACAGGCGCGGCAATCGCCGCGGGCGCGTTCGGCTGTTGGACGTCCGGTTTCGCGGACTCCTGGAAATCGGAAGCGGACGGCTGCGAAATCGAGAATGTCGGCACGCTGCCCTGCAGGGCAGAGGCGGCTGTCGGGCTGGCGACCTGTGTAAACGTTGACTTGAAGTTCGTCGAGCTTGGCGCCTGCTTTTGATCGGCCTGTTCAGGGTTGCCGTACTGCGGCGCTGCATTCGCTGAGGGCGACGGCTCCGGAAATTGTGCCGGGGGCTGCGCCATGGCAGTGTCGCCTGCATTCCCGGGTGCGGAAGACGCGCGGCCGAAAATAAAGCGATCCGCCCCGTGCGTCGATGTATCCGTGAATCCGTGAGTTGGCGCCCAAACCGGTGTCGGCACCGGGTTGGGATCTTGTATTTCGATTTCCCCCCCATAACCAGGCAGAGACGGCGGAGGCGCGGGAGATGGCGGCGCGCTTGGCGTGCCAGCCGCGATTTGCACGCCGCCGGCTGGAGATGACGACTCCGCTGACGGCAGAAGCGTTTGCGCAACACTCGATGCAACGCCGTTCGATGCTGGCGAACCGGATTTCGCCGCAGTCTCATGGGTCGCGCGCGGGATTGCGACCGCCGCTGAGAAATCGGGCGACAGCGCCTCGCCGATGCTCGATTCAACATTCGGCGTTGGCTGTGTTGCCTCCTCGACGCTCCCTGGCGGTTGCAGTATCGGTACCCACGAAGTGCCGGCGTCGAAAGACACAGTCTTTGTAGCAGTCGGATCCGAGGGAACGAAGACGAAGTTGAACGTTGGCTCTGCCGTGATGGAAGTGCTCTCCTTCGGAACGCTGCCGGCGGCCGGTGTGACCGAATCGACCGCCTGATGTGACCTAGCGGGCTTTCTATTGCCGCCAATCAGAGGAGTCGAGACAACTTCGTTCCCGTTCCGATCCGGCTGGATCGTAACGCCCGGCGTCAACGCACGCGAGCTACCGCCCGCGCTCGCGAACGACAGATTCAGCACCTGCGCGAAGGCTGGCATTGAGTCCGCGGCTTGCTGCATCGCTGTCGGCATCGACGTCCTTGTACTCGCCGCCGCGGAAACAGCACCGCTGCCGGCGACGGAAACTGCGTTTGTCTCAATGGGCATGGGTCTTCGAAACGGTCGGGTGAATTGCACCCGCATGGCCAAATCGGCCGACTCGGGCGAGCGGCATTGGATTGGCAGCAACTGGCGGGAATTGAACGCGATACAACCGTCGCTCAAGTTTCTCTGGAAAATGCCGAGAACGGACCTATGGCAGATCGGAAAGCTTTGCCGACTCAGCTAGGCAAGGAGCGACCGATGAAGAAGCCGGCCGCAGGCGTCCGAGGACGGAGCTCACGGTGATGTATTGTCGCTGTCTTCCCGGGTCGAGCGCTGCTTGCTGGCGCGACGAATGAGGAACAATTCGTCGATCCGTTGCTGTTCGCGACGCGACTGCTCCAACTGATACGCCGCGAGTTGACGCTGCCGTAGGTTTTCGAGGATTTCACGGCGCCGACGGGCTTCGGTATAGCGGGTCTGCTGCACGGCGCGCTCTTGCTCCAGCTCTACGCGCTTGGCCTCCAGCGCTGCACGCCGATCGTTGCGAACAAGCTCAGCCAGGGCGGCGGCGTGAAGTTCGGCGCCCGTGATCCCGCCCGCGGCCTGCTCCAGGATTTCGCGCCGCGCCATTTCGGTCTCCGCATCGATCGCCGCTATCTCCGCGCCGACCTGCACGATCTGTGCGGCAATGGCCTGTAGTCGGCGCAGCTCGAGTTTCTCCAGGCCCTCGCGCAATCGCAGAATCGGTGCGAGCGTGAAATGAAATGGCATGGGCCTCAGGCAGAGAGAGCGAGCAGAGCCTTGATCGCTTGCTCGATTGACGTCTTGTCGTCTTTTCGCTGCTGCAGGAACGCATTGATGTCGGGCAGAGCCGCCACTGCGTGATCCAAAATTGGATCGCTTCCCTTCTGGTACGCGCCCACGCGGATCAGATCCTCCGACGCAGTGTACGACGCTATCAAGCTGCGCAGATGGCGCGCCTTCGCGAGATGCTCGGGCGTGCAGACCGAAGGCATCAGTCTGCTGAGGCTATCGAGGACGGAAATCGGCGGGTAGTGCCCTTTTGCCGCCAGGCGCCGGTCGAGAATGATGTGGCCATCGAGGATGGCGCGCACGGCGTCCACGAGCGGGTCTTGCTGATCGTCGCCTTCCATCAGCACTGTGTAGAATCCCGTGATGCTGCCAGTGCCGAAATGACCGGCGCGCTCCAGCACCTGCGCGAGCAATGTGAAGACCGACGGTGTGTAACCCTTCGCCGTCGGCGGCTCGCCCGCGGCCAATCCGATTTCTCGCTGGGCCATCGCGAACCGCGTCAGCGAGTCCACGACCAATAAGACGTGCTTCCCCTGAGCCGCGAAATACTCGGCGACAGTCGTGGCCGCGAGAGCCGCCCGAATTCGCATCAGCGGCGGCTGATCGGAAGTGGACGTCACGACGACCGATCTGCCTAGGCCCTCCTCGCCGATGGATTCCTCCAGGAACTCGCGCACTTCGCGGCCTCGCTCACCCACCAGAGCCAACACCGTCAGATCCGCGGATGTGCCGCGCGTCATCATTCCGACGAGCGTGCTTTTTCCGACGCCGCTGCCGCCGAAGATGCCCATGCGCTGGCCGCGCCCGCACGTCAGCATGCCGTCGATCGCTCGAATGCCACAGCCGAGCGGATCTCGAATCAGCGCGCGATCCAGCGCGAGAGGTGTGTCACCTCGCAGTGTCCAATACTCGCGGGCCGTGTACGAACCCTTCGAGTCCAGGGGCTTGCCCGTGCCATCGATGACGCGGCCGAGAAGACCCGGCCCGACCCGCAGAGACGGCTGCGTGCCGCGCGTGACGATGCGGTCGCCGTAGCGAATTCCGATCGGGCGCTCGAGTGGCATCGACAAAACCACGCGGCCGCGGAAGCCGACGATTTCGCCTGCGAGCGTGCGTCCGTCCGAGGTGAGAATGGCGCATCCCTCGCCCACCGAGCAAAACGGTCCCTCGGACTCGACGAGATAGTCGGCGACTTTCGTCACGCGGCCCATCCATCGGAATGTCGAGAAATCTTCGAGGCGGCGGAAGAAGGGACCAAGCGGGCGGACGTGCGAGGTCATTCGCTCGCCCTTGGGCGCTGCCCGAGCAAGTCGAGAAATCCCTGCTCGATCTCTTTCAGTTGAGTATCGAAACTGATGTGCGTGCTGCCGAGATCGGTCTCCAGAACGCAATGGCCGACGGAAAGAGAGGGATCGCCGACGAGCTCCGGAGTGGGCCGAATACCTTCGGTGTGAGCGAAGTAGTCGCGCCAGAAGCGCACTTCGTCGGGATTGGCGCGAAGGCGGACTTGCGTATCACGATTCACGCCCTCCATCGCCACGCGAACCACGCCCGTCAGCAGGAGCGGATCGATTTGACTCTCGCGGTGCAGAATCTTGCGCGCGATGGACAAAGCCAGTTGGACGACGTCCGATTCGACGCGCTCGAAGTACATCTCGCGCTGTTTCGTGAACTGACGCAGCGCTTCGGAAACCTGGCTGCGCAACTCTGCGAGAGTCTTCTCATACGCGACTCGCGCCCGGGCTTCGCCTTCGCCGATTCCTTTCTCGTACGCGCGCTGGTCGCTCGGCGTATCCCCGGGCCGATCAGCGCTGATCGGGACGACCTCGCGCGGCACGGGAGGCACCTTGGACGCGCGCGCTTGCGCGTTCGCCGCTACTGCGGGGGCGTAGAGAAACGGTTCAGCTGCGCGCGCTGGAGAACCGTTGCCCTTCGATATCTCAGCCGACATATGCCCCTTCCTCTTCGCTGGCCCGGAGCGTAATCTTCCCTTCCGTTTCCAGCTTCCGCGCAACGAGAATGATTTCGGCTTGCGCTTGCTTCACGTCGCTCGCGCGGGCGGGACCAAGGGCCTCCGAGTCTTCTTTCAACATTTCGACTGCGCGCGAAGACATGGAGCTGTAGAAGCGATTCTGCACTCCCTCCGACGCCCCCTTTAGAGCCATCGCGAGAGATTTCTTGTCGACCTGGGAGAGCAGCTCGCGCATCGCAACGTCCGGGACGCCGGCGAAATCCTCGAACGTGAACATTTGGTCGCGGATGGAGACAGCCAAGCCATCGTTTTCTTTTTCGATCGTTTCGAGAATGCTCTTTGCGACGTTGCCGTCGATGCGATTTAGCAGCTCGGCGACAGCGCGCACGCCGCCGTACGCCCGGCGGTCGTCTTCCTTCTTCGGCTTCAGTTTTCCGAGCAGACGGGCGGTCACTTTGTTCACGATGTCGGGCGAAAAGTTCTGCATCTGCGCCAGTCTCTTGATCGCGTTGGTGCGGGTTTGATCCGGCAGGAGCAGCAGCACAGCCTTGGTCAAGTTGGTATTCAGGTGAGCGAGAATCAGGGCGATTGTCTGCGGATGTTCCTCCTGCAGCACCTTGGCGATCTCTTTGGGATCGGCCTTCTCCAGCGCTTCCAGATTCTGGGCGGCCTTCTCTTTGGCGCGAATTACGTTCTCAACCAGAGGGCGAGACCCCTCGTCTCCAAGCGTCTTGACCACGAGTTTCTTCGCGAAAGCGGGGCCAGCCTGCGCCACGGCAGTGGGCGCAACGGCGAGTCCTTGATACTCCTGCAACACTTGCGCGGCCATCTCGGCGGTGATTTCGTCGAGATCCGAAATCTCCTGCGCGAGCAACTTCAGATCGTCTTTGCCGAGGTGCTTGCAAATCTCGGTGGACGCGTCGTCTCCGAGCAGCGCCAACAGCACGGCTGCTTTTCGGGCGGGCGTCATCGCGGGAATTTGTGCGGAGCGGCTCACGATCAGGCTCCTGTCCGCAGCCAGCCTTGAACCGGCTTGGCCGCGCCTTCTGCATCGCTCTTCACGCGCGCAACGATTTGCTGTTTCAGCACGTTCGCCTGCTGGAGCTGGTGCTGAGCCGCCGCTCCGGCCCCGAGCGTCGCCTGATCGCCAGTGTAAAGCTCAGGTGAAGCGAGCGCCCCGTCCGTGCCCAGCGCGGGAGGATTCGCGGCTCGCGCGCCCGCCGCTTCGATAGCGGTCAGGACGCGGCTCTTCACGGGATTGAGGATCAGGAAATAGACCAACAGGAATAGGCCGAACACGCCGACGTAGCGCAGCAGTCCGGTCCAACGCTCGGCGACGACGCGGATGCGCTCCGGCACCGAGGGCGGCTCCGGCTTGTCGACGTCAGCGCTGCGGAAGGAAACGTTCTGCACGGAGATTTGATCGCCGCGCGTGCCATCCCATCCAATCGCGGCCTTGGTAAGGTCTTCGATCTGTTTCATCTCGTCGGGAGTGCGCTTGCGGCGCGCCTCGGTTGCCTTGCCGTTCTCCGTCTTGGCTTCGACGACGTCATCCACGAGGACTGCGGCGGCAACGCGCTTGATGCGGCCCGCTGGTTCGATCAAGTGGCGCACGGTGTGGCTGACAGCGAAAGTCTTGCTCTCCGTTCGAATCGCCTGGCCGTCCTGATCTGTCTTCGACTGGTTGGCGGCCGCACCGGCAGGAGGAGTATTGGGCGCGTTGGTCGCAGTGCCGGGAATACCGGAAGGCTCAAGCCCGTCCGCCGTTTCCTGCGAGGTCTGTGAGGTGAGCACCGCGCTCGCTGTCGGATCATAGAGATCCTGTGTGCTTTCGCCGGAGGTTGGATCGTACTCGATGGTGACGCTCGACCGAACGTGATCGGAGCCGACGATCGGCGTAAGAACCTGCACCACGCGCTCCGCCATCGCTGTTTCGACGTCAGCCATGCCGCCCACGCCGTCCGAGGATTCACCATGCATCTGTCCGGGCATCTGGCCATCCGTCGTGATCACGGTGACGTTCTGCGGCGAAAGATCGTCCCAGGAGCTGGACACGAGATTTGCCACCGAGTGTGCCACTTGGTCGCTCATCCGCACGCCGCGGAGCTTCAACACGACAGCCGCTTTCGCCGGGCGCTCCCTTTCTGTGAACAGCGACTCGTGGGGCAGCACGAGGTGAACGCGCACAGCCTCGACTCCGTTCATCGTCTGAATCGTGCGCTCGAGTTCGGTTTCGAGGGCCCGCTGATAGTTCACCTTTTCGGAGAAGTCGCTGCCGGACCAGTTGGGTTTGTCGAAAAGCTCGAAACCCATCCGGCCACTGCTGAGCGGTCCGCGCGAGGCCACTTCCAGGCGCGCCTTATCGATTTGATCCGAGGGAACGAGGACGGTGGTGCCGTCGCTGGAAACCTGAAAGTCGATGTTCTGCGACGCCAGCTCCTGCGTCAGCGCCTGTGCATCACCGTTCGCCAGGCCCGTGTAAAGCGGCTTGTAATCGGCGCCGCCGAGCAAGCGGACAAAGATCCAGATCGTGACGCCGACGAGAGCGGCGCTACCGATCAAGAGACCGATCTGCGTGGGCGTCAACCCGCGCAAGAAGGCGACAATCTGTTTTTGCAGCTTATCCACTTTGCCGTCCGTCAATACGTGAGTTACTCGATGCGTCGGGAACTACGATCTGCGAATCGGACCCGATCGCCGGCATCAAAACGGAATCTTCGAGACTTCTTGATACGCCGAAACGATCTTGTTGCGAACCTGCAGCATCAGCTCGAAAGCCAGATTCGCTTTTTCGACCGCAATCATTGCCGAATGCACGTCCTGGCCGTCGCCGCTCAACAGGGAAGCCACCTGCGTGTCCGCCTGAGACTGCAGGTCCTTCACCTGGCCCACGGCGTTGCGCAACGTATCGAGGAATTCGGAGCCGCCCTGCTGTTCGTTGGCGACCGAAATGCCATAGTCCATATGCGGCTGCGGCAGCCCTTGAATCGGATTCGTCATGCGCCTTCTCCTGGCTCAGACCTACGCCTTAATGATGTCGATCGACGCCTGAATCATGTTCTTCGTGCTCTGAATGGCCGACGCGTTGAGCTGATACGCGCGCGCCGCGCCCATCAGGTTGACCAGCTCCTCGACAGGATTGATCGCCGGGTACGACACGTAGCCATCCGCGTCTGCGTCGGGATGACCCGGCTCGAAGCGGCGAATCGGAGGTGCGCCGTCCTGGACGACGCGGTCGACGCGCACGCCCTCCGCGTTCATATCCGTGAACGAGGCGAGCGTGAGCGCAAAGCCGTGGTTTTGCATCGGGTGCGCGCCGAAGACGACGTGCATGCGCTTGTATGGGCCGCCGTCGGAAGTGTGCGTGCTCTCCGCGTTCGCCAGATTGCTTGAAACGACTTCCGCGCGCTGGCGTTCCGCCAGAAGCGCAGAGCCGCTGATATCCAGCACCTTGAAGAGATTCATGATCCGCTTCCCCCTTCGTTGATTGCCATGTTCAGAACCTTGAACTGCGATTTCAGAAGCTGCTCGGCGGCGCTGAACTGCAGTTGGACTTCAGCCAGCAGCATGCTTTCGCGATCAATGCTCACGTTGTTGCCGTCCGGGCGCGCGATCAGGCCCGGCACTTCGCGGACTGCCGGCTCCGTGGTTTCTTCGCCGTTGCCTTGGAGCGCTCGCATCAGCTCGCCGTGAAAGTCGATGTCGCGCGTGCGGTAGCCGGGCGTATCGACGTTGGCGATGTTGCTGCTGATCAGCGCCTGTCGCATGGCGGTGAGATCGAGATAGCGCCCCAGCAGATTGCTCTGCGGAGAATCGAGCCAGTTCACAGCGCCTCCTTCGGCGCGAGGCCGTATTCGCGGATCTTGTTGCGGACTGTCCGCAGGCTGACGCCCATCATTTCGGCGGTTCGCGTGCGATTGCCTTTTGTCGCTTCGAGCGTCGCTTCCAAGAGCTGTCGTTCCATATCTTCCAGAGTCATGCCCGCCTTCGGGCGGTCGTTGGCCGCGGGCATCTGTGCCCGTGCCACGGAGCCAAACGACTCGGCGCCGAGAGTGCTTCCGTGCGCCAGCGCGACGCCCCGGCGAATGAAATTTGCGAGCTCGCGGACGTTGCCAGGCCAGGCGTGGTCGCGCAGCGCGATCGCCAGCTCCGGCGAAATACGGAACTGCCCGCGCCGGGAAGAGGGCTCGAATTTCCGGAGGAAATGTTCCGCCAGGCTGAGAATGTCCTCGCGACGATCGCGCAGCGGCGGTATCGAAAGTGGAATCACGTTGAGCCGATAGAACAGATCGGCGCGGAATAGCCCCGCCTCAATCTGCGACGTGAGCGAGCGGTTCGTCGTCGCAATCACGCGGACGTCGATCGGCACAGGATGCGTGTCGCCCAGCCGGTCGACTTCCCGCTCCTGCAGCACGCGAAGCAGCTTTGGCTGGAGACTCAATGGCATCTCGCCGATCTCATCGAGCAACAGCGTTCCGCCGTTGGCCACCTGGAATTTTCCCGGCTTGGCGGCCATCGCTCCTGTGAAGGCGCCGCGCACGTGGCCGAAAAGTTCGCTCTCAAGCAGGTTCTCCGGAAACGCGGAGCAGTTCACCGCCACGAAAGGCTTCGGTGCGCGCGGGCTTGAGCGATGGATGAAGCGAGCCAGCAGTTCCTTGCCGGTTCCACTCTCAGCTTCGATCAGAATGTCCGCGTCGGTCTGCGCGATGTGCTTTGACTTTGCGATCAGGTCGCGGAAGCCGGCCGACTCTCCGACAAAAAACTCCGGCTCTTTCGGATCAATCTCGCCGGAACTCGCACCCAGGATTCGTTGCGCCGTCTCTTCGAGCTGCTCGAACGAAACAGGCTTCATCAAATAGTCGCAAGCGCCTTCGCGCATCGCGGTCACGGCTTCGGGAACGCTTCCGTAGGCCGTAAGGAAGATCACCGGTGTCTGAGGCGCCACTTCGCGAACGCCTTGCAGCACTGCCAGGCCGTCTCCATCGCTCATCCGCATGTCCGTGACGACGAGCCGGCTCGGCGTCATGCGAAACTTGGCCAACGCGTCCGCCACGCCATACGCGGTCGTCACCTGCCAACCACGGCGCCGAAAGTTCGCGTCGAGGGCACGGCACATCGAGGCCTCGTCATCGACCACAAGCACGTGACTCATGCAGTTCCTCCGCAACCGGCAAGAAAATCGAAAATGTCGTCCCGCAGTCTCGCTGGCTTTGCACGCGAATGCTGCCGCCGTGCTGCTCCACCACCTTGTGGCAGACCGATAGCCCGAGACCCGGGCTTCCCGGCTTCGTCGTAAATCCGGGCGCAAAGATCCGATCGATCACGGCCGGGTCGATACCATGGCCCTGGTCTTCGAAGTCCACTTGAATGATCTCCGGCGCACCAATCGCCCGACGAACGCGAATCGTCAGCGTGCCGCCCTGGTTCATCGTCGAAAACGCGTTCAAAGCAAGATTGAAAAACACCTGCTGAATCCTCTGGGGGTCTGCGAGGATCGACGCCTCCTGGACGGCGTTGTCGATCGCGATTCCCAGGCCGCGCTGCTTCGCCAGGGGTCCGAGAAAACCGGCCGTTTCCCGGAGCAGGCGGTCGAGACTCGTCAGAACCAACTCGCGGCAAGGCTCGCTGTGAAACTGCAGAACATTGTTGACCGTAGCTGATAGCAACCGCAGGCCGGCTTGCATGTGCATGACCCACTCGCGCGTTTCCGGCATCGCAGCGGTCGCATCGGCAAGCAAACCGGCAAACAATTCCATGCTGCCGAGCGGATTTCTGATTTCGTGCGCGAGGACGGTGGCGATTTCCGCCAATGCGTGCGCGCGACGCGCAGCCTCGCGTTCCGCGGCAAGCCTCTTCTGATCACTGACGTCGCGAATGATCCAGATGCTCTCGACTCCCCCAGACGATTCCCCCGCCTCGGCGCGCGAGACTCCGAGGGTTCTTGAATTGTCACCAAGGCCAGAAACCCACTCCTGCTCGCACGAAGAGTCGATGGCAACGGAAGTTGCAAGGAGCGCCTCGAGCGCGGGCGGGCACGCCGCGTCTTCACCCGGGGTCCACGCAGCTTGGAGTTGAAGCAGCCGGCGCGCTTCGGGGTTCACCATGCGCGGACGGCCACAGATGTCCGTAACGACCACGCCGCACGGCAAACTCTCGAGGACGCGCGTCAAGAAGGCGCGGACGCGGACGTTCTCCTCCGCTCTGCGCGACAGCTCGGCGTTCGCGGATTCCAGTTGGCCGCGCAGGCGTGCGACTTCACCCTGAAGCTGCGCGTACGACTTCTCGAGCGATCCGGCGGCTTGCGTGAATGTCCGGAACGCGCGCGCGAGCGAGGAGCGGTCGGTGGCGCGCGCCTCGCGTCGGCTTGCCGCGAGGCGATTTTGCCGGGTTGTGGGCAATTTCGGCATCCTCGCGCGTACATTGCATCTCGGATGCCAAGAGCGAGGGCGATAACTTAGATTTCTCTAAAGTGTGCCGGATCGTCAGCGCGACTGAAATGCTCCACGTGGAGCTGCGGTTCTTCGCCCGCGAGAATGAATGCGCGTTCGACTGCGTGCTGCAGTTCGCGCACATTTCCGGACCATGGCAACTGTCGCAGCACGGCGAGCGCCGAAGCGGACAGTCTCTTCGGCGGCATGGCTGCCGCCCGGCACAGCTCGCTCAGAAAGTGCTCGGCGAGCGGGCCCATATCTTCCTTGCGTTCGCGCAGCGGCGGAAGCTCGATCGGAAACACGGCGATGCGGTAGTACAAATCCTGGCGGAACAACTTTTGCTTGACGTAGTCGAGCAAGCGGACGTTTGTCGCGCAAACGACGCGCACGTCCACCCGAAACACCTCCGAGCTGCCAAGCCTCTGCACTTCCCCATCCTGCAAGAAACGCAGCAGCTTCGCCTGCATGGCAAGCGGAAGGTCGCCGACTTCGTCCAGGAAGAACGTGCCGCCGTGCGCCATGTGAATGCGCCCGGCTCGCGATTGCACCGCTCCCGTGAAAGCTCCCCGCGCGTGTCCGAACAGTTCGGCTTCGAGCAGAGACTCGGGGATCGCGGCGCAGTTCACCACGACAAACGGATTCTGCGATCGCGAGCTCAATTCATGAATCGCGCGCGCCACCACTTCCTTTCCGGTTCCCGTTTCTCCCGTGATGAGCACCGTCGTGTCTCGCGGCGCCACAAGACGCGCCATGCGATACACCTGCTGCATCGCCCGAGACGTTCCGACCATGCCGGGCAGCGCCTGTGGATCGATCGGGGCGGACTGCTGGCGCGCCGGCAGCGGCGGGATGGGCGCGGCCGGCACGACGGACGTCACCGGTTCGGTCGCATTTCTTTGCGCAACCACGCGCGAATCGACCAGGCGCACTTCCATTGGCGCGAACCGACTCCGCGCCAGATCCGCAATCTCTTGTGAATCCAAATCCGGCAGGTGCCGGTCGAGAACAAGCACATCAAAGGGAGTCGATTCGAGCTTTGAAAGCGCGTGTGCTCCGCTAGAGACTTCCTCGACGCGGCCATTCGAATCTCCAAGATCGCGCGTGAACGACCTGCGAAACGCGGCGTCCGGACTTGCGACGAGAAATCGCGTCTTCTCGGATTTCGTGACGGGCAGCGCACTAGTTGACATGAGTGGATTCCCCCAAGAGCGACAGTGACAGCCTTCACCGTCTGCGTTAGCTCTTTATCACAAGAGGTGTTTGAGATTGCGGCCGCTGAGTCACTCTCTTGGTGTCTGTGTTGCGAACCAGTTAACTTTTCGCGGAATAAAAGGCTCTAATGTTCCGCGTGCCGTCATCGCGTGCATTGCGTCGCGATGCGAGGGCAAGAGTGGAGCGGGGGCAGTCTCGCGCCGTCGTTTTGCTGCCTACAGATTTTCCCCTAGGGATAGCGCCGAATTTACTCTGTACCTCGGCAGAATGATAATAAACATCTAAGAAACGATGCTTCCTGCCGACGAGAATGAAGAGCCGTTTCTGTGCCGCCTTTTCGTCGTTTTTCGGTGGCACGTGCTTCGTTATCCGAGCAGCACGATCCACGCACGCTGGCTGAGCTTTCTTAGCGACTTCCCAAATGTATATGGCATTTCCGAAATTGTGCTTAGAGACATAAGCGATTTGAAAGAAATGACGGCAAGATTTCCACAGCATGAGAGAAACGTGATCGAGGTTGCCTGCGGTTTGGGCTGTGGGCGGTTCGATTTCGGATTCTAAGATTTTCTTCACGATTGGGGGAGAGCCGTGCACATACTGGCAATCGAGGACGATCCCATACTGGCCGAGTTTGTCGTTCGTCATCTGCAGGGCGAAGGTTTCGACGTCGTAACCGTTCCAAACGCGTCTGAAGCACAACATCAAATCGAGACCGACGCCTACGACTTGGTCATCTTGGATGTGGGCTCGCCGGTCAACGGCAGCATGGAAGCGCTCTCGCGTATCCGGGCAGCGAGGCCCGGGGTGCTTGTTCTCGTCTTGAGCTCAAGCGTCGCCGTGCAAGACTGCATTCGGTGCCTGGAAGCGGGCGCGGACGACTATATGACGAAGCCCTTCTCCGCCGCGGAGCTGTCGGCCCGCCTGCGGGCCCTTCTCAGGCGGCTGAACGGTCCGGCGAAGCTGGTGCTTAAGGTAGAAGATCTGGAGCTGGACCGTATCAAGCGCGTTGTGCGTCGCGGTGGCTACACGATTGAACTGACCCACAAGGAGTTCGTCCTGCTGGACTTCCTGATGCAGCACGCGCTGCAGCCGGTGCCTCGCAAGGCGATTGTAGAGCAGGCGTGGAAGCTCAGTCCCGGCTCAATGACGAATGTCGTGGACGTCTACATCAACTACCTGCGAAAGAAAGTGGACTCGGGTTTTGACCGCCCGCTCATCCACACCGTGCGCGGTATCGGATATCAGATCGGCGGCGCCTGACCCTGTCCAGCGTTCCTGGTGAGGGCCGAAATTCGGAAGCCAGCTCTATTGGTCGGCGGCTGCGATCTCGGGATTGGCTTGCCCTTCGTTCATCTCCGTTTCGACAAACCGCGTAGGCGAAATCACGTAGAGAAGTAGGCCGTTGGGCGCTGTGATCCGCCCGTCCTGCCGCGCGGAGAGAGTGGCACGTAGTGTTCGCGCCGACGAAGGAGTGTTGCCGGCAGGGCTCACGTCTTTGATGGCTGATAGTCTGCCGCTCGACTCGATTGTCAACACACCTGATTCCAGCTCGACGCTAGTGCCCGTGTTGCCCTCCGATCCTTCCGAGAACGTTCCTACGGGACACCGTTGCGCAGGCACTTCCGTCGACTGCTTGTCCAGTTGCCCAGTTCTCGCTCCCCTTCCCATTGTGTCCATCACGAAAGCTTTCGACGGGTCCACCGAATAGAAGACAAGATCGTTCCCGGCGAACTCAATCGTGCCGCGACCGCGAATGGCGGAAGTGATCTCATAACTTCCATGGGCAAGCGGAATCGAATTGACCCGCCCCCCGTCGTTGCTGTCATAGGTCCCCGTCAGCGTAGAAGCTCCGTCGCTGACGACACGGCCCATCGCGACGACGCTGGAGCCCGGGTCCGATTCGCCTTGCAGGCGAAGGATGCTCGCGCCTGCAAACGGTGACTCCGAGGCGGGCTCGCCTGCCTGCCTCTCAATCTCTCCGGACAACACGTCGGAACCGGGCGCATCGAGTCTGACGAAGAACGATTCCCCCTGGGAAACGGAATAGATTGCGCCTTCGATGGTGCCGAGCCCGCTGACAACCAATCGCAACTTGCCACGGCTGTTGGTCTCCGGAGCGTAACTTGAGCTGCCATCGATAACGGCGGCCGGCACGACAAGTCCTCCTGAATTCGCGTCCGCAATGCCCTCGGGGATCGCGCCGCTTTCTTTCGCCGAAAAACTTCCGAGAATTGCCGACCGATGCCCGGACAGTGTCGCTCCGGAAAAGGAAAATGCGTAGCTACCGTCCCAAATCAGCGACGAAGGAGTCGCGGGATCGCGCCGCTCCATGACGCCGTTCCCGCGCACCGCGGCCGGATCTGCCGTGTCCAACACGATGAAGTGCGCCAGGGTTCCCGCCGCGTTCATGGCAACGCGAAATGTCTGGTCGCCCCGTGCGGAGTGAATCGTCACCGTGCCACGGTGATCGGAGCCAATCGCGAAACTTCCAGACTCGATTCGCACATTTTCTTCGGAGCCGGTGGAACGATTCGCGTCGAAGACTCCAGCCGCAATTCTGCCCGCTCCATCGGCGTCGATGCTGCCCGCGACGGCAACGGCGCCATTCGAATCGAAACCTCGCAGGAGAAATGAGTACGTCCCCCTCAAAAGTCCGTCGTTGGAGCTGTCGGCGGCAACGTTCAGGGAAAGCGGGAGCGTCGTCGTCTGGGGCGGATTCGCCGTGTCGGCGGCTTCGACCGTGAAACTGGCTTGGCCGGCCGAGGTGGGAGTGCCGGAGAGAATTCCGGTGTTCGGATCGAGGACAATTCCGTCCGGCAGACTGCCCGCACTGATTGACCACGTATAGATGTCCGTTCCACCCGTCGCCGTCAGGGTCGCACTGTACGAAACGCCCACGGTGCCATCCGGCAGCGTGCTGGATGTGATGCTCATTTGTGGATTCACGTTGATGCCGCTGAAGAATTTCGCCGTCTGGGGCGGCGCGGAGGAATCCGTAACTTGCAAACCGAGACCAAATCCGCCGGCGCTCGTCGGCGTACCGGTGATCGCACCTGTCGCGCTGTTCAGCGAGAGACCCGGCGGTAGGCCGCCGCTCGCTATGCTCCACGTGCAGGGCGCGATGCCTCCGACGATTGAGGCATTGGCATTGTAGGGGACGCCCACAGCTCCGTCCGGCAGCGACGTGATCGAGAAGGCGAGTTGCGGGTTAACGACAATCGCCAGTGGCATGTTGCCTGTCACTGCTGGCCCCGATGAATCTGTAGCCTGAACAGTGAAGTTCGAGGTGCCGCTGGCGGTCGGGACGCCGGAGAGGACGCCCGTGCTGGGATTGAGACTCAGGCCGGACGGGAGCGCTCCCGAGATCAAGGACCAAGTGTAAGGTGATTGTCCGCCGCTGGCGCTGAGCGTCAGGCTGTATGAGAAGCCGACCGTCCCCGCGGGCGCCGACACAGGTAAGATCGAAAGGGTTGCCGGAGGCGGAGGGGGCGCCGGGCTCACGTTGCCGCAGCCGGACACCAGCATAAGCGGCGCCAGGATCCAAGGCCAGGCCGGGAACTTCCTCACAATTCCTCCCCCGCACACACCAAGACTGCCCGGTACGCGATCACGTGCACTACGGGCAGCGACAAAGAGAACCTCTCGGAAAAAGGGAAGTTCGGCGCCAATTCGCATAGCATCGGGCAGACAAGAATCCCGAACCAGGCGCCTCGCCTACACGGTCTACATCGGCTGGATTCGGTTGAAACTTGAGCTGTTAGGGCGGATGGAAAGTTGCTGAACCTGTCCTGACTGACCCTTTCCTGTACCAAAGAACAGTGGCGCACCGGGCCAATTCGGCAGATTCTGCGGCCTTGGAGAAGCTCATGCAATTCGAGGCAGCGGTGATGAACGCGGAGGGCACCACTTTCGCCGTGGTGATCGTGAAGCCCGACGTGATCGCAAATTCGCGCGAGGCTAATTCAATAATCGCTGCGTTTCAGAAGGTGCTCGACGGCAAGCCGGTCGTCTTGATGGCCCAGGACGCGCAGGGTGCGCCGACCTACTACGGCCGCGGGGATGTGGCCGGGTACATGGCCAGCGTTCCGCTGAACTCGATCCCCTGGCAGAAATTCACGCTCCACTAGACACTCCCGACTCGGCTTCGCGCGCTCCCGCGGGATCGTGTGTCGGGCCTCGCCTCACCGTTCATGTCTGAATTCAGACCACGTCGGCTAAAGTTCCCGCTCTGAAGTGCCGATATTAGGCCCAGGGGATTCTCCGGCCTGGAGACGGCTGTTTGTCGTCTTCTCGCACCGGGTGAACGAGCACATGAAGGTTCTGCTATATCAACTGGACGCGATGAGCCGGAGGCTGCTGACCAGTGTGATGCAAGAGCGCGGATACCTGCTCGCATCGGCTGCGAACCGGCAAGAGGCCTGGAGCGCCATCGCAACAGAACCGATCGAGGCCATGGTGGTGGATTTCGAGGGCGACGGATACGATCTGGTTCGCGCGATTCGGACAAAAGAGCGCGCCGACGGCACTCACACACCCGTGATCGCTCTCGTCGTCGGCGACACGCTGGCGAACCGGCAAAGATGCGCGGAAGCGGGCGCCGATGCGGTCCTTTCGGCGCCTGTTCGCAAGTCCGAACTGTCGGACGTCCTGGACCAAACGATGGCAAAGGATGGTTCATCTTCGGCGTCCCGGGTTGCAGGATCAGCGGTGCCTGCGGCGCTGGACTTCGAGGCCGCGCTGGAGCGGGTCGAAGGGGATCGCGCTCTGCTGGAGGAATTGCTCCGTCTTTTCCTCGACGAGTGCAAGACCACAGTGCGCCAGATTCGCGAGTCTTGGAGCGCAGGCGATTTCAGCCTGGTCGGACGGCTGGCTCACACTCTCAAGGGCTCCTCGGCAAACGTGGGAGCGACGGCCGTATCGGACGCCGCGTTCACCTTGGAGCAGTTGGCGCGATCGGGCGCTCCGAAGATCGCGGAGGATCATGTCGCGAAATTGGAAAAGGAATTGGCACGCTTGATACCCGAACTCGATTCGCTTTTGAAGCACGCGACTCGGTAGCGCTGCAGCTGAGCGACGAGATTCAGATCTCGGCAGACGGTTAAGAGAAACGAGAAGCTCGATGGATCTCAAGCCCACGAACAGGATCCTGATCGCCGAGGATGACCCGGTCCTGCGCCGCATGTTGGAGGCGCTGCTCATCAAGTCCGGCTATGAAGTCGTGGCCGTGGCCGACGGCACGCAGGCCTTGCGAGTACTGGAAAGCGAGGGAGCACCTTCTCTGGCCATCCTCGATTGGGTGATGCCGGGAATGGAGGGACCACAAGTCTGCGAGAAAGTTCGCCAGCGGCGCGACCGCCCGTACGTCTACATCCTCCTGCTCACGGCCCTCACCCAAAAGGGCAACGTGCTTTATGGGCTCGAATCCGGAGCGGATGACTACCTTACGAAGCCGTTTGATGCCCAGGAGCTGCGGGCACGCGTGCGTGTGGGGCTGCGGATCTTAAGCCTTCAGCAGAGCCTGATTTCGGCGCGCGAAGAACTGCGCTTTCAGGCCACTCACGACGGGCTGACTGGAGTTTTCAATCGCGGCGCGGTGCTGGAAGCGATTCACCGCGAGCGCTCTCGGCAAAAGCGGGAAGGCGGGGCTCTAGGAGTCATTCTGGCGGATCTCGACCATTTCAAGCAGATCAACGACACGCACGGCCACCTCCTCGGCGACGCCGTGCTGAAGGAAGCCGCCCGCCGCATGGGCAATTGCGTTCGCCCATACGACACGGTGGGTCGCTACGGCGGCGAGGAATTCCTGATCGTGGTGCCATCGGCGGATGCCAGAGGCGCCCTCAGTCTGGCGGAGCGGATGCGGGAAACAATTGCAGCCTCGCCAATCATGACCGATGCCGGGCCGATCAACGTCACTGCCAGTTTCGGAGTCGCCGCAAGCGATCCGCGCGAACCGATCGCGGCCGACACCCTCCTGCTCCGCGTCGACGATGCACTCTATCGCGCCAAAGAACTCGGGCGGAATCGCTGCGAGGTGGAGCGGCCGGCCCAGGGTAACGAGACGCGCGCCAGTGCAACCGAGCGGGCGCACGAACCGGTGCGCTAGGCGCCGGGCGCGGGCCCGGATTGCCGCCTCGCCCAATTCGCCTGCGCGAACGCTGGATATTGACGCCGAAATTGCTTATAACAGTCGCGACTGCCCCAGGGGGCACAGCCGACGCAGGAGGCATCCGAATGGCGAAGAAGTCAGCCAAGCAGGCCAAGGCGGCAAAGCCAGCCAAGAAGAAGTAGCTCCACCCACATCCAGATTCGACACACATGCAGGGCTGCTGCACGCACACGGCAGCCCTGTTTTGTTTTCGGGCCAGCCGCGGCCTGCTGCCCGATGCCGGCAGAAAATGGTTGAACGAGGAACCAACCTGTAACAGACTGCGCTCCCGATCAAACGCAATGATCGTCGGCGTTCGCATCTTTCGATCGCCGGCTGAAAACAGGAACGCAGATGCCATCCAACTACGACATCGTCACAATCGGCTCCGGCCACAATGGCCTGGTCGCGTCCGCCTATATGGCCGCGGCTGGAAAAAGCGTCCTCGTACTCGAGCGAAACGAATGGTTCGGCGGAGGCGTGGTCACAGCCAAGCTGACCGGCCCGGACTTCTTGCATGACCGGTTCAGCACGGGCCACATCTTCATTCAAGGCAACCCACTCATCAAGAATGACGAGCTCAAGCTGCTCTCGCGCTACGGACTGAAATATGTTTACCCGGAAATACCCTTCATGGTCGTCTTTGAAGACGGCTCGACGCTCGGCCTTTATCGCGACCGGCAGAAGAACTACGAGGAGATTTCGCGATTCTCCAAGAGAGATGCGGAGACATATCTGAGATTCGCGGAAACGGCGATGAAATATCTCCCGATGATTTCCGCCTCGTTCTACACGCCGCCTCCGCCGATGGGTGCAATGCTCGCCATGCTCGATCAGAGCGCCGAAGGGCGCGAGCTGTTTGCACTGATGCAGAAGAGCCCCTACGACATCATCATGGACAATTTCGAGAACGAGAAAGTGCGCTTGTTTCTCGTTCGCATGGTCTCGGAGAATCTCACCGGGCCCGAAGAAAAGGGCACGGGCATCGGCATCTTCGTCTTTCTCGGCTTTATGGAAACCTACGGCATTGGTGTGGCCGTGGGCGGCAGCGGCGCGCTGACGGCGTCTCTCGTTCGCTGCATCGAGGACCACGGCGGGAAAGTGGTCAACAAGACGTCGGTGCAGCAGGTGCTGGTCAAGAACGGCCGCGCCGCCGGTGTGCGAACTGCCGATGGCGCCGAGTATCTGGCTAAGGACGGCGTGATCGGTTCGCTCCATCCACACTTCCTGGGGAAATACGTCCCGGGAGTCGACTCACGGGTCGCGCGCGACGCAGAGCGCGTGGAGCTATCGGCAAATTCATGCTTCACAGTGCACGGAGCTTTGAACGAGCCGCTGCGGTTCAAGGCCGGACCTCACGTCAGCAAGTCCTACTTCACGGACTTGATCCCGGGAAGCATGACCGTCCTGCGGCAGTATTTCGACGCGCTGCGATACGGGCGAATACCGGACACGGCGCTGCTGGGCGTCGCATGCCCATCGAATTTCGACGCGACACGCTGCCCTCCGGGCAAATCGACATTCCACATCTGGGACTATGTTCCCTACTCGCATCCCGACGGCGGACCGCAGCATTGGGACAAGGCGAAAGACGCATTTGCGCGCACCATGATCGAGCGGACGGCCAAATTCTGCGAAAACCTGACGCCGCAGAACATCATCGCCTACGTTTGTGACAGTCCTCTGGATCTGGAGCGCTGCTCGGAGAGTTTTCAACGCGGCGACCTTCACGGTGCCGCGCCGTACCTGTACCAATCCGGCGCGCATCGCCCGACGCCTGATCTCGGCATGAACACGGTACCCGGTGTCGACCGGCTCTATCTCGTTGGACCGTTCCAGCATCCGGGCGGCGGCGTCTTCGGCGCTGGCCGCGCTACGGCGATGAAGATGTGCGAAGACCTGAAAATCGACTTCGACAAGATCGGCCAGCAGCGATGATGAAGCTCTACGGGCAGGATAACAGCGAGCTGATGCAGATCACCTCGCTCGAGAGCGCGGACGGCAAACTCGTGATGAAGGGCAAAGTGTTCGGCTCGATGCCGCTGACGGCCAAGCTGACGCCGCGCGAGGCCCGCAACGCGTTGCGGCTTCTGAATTTCAGACTGATCCTGTTCTTGCTCACTTTTCTTTTCCGCAAGTAACCCGTCGGGAGCGACATCGAATGGCTGGTCGGGCGAAACGAAACGGGCTGGACGCGGTGCGCCTGCGGCATTTGAAGGCCGCGATCGAGGACGACGTCAAACGCGGCCGCTACTACGGCGGCGTTGTCATCGTTGCTCGCCACGGCGTCGTCGGCATGCATGATGCGATTGGCTTCATCGATCCGCGGACGCGCAAGCCCGTCAGGAAGGATCACGTCTTCAGCCTGTTCTCGACCACCAAGGCCATCACCAATGTGCTCGTGTTGCGGGCGATCGAGCTCGGCCAATTCGCTCTCACGACCAGAGTCTCCGAGATCATCCCGGAGTTTTCCGGTGGTCAGCGCCAGCAGATCACGTTCTTTCATCTGCTGACGCACAGCAGCGGGCTGCCCAGCGTCTTCACTCCGCGCGAAGGCATGTACATCGACCGGCTGGACGAAATCGTCGCGGCGATTTGTGAGAATGTGCACTCCGTCGCTGCGCCGGGAGAGGTGATCAACTACGCGCCCATGGCTGCGCACGCGCTGATGGGCGAGGCCGTCCGCCGGACCGATCCGAAAAAGCGTTCGTATCGACAGTTGGCCACGGACGAGATCTTCAAGCCGCTGAAGATGAAAGACACATCCATCGGCGTGCGCAAAGACCTCAAGCCGCGCAAGATCATTCCCATCTTCATCGATCCCTTTCCAGCCGTTCACCCGGGCCACAGCAATCTGGGGCCGAACGGCGCATTCGAAGAAGAAGACGCCGAGATGCCCTGGCTCGGCGCTGTTTCCACGTGCTCCGATCTCTTCCGGTTCGCTGAAATGCTGCGGCGAGGCGGCGAGCTCGACGGCGCGCGAATTCTTTCGCCTGCGATTCTCGATTTGGCGAACCGCAACTGGACCGGCGACAAACCCAATGAGCTTTACAAGAAACTGGTCGAACCTCGAGGTTGGGGCGAGTATCCGGCATATCTTGGACTTGGATTCCAGGTGCGCGGCGAGAAAATCATCCACAATTTGCTGGGCACGCTCACTTCTCCGCGGACATTCGGCAACTATGGCGCGGGCAGCTCGCTCTTCTGGGTCGATCCAGAACGACAACTGACGTTCGTATGCCTCACGGCCGGTGTGATGAACGGAGTCGACAACATCGAGCGCTTCCAGCGGCTGTCCGATATCGCCGTCTCTGCGGCCATCTAACCCCAATCGAGGCGTGGATCAGCGCCCAAGGCGCGATCAAAGGCAGGCCACGCGGGTCCGCATCTGCCCCTGCGAGCATCGCGCTTGACAACACCGGCACGGCATATGTATGAAGGCCGCCAGCGAGAGCCGCACCCCACTTCTTTTGAGACCCATAGGAGCCCTTATGGCTACGACTGCCGCGGAACTGCGAATGGCAGGGACCCGCGAGTACAGCATCGGGCGCGTGATCTTCGGCTCGAGCGTCGGAACGATGATCGAATGGTACGACTTCTACATCTTCGGCAGCCTGGCGTCCGTGCTGGCGCTGAAGTTTTATCCTCCGGGCAACGATACATTCGCCTACATCGCCTATCTGGCGACATTCGCCGTAGGGTTCGTCGTGCGGCCGTTCGGCGCTCTTTTCTTCGGGCACATCGGAGATCTGGTCGGGAGGCGGTACGCGTTTCTGGTGACTCTGAGCGTCATGGGCCTGTCGACGTTCTTGATCGGGCTGATGCCGACCTTTGCGCGCGCGGGCTGGTTTTCGCCGGTGACGTTGATTGTGATCCGCGTGCTGCAGGGGCTGGCGCTGGGAGGCGAATATGGCGGCGCAGTCATCTACGTGGCCGAGCACGTTCCTGACGGAAAGCGGGGGTTCTACACCAGCTTCATCCAGATAACAGCGACGCTGGGACTTTTCATCTCGCTTCTGGCGATCCTGGCGACGCAGTTTTCGATGAGCAAGGATGACTTCAACGGCTGGGGCTGGCGCGTGCCGTTTCTGCTGTCGATCATTCTGGTTTCGATTTCTCTCTACGTCCGCTGGAGAATGAAGGAATCGCCGATCTTCGCGGCGATGAAGACGGCGGGAAAAACTTCGGCAAAGCCCCTGCGGGACGCGTTCGGGCACTGGGAGAACCTGAAGCGCGTGCTGATTTCGCTTTTCGGCGCGACGGCCGGACAGGGCGTGGTGTGGTACTGCGGGCAGTTCTACGCGCTGTTTTACCTGCAGACCATCCTGAAGGTGAACAACAAGACGGCGAACATCATCGTGGCGATTGCCCTGCTGTGTGCGATGCCCTTCTTCACGCTATTCGGGGCCCTTTCGGACAAGATCGGACGAAAATGGCTCATGCTTGCCGCGTGCCTGCTTGCCGTGGTGACGTACATCCCGATCTACAAGACGATGCAACACGCGGCGGGGAACAACGTGGTGGCGCTGAAGTCGACGGTCAACAAGGTAACCGGAGCGACCAATCTGAACGCTATGACCATCGACCCGGCGACGAACAAGCTGGTGCCCGCGCCGGAAGCGCCGAACCCCAATGTCCCGGTGCTCGTGCTGCTGGTCTTCGTGCAGGTGATCTACGTTTGCATGATCTACGGGCCCATCGCGGCGTATCTGGTGGAGGCATTCTCGGCGAAGGTCAGGTACACGTCGCTCTCGTTGCCGTACCACATCGGCAACGGGGTCTTCGGCGGCTTGCTGCCGCTGATCGGGTTATGGACGTGCGCGGCGACAGGGAATATCATCGCGGGGCTCTACTATCCAATGGTCGTGGCGTCTGTAACGTTTGTGCTGGGCGCGTTGCTACTAAAGGAAACCCATGGGCATCGGATTTGGGATGAAGTGGGGCAGTGACGGCTGAGCGCGGACAGAAGGATCCGCGGTTGGGGGGATCATGAGTGCACACGAGGCGGCGGCGACGGGCCAGTCGGCTCCGCAGAGCAAGAAAGGCGAGTCACGAATCCGCCGATGGCAGGTCGGCGACGTGAAAGTGACGAGCATCATGGAATCGGCAGATCGGATTCCATGGGCGCCCCTTTTCCCTGCTGAAACGGCGGAGCACTACAAGAAATATGACTGGCTCGTGCCGAAGTTTATTTCGCCGGCTGGCGAAATCATTCTGGCGGTGCAGGCGTTTGTGCTCGAGGTCCGCGGCCAGCGAATCGTGATCGATACGTGCGTGGGCAACGATCGCGAGCGGGCGCTCCCGCAGTGTGCCAATCTTCAGACGGCATTTCTGGAAGATTTCAAGTCGGCGGGACTGGATCCCGATTCGGTCAATTTCGTGCTTTGCACGCACCTTCACTTCGACCATTGCGGATGGAACACGAAGCTGGAAAACGGTCGGTGGGTGCCGACGTTTCCAAAGGCCCGCTACCTATTTGGCCGCAAGGAATGGGCCTACTGGCAGCACGTGCTGAAGGAAAACAGCGAGGATGTGCGGCACATTCTCGATTCGGTGCAGCCGATCATCGACGCAGGATTGGCCGATTTCGTCGACACGAATCACAAGCTGATGGACGAAGTCTGGCTGGAGCCATCGCATGGCCACACGCCCGGGCACGTCAGCGTGCACGTTTCGTCGCGCGGGCAGGAAGCGGTCGTTACCGGCGATGTCTTTCACAATCCGATTCAATTCGCCGAGCCGGAGATTTGCTCGGCGGCCTGCGTGGATAAGGACATGTCGCGACAGACGCGCCGCGATTTCATCGCGCGCTACGGGAATAGCCCCGTCCGCTTCTTCGCGATTCACTTCAACGAACCGGTCGGCCGAGTCGTGCGCGACGCGCAGAGTTGGCGCTTCTCCACGGAGTGACATTTCGCCAGATGCCCGAAACCCGCAGTTTCGATTACATCATCGTCGGCGGCGGCACCGCTGCCTGTGTCCTCGCTGCCCGGCTGACGGAAGATTCGTCCATTCGCGTTCTGGTGATCGAGGCTGGATCCGAGCCGACCAGCCCATGGATCAAGATGCCCCTCGCCATGGGCAAGCTCTTCACGCACCCGACGCTGAACTGGGGTCTTTACACGGAGCCTGAAGCGAAACTCAACAACCGGACAATTTTCTGGCCCCGCGGCAAGGTGCTGGGCGGATGCAGCTCTATCAATGGCAGCGCGTACGTTCGCGGCCAGGCGGAGGACTACGATGGCTGGCGCGCGCTCGGCAACGTCGGCTGGGGCTGGTCGGACGTGCTCCCGTATTTCCAAAAACTGGAGCGCCGCGAGGATTTGCACGGGGCATCGGCCAACGGAAAAGGAAAGCTCACGGTCAGCTATCCCGTTTTCGTAAGCCCGATCGCTCGTGCGTTCATCGAAGCCGGCTTGCGCGCAGGCCTGCCGAAAGCGACAGATCTCAACGGTGCGTCTCCGGAGGGCATCGGCCTGATGCCCTATTCGATCCGCCACGGCGAGCGCAATTCAGCGTACGAGGCGTATCTGCGGCCCGTACGTTCTCGAGCGAATCTTGCGGTTGAAACGTCCGGGTTCGCGCTGCGCCTGTCGATGGCGGGCCGGCGCGCGACGGGCGTCGAATACGAACGCGGCGGGGCGATTCACAACGCGCAGGCCACGCGCGAGGTGATTCTCTGCGCGGGCGCCATCGGCTCGCCGCAAATCCTGATGCTTTCGGGGATCGGCCCAGCGGGACACCTGCGGCAACTCGGTATTTCCATCGTGGCGGACGTCCCTGGTATCGGCGAGAATCTGCACGATCACGTCTCCGCGCAGCTCACGTTTCGGACGGAGCCGAAAAACTCGCTGAATCGCGAACTCAGCGGACTTTCGGTGCTCGGCCACGCGATCACCTACTACGTCGCGAAGCGCGGACCCCTGACGAACGGCGCATCGCAGGCCACGGCGCTGGCCCGCAGTTCCGCGGACACGCCCTGCCCCGATTTGCAACTCGTCTTCCGGGCGATGAGCCACGTCTACGACAAGAGCGGTCGCCTTTCGCCCGATCCGATTCCGCGAGTGACGGGAGGCGTCGCATTCACGCGGCCGAAATCGCGGGGGCGGTTGCTGCTGAAATCGACCAATCCGAAACAGACGCCGGAAATGCACGCGAACTATCTCTCCGTGCCGAGCGATGAGGAAAGTCTGCTCTCTGGCGTGAAGCTGGTGCGCCGGATCTTCGCCACCGAACCACTCCGCTCGATGGTGCTCGGCGAGGATTTGCCAGGAGAAGCCTGCCGCACCGACGACGACGTCCGCCAGTTTCTCTACCGGGCGGCGAGCACGTTCTGCCATCCCAGCGGCACCTGCAAGATGGGGCAGGACGCGATGTCTGTGGTGGACGAGCGATTGCGAGTCCGCGGCGTCGAGTCGCTGCGAGTGATCGACGCATCGGTCATGCCCGCGCTGCCGTCGGCCGGACCGGCCCCGGCCGTGTTCATGATCGCTGAAAAGGGCGCGGACCTTATCAAGGAAGATCAGCGAAGTGGCGTTGCCTCCGGCGGCGTGAGGGCCGCCTCTGCGGTTTCCGTCAGTTTGTAAATTTCGTCGGGAGCAAAGCGATGTCGCGTCTGAAGGGTCAAGTTGCGTTCGTGACAGGAGCAGGCCGGGGAATCGGGCAGGCGATGGCGCTCGCCTTCGCAGCGGAGGGAGCGATCGTGGGCGTCGCGGACATAGACGAAACGACCGCCGAAGCAACCGTCACCGAAATCGCGAAAAACGGAGGAACCGCCCGCGCATTTCCGATCGACGTCAGCCGGCGGGACGATTTTCTGCGCGCCGTGGATGAACTCGTGGGCGAATTCGGCCGGCTCGATATCGTCGCGAACAACGCGATCGTTTTCAAACGCGAGCCGGTTCCGGAAATCCGCGAGGAAACCGTGACGCGGATGATCGACGTGGGGTTGAAGGCTATTTTCTGGAGCGCGCAGGCGGCCCTGCGTCACATGGATCCGGAGCGAGGCGGAGTGATCATCAACAACACCTCCCCGGCCGCCGAGCTTGGAGTGCCGCGCTCGACTGTGTATTCGGCGATCAAGGGCGGAGTGTCTTCCCTGACGCGCTCTCTGGCGGTGGAGTTCGGCCCGCGACACATTCGTGTCAATGCCGTGTGCCCGGGGACTGTGCCGACTCCCGGCGCCCGCGCGATGAACAACTTCGACGACGCGCTGTATGAATCGCGGCGGCAGAGATGCCCGCTCGGGCGCAATGGAACGGCAGAAGATGTCGCGGCGGCGGCGGTTTTCCTGGCGTCGCCTGAGGCATCCTATATTTCGGCGGCGATCTTGCGAATTGACGGAGGAACCACGGTTAACGGCGGCGCGTAGGCCATGGCCTGGGCAGCGAAAGAGCAGACGAGGCGCGCGCTCTACAGTGTGCTCACGTAATAGCTGTCCATGTACTCGCGCAGGTGAAATATCTTGTCGTCCTTGATCTCGAGAAAGAACGCGTAGCGATTGTTGTAGTCTTTGCCGTTCTTGAATTTTCCCAATCCCTTCGCTTCCACCGCGGCGTATTGGCCCTGCACCACAAGATGCTGAATCACGACCTTCGGATTGGCCGGAATGAACAAGCCCTCCCGGATAGGCTTCAGAAAGTCGTCGATGATCTCTTTGCGGCCGTGCTTGTCGCCCGCGCCCTGAATTCCCGTCACCATGATTCCCCAGGTGGCGTCTTCGTGCAGAAGCAGGCGCAGTTTCTCGAGCTCGCCCGCACTCAGAGTCTCGAAGAACGCCCTGACGATCTCTTCGTTGCGCTTTTCGACGTCCGGCATGAATTCCTCCTTGTGGCCGCCGCGCATTATACGCTCATCCCGCGTGGGAATTCGCGGGCCGATTCATGGCGGGCTTGGCCCTCGGCCGGGCGCCGGCCAGAGGCGTTGAGAAACCACGTTCCCGCTGGACGTGCGACCGAATTTGAGTATGATGGGCACCCGCAATTTGAAGGAGCGTGCCATGACGAGTCCCCGTCGGCCCGTGAGATTGAGCCCGGCCCTCGTGCTGGGCATCCTAGCCATTGTCGTGGTCGGTTCCGCGCTGGCGCAGCACCATCACGCGCAACGGGTGAAGCGGCTGCGGCTCTACGTCTTCGATTGTGGGGTCATCAAGGGGCTCGATCCTGCCCTCTTCAATCTCAAGAAAGAGGAAGTGGCGACGACGGACCTTGCAGTTCCCTGCTTCCTGATCGTTCATCCGAAAGGAACGCTGATGTGGGACGTCGGCGTCATTCCGGATAGCGCCTTCAAGGACGACGGGCAGCCGGTGACGCAAGGCCCTTCGACGGCGACTCGCACGCTGAAGTCGCAACTTCAGCAAGTCGGCTACGAACCTCCAGATATTACCTTCCTGGCTCACTCCCACTATCACGGCGACCACATCGCGAATTCCAACGAATTTGCAACCGCGACGTGGCTGGTCCGCCCTGTGGAACGCGATGCGATGTTTGCCGATAAGCCGCCGGCGCTGGTTGATCCCAAGTACTTCGACAAGCTCAAGAACGCGAAGACCGTTCTGATCACCACGGACGAATACGACGTGTTCGGCGATGGAAAGGTGATCATCAAATCGGCCCCGGGCCATACGCCGGGCCACCAAGTCTTGATTCTTCATCTGAAGAAGACCGGCAACGTGATGCTTGCCGGCGACTTGTATCACTATCCGGAAGAGCGCAATTCCGGACGAACGCCGACGTTTGAGTTCGACAGAGATCAGTCTCTAGCCAGCCGCGCGATGATCGAGGACTACTGCAAGAAGACGAATACGCAGCTTTGGATCGAGCACGACTTCATCGCCAACTCGAAGCTGAAGAAATCGCCGAAGTATTACGATTAGTGGCTAGACGAGTGTAGCCGTCGCGGTTGTGGCCAGGCCGCCCGATTCGTTCCTCGCCCACAGCGAAACTGATTTCCCGTCGCTTTCTGGCTTGCCGCAAACCCAAAACGGCCCCGTGTCGAAGAGCGGACTCACCGCGCGAAAGTCGAAGCGCGCGACGCTCGCTTGCGGAAGGCTGCGCCGGAGCAAATCGAGCAGCAGCGTCGCGATCAGTGGGCCGTGCACGACCAGTCCCGGGTAACCCTCGACTTCCGTCGCGTAGCGCCGATCGTAATGAATGCGATGCGCGTTGAACGTCAGCGCCGAATAGCGAAACAGCAGCACGTCGTCCGGCCGGATCATGCGCTCCCACTTCGGCCCCGCGGGCGCGGGTGGCGGAGACGGCGGCGGATCGCCGGGCCTGGCATGCTCGCGATAAACGAGATCCTGTTCTTCGGTGAGCGCGATGCCCCGGGCGTCGTTGAATTCGTGGCAAACCACGACGAAGACCAGATGTCCCGTCCGGCCGTGTTTCTCCTGCACGTCGGCGATTCGCGACGTGCGCGTGCAGGTCTCGCCGACTCTCAGCGGCCGGTGAAACTCGAATCGCCCGCCGGCCCACATCCGCCGAGGCAGCGGAATCGGCGGCAAGAACCCGCCCTTTTCGGAGTGACCCTCCTGGCCAAGGTCCGATTGGCGGTGAAGCGACAGGAAGTAGAGCCAGTGCCATAGCGGAGGCAAAGCGTCGCCGGGCCGCGGCGCCGGCGCGTCGATATCGAGCGTCGCCGCCAGTGCGGTCATTGGAACGGGCGTGATCTGATCGGTGACCGTCTCCGTCCTCCCGATCCATTTCTGGAGTTCTGCGATGTTCACTTTGGTGGGCTCCGCGCTCGCCACATTACCACGCTTCCGTCTGCCTCGAACCGCGCGTGATACACTCCCGCTTCCCGAAAGGATCGCGGAATGTCCGCCGACGCCCAAACAAACACGAATTCCGCGGCTGAACCTGCGAATCCATCCGTCGCGGCCTGGCGCATGTGGATTCCCGTCGCCGTCATGATGACGTGCTCGTGGCTTTCCTACATCGACCGGCAAGCGCTCGTCGTGATTTCTCCCATGATCCTCAAAGATACGGGCCTGAGCACGGCTTCGTACGGCGACGCGCTGTCCGTCTTTTCGATCGTCTACATGATCGCGAATCCGCTGTGGGGCTCGCTGCTCGACTATGTCGGGCTGCGGATCGGCATGCTCGCGGCCGTTAGCATCTGGACGCTGGCGAGCGCGTCGCACGCGTGGGTCGGAGGCTTTCTCGGATTCGCAGCGGCGCGCGCTCTGCTCGGTTTCGGCGAAGGGGCGACGTTTCCCGGAGGGCTGCGCACGGCCGCCGAATCGCTGCCGGTCGATCAACAGTCGCGCGGAATGGGGATCTCCTACAGCGGCGCGTCGCTCGGATCCGTCTTCGCGCCGCTCGTGATCACGCCGATCGCGCTGAAGTGGGGATGGCACGCGGCATTTCTGGTGACGGGAGCACTCGGCCTGATGTGGCTCGCGGTGTGGTGGGCGATCGCGCGTCCTCCACTGCTGCGGCCCGCGCAGGAAAAGAAGCGAATGGTTCCGTGGCCCAATATGCTCGAGCGGCGCTTCTGGCTGCTCGTCGCCGGCATGGGACTGGGAGGAGCGGCGCTCGGCCCCACGCTCAATCTCTGTCCGATCTATTTGAATCGCGTGCTGGGAGTTTCACAGGCCGAGCTTGGACGGATTCTTTGGATCCCGGCGGTTTGCTGGGAGTTCGGCTACTACTTCTGGGGCTGGATCAACGACCGCTACGTGCGCGAGAATCCCCGGCCCGTGCGGCTCTACATCCTGTTCACGATTCTTGCGCTGCCGCTCGCCCTGGTCACTCGGACGAACTCGCGGATCGTCGCGCTCGCGCTTTTTTCCTGGGCGATGTTCATTGCCGTCGCCTTCATCGTGACGTCGCTGCACCTCAGCGCTCGCGCGTATCCGCGCGAAGACAGAGGGCTGGTCGCGGGCATTGGGTCCGGGGCGTGGTCCGCGCTGGTCGCGATACTGCTGCCGATCTATGGCCGCTGGTTCGACCGGCAGTTGTACGGGCTGACTTTTGTTTCGCTGAGCGTGATTCCCATCATCGGCACGACGCTGTGGTGGTGGATCGGCCGCACCAGCGACAATCGCGCCAGCGCTGCTGCGGCTTGAGCGCGGGTCGCTAGCGCATCACGAACGGGTTGGGAACGTTTCCCGCGACGTCGATCCAAACGCTCTTTGTTTGCAGGTACTCGCGGATAGCCTCGATACCGCTCTCGCGGCCAATTCCCGATCGCTTGTAGCCGCCGAACGGCGACATGTAGCTGACTGCGCGATAGGTGTTGACCCACACTGTGCCGGCTTCCAGTTGTTCGGACATCACCAGCGCGCGGCGGATGCTCTTCGTCCAGACGCCGGCCGCAAGACCATACACCGTGCCATTGGCGATCCGAATCGCTTCCTCTTCCGTGTCGAACGGAATGATGGAGAGCACCGGGCCAAACACTTCTTCCTGCGCGATGCGCATCTCCGGCTTCACGCCCGTGAAAATCGTCGGCTCGACGAACCAGCCCGAGCCGCACTCCGGCCGCTGCGCGGGTGCGCCTCCCAGCCGGCACACCGCGCCCTCCTCCTTTGCGATGCGGATGTAGTCGAGCACTTTCTGGTATTGCGGCTGCGTGGTGATCGGCCCGACCTGCGTGGCATAGTCGAGCGGATTGCCCATGCGTGCCGTCTTGGCTAGTGCCAGGAGTTGCTCGACGAACTGATCGTAGATCGGGCGATGGATCAGCGCACGGGAGCCCGCGATGCAGGTTTGCCCCGTGGCCGCGAAGATGCCGGAGACGACGCCCTTGATCGCGCCGTCAAGATCGGCATCGTCGAACACGATGTTGGCCGACTTGCCGCCCAGCTCGAGCGTGATCGGTTTGATGCCGCGCGCCGCAAGCCCGTAAACGTGCTCGCCCGTCTTGTCTCCACCCGTGAATGCGATCTTGGCAACGTCGCGATGCGTGATCAGCGGTTCACCCACTTCGGCGCCGTAACCGGTGACGATGTTGACGACTCCCGGCGGAAAGCCGGCGCGCTCGAACAGCTCGCCGAAAGTCAGCGCCGAAACCGAAGCAAACTCCGAAGGCTTCCACACCACCGTGTTCCCCGCCGCTAGCGCCGGCGCCAGCTTCCACGTCGCCAGCAGCAGCGGTGAATTCCACGGCGTGATTGCCCCGACGACACCCAGCGGCTCTTCGCGCGTGAAATTGAATACGCCGGGCTTGTCGATGGGAATCACGCGGCCTTCCACTTTGTCCGCAAGCCCGCCGAAATACCGATACCACTGGGGAACGTAGTTGACCTGCCCCTGCATCTCGGCGATCAGCTTGCCGTTGTCCGTGGTTTCGATTTCTCCGAGTTTTTGCGATTCGGCGACGATTAGATCGGCAAGGCGGCGCAGCAGCTCGCCGCGCGCGGTAGCCGTCAGTTTGCGCCAGGCGTCGCCGTAGAACGCCGCCTTCGCCGCAGCGACAGCGCGATCCACATCGCCCTTCGTGCCCTGCGGGACCAAGGCCCATGGCTGGGCCGTGAACGGATTGACGGACTCGAACCACTTTCCAGAAGTGGGATCGACCCACTGACCGCCGATCAACATCTGATGCTTCTTCATCTTGGTTGCTTTCCTTCTGACGGCAACGCGCCGTTATGCCTTGGATTTGGCGGCTTCGAGCTCCGCAAATGCTTCGCGCGCAATTCGGAACGAGTCCACGGCCGCGGGCACGCCGCAATAAATGGCCACCTGCAAAAGCACTTCGCGAATTTCCACGCGCGTCACGCCATTGGCCAGCGCGCCTTTGATATGCGCCTTCAATTCGTGAGGCCGGTTCAACGCGCTGATCATCGCCAGATTCAGCATGCTGCGCGTCTTGCGCGGCAGCTCCTCGCGACCCCAGATTGCGCCCCAGCAGTATTCAGTAACCAGTTCCTGCAGCGGACGATTGAACTCGTCCGCCGTCTTGAACGCGTTGTCGACAAACTCTTTTCCGAGAACCGAGCTGCGAATCTCGCGTCCCCGCTCAAACGTCTTCTGATCCATATCGTTGTTCCTCTCTTCCAGGTGGAGAATTCAGAATCTCGGAAAGCCAACGGGAATTCCCATCCGCCGTCACTTGTGCCCGATCTGGACCCCCGCGAATGCTTCGACGGTCTTCGCCATCGCCGTCATGTCCGCGTCAGGCCCCTCGGTCGCCGTCGAAATGGAAAGTAGCTGCCTCACGGCGCTGCCGACGACCATCGGCACGCTCAGCGCATCCGCCTCAGACATGCACAATCGAATGTCTTTGTTGAGCAGCCCGATCCCGAATCCGTAGCTGAAGCTGCGCGAGATCACATGCTGCTTGATTTTGTCCTGCGTCGCGCTGTTGCGCGCAGTCCCGGCGTTGAACACGTCGACCATCAGCGACGGATCGAGGCCTGCCTTCACGCCCATCGCGACTGCCTCGGATGTGATCGCCATCGCCGACGCGGACAGTAGATTGTTCAGCAGCTTCATCGTCTGGCCCTGGCCCGGCTGCGTGCCGACCACGAAGATCTTGCCGAGCACTTCCAGTATCGGCTTCACGATAGGAAGCGTGCTCTCCGGGCACGACAACATCACCGCCAGCGTTCCCTTCTCCGCTCCCGCAATTCCGCCGCTCACCGGTGCATCCACTGCGATGATTCCCTTCATCGCCAAGCCCTCGGCCACCGCCTTCGCAACGGTCGCGCCTGTGGTGGAAACGTCGATGAAGATCTTGGCGCGGCCGCCCGCAACGACTCCGTCAGGACCTAGCGCGACCGTCAGAACGACCGGCGGAGTGGGCACACTCGCGAAAACGATCTCGGCCGCGGACGCCACCGCTGCCGGAGACTCTGCGGCCTTGGCGCCCATCTGGACAAGCGGCGCCATCGCGGCCTTGCTGGTGTCGTAGATCGTGAGCTCGTAGCCCGCGTTGATCAGCCGGGCCACCATGCGAGCGCCCATTCTGCCGACTCCCACAAAGCCGATACTCTGCTGCGCCATTCTTATTTCCTCCGGTGCTGGCCGCGCGTGCGCGGAAAAAGTGCGTTTTTCCGACGCCGCATTATGCCCTATGATAGCGCCCGTAACAATTCACGCTCCGTGGCCGTGCGAGGTGCTGTGTGCAGATCGAGCCATTTGAAATCTTCGCCATTCGCTATGCGCATCTCGGCAGCCGGCATCCGGGCGAGAATTTCATGCTCGCCGATCCCCACGAATTCGCCTCCGATCTGGACTACTTCGTTTGGGTAGTGCGCCGAAGCGACTGCAGCTTTGTCGTCGATACCGGATTCGGCAAAGAGGCTGCGGCGCGCAGAAAGCGCGAATGGCTGCGCTGTCCGGCCGAGTCGCTGGGATTGATCGGAATCGATGCGTCGCAGGTGAGCGACGTAATCCTCACGCACATGCACTACGACCACGCGGGAAACCTGGACCGCTTTCCGCGCGCGCGCTTCCATCTACAGGACCGCGAAATGGCCTTTGCCACCGGCCGCTGCATGTGTCATCCGGTGCTGCGCGCGCCCTTCGATCTCGACAACGCGCTCGAGATGGTGCGGATCGCCTACTCAGAGCGGACGGTATTCCACGACGGCGAAGCGGACATCGTGCCGGGGCTGAGCCTGCATCGCATCGGCGGACATTCAGCGGGCTTGCAGGTTTTGCGCGTATGGACCCGCCGCGGCTGGGTCGTGGTCGCCTCCGACGCGTCGCATCTCTACGCGAACTTCGAACAGCGCCGTCCGTTCCCTGTGGTCTACAACATCGCGGAAATGCTCGAAGGGTTCAACCGGCTTCGTCAGTTGGCGGATTCTCCCGAACACATCCTGCCGGGCCATGATCCGCTGGTGATGAAGTTCTATCCTGCCGCCAAGCCTGAATTGAGCGGCATCGTCGTGCGGCTCGATGTTGCGCCTGCGCGCCGCTAGGGGAGATTCACTCTCCGAACATTCCGGCGGCCGTGGCGCGGCCCGGACGTTGCTCCCGCTGTTTCTCAGACAGTTCGCTCGCCCAGAGCAGGATGTCCAACACGCGCGCGCGCTCGATGTTCGTCAGACGCGTGTAGACGACCAGCAGACTCGCCAGCTTCGTGCGGCACTCGTCGAGAAACGCCGTGTCGCCTGACATAGCGGCCTCCGCAGTGGACCGCGGTGAACCTTCTCCCTGCTCGCATTCCTGCAAACGCGAGTAGCAGTGCGAGACGAGATGCTCGGCGCAGAATGACCGCCCGTCGAGCAGCAGGATCGCGTCCTGCGAACACCCGGTCTCCGCGCACATCTTCGATCTGCCGCCTGCAGAAAAACCGCCGGGTCGTGCCGGAAACTGTAGCGGATCCATCGATGTCGTAGGCCCCTCTTCTTGAAATCTGAATTGCATGCGCAGACCGATGAGTTGGTATGTATCGGTTCAGGAGGCTTTCGCTGCTCGCTTGCCCTTCGCGCCCCGTGTGACGAGCAGCGCCGCGGCGTGAAACGTCTGCACCTTCGCGCACACGTCCACTAGGGGGCTCACGATTCTCCGCACGCTGCTGAACTCTTCCCAGTGGTTTGCCGCCTGCTTTTCCGTCTCCCAGAATGTAAGGACGAGCAAATTGCGTTCCTCGTGCTGCGAGTGCATTACCATCAAACCCGCGAACCCGGGGGTTTCTCTCAGCAAAGTGCTCACCGGCCCTTCGAGGCAAGCTGTCAGTTCGCGTGTTTTGTCAGGCTTGGCGATGAACCCAATGCTTCGAACCGCCCAGCTTGGCCGATCGAGCTTGTCGTCTGGACCAAAGCTCCCGGCCGGCAACAACACCTCGAAAGGAGTGTCGCAATCTCCCGGCTCTTTTGCCGCCGACTCCATTTCCATCACTTGGCCCTCCTGCCACTCGACCGACCCGTTCGCAGCGCGATCGAAAAGAACTGGGGGGCGACAGGCCGTCCGTTGTCTTTGGGTGACGGTTGGGGTAGGCGGATGGCCTGTCGCGTTGGGTTCGGTTTCTCGCCTAGTAGTGAACGAAGCATCAGCTTCGTTTCATTCTGGGAAAGCTTTCTTCGGGTTGCCGCAAGCTTACCGGGGCGACACCTGCACCGAGCACCCATAAGTCGGCTCGTTCATTGCACCTACAGAATGGGGAAGCTATACTTCTGCCCTTCTCGCGAGGGCAGCGTGGAATTCTTCGAGTTCGATGAGACCTACTTCCGCCGCCTCCAAAGCCGTGATCCAGCCACGGAGAGTCATTTCGTTTCCTACTTCAGCGATCTGCTGCACATCAAATTGAGGTCGCGCCTTCATTCCGTGCAGGCCATCGAGGACGTCAAGCAGGAGACCTTCGTTCGGGTTCTGGCCGCGCTTCGGAGCGAAGGCGGGATTCGTGCTCCCGAGCGTTTGGGCGCCTTTGTTAACTCAGTGTGTAACAACATCCTAATGGAGTTCTACCGCTCGTCCGCGCGAACCGGCCAGTTGGAAACCGAGGCTGTCGAGCCCTCCGACACAGCGATTGATCTTGACGGCTTCCTGGTTACGAAGCAGACGTGCCAACAGGTGCGGCAAGTGCTTGACCAGCTTCCAGATAGAGACAAACGCCTGCTGCATGCGCTCTTCTTGGAAGAGAAGGAAAAGGACCAGGTCTGCCGCGAGTTCAAGGTCGACCGCGACTATCTGAGGGTGCTTCTGCACCGCGCCAAGCACAGCTTCAAGGCCCTTTACGAAAGAAGCGCGGGAGCCGCAGACCGCCGCCCGATACCCGAGGGTTGTTGACATCACGCAAAGGCGGAGCGAAACGATTGGAAGTCGAGCCGCACTATAGGGAAGACGGAATATGGAACATTCTGACGCCATCCGCTTGAAAGCCGCCGAGCAGTACCTGCTTGGAGAAATCAGCGGGGACTTGCGTGCGGAGTTCGAAGAGCACTTCATGTCCTGCGCGGAATGCGCGGCGGACCTTCGCGCCGGAGTTATGTTCGTGGAAAGTGCGCGGGACGTATTTCGCTCGCAAGCCTCCGAATTGGTCGCTGCAAAGACTGCCGGGCCGTCGCGTGGTTGGCTCGCCTGGATTCTGCGTCCCGCGTTTGCCGTGCCCGCGTTTGCCGTTCTTCTGGCGATTATCGGATATCAATCCGGGGTCGTAATCCCTCGCCTGGAATCCTCGGCATCGAGGACCGCCGCTCCGCGCGCCCTGACTTCCTTCTCATTGATCGACAGCAACGCGCGCGGCGAAGGCGCGGCCGCATTCATTGTTCAACCCGATCAGCCCTTCTCTCTTTACGCAGACGTGCCGCCGCAGCCGTCGTTTCCCGTGTATACTCTGCGGGTTGAAAGCGAAGCCGGAGCCGCGCAATTCGCGGTCTCCATCTCCGCTGACGAAGCCAGAAACACGGTGCAGATTCTGGTTCCGGCTTCCCGTCTGACTCCAGGCCCGTACGCACTCGTTGTTCGGGGAGCATCCGGGTCCGGCGACGCGCAAGGCGCCGAACTCGCCCGCTACAACTTCTCGATCGCCTATGCGCACTCGAGCGGTTCCTCGAATCCATAATCACAATCATCAAAAGGAAGGATGATCTTCGATGAGCACTTCGGCCTCCAAGCAGACGTATCACTACAATGCCCACGGGCACGGTCTCAGCGGACAGTTTCATCGGCCTGTCGAACACCTGATCGAAGTGCAGGCGGGCACCTCACTTCCCACGACCGGAGGGCATGGCCACGCGCGCGTGGAAAAGTTCAGCTTTCAGGAGTTCGTCTCGTTCAAGGCAGCCTATTCCGCCGTGTCGGGCAGCCACAATCCCGTCGACGGCGCGTACACCACGCTGGTCACCTCGACCGTCGAAGGCCTGAACATTCTCGACGTTGTGACGGCCGACCGTGTGGTCGCTCGTCTGGCCACCCAGCATCCCTGGGAAAGCCGCGAGCCAAACGTCGTTCTGCTTGGCAGCAAGTTTGAGAATCTGCAGATCGCCGGCTGCCGTGTCGACGTCGAATTCGACCACGACTTCTTCCTTCGCCTGAAGACGTTCGACGCCCTGTCGAATGAACTTGCAAACAATCCCCAATTTCGGAAAATGGCCGAGGATCCCTTTCAGTCAGGCGAACCCGTCAAGCTGCCGGACCCGCGAGGTGTCTTGCTTTGCTCGCTCGTGAAAGACATGAAGACGACGTGCCCGGGCGTAACGCGTCGCGGACATTGCTTCGTCGTGCCCGAGTTTGGCCGAGTCTACGTCGCCGAAATGCTCGCGCGGCATGGCAGCCGCACGCTCACGATGCTTCGCCTCGAGATGGGCTCTCCCTCGAGCGGCACCGTGGTCGCCGCCCAGGCCACCGTCAATGGCAGTCCCTGGCCATAGGATTTCTCCTCGCCGCAATCGCGCTTGCATGCGCCGCATGCAAGCGCCCGCCATCCGTCCCCCCGGATCAGATATATAGGGACACCTGGCTCAAGCTGAAGCGCGGAGAATGGCAGGACGCTCTTCAGCAGGCGGATCTGCAGCTCCGCGCGTTTCCCGACCCCGCGGCGGAATGGAACTGGAGATTTCGCGCGCTGAAAGCCGAGATTCTGGTTCGGCAGCGGCGCAATCAAGAGGCGCTGGATCTGCTCCAGCCGCAACTGCCGGTGACGCTCGGCACCTCCGATCTCGCCGTGTGGCGCAAGATGTCACAGGCCGCCGCGGACGGTTTCCTCTCTCAGTTTGCCGATGCCGACGCGCGTTTGGGCGAGGCGCAAGCGCTCGCTGAAAGGTTTCATCCCGAGCTGCTCGGCGAAGTCGCCCTGCGCAAAGGGACTCTCTGTTTCCTCCGCGATGATTCTGCGCATGCCGCGCTCGCCTATCGCGATTCCCTTCGAATCGCGCGCGAGCAAAAGGATCCGTTTCTCGAAGCGGCCGCGCTCGGCAGTCTCGGGCTCACCGCGGCGCAGCAGGAGCACTACGACGAGTCGATCCAGTGGAACACGGCCGCGCTGAGTCTCGCGCAGTCGATTGGCGCGCGCACGTCCGCCACCAAGACGCTCGGCAACATGGCGTGGAGCTACTTCGAGCTGGGCGACTACGAAAACTCCCGCGCGCTCTTCCAACAGGCAGAGGAATCGGCGGCGAAAGAAGGCAATCTCGGCGATCAGCTCCTCTGGCGCATCAATGTGGGCTCGGTCGACTCCTACCGGCGCGACTTCGGCGACGCGGAATCCGAGATTCGCAGCGCCCTGAACCTGGCGCGGCAGCAGGACCAAAATGTCGGAATCGCGCAATCGCTTCGCTCACTCTCGGACATCGACCTGGCGCGCGACCGGCTCGACGCCGCCGATTCAGAAAACCGGGAAGCGCTGCGCCTGTCGCGAGCCGCGCAAGATCGCAATGGCGAGCTTGCATCGACAATCACCGCGGCCCGCATTGAGGGCGGCCGGCACAATCGTCAGCGTGCCGTGCAGATCTTGAACGGCGTGATCGCCGATCCAGCCGCAACCCCATCTCTTCGCTGGGAGGCACAGGCTCGTCTCGCCTCCGTCTACGCAGACGCGGGCAATCCGGCGGCCGCGGAGCGCGAGTTTCGCGGAGCCGTCGACACGCTTGAGGCGGCAAGGCGTTCAGTCCAGTCGGAGGAGCTTCGTATTCCGTTTCTCGCCAATGCCGCCGAGCTGTACGACGACTATTTGGAATTCCTCGTCTCCCAGAACCGCGCAGAGGACGCCCTGCGCCTCGCCGCTCTGACGCGTGCACGCACGCTCGTCGAAGGGCTCGGGCTCGATCCTGAAAAGGGGCTCGCGCGCCTCACGCCTGAAGACTGGAAAGGCGCCGCGCGGCGTCAGGACGCGGTGATTCTCTGCTACTGGCTCGGTTCGCGTCATTCCTATCTCTGGGCGATCCTGCCCTCGGGCCGGCTTAGGATTTTCTTCCTGGCCCCGGCCGAACAAATCGATGCAGCCGTGCAATCGTACGCCGGAGCGCTGCTCGGCCCGCGCGACGTCCTGCAAACCGCGAATTCCAGCGGAACCGCCCTCTACAAAATGCTCGTCGCTCCGGCGCAGGATCTGATCCCCAAGGGATCGCGCGTCGTGATCGTGCCGGACGGCAGTCTGTGCGGCCTTAATTTCGAGACGCTGCTCGCGCCCGAGCCCGTGCCGCACTACTGGATCGAGGACGCTACCATCACCTATTCGGATTCCCTGATCCTCGTCGCCGCCGCGCGTCGCGCCACGGCGACGATGCACGGCAAGCTGCTGCTGATCGGCGATCCCGTTTCGCCCGGCAGCGATTTTCCCCAGCTGCCGCAAGCTGCGGCCGAAATGGCGAGCATCGAAAAGTACTTTCCATCCCCGGACACGCGCGTTCTATCCGGCAGCAGCGCGACGGCACAGGCATATGTCGATAGCAACCCGGGCCAGTTTGCGTTCATTCATTTTGTCGCGCACGGCACCTCGAGCCGCGCCCGGCCGCTCGAATCTGCCGTGATCCTGAGTCGGCAGGGTGACTCCTTCAAGCTCTACGGGCGCGACGTGGTGCGGCATCCTCTGAAAGCGGAACTGGTCACCATCTCCGCATGCCACGGCGTGGGATCGCGAAACTATTCGGGAGAAGGCCTGGTCGGATTGTCCTGGGCGTTTCTAAGGGCTGGTGCGCGCAGTGTGATTGCGGCGCTTTGGGACGTCAATGACGCTTCCACCGCGCGTTTGATGGGTGATTTGTACGGCCAGATGAGCAAAGGGAAAGATCCCGCGGTCGCGCTCCGAAACGCGAAGCTTGCTCTGCTTCATTCGAACGGCGTGTATCAGCGGCCCTTTTACTGGGCGCCCTTTCAGTATTACATCGGATTGTAGTGCGCAGGATTGCGGCGGACCGCCGCGCGTCAGAAGAAGGCGATCGCTCTTCCCGCAAAGATCAAGGCGATCCAGAGCAACAATGAGACGCCCGCCCAGCGTCTTGCGCGCCCGGGCGTTTCAGTCGCGGTATCCCATTCGTTCACGCTTCGGTAGATTCCGTATCGAAAGACGAGCGCATTTACACCCGCAAGCGCCAGAATCCCATTCGAAATCCAGAACATTTTGTTGCCGTAATATTCCATCGGATCGGACGCGCAAAGCAGCAGGCCCGTCAGCAGCAACACGACGAACGCGGCCCATTTCCACGGCCGAAACTGGCCGACTACCTGCGACACGGGCACATCGCGCATCGCCCATCCCAGCACTCGCAGATTCCCCATCGCGACCATGCCCCCCACAATTCCGATCGTCAGCAAATGGACCATCAGCAGCACTGGAAACGGATAGGGAGCTTCGCGAAGCCAGATGCTGAAGTCCGTCTGGCTCAACCATTCGCAGAATCTCAGGAGCGACATTCCAGAAGTTTCCCTCGTGCCACGGCCGCGTTACAGATTCCCGATCCACATCCCCGCCACCATCACGCCAAGCCAAAGCCCCAGCGACACGATCGCCGCCGGCTTGCGCCAGCCCAAGTCGCCGGCCGGCTCGGCGGACGCGGCTGCTTTTCGGATCACGGTGAACTGGTAGACCAAAGCCAGCGCGAAAAGCAGCATCTTTACGCGGAACGCTGTGATCTGAACGTATTCGCGCGGATCGCCGGAGAAAAGATACGGCCCCGTGACCAGCTGAATCGCCAGGCCTGCCCAGATCCATGGCGACAGCTCTCTGGCAAGCCGCGAAACCGGTTGCCCTCGCAAGACAATCCCGAGCAGACGAAGATCGAGAATCACGGCGGTCCCCACCAGCAGCACGAAACCGCAGATGTGGAGCGACTCGACGATCGGGAATACCCACTCCCATCGCGCGATCGGATTCAGAGGAATCGCTTCAGGGGTTCCCTGCAAGATGAAAGTGAGAAGCATCGATGGTTGCTCTCGACTTCGAGCGCTTATTCCTTACTGTCCAGAAGTGCTTACCGAACTCACGGACGTGGTCACATAGCCGATCGCCCGGCCACCGAGCCCGACTCCGGCCCACAGCATGATTGAAAGCAGAGCTGCTACCACGCGCCACGTCACCGTCACGCGCGTCTCATCCGAGATCACGACCCTTCGGTAGATTGTGAACGTATAGACGATCGCGCACAGCAGGAACAGCATCTTCCAGCGAAACGCCCAGTTGCCGTACATCTTCACGGCTTCGGTCGAAAAGAGCAGGAAGCCCGAAATCAGCATCACGCCGAGGCTTCCCAGTATCCACGGGCGGAAGTCTCTCTCAAGCTCTGAGGTTCTCTCCCCGCGAAATCCGAGGCCGAGCAGGCGCAGATTCAGCACCAGCAGCGTTCCTCCCAAAATGCCGAGGCCGAGCAGATGGAATATTTCGACAAACGGAAACAACCACACGGAGTTCCGGATGCCGTGTCCGAAGAACGAATTGTTGCACCACTGGCAGAACGTCAGCACCAGATGACGAAACCACATGTGCAACGAGCCTCCTCAGGGGGGCGGAAGGGCGTATGCGATCGCTCGTCCCGCTGCCACAATCAGTACCCACAGCACAATCGATACGACGCCCGCCATCTTTGCACCCCGCGGCGTCTTGCTGTCCGCATCCCACTCGGCCACTTTTCTCCCCAGCGTCAGATTGAAAATGATCACGTTCAGGCCGGCGAGCACCAGCATCACCATCTTGATGATGAAAAACGGCGGCTTGGTGTGGTAGAAGGAGACCGGATCGCCGCAGAAGAGCAGCACGCCCGTAACGATCATCACGGCAAATCCGCCGAAGAGCCACGGATTGAATTGCGCGAGCACTTCGGATACCCGCTTGCGCGTCAGGCAGACGCCCAGCAGCCTCAAGTCGAGCAGCACGGCGAAACCCAGAAACAGCGTGAGCGTCAGTACGTGGATCGTTTCGACGATCGGCTCGGCCCACACCGATTCGCGCATCGTCGTGCTGAACTGCGTGTCGGCAAGCCACTGCAAGAAGTTAGAAAGCCACATCCGTCACACCCCGGAAAGACCGCTCTGCGGACTGGCCGTCGATCGCGCCCCTGCGCCAGGCAGCGGCCGTGGATCTACTTCGCCTCGCACGGCATGGGATTCCACCCGGAGGCGTCGGGAAGCTTCTTGAACTGCGAACTCGTCAGGTAGGGTTGCGCCAGATACTGGGGGTCGGTGACCACCGACGTCACCACGAGCCATGTATCCCCGTTGGGTTCCGTGAAGCTGTCGAAATACTCTTCTACCACCGCGTTCGCGCCGTACGGCACGCCGTTCTTTCGGATGTACCCGGGCCGCAAGTCTTTCGTGGTCACCTTCAGATATCCCTCATCGTGGTGGGCCACCCTCGCTCCGCCGGACGCCACCGTTGGCAATCCGAATCCCCGCGGCCTCAGCCCTTCCCAGCTCGCCAAAGAATAACCCTGCCAGGAAGGCGCCTCGCCCTTCGGCACATCGCTTCCTCCGAAATGGAACAGCCGGACCTGCTTTCCCGCGTCCGTTTCAACGCGCAATGTCGTGTCGTTGTCCCAAGTGATGTGCAGCCGCGTTGGAACGCGCATGATCGCGCCGGCGCCATACGACTTGCACTGCTCTCCCGCCGCCTCATCCTTAGCCGGATCCCAGGAGTTCGCGACGCGCATGCCCTCCGGCGTGAGGAAAATGCCGGGATAGTCTCCCTTGTCGGGAGTTAGCATTCGATAGCGCCAGTCTTCGGTGACGAGGGAAACCCAGTATCCGGTCATGTCGACGGGAGCGCCTGCACGGGCGTTCGCGGGGCCGCCGGAAGGAGCGAAACCGATTTGCGCGCCAACGTGGCTGGGCGCCGCCAGCAACGCCAAGGCCATGATAGCCAGCGGCAGCTCACTACGTCTCACGAACGCAATCAAACCCATGTCTCGCCCCCGGGGTCCCCACCCACTGCCCACATCCTCTCCCGATTCGCCGGGAGAGCGCGCTACATGATCACGCCTTCCCACTTCCAGCCGTCCGCGGGACGGACGATCTTGTGCAAGCGAATCCTGTGCTCGGAAGGATCGCGGCCGGGATTTCCCGAAACAATCACGTGATCGCCGGGCCTCAGCGTGTCCCGGGTCACGTGCTCCTGCGTCAATTGTGCCCCGCCGCCCCACTCCACGGACCACGTCACGGTCTCGCCCTTGTCGTCTTTCCCCTCGACTTTTATGAACGAATGCGGATTGCGGTACAGAAACTGCGTGAGCGTCCCTTCCACCGTGACTTCCTGGTCGACGAAGTAGGTCGCTGCAAAGGAATGATGTGCGTATGCCCGACCGCCGGCTGCCAGGGCGGCAACGATCGCCACCGCCAGAAATGCGCGCTTCATGGAACCACCTCCCAAACCGATGCAACTATTATAGCGCGGCGAAAGCAAGCTTGTCCGTGCGCCCCGGCGTCCTCTACTGCTTCGGAGCCAGACTCTTGTACACGGCTTCTACAAACTTGTCCGTCGTCCAGAAACCGGTCGTCGATCCGTAGCGCGGATCGTAGTCAAGCGTGGGCTTCGCCGCCTTCACCTGCTCGAGCGTCATCCCCTTCTTGATCATGTCCTGAATTCGGTCGCGGATGATCGTCACCATTTCCTGGTAAAAAACGACGTCGGCCACGTCGCACAACCGTCCATGGCCGGGAATGATCATCGTGCCGCCTTCCTGCTCATCCGCCGGGATCGCCAGCTCGACGATCTTGTTCAGTCCCGCGATCACGCCCTGAATGTTGCCGCCGTGCTGCAAGTCCACGAGAGGATAGCCCGTGGTCACGAAAATATCGCCCGTGCTGATCACATCGGACCGCCGAAAGAAGACAATGCTGTCCCCATCCGTGTGCGCCTCGGGAATGTGGATCACTTGGATCCCTTCGCCGTCGAAGAAGAGTTTTCGCTCGGGAGTCGTGTACGTCTCGGTGGGCCATGCGCCTTGCGGCGTCGGCGCCTGCTGTCCGGTCGGCGCGCTCATCCGGTCCAGCACGTTCTGGAACGCCAGCACCGTGGCCTGATTGCCCGCGCTTGCGCCAATGTCGCCCACCACGTTGCCTCCGGCAATCGTGCTGCCCGCCTTGGCAATCGGCTCGTTTCCGCCCGTGTGATCCGCATGCATGTGCGTGTTGATGATGTAGCGAATCGGCTTGTCCGAAAGGCTGCGAACTGCGGCCAGCACTTTGTCGCTCATCTGAGTCACGCCGGTGTCCACCAGCAGCACGCCGTCATTCCCCACCTGCGCAGTTATGTTCCCGCCCGCGCCGACCAGCATGTAGATGTTGCCCTGCACCGGCAGTATGTGAACTTCCGCCTTCGAATAGTCCCGCGCCGGCGGCGCGCTCGGAGCCTGACTCGAACTTTGCTGCGCGCGCGCCGTACTCACTGCCGTGCAGAAAGGGACGAGAGCGGCGCTCAACGTCCATACCGCGAATCTCATTCTCACGCTGCGCGAAGTCTTCCTGCCCATGGCCGTCATCGGTTCGTAACCTTCTTTGCCGGACGCGGCAATCGTTTCATGTCTTTCATCTTGAGCATGTATTCCGGATACGCCGTCTCGGCGCCGCCTCTCGCTGCTTCGGGAGGTATACCGTAGTTCGCCGGAAACTCGTCCAGAAACGGATTCGCGCCGATCAAATGGCTGGGCACGACCCCCGCCGGGCGGTCCACTTCATCCACGACTTCGCACGGCCACGGAGCCATCTGCTGCTGCGGCGCGAAAGCGAAATCCGTCGTGCGAACGAACGGCTCGGTCAAATACACCGGGTCATACACGATCACAGCCACCGTCAGATAGTTGCCGTGTTTCAGCACGTGCACCCGCGCCGTCGCCAGGTCGCTGCGAGGAATTCCGTTGCGCCGAATCCAGTTCTCTTTCAGATGCGTGGTCGTGATCACCAGCGCGTCGCCGTCCCATTCGCCCGTCGAGAATCCCGCCCACGTATGCGCGGCGTATTCCGGCGGATGCGGCCGCCCGTCCATCCAGATCGTCTGCTCGGCGCCGTACGCGGAAAGATGCGTGTGATACGCGATCAGTTTCTGCGTCGGTCGGTCGACCTCTTTCCAGATGCTCAGGTTCGACGGGCCGCGCCAGCCGTAATCCGAGCCGTGCGCCCGGCACTGATTCTCGGGGAGCTCCACCAGCGCCGCGTCCCAACTGTCGCCCCTCAGCCTTGCCGCTGCGTTGATCGGCAATCCGAGGTAGTCGCCAATCTCGGGACCCGGGATCCTCTCTTCCCAATCTTCATCGAATCGCGGAGCCCACATTCCGGAGGGATCCAGCTGTGCTGCCGCCGGCCGCACCATCAGCGCTGCTTGGAAAACGAACAAAGCCCCAATGCTCAGGAGTCTCGCCCGAGCGATTCCACCCATGTCACTCCCCCGCGAACTCCCGCCCAGTGTCCGCCGGATCGGCCCCAACTTGTATCACAAAAGTCGCGCCCGCGATCACCGTTTTTCCGCATCGGGCCACGCTGAATTTTCGCGCACGCCGGTCGCCGGCGCTCGGCCGGCCGCCCCGCCGCCCCAAGCCACTTGTGGTACACTCCGCGCACGGAGGTAAGCTTCATGTCTCTCGTCAAGGGTCTTCATCACATGACGGTGTGCGTGGGTGGCGCCCAGGAAGATATCGACTTCCAGACCAGGATTTTCGGTCAGCGCATGATCAAGCAAACGGTTCTCTTCGATGGCCGCTATGCTCACTATCACCTGTATTACGCGAATGCGAATGCCGAGCCGGGTTCCGTCTACACGACCTTTCCCTATGGACGTGTGCGGGGGCGCCAAGGTTCCGGGCAAATTCAGTCGACCGCGTATTCGGTCCCCAAAGGCTCTCTGAAATTCTGGTTGGAACATTTGAACCGCCACAAGGTGAAGAACAACGGGATTGAGGAGCGGTTCGGCCAAAAATTCATCCGCTTCGATCATCCATCAGGCATCCAGCTGGAAGTCTTCGAAGACAGCTCTGATACCCGCAAGCCCTGGTCGGTTGGAGAAGTGAGCGGCGACGTGGCCACGCGCGGATTTCACGGCCCGGTCCTCTCGGTCCGCGAGATCGCGGAGACCGAGCGTTTCTTCATCGACGCGCTCGGCTTCAAGAAGACCGGACAGGAAGGCCCCTATCACCGCTACGAAATCGGCAAGGGCGGCCCCAACAAGACGGTGACTTTGTTGCATGAACCTGAGCGCCCGTCGGGCAGCTGGATTTTCGGCGCTGGCACCGCGCACCACATGGCGCTCGAAGTGGAAAACGACGAAAAGCTTGCCGAGCAGAAAGGCATCTACGAAGAGCTCGGCTACACCGACGCTTCGGAAATCAAAGACCGCATGTACTTCCACTCGGTCTATTGCCGCTGCCCGGGCGGAATTCTGGTTGAGTGCGCTGCCACCGTGCCGCAGGGATTTGCCGTCGATGAACCCGCGGACCAGCTCGGTCAGAGTTTGCTTCTTCCGCCGTGGTTCGAAGCGCGGCGAGCGGAAATCGAGGCGATGCTCGAGCCGATCAAGGTTCCCGAGAGCAATTTCCCGGGCGGCATGAAGGCTCCCGTGAAGGCTGCACCGGCCGTTGCCTCATCCGAGGCGTCGCCGACCGGCGCGTCGCGGCGCACCAGCGCGGTCTTCATCGGCGGCGACAAGCCGGCAAACAAGTAAGCGCTCGTCATTCTGCGCGGAGCGTCTCGGCGGTTTGCTGTTCCGGAGATCGCATTTCGATCTCCGCGCCGAGACGCGAAGTCGAAGAATCTCTCTTCACCCTGAGCCTGCGCTAGTACGCCGCTTCCAGCAACGCCGTTACATCCTGAGCCGTCACCGGCCGGTCGACCACTCCCGATTTCTCCAACTCGTGCAGCACTGTTGGAACGATCTGGGTGATCTCCGCGCGAGGCACGCCCGCATCCTTCAAGGAGCGGGGCACGTCGAACTGCGCGACGAAGTCCGCCGTTCGCTCCGCGCACGCGAGCGCCGCCGCCTTCGGTTTCGCCGGATCGAACGGAACGCGAAATCCCTCCGCAATCGGGCCAAACCGCTCCGGCGCGATTCCCGCCATGAATCGCATCGCATGGGGCAGCGTGATGCACGAAGTGACCCCGTGCGCCACGTTCCACCGCGGCCCGATCTGATGTCCCAGCAGGTGCGAAATTCCGAACCGCGTGTTCATCGAACCGTAGATCGAAAACCACGCCGCGAATTGGCAACTCCCGCGATGAGCCAGCCGCTCCATCCCCTGCGTGTGGATGGAAGCCGGCAGGTGCTCCACCAGCAGCGCGATGGCCTTCGACGCCAGCGCGTCGCTCAGCGGATGGTGCCTCGGCGTGTAGATCGTCTCGATCGCGTGATCCAGCGCACGCATGCCGGTCGCGATCCATAGCCAATTCGGCGTTTCCAAAGTCAGCGCCGGATCGTTGATCACCGTCCTTGCTTGCAACCGCGGATCGGACACTCCCGACTTCACCAGCGTCTGCTCATCCGTCACGCCGCCCGCGTGCGTGTACTCGCCCGCCGAAAGCGTGGTTGGGATGGCAATATGCGTCACTTCTCTCTTGTTAAGAAACGCGTAGCTCGCCACTTTGCACGTGTCGATCGGACTGCCCCCGCCGAAGCTGACTAGGCCATCGGCGCTCTCTCGCTCGATCAGCGCCTGCAGTTCATCCACGCTGCTCCGCGGGACGTGCTGCCGCGCGCCCTTGAAAACGGCCACGCCGCGCGATCCCGCCGCGCTCTTCACCTTCTCGAGCAGCGGCGAGGCGCCAAGCGACTTTCCCGTCACAATGATCGCGCGCTGCAATCCGCGCCGCTCCAGCTCCTCGCCCAGCGCGGCAATTTTCCCCGGGCCCGAGACGACTCGTTCCAGTTTGCTCAAGTGGAAATCGGCTTGGATGGGTTCCATGGTGCCGGAGTATACATCACACGACTTCCCGCCTCGCAACGGCGTCCCGGGACCGCCCGATTTGTGGTTGCAACGTCACGCCGCGCGGAGTATTTTCTCTCCCGCTCTGTTACGCACTTCTCCAAGGACCTCCGATGAAGACGAGCCAGGACCGTTTTCTTACGACGCACGTGGGCAGCCTGCCGCGCCCACAGGAAGTTGTCGATCTGCTGTTCGCGCAGGACCGCGGCGAACCTGTCGACGAAGGTGTATTCAACGAAACCATGCGCCGCGCCGCCGCCGATCTCGTCAAGCGTCAGTCCGAAGCGGGCATCGACGTCGTGAGCGACGGAGAGACAAGCAAGATCAGCTACGCCACCTACATCCGCCACCGCCTCACGGGCTTTGAAGGCGATTCGGCGCGGCCGACCCCTCAGGACCTCGAGGACTTTCCGGAATATCGCGACCGCCTCGTGAAAGCGGGCCATTCGGCAACCTATAAACGCCCCGTCTGCAAGGGCCCGATCAAAGTGAAGAACCTCAAGCCGGTCGAGCTGGATATCGCGCACATGAAGGAGGCGCTGTCAAAGGCGAACGTCGTCGAAGGATTTCTGAATTCCGTTTCGCCCGGCACCATCGCCGTATTCCAGCCGAACGAATACTACCCCTCGCACGAGACGTATCTCGCCGCGCTGGCCGACGCCATGCGGGAAGAATACGAAATGATCGTGAAGTCGGGCTTGCTGCTGCAGCTCGATTGCCCCGATCTTGCCATGGGGCGCCATTCGCGCTTCAAGAATCTGACGGACGAAGAATTTCTGCGCTACGCCCAGCTGCAAGTCGAAGCTCTGAATCACGCGCTGGCCAATGTTCCGGCCGATCGCGTCCGGCTGCACGTCTGCTGGGGAAATTACGAAGGCACACACATCTACGACATGGATTGCATGAAGATCTTCCCCATCGCCATCAAGGTGAAGCCGATGGCGCTGCTCATCGAAGCCGCCAACCCTCGTCACGAGCACGAATGGGAAGCCTGGACGAAGATCAAGCTGCCCGACGACAAGATCCTGATCCCCGGCGTGATCGCTTCAAGCACGAACTACGTGGAGCATCCCGAAGTCGTGGCGCAGCGCCTGATCCGCTATGCGAACGTGGTCGGCAAGGAGCGCGTCATTGCGGGCAGCGACTGCGGCTTCGGCACGTTCGCGGGCTTTGGTCCTGTTTTCCCCGCGTTTTCGTGGATGAAGTTCAAGTCCCTCGCGGAGGGCGCCCGCATCGCCTCGAAAAGGCTCTGGGGCCGCGCAAACTAGAGCTTCGAGTGTTCTCGGAGAGGTTGCGCCCGCGCCAGGCGAAGTGAATCGAGCTTTCTCTACGCCGCGAGTTCGTCGAGGACCGTGGCCGCCTTCGTCAGGTTATCGACCCCGAAAACGAGCATGCTCTGCATCGACCCCGGCTCCACGCCGCAGTAGGAGTAGTCGATATTGATGTGGTTCTCGCCCAGCCGCGCGGCTGCGCGCCCCAGCTCGCCCGGCCTGTGCGCCACCTTCACGGTCGCGACGTCCGTGATTTCGAAAATCATCCGCATCTTGCCGAGCACTTCCTTGGCGGTGGCCAGATCGTCCACCAGGAATCGCGTCAAGCTTTCGCCTTCCTCGACATACGATTGGAACGCCAGAATGTTCACTCCTCGTTCCGCGAGGGCGAGAAAACACCTGCCAAGCGCGCCCGGTTTGTCCTCGATCGTTACAGTCAGCTCCTTCGCCTTCGCCATGGTCGCTGATCCCTTCGATGGAAAGCACTCATGATACCGGAAAAGAGCGGCGAAGCATCATGACGATGCAAATTCGGCCGCTGCAGATCGGCCCCCGACGAAGTCCACATACTCTCCCGCTTGCACTTCTCTCGCCGTGCAGTAGAATGGCGCCGGTGTGGGATGAAGTGTCAGTCGCGCGAGCCTGCTGCGCAGTTCAGCAGCCGGCCGCGAGGGGGAAAGCGATGCGGCGACGGTGGGGTGCCGTGCCGATGTTTGCGGGACAGCCTCTCCTGGGCTATGAAATTCTTAATCGCCAATTCCAGTTATTAGAACCCGCGCTAACTGATTGCAAACAAGCAACCGAGGACGCTCCTAATCGCCAATTTTTCCGGGAGGCACGCTGATGGACCGTCGATCATTTATCGGTTTTGGCACGCTCGCCGCGAGCGCCCTTTTCGGCGGTAATCTCGGCCGGGCTCTGGGAGACGACGCGAAACCTGTGCCCGGAGCGACCGTTTCCACCGCCGCCGGGAAAATTCGCGGAACCCTCCAGGACAAAGTTCACGCGTTCAAGGGCATTCCCTACGCCGCGTCGACCGCCGGCGAAAACCGATTCATGCCTCCGAAGAAGCGCGAACCGTGGACCGGCGTCCGCGACTGCTTCGAACTCGGTCCGCGTTCTCCTCAACTGCTCAGCTCGTTCCACGGCGCAGTCCCGCCGGAAGTCGAGGTCATGGACCGCGACGAACCCATGAGCGAGGACTGCCTCATGCTTAACGTGTGGACGCCGGGAATCGGCGCGGCTCGCAAGCGCCCCGTGATGGTCTGGCTCCACGGCGGCGGATTCACCAGCGGTTCCGGCGGCTTCATCTGCTACGACGGCTTGCAGCTCGCGAAGAAACACGACGTCGTTGCGATCACGCTCAATCACCGTCTGTCGGCGCTCGGCTATCTCTATCTCGCGGGAATCGGCGGGGAAAAGTACGCGCATTCGAGCAATGTCGGCAATCTTGACATTATCGCGGCGCTCGAATGGGTGCGCGACAATATCGCGGCGTTCGGCGGCGACCCGGGCAACGTGACGATCTTCGGCCAGTCCGGCGGCGGAGGGAAAGTCAGCACGCTGATGGCGATGCCTGCGGCAAAGGGCCTGTTTCATCGCGCGATCGTGCAAAGCGGGGCGGCGCTGCGGGGCGTTCCCATCGACGCGGCGAACAAGTCCACCGAGCTGCTTCTTTCGAAGCTGAACCTCAAACCGAACCAGGTGGATCAACTCGAAAAACTTTCAACCGACCAATTGCTCGCCCCCACGGGCGGAGGGCTGTTTGGCCTGCCGGGACTGGCTCTGTCGCCCGTCGTCGACGGCACGACGCTTCCGACGAATCCGTTCGATCCGGCTGCGCCCGAACTGTCGGCCAATGTGCCGCTGCTGATCGGCTCCGTTGAAACGGAAGTCACATTCATCACCACTCAGATCCTCGATCCCATCGACGACGCCAGTCTCCACGCGCACGTGAAACAGACGCTCCGCGGGGCGAGCGACGATCAGGTCGACAAACTGATCGCCACCTACAAAGCGGGCCGGCCGAATGCGGGCAACACGGACATCTTCCTGATCATCGCTTCCGACGCCACGTTCCGCGCCGGCGTCGTCGTCGAGGCGGAGCGCAAGGCGGATCAAGCCAAGGCCGCCGTCTATCAGTATTACTTCACGTGGAGATCGCCGGTGCGCGAAGGCAAGCTCCGGTCATTCCACACTCTCGAAATTCCGTTCGTGTTCGATAACGTCGACGCCGCAAAGTCGATGACCGGTTCCGGCGAGGACCGCTACGCGCTCGCGACCAGGATGAGCGCCGCGTGGGTCGCCTTCGCGCGCACGGGCAATCCGAATACGAAGGAACTGCCGGCCTGGCCTGCTTTCGATACCACCAGGCGCGCCATAATGATCTTCAACAACGAGTGCAAAGTCGTCGACGATCCCTACGGCGACGCGCGCCGCATGCTGCGCTCCTTGCAGTCCTGATACCGCTTACGTTTGGTTCTGCGCTTTCGAGGGCCAGCTCATGCCCCACGAATAGAAGGCCAGAATGATCATCACGTCCACAGGCAGACCGAACACGATGTAGAGCACGGGCATGAAGAGCACGGATTTTCGCAGCACGATCGCCTGCGCCAGGATCTGCAGCGGGAAAAACAGCGACAGGTGAATCATCGTCATCGCCGTCAGCGCCGCCTTGCGAATCAGCCGGAATCGGAAGATGTAGTAGGTGAGCCCGAAAAGCGCGGGCACGATTGAAATCAAGGCGATTCCGTACGTCACCATTCCTTCCATGTAGCTGTCCGGCGTATGCGGGAATCGCGCCGGCTCCAAAAAAAAGTAGGCCAGTGCCGTCGTCTGGATGAACAGCACAGCTCTCGCCAGATACGTCACGGGCATCCATCGCTTCGGCAGCAGGAATGTCGCTGCGAGGAGGACGCCCACGATCGCCGCCGTCAGCCACCATGTTTGCGCGTCCGGGCTGACAGCCTGCATCCGCGGATACGGAACGAAGAAGCGCACGTAGGGCGTCACGAAATGCTCGCGCAATCCCACGTCGCTGGCGGCCCCCGTCCATTGAATTCCTTCGCTGAAGATGTACTGCCACAGACGGCAGAGCCACGGCAGCGACAGGATCCACGCAAACGTGAAGAGCAACACGAGGAGCGAGGCCGTGACCAGGTCGGAAGGCTCCAGAACGAACCGCGTCAGCGCGCGGTGCATCGCGATCACGCCGCCGCGGTGGCCGCGAAATCGTCCCCGGTCAGCCGCTCTGCTGAAGCCTCCGGTTGGAGAGTGGCGGTCAAAACTCCTTGAAGAATCCAAAGCTGCCGCCCCCTCTCTCGTAGAACGGGCTGTGATAGTAGTCTGCGACGAGATTGAAGCCCCAATTCTTGCCGGTCCACTGCCGCCATGTGATCGTGAGGCTCTGGCTGTTGAAGCGGTTCAAGACCGTGGTCGGCCCGACCAACTGGTAGGCTTCCTCGCCGAACTCGGCATTCACGGTGATGTAGTGCTTCTTGTTGCTACCCTGCGTGACGGCGAAAAACCCCGAAGGGGAAAAGACGGTTCCGGGATTGCTGACGTTGAACCGGACGCCGTCTTCCAGGATCCAAGGCTTCGCGAAATAGTAGGCGGTTCCGGCGAACACGCTCTGATCGCTGTGAACATCCTTGGACGCATAGTAGCCATAGCCCAGCGTCGCGATCAGCTGCTTACGTGATTTCAGCTTGCGGTTGACGAATGCATCGGCTCGAAATCGCGGCCAGAAAAATCCTCCGACGCTGGAACCGAGAGTCAGCGACGCATACCAATTCTGATTGAAATCGTAGGTGTCGCCCGCGGCCAGATACACGCCGCCGTCGCTGAATTCGTGCTGGCCGTTGATTTCCCCGCTCCAGGTGTTTTTCCCCGCGGTGTAGACCGCGCGAGCGTAGCCACCGCTCCAATCACCGAATCCTTCGGTCAATTGCCGGTAGCTGCCGCCCGCCTCCACGAAATTCGTCAGGATCTTCTCCGGTGCCGGCGCAGGGGGAGCTGGGGCCGTCGGCTGCTGCGCCGGCGTTTGGGGCGGATCGCCGGGCGCGGGATCCTGCTGTGCGCGCGCGGCGAGAGAGAAACCCAGACTCACGATCCAGAAGAGCAACGCGTATGAAACAAAGCGGCTAGGACTCATTGTTTTGACACCTTGGATTCGACTTTGAGTTCGTTTCCTTCGCCCGCGACGATGATCCATCCGTCGCTTGCGGGTAGAACTTGCGCCGAGCCGTGGACTATTTCCGGCCTGCCGTACCGATCCGCCGGAAATTTCCAGGCCATGTGCGCGAGAGTTGTCTCGGCGCCGGCCTCAAGCGAGGCAGTCCCATCGTGCTCGGTGAATTTCCACTTCACTTTCTTGCGGGAGTTCAAGAAGTTCGCAATCTGCGCCATGGTGTACCAGCGAAAGCTGCCTTGCGAATGCAGCTGCGCGGTCTTGGCGAGCCAGGCTTCGACGACGCGGCGGTAGGGAAGAATTCCGGGCGGATGAAAATAGGCCAGACGCACCTGCCGATGGCTCACGACGAAATCGGTGACTGAATCGAGCCATTTCTGAATCGCCGGCAGCGGAATCGACTGCGCCTCCATTTCCTCGAACGAAGCGGCGCGATCCATGTGAAGGATGGGGAAGGCCCAGATGTCGCGGCCGGCGCGGTGGCCGGCGCGGTAGCCTTCGGTCGGCCCCATTCCCGTGTCGCCGGTGAAGTAGTAGGCGAGGAAACCGTGCGCTTCGAGCCAGTGGGTGACCCACTCCGGTTGATTCCCGTTGGGCGCGGAATACTCGACGACCGGCTTCCCCGTGACCTGCTCGAGAGCCGATTTGTTGAGATCGAGAAACTTCTCCATTTGCGCGGGAGGATCAACGTCGATATGGTTCGCAAAGTAATCGTGAATCCAACCGCCATGACTTCCGATCTCGTTGCCCAGCGCCGCCAGGTGGCGCACCAAACCCTGACTGACGGGATTGTGGAGAACGTCAAAGCCCTCGTGGTCGCCGATTCGGTAAGCGTCGGGGCCCGCGGTAATGTCGATCGAGTAGGGACCCTGCCGCATGAGTGACCACGTGCCTATTTCCTGGAGCGACGGGACGGCGGCGTTCGAATCGACATGCCAATCGAGCGTGATGCCGCCGACGCCATCCGGCACGGGCAGAAGGTACGGCAGCGAAAGTACGCGGTCCGCGAAGTATTTGAGAAACGCGTGGAGAGGCAGCCCGTCGGTATTCTGCGCGAGCAGCGTCAACGGCAAATTGACGTACAAAACGGAGCCTTTTCCGGATGAGCGCCGCCCGGCGGCCACGCCCGCGCGCGAATGCAGCAAGACCTCGCCGGCGTAGTCGGACGACGTCACGAAGCTCGGGTATTCCAGATTCCCAAACTGATATCGCGTGAGCCGCGCGGGCACATCGCTTGCCTGCGGATTCGACGCGGTGAACGGGAAATATTTTCCAGGCGGCACGCCGAGCTGATCCATCGCACGAATCGGCCCGCTCACTTCGCCGGACTCGATCATGCCGGCTCCGAGAGTTTTGTAGAACGCATAGTCGACTCCCGCGAGATCCGAGAGGCGGGAGCGATCTCCGGAGTAGAAACCCTGCATCGATTTCGTGCCGGCGTCGTAGACGAGCATCAGATGACCGCCGCTTGCGACGTAGGCGCGGACCGTAGAAACGACGATGTCACTCGCTTGGACGTGCGTGGAATCGGCCAGGATGATGCCCGCGCACCGGCGGCGATCCACGAGAGGCCGCAGGTAGGTCGAATCGTGCATGGGGACGATGTGAAGCCCTTCTTCGCCGGCGGCATCGAGCCATACCGTGACTCGCGGATCGGAGAAATCAACGTCGTCGGAGACCAGCAAAATGAGGCGATCCGCATCCGGCTCCCAGCGGTCGCGACGGCACCCGCCCAGCCAGACGGCGAACGCCGAAAGAACGAGAAGGGCTGCGCCGACAATCGCCGTGTTTCGCTTCATGGCTTGGGTGTCACGTGGCCTTCATTGCGGGCCCAAATCGTGCCGCAGACAACGACGCCTTCCTCAACTTCGATCGCGGGGGCGCTGACGGTCGTCGGCCGGGACGGGAATCCGCAGCGGACGCCGGTCTCGAGGACCATTTCCTGCTCCGCGATCACAGGTCCCGCGATCCGGCAATCCGGCCCGATGTGCATCGTGCTTGCGCTGATCAGACTGCCCGCGACCGAGACTCCAGCTTCGACTTTCATGTGCTTGTTGCTCTTGACGCTGCCGAGAATGCGCGCGCCGGCGCCGATCCAGAGCTTGCCGCGCGCAACGACACTTCCCTGCACCGTCTCGCCCGGGGCGATCTCCAGGTCTCCATCCACCAGGCGCCTGCCTTCGGCAACGGCCAGAGGCACGGAGCCGGGCGATAGTGGATGCGCCGCCCCCCCGCGGGAGAGAGCCACAGCCGGTCCGAAGCGGATGCGCGGCGCGTGAAGGCGTTGGAAGAGGCAGCCGGACTTCAGCTCGATTTCGCGCTCGGAGGAGATGCGTCCGTAGAGATCGCAGTCGTGATCGGCGCGCAGAATTCCGGCGGCGTGCGCCCAGCGCGTCACAGCACTCCCGCGGGCCAGATCGACGCTCGCATCGCCGAGGATCGCTCGGTAGCTGCAACCGCTGCCGCCAGTCAATCGCCGCAGCGCGTAGATTTCTTTCGCAAAGGTCATTCCATCGGACAGCGTCAGATCGGTGCCGCAAGCGACGAGCAGATCACACGTGTTCGCGTTCGCGCCGGGGCGCACGAGCGGCGCCGTGTCCGCGCGTCCCAGAAGGATGTAGAGATCGCCGTGCGGCAGGGTGCCGGTGACCGTGCCTCCCGAAGCGACGCACTGCTGCAGCGGTCCGAGCAAATCGGCGGCGTAGCTGCGGAAGCCAAACGAAAAGTGACGGATATCTCCGGCGTACTGCTGAATCACGTTGAGCGCCTGGGCATCCCGTTTCAGGCGCAGCTCGGTGATCGCCGGAACCAGCGGCAGCAGAAATAGCGCGCCGGCGAGCGCGAACAACCCCGCGGTGGCGACGGCGTGGCTCACGGCGTGGTCCTGAACCTTTCGGTCTTATCCCAATGAAACTGCGCGCCGGTGAGCGGAGCCATCAACTGGGACACGAAAGCGCGAGAAACAGAAAAGATGCTGACGCCGAAGCCGAGAATCAGAAACGGCAGAAGGCAGATGCGCTGACGCGTGTAGTCCAGCCGGGCCGCCGCCGCGATTTCAAAGAACGCAGCGAAATTCCCGATGGCCGAATACGCGGTGATCGAAAGCAGAGCGATGACGCCGTGCAGCGGCGCGATTCCCTCGTAGAACACTCCGAGTGCGAGCAGCCAGCCAAACAGAGTAAGCGGGGCCATGATGTAGACCCCGAGAAGCAGGAAGCCGTCGATGCGCTCGCGAAGAGTGGCGCGGTGCTTGCCGAAGAGAAGGTGCAGGCTGTAATTCGCAAGAGCCTGGTTGTGCCCCTTGGCCCAGCGCATGATCTGCTTGATCCGGACGTGCCAGGTTTCGGGGACTTCTTCGTAACACTCGGAGCGATTCTGATAGACCGTCTTCCAGCCCGCGAGGAGCAAGCGATAAGTGAGGTCGGTGTCTTCGGTGAGCGAATTGTCGTTCCAGCCGCCGATTTCCTTCAGAGCGCTGAGACGCACGCCAGCGACGGTGCCGCCGTGCTGCGGCACAAGGCGCAGATTCATGCGCGCCTGTTGATCGACCTGGTAGCCGCCCGAGCGCTCCAGGTCGAGCAAGCGAGTCAAGAGATTGGTGCCGACGTTGAGCGGAACGACGCGTCCCATGACGCCGCCGACTTCGGGATCAAAGAATGGCGCGACCAGCTGTTTGATGAGGCCGGTGCCGGGGATGTAATCGGCGTCGAAAATGAGGATCACTTCGGTATCGACCAGCTCCATCGCATCTTTCAGAGCGGCGGCTTTGCCGCCCTTGCCGCCGGTGCGATGGAAAGGACGAATGCGGCCGGGATGCTCTTCGGAGAAGCGATCGATGATTTCCCTGGTGCGGTCCGTGGAGCGGTCGTTGACGGGAACCACCAGCATCCGCTCGGCCGGATAGTTGACGCCCATGAGAGCGGCCAGGATGTGAGAGACGACTTTTTCCTCGTTATGAGCCGCGACGAGGATCGTCACCTGCGGCCAATCGGCCGTGTCGGTATCAATGTAGGGATGGCGCTGAAAGCCGAAGAGGCGATTCAGCGTGAACCAGTAGTGGCGCGCCGTATAGATCGAGATGACGATGACAATCGCGAAGAGGCAAAAGACCATGGCGCTCCACCGGGGCTACGAACGCACCTTCTCAGGAAGTTCTTCGCTCGGCTGGGAAACCAGATCGGTTTTTCGGCGGCGCGGGTGCGGCCGCGGAGGCAGCTTGAACTCCTTTTCGGGCTCAAGCAGCGGCGTTTTGCCCCGATGCCAGCGGGAGACCGCCTCGACGATTCTTTCTGACGCGCGGCCGTCGCCATACGGATTCTCGCCCTCGGACATGTCCTTGTAGGCTTCTCTGTCCGACAACAGGTGCTGCGCCTCCCGAAGAATTCCTTTGCGCGACATGCCGATAATCTTGGACATTCCGAACTGCGACGCCTCGGGCCGCTCCGTGACCTTGCGCAATACGAGGACCGGCTTGTGAAACGTCGGCGCCTCCTCCTGAATGCCGCCGGAATCGGTGAGCACGAGGAAGCAGCGGCGCAGAAGGCTGACGAAAGTAATGTAGTCGAGCGGTTCAGTGAGATGAATACGATCGACAGCGCCGAGCAGCGCATGGACCGTGCCGCGCACGTTGGGATTCATGTGCACGGGATAGATCACGCGGATGTCGGGATTCGCCTCCACCAGATCTTTCAGCGCGAGGCACATGTTCTGCTGATCGGCGCCCCAAGATTCGCGACGGTGAGAAGTGACAAGCACGAGGCGCGAGCCATCCGTGGGAATGCCGGCGAGCGGAGTGTCTTCCCACGACTCGTTCAGCGCGCTAAGCCCGCGCAGCGCGTCGACGACGGTATTTCCCGTGACCACGATCTTTTCGGCGGGAACGCGCTCCGCGAGCAATGCGTCCCGCGAGAGAGCGGTGGGCGCAAAGTGAATCTCCGTAACGACGGAGACGAGGCGCCGGTTGGCTTCTTCCGGAAACGGATTGTAGATGTCGTAGCTGCGCAGACCGGCTTCGATGTGGCCGACCGGAATCTTGCAATAGTAGGCGGCGAGCGCAGCGCCGAACGCCGTCGTAGTGTCGCCTTGAACCAGAACCATGTTGGGGTTAAAGCGATGGCATGCGTTTTCGACCGTGTCGACGACGCGGCCGGTGAGCGAGCTGAGCGTTTGGTTGGGGCGCATCACATCGAGATCGAAATCGGGTTTGATCTTGAAGTGCTGCAGGACCTGGTCGAGCATGGTCCGATGCTGGCCGGTGTGCACGACGGCCGTTTCGAATTCAGCCGACCGGCGGCGCAACTCGTGTATGACGAGGGCGAGCTTGATCGCTTCGGGCCGCGTGCCGAGAACGGCGATGACTCTGCATTTGTCGCTCAATGTTGCTCGCTCCGTGGAGCGTCCGATCGCAATGGCTGCCGGAGAACCAGCAAGCCCCGGCCGGACGGACTCCCACGCCTACGTATGCGATCTCCCGGCCAGTCTTCATTAGCGGTTTCGAAGAGTTGCCTGGAGAACACTCTGCGGTGACAAGCGGGGCCGGGCCTTTTCTAAGCGGCCTATTTGCTGAAGGTTACGAGCGGCCACGACTTTTCGAGATTCGAGTACGCGGGAAGTCAGATCGTCCGACGGTTGAGCCAAAGTGGAACGCGGGTCCCTTTCGGGACGCGCCTGCGAGCGCGCTAGTTTCCGGAAGCCGCGTTTGATTTGAAAGTGAAGGCGACCCCTTTGGATTCGCGAGGACCGATGGTGACGACCTGATCGAGCGTGCCGAGGCTTTCGTGCCAGGCTTCGATCGTGTAGGTACCGGGTGGAAGATTGCTGAGCGTGAAGACTCCGGACTTCGGAGTGATTGCGTAATAGGGATGATCGAAAACGAAGACGAAGGCGCGCATCCACGGGTGGATGTTGCAAAGCACCGGCATCGCGAATTCAGGGCGCGAGAATACGGACTTGAGCGCGGCCGACCCGGCGGGCTGCGAGTTGCTCCACTGCCGGTTGTGCTTCGGCATGGGATGAACGTTGTGCATGGTCGGATCGTCGTTTTCGATCTCGAACGGTTGATTCGTCATCAGAGCCATTACGTGCGGTTCGTACATGCAGTTCTTTTGCGAGAGGATCGCTGGTGTCGTGGGCGCGTCGAACGTGTAGTTGCCGATGCCCTCCTTCACGAACACGGCGACATTCGCGAGAGTTCCACCATCGCCCACAAGAATGCCGGGCGGCCGAACGGGCGAGGGATTGGCCTGCACGCAAGCGGGCGATGCGCTCATATCGATCGGCGGAAGTATAGGAACAGGACCGTTGTAGGTGACGGTGCCAACGATGGAACCGGCGGTTGCGGGATCGACAGTGCGCGTCGGGCCCACCGATTCGCTGCTTTGACTCTTTCCGCAGCCGATGAAGAGGCCCGCGGCCACAACGGCAAACAGCCAATGCGAAGCCCGGAGTTTCATCGACCTAGTGCGTATCGAAATTGGGAATGGAGACGGCGGCGGTGATGACTGAGAACCAGATCAGCAGTTCGATCAGGCCGGCGATCTTTCCAAGAGTGGTGACCGCGTCAGCCTGTTCACGCACCTTCGCGTAACGCTGCACGAAGATATGCCAGAGAATTCCGAACGGGACCAGAATGCCGAGCTTGATTTCAAACGCGGGATTCGGAATGTATTTCGTGGCGGCGCTGGAGAACAGCATGAAGCCACCGGCGACCGCGACGCAAAGGCCGAGCCAATTCCAAGCGAAGAGTGCCTGGGAAAGCTGGCTGGGAGTCTGACGCCTGGAGCCGATGCCGAGCAGGCGCAGATCGAGCGACAGGTTGGTGCCGATCCACAGGGACAGCCCGGCGAAATGCGTCGCCTGAACAAACGGGTACGCCCACGTGGAGCCGCTGATATCGAGCGCCCACCACGTGGTCTGAAGCCATTTGGCGACCGCCATGAAAAAGTTGAACATTCGCAGAGACCTTTCGGCCGCAATACATCTGCGCGCGAGGGCTAGCCGACGCCCGAAATGGCCGGGACTTCCACCGAAATGAGAATCGCACCGATCCAGAGCACGAGCGAAAGAAAGGCGATGAATTTCCCGGCGACAGGCGCCGAAGGCAGCTCGTTCCACCGCGGCACGAGACGAAAGACAACGAGACCCACGATGAAGGCCACCAGAACGACCAGAATCTTGATGCGGAAGGTGATGGCCCCGTAGAAATCAACGGCATCGCCGGCGAACATGAGAAACCCGGAGAATACCGCCATGCACAGGCCCGTCCACATCCAGGGGCGCAGCTGGCTGGCGACTTCGCCGGAGCTGCGGCGGCGGGCGGCGAGGCCCATCACGCGCAAGTCCACGATGGCGGTGGCGCCAACCAGCACGAAGAACCCGGAGTAGTGCAGGATCTCGAGGATCAGCGACACCACAACCGAGCTATCGATTGCGACGATCCAAGGATTCTTTTCGAGCCACTCGCAGAAGTGAAGCATGTCGGGCGCCTCGCTAGGAGCGGAGCTCCAATCCGTTTGCCAGAACGACGGTGGTGCAACGCATGGTCTTCGCGCCGCTCTTGGCCGCGCCACCGGTCACGGTGATGACATCGCCGGACTTCACGGTGGTGCTGGTCCAGCCGTTGTGTTTCAGGAAGTTGGGGCTGTTGATCTCGACCGCCCATTCGACGGTCTGGCCCTTGTCGTCTTTCACGTCGAGATAGATGTAGCCGTGCGGATTGGTCCATTCGAGCCGTGCGACAGTGCCCTTGAGAGTCAAGGGATGGTCCATGTCGTACATCGACACGGAGTGATGCGCGAACGCGAGCGGCGCCACGGTCATCGCCAGGAACGCGGCGATGAGCAGGGCGGGAAGATGGGTTGCCGACTTTCGTGCCATTCGATTGCCTCCAACTACGATTCGGTCGATTCGCGCGCCAGTGAAAATGAGGGGCGCCGCCTATTTCTTGATCAGAAGATCCTGATAATCCTTGTTGTTCTGCTCACAGACGTATTCCTGAATCTGCCATTCGGGATGCAGCTTCATGCGAGACGACTGTTTCCAAGGCGCCGCGAAGACGTTCGGGTCGTCGATGGTGGCCTCGTACTCGAGGATATCGTAGGAGACGCGGTGATAGCGCTCGACAACGTGGTAGGCCTCGGTGTGATGGTACGCGCCAACGATGGTTTTGTCGTTGAAGCCGGTAACGTCGACGACGAGCGTGTCGCCTTCCCAATGCCCCACGGAATTGCCCATGTAGGTGGGATCGAGATCGTCGGGATGAGGACGGCCGTCGGTCGGAATCACACGGAAGATGTGATACGCCTCGTAGAGGATCACGACAAGGCCCGGCTTCTGGACGATTTGCAGCGGATAGGGCTGCATCGTCGCGGCGGGAACGCCGGGCGGCGTGCAGGTGACGCCGATGCCGATCTCGTCTTCTTTTGCGGTGACCTTGAATTTTTCGGCGCCGGGCTTCAGCGCGATGTTGCTCACAGGGCGCAGGCTGAAACCCGCGATGTAGACGCCCGAGAGATCGGGATGACCGTCCGAAGCTTGCGGAATCGGCTGATCGTGCGGATTCACGCAGCCGGGACCGGTGGCAGGCGGCACCGGAGTGGTGCCCGCGACCGTAACGGTAATCGTCTTCGTATCACTGCCAGCGCGGCCCTTGGCGGTGAAGGTGTAGGTCGTCGTCGCCTTCGGCGTGATGGTGGTCTTGCCGAGCGTGGCTACGATGCCGAGGCACTGGTCGAGATACGTGTCATCCGCGTTCACGGCGTGCCAATAGAGCGTAGTGGACTGGCCCGGCTGAATCGTTTCGGGATCGGCTCTGAATTCGAGGATCTTGCCCGGAGGACCGAGAGGAAATCCGCCCACGCGAGGACGACCTGCTTCGGGCGTGGGCTCCGTGGCCGGATTCTGAGCCGGCTGTTGCGCCACGGCGCACGATGCGACGATCACGGCCAACGCTGCTGCAATTGCAATCCGCTTCAAAAGTGCCATACCGCCTGCCTCCAAGAACCTATCTGCGCGCAATGGACGCCGACGACGAGCGTAGAGCCACCGACGCCGCTGCGATCATGGGCCGCGATTCGGCGAGGCAGCTTCCCACGGGGACGCCCGCACGCGCGGTTGTGCCGGCGAACGCCGACAAGATCGGGTGTATCTCCACGACGCCAGCTTTCACCAGCTTGCGGTCATCCTGTAGATGTGTCGCCCACCCACGTCCGCTGCCGGACGCGGTCAAACCCGTCCGCGCCCGTCATATGACCCGGGGCATCATGCCACGGGTCATGCCCGCAGTGAATGCTATTTTCTCACATCTCAGCGTCAGAACGCGTACTTGAGCGCGAACTGCATCGTGCGCGCGTCGTTGGTCGTCTGGTTCAGCGCGCCCAGACCAGCCGTGCTTCCGGGAGTTGGTTGCCCAAACGACGGCGCGACAAACGCCGTCTGCGGCGCATACAAGTTCGCGTGGTTGGGCATGTTGAAGACCTCCCAACGGAATTCGACGCTTTGGCTCTCGCCGATCGGGAAAAGCCTCGACAGCGCCGTGTTCACGAGGATTGAGCCGGGACCGAACAAGCTATTGTTCTTCAGGTTGCCGAACACGTACGGGGCCGGGTCGGCGAACGACGCAGGCTTCAGCCAGCAGTTGCGTCCCTTGGGCTGGCAGTAGGGATCGGCTCCCGGAATCAGGTCTGGGCGCTGCGTGAGGCCATTGCCGCTGCCGGAGAAGTCGAGAATCATGATCGGCGAAATGTCCGTGCCGGACTGCGCGATGATCGAAGTCGAGAAGCGCCAGTTGCCCAACAGTATCTGCGTGGTGCGATCGGAGAAATGAGGCGTTTCCGCGACCAGCGATTCGTTGAAGATCACGTGGGTATCCGCATTCGGGCAGTTGCCCCGGTCGTAGTGCCGGTTGAAGGGCATGGCCTGTGCGGCGAGGAAGAAACCGAGCGTGGTCGTGTAGTTGTCCGAGATGCAGTGCGACCACGTGAAGTTCGTGGTTGAAGTGAAGTGCCTGGCAAAGGGATGCCGGGCGGAGAGCACCAAAGCATTGTAGTTGCCGGTCAGGTCCTCTTCGAGAAGGAGCGTTTCGCCGTAGCAGGACGTGGTGGGCGAACAGAGAGTGCCGTAGTTCTGAAGCATGCGGTTGTTTTCGAGCGAAGCCCCCGACCCGAAGATCGCCGGGCAGACGAATGGAGGCAGGGGCGACCCGAAGAACGTGGTCGGGCACGGCCCGTTGGGAACATTCCCACCATCAGCCACGCACGCGACACCGCTTGGAAATGGATATCCCGGAGGGCACGGTCCCTGCATGCCGGGGTTTGCCTCGTTGTTGCCCCAGAGATGGCGCTGCTGGCTGCCCAGATAGCCGACCGAGACGACCCAGTTTGAGCCCAGCTGTTTTTCGACCGTCAGGTTGTACTGCATGATGTAGGTCGGCTTGATCGTTTGCGGATAGCTGAACACCAAAGCTCCCGGCAGGTATGCTGCGTTCTGCGGTCCCGTCCCCACGTAGTCCTGAGTGCCGGGCGCAGACCCAAACGGATCCTGACCGACATGGGTGACGCCCTGCTGATCTGTGAACGTGAACGGGTTCGGAGATCCCTCGAGAGTTCCCCAGGGATCGGTCAAGCAGGTGGTGGTACACGGGCCGTCCGTGCCGACGGCCGGATTGTTCACAGCGCCGCCGTACGGCTCTTCGAATCCGAACTGGTCGTAGGAGAAATTCGGGAAGTCGTAGAAGAAGCCGAACCCGGCCCGGACGGACATGCGACCGCTGCCCGTCGGATCCCACGCAAGGCCGATTCGCGGGCTCCACTCGTTCATGGCGTTCTTCGATAGTTTGTTGTTGCTGGGGCCGCCGGGATCACCATTGAACAGATAGCCTGCTGGCGCCGTTGGGAACTTGGTGCTGTGGACGTCGTTGATGATGTCCGGCAGGGAGATGCTGACGACATGGCCCTTCGGGTCGGTGTGACCGAAGAATGGATCCCACCGCAATCCGACGGTAACAGTAAGACGGCGACTGGCTTTCCAAGCATCCTGCGCGTACAACCCGAAGACGTTTTGGCGCTGCAAGGACGGAATCGGGGCGTCCTGGCTCCATCCGGTGCCGGCGGACGTCCAGCCGAGCAGATAGTCTGCCAAGCCGGCGCTCGCGAGCGGCAGCGGCGTCGCGTTCGTCCGATTGCCGTCAAAGGTGAACTGCCCCTGATTCAGCAAATAGTTGTGCGCGAACGCGCGAAGGTTGATGAAGTCGGTGCCGAAGGATATCTGATGAGCGCCGCGAGTCAGTGCGACCGAGTCGGAGACTTCGAGAGTGTCATACGGTTGCAGTGATGGCGTTGACGCGAAAAGACCGAAGAAACCGCCGGCGACGTTGAAGCCCGCCATGTAATGCGGGAAGAACTTGCTGACCTGTGGACCCAATTGATAGATGCTTCCAATCTGGTCGGCAGGAATTCCAGCCTCTGTGAAGAGATCGTTGAGGTCAGTGGTGGAGTTCTGCACCGTGAGGTTTCGGCTGCGGTTGCCGGTGAGGCGCAGATCGTTGACCGTGTTCGAACTGAAAAGATACGTGTCGCCGATCGTCAGATTCTGGACGCGGTTCGACGCGCCATCGATCCCGGCGATGAAGAGTCCGCCATCGGCGGCCGGCAGATTCGGCGCGCCGGGATTCTGCTCCCAGTTGGAGATGAAATAGCGGCCGAAGAGGGTGTTCTTGTCGCTCCAGTGGTAGTCGATTCGCGCGACTCCCTGATTCTCATTGAAGTTGACCGGAACTTGATACGTGTACGTTCCACATTCGTTTGTTGCCGAGGTGGGAGCGATCGGCAGATGGCTTTCGAGCGCCAGGATGATGGGACTGAAATTCGCGGGATCGGTCTGGTTGGCACCAAATCCGCCGGTCCCAAACGGAGCGGTGAGGACGGCCGTGGTGCCGAGACAGGGCTGAAAATTCCCGGCCAGCATGTCCGCCGTCGGCAGCGTGGTGGTGGCCGGATTCGAGGACCTCTGAATGGTGTCCTGCCAGCCGACGAAGAAGAACAGCCTGTCCCGCCGGATGGGCCCGCCGACGGTGCCTCCAAACTGGTTGCGTTTCAAGTTGTCGCGCACGTAGGGGCCGCCCAAGTCGTTCGCGTACGCGGTGTTCTTGGAATCGAACATGTAGTTGCGCACATACTCGAACGCGTCGCCGTGGAGGGTGTTGGAGCCGGACTTGGTGACCGCGTTGACCGCACCTGCCGGATGGACTCCGTATTGTGCCGGCAACGAGCTCGTTTCCACCTTGAACTCTTCCACCGTGTCCGGGAACGGCAGAGGGAGATTCTGATTGCTCAACGGATCGTTGTGCGTGCCACCGTCAAGCCAATAGGAGACGCTGCCCTGCGTTCCGCCGCCAATCGAGACGACGGCCGACGAAGGATACGAGGCTCGGAACGCTCGGCCCTGACCAACCGCTGCGGAGAGAGTGAGAAGATCGGTGACCTGGCGGCCGTTCAGCGGAAGGTCCTGCACTTCCTGCGGCGCAACCACTTCGCCGACGCCGGTATTCTGCATTTCGACGGTCGCCGCTTCGGCCTGGACGGTGACCTCCTGAGTCACGGCGCCAATCGCCAGCGAGACGTTGATGGTGGGGTTGACGCCGACCTGGAGCACAATTCCCTTCTGCACGTATTTGTTGAAGCCCATCTTGGTGACTTCGAGTTGATAGGTGCCGACGGAGAGATCGGGCAGCGTGTAGCTTCCGTCAATGCCGCTGGTGACGGTGCGCGTGGCGCCCGTCGCGATTTGAACCAGCTTGACTTCGGCGCCGGCAATCGCCGCGCCGCTAGGATCTTGAACGACGCCCCTGATTTGCGATGTGGAGATTGTCTGGGACCACGCAGCCGCCGAAAAAAGCAGAAGGGAAAACCCCAGGAATAGCTTCCTCATGTACCCCCCTTTTTTGACGTGGGCCCACCCCCCTGCCTGCGAGCCGTTTTCGCAAGGTGGCGCCGGAGGACTGTGGCCGCACGGGGAAGAGACAGCCCTCCACCCATCGCAATTGGCGCGGAGTGTATTCCCCAAGCGGAGGCGACTTCTTTATCCAAAGCGCAAACCCAGTTATCTAGGGGAGAAATGCACCGGGAAGCGTTTTCGCAGTCAGGCGCCCTTCGCGGCCCCGGCGTGAAAACTGCGAGGCGAAGCGCCGAACTCGGTGCGGAACTTGCGGCTGAAATGCGGGTAGCTGTTGAATCCCCAGGAGAATGCAATTTCCGTGATGGAACGACCGGCCAGATTCGGGTCCTGGAGATCGTACTTGCAGCCATCCAACCGCAGCTTCCAGATGAGCTCCTCAATCGTGCTGCCGGAATTGGCGAAGACGAAGTGGAGGTATCGTTTGCTGCAGTGGAGCGCCTCCGCAATCTGGGCGATGTTGAGGGAGGGATCGCGGAGCCTCTGCACGATATAGGCGCGCGCGCGCAAATGGAGGGCGTCGCCAACGGATGTCGAAGGCGTGTCGCCCAGAAGCTCCAGCAGGGAGTACGTCAGCAGCTGATGAATCGTCTCCGCTACGCTGCGCTCCGATTGGGGCGACAGGTGGCGAAGCTGCGCGAACGTCGTATGGAGGAACTGATAGATCAGCTTGCCGAGGCCTTTCCGGTACGAAAACGAGCGCGCGGAGAAAGTGTCGCGCAACTGAACGCCGCGAAGGTAGGCAGCCGGCACCATGAGCAGCATCTGTTCGACGCCGTCGGGCGCGAAGACGACGCGGGAAGAAAAACGGGTGTCGCTGATGCTCCATTCGCCGGGCGCGAGCACGACGCGCCGGCCGCACTGCTCGAACTGCGAGTGGCCTTTCACCTGGAAGACGACATTGAGGGCGTGCCGATAGTTTTCCCAGGCCTGCGGCTGCGGACGGTTCACGCTGAGGCCGCCGATTTTCAACTTGCAGAGGCGGAGGCCTTCGAGATCGGCATATTCGAGAGAGCCGTGGAATACAGGTGCGCGAGGAGGGACGTATTCGAGACGAGAGAATTGATCCCAAGTGCGGATCGTCTCTTTCCAGAAGGCGAACCGGTCCCCTGCAGGCAGCGAGTCCGTCGACATCACGCGAACATTCGCCAAAGAGACACCCCCCAGCCGGCCGTTGGCTGGGGTTATATCTATGCTCCCGGCACCGTGTCAAGGTTGCAACTGCGGCGGGCGGGCCGCGGGCGCGGAGGAGGCGAATGTTCTACCAGTAGGCGATCCAGCGGCCTGCGGCGATCACACCCACCCAAACCACCAGCGAGCAGCAGCCCGCGAACTTCGCCATGAACGGAGTCCTCGGAGCCGCGTCCCAAGCATCCACGCCGCGAAAGGTGAAAACTTCGAAGACTAGGGCGTTCAGTCCGGCGACGACGATCAGCAGCATCTTGAAGCGAAATGCACCGTTCGAGTACATCTTCGCGGCCTCGGAGGCGAACATCAACGCGCCCGTAGTGAACATCACGGCAAAGCCCGTCCAGGTCCAGTGCACAAGCCGTTTGTGTAGATCCGAAACGCGCTGATTCTTCAGGATCAATCCGAGCAGCCGGAGATCCAACACGCCGGTCGTGCCCACCAGAAGAATGATTCCCCAGATGTGAATCGTCTCGATCGCGGGAAAAAGCCAGTCGGATTCGGCGACGGCAACGCCGACACTCGTGTGTTGCAGCCACTTACAGAATTCGTAAAGGAAATGCATCGATGGAGAAGCCCTCGTTAGAATGACGCGCTCGATCATCGTAGTTCGATCGGGCGCCGAAAAAAAGCCGACCTACATTAAGTGTGGGTCTGCGGCTTGTCAAGCAGAGGCGCCGAGAGGCGAAACTAGTCTGCTCTCAGGTCGGAACTGGAGGCGAAGGCCGTGGCGTTGCCGCGGACGAAGTAGTTGAGCAGGATGGATGCGAAGGCGACCACGGCGATGACCGCGGAAAACAGAAGCAGGTCGCGCGTGTGCCAACCGATCGTCAGGAATACGCCGCCGATCAGCGGCCCCACGATCGATCCGATGCGGCCGACTCCGAGCGCCCATCCAACGCCGGTCGAACGAATCGAGACCGGATAGAATCGCGCCGCCAGAGCGTTCAGACCGCCCTGAGCGCCGATGATCGTCAAACCTGTGCCGAAGGTCATCGCCACCATGGCAGGGAAAGAAGCGCGTGTCAGAGCGAGCGAAGCAGTCAGCGCGCCAGCCAGCACGTATTCGGCAGCCAAGACCGCACCGGCGCCCCAGCGCCTAAGCAGTTTGCCTTCGATCAAACAACCGAAGACGCCGCCGAAATTCAGGAACGCCGTAGCGGTCACGCCCCCTTTAACGGACATGCCCGCCTCGCGCAGCAGGGATGGCAGCCAACTGCTGAGGAAATAGATGAGAAGAAGATTCATGAAGTACGGAATCCACAGGAGGACCGTTCCGGCGGCGCGGCCTTCGCTGAAAAGAGCGACCACGGGCACGGCTCGCCGCTGTTGTTCGCGCGAGGCCACGACAACATTGACGCCGGGCTGAGCGAACTCAGGCGAAATGCGCGCCAGGATCTGCGCGATCTTCTCGGAATCCTTGCCTTGAAGCGCCAGGAACTGAATGGATTCGGGCAGCACGAAGATCAGGAGAAGCGCCGTGACGAGCGGCAGAATCCCGCCCAGCAGAAAGACCGAGCGCCACCCCCATACGGGAACCATCGCAGCGGCTGCGAATCCACTGATCGTCCCGCCAAGCGGCATACCAACGAACAAAATCGGGATTGCCACGGACAGGAGCCGCTTCGGCACGTATTCGGACGCGAGCGCGACTACGTTCGGCATCGCGCCGCCCAAGCCGAGTCCCGTCAGGAAACGCAAGAGCAGGAACTGGCCGCGCGTGCTCGCGTGCGCGCTGAGAATCGAAAACAGCGCAAAACTGAGCGTAGAGAGGATCACGGGCCACTTGCGGCCCCAGCGATCCGCAATCGGGCCGGTGGTCAGGGCAGCGATCATCAGGCCGATCAAACTGGCTGACAGGATCGGACCGAAGCTATGAATGGGGATCTTCGTCGTTTCGGCGATGGATGGAGTGAGGAAATTAATCGTCTGGCCGTCAAAACCGTCGAGAACGAGCACCAATCCCCCGAGCACGACCGACCAGACTTGAAAGCCGCCCATCGGCCGCTGGTCGATGACGTCGGTGATGTTGAGCGTGCGCGAATTGTCGTTTGCGACGGAAGACAATGTGATCCTCGCGGCGAGAGTACGGAAATACCGGGCGAGAGTTTACACCGCGATTAGCGGCTCAGAAAGAGTTTGTGGGAAGGCTGCCGGCGGTGGCGAGCAGCGCGGAGAGATTCGATTGGGCGGCGCGCGAAGCATTGCCCAAGCGGCTTTCCGCTTCGCGGCGGGCGGCTTCGACGGTAGCCAGTTCCGGGCTATTCGTATCCTTCAGTAGGTCCTCGGCGCGCTCGAAGCAGGCAAAAGACAAATCGTTGGGCTGGCCGTGGCGCCGCAGGAACTGGCCGTAGTTGAACCAGTCGATCGCCTCGCCGCGCGGGTCCCCGGCCCTGGCGTCGAGTTTGAGGGCGAGCTGATAAGACTGCGCAGCTGATTTCACGTCGTTCGATTTTTCCTGCAAGTCGCCCAGATGGACAAGGGCGAGGCTTTGAAGCTTCGGGTCGCCGGCGCTAGCCGCAAGGTCGGCCGCGGACTGATATTGCGCGTGGGCCAGATCGGCGTGATCGATCTTCATTTCATCGTCGGCCAGTTGAATCATCGCGGAGGCCTGCTGCCGGGCGCCCGCCGATGGATCGTCCGGGCGCAACGCCGCGGCACGCAGGTACTCCTGCCAATGAGGGGCGGCGACGGCCGGTTCGCCTCGCTGGTCGTACGTTTGTGCGAGATACAACTGCGGATTCGGCTGGTTTGGATCGACCTCGATGGCCTTGTGCCACGCGTCGACGGCATCGTCCGAATGACCGAAACGAGCTGCAAGCAAGCCGTAGTTCACGAGGGCGTCCTCATTCCGCGGAAAGAGGCGCAGCATCTTCGCGTAGTGGCTGTACGCGTCGTCGTAGCGGCCGTCTTGCAGCATGGCCCGCGCGCACGCCTGCTGCAGGGCCAAGTTGTACGGATTGATCTCGACGGCGCGCTGGAGGGCAGCGATCGCTTCGGCGTGGTGACCGGCCTTCCCCTCCGCGACGGCGATGCGCGCTGCTACAGAGCTGTCATACGGATTCATCCGCGAAGAGCGAACGAGAGCGGCGAGATTGCCGTCGTTGGTCCCCAGCGCATACCGGACCTCTTCCGCGGCGCCCCAGACGAGCAGCGCGGCGACGAGCGCCACCCGAAGAGCGGGCGATGCGAGAGCGCGCGCGGCAAACGTCCTCACATTCGAGGCCTGCGCAGCCGCCGGATTCGCTGCTCCGTTCGCGCCACGATCGATCAATAGAGATGCGACACGCGAGTCGCGCAGTTTCCAGACGGCGCCATCGAGAATGAAATGGTGGATGTTCACGAGCGCCGTGAAGATCAACAGGCTCGTGCTGAAGTCGAAGTGCAGAAGGTAGCTGACGAGCCACGGGCCGGGGATGAAGAGAGCGATACCGCCCGCGATCAGCGTGACGAAGTAGGCGATCATGCGCCACTTCGCCTGTCCGCCAGCGCCAGCCTCGCGCCGCTGGTAGTAGCTCGTCACCCATATGTATTGCGCTGAATGCAGAACGGCAAGGATGCCGCTGCTGTATTGCGTCTGCGGAATCTGATAGCTGGCGCGCAATTCGAGGAAGGTCGGCAGCACGAACCAGAGAAACTGCGTGATGGCGAGCAGAATTGGAGCGGTCATTGCGTCCAGGCCGCTTTGCGCGACCAGCGGCCGGAAACCCAGCCACGTAAACGCAAGGAACGCGAGGCCGAGCGCGATGCGCAGCCAGAGAGTGAACTTCGCCGGCAGCCCGAGCGAAAGAATCAGCGGGTCGCCCGATGCGCCGGTCTCGAAGCTCGCGAGGAGCATCAGGTAGGACGCGACGAAGGCCGCGCGCACCCAGCGCCGGTCCACGGCCGAGACGGTGGCGCCGGTCCGGCGCGCGAACATCATCAGCAGACCGTAATTCTGCCCCGTGTAATGCCATGGGCTCCAGCAGATGTAGAGAGTGAAGACCCAGGGCAGCAGGCGCGGCCAAGCGTGGAGCAATACCCCCGTCAGCACGAGCAGAAGCGTGATGTGCAGCGTCAGGATCTTGTACCGCTCGAAACTCTCGCGCGTGTGGTAGGCGCGATAAACGGTCGCCATGAAGTGCGGATAGTTGAAGACAATGGCGAGGGCGTAGAAGGCGACAGCCCATGCGTGCGTGTGCGATGGGGTGAGCCAAAGAGCAATCAGAAGGAGCGGAGCCGACCACGCGCCGCAGCCGACCAGAAGGTCGAGCCACGGCCGGTAAAGCCAAGGTCCGGCGGCTGACGCAGCGGGAAGCGATTCGGCGCGAGCGCTCAAGCGAAGTGCCTCATTTCACATTTCGAGCCGCATCGAGCGGACACACTGCATCGTGCCGCGAGAGCGATCGATGAGGCCAGTCTACTCCGCTTGATAAGTCGGGCCGTGCCGCGCAGGCCGGCACATGCTGAAAACGTCACGCCCCGCGACCGAGAACGGCAATCAGCGGGGCGTGCGAGAGCGGGTTATCCCTTGCGAGGAACATCCACGGGCGGTGTTCCGTAGGTGTGGAATGACTCGATCGTCTTGAGGCCCCACGCCTGACCCTTCTTGCGCTCGGCTTCGGTCCAGCGAATGGGCTTCCAATCCGGCGCGAGGATGAGGCGCGCCCCGGCGTTCGCGACTTCCACACGATTGCCGCCCGGTTCGAAGAGATACAAGAAGAAGGTCTGCTGGATGGCGTGCTTGTGCGGCCCGGTTTCAATGTGAACGCCGTTTTCCAGCGCGATATCGGCGGCGATCAACACTTCTTCGCGGCTGTTGACCGCATAGGTGACGTGGTGGAATCGTCCCCTCGTGCCGGTGTGATCGTGCGTGTAGGCGAAGTCATAGCTCTTGTTCGTGCAGGTGAGCCAGATGGCGGCTTCCGTGCCGCTATCGAGGATGATCGTCTCGGTGAGCCGGAAGCCGAGGTAGTTTTCGAAAAACTCGCGATTTCCTTTGATGTCGACCGCCAGACCGTTCCAGTGGTCGAGGCGGCGGACATTCATGCCGCGCGCGGGAAAGCGTTGCGCCTGGTTCTTGAGCGCCGGCCGGAGTTCGGGCGGAGCCTCGTACCACTGCGTCTCGTAGTAGAGCTCGATCTTGTGGCCGTCCGGATCCTGGCAAAGGAAGGCGGGACCGTGCGCAAGGTCGCCGTCCGTCCAGCCGATATCGAAGCCCGATCCTTTCAACGCCGCGACGCGGCGTTCCAGCGCCTGCGGGCTGCGCACGCGATACGCCACGTGGCCCAGCCCCGGCAATTTCGACGCCGTCAACTTGAGCGAGTGGCGTTCGTAGTCGTCATAGGCGCGGAGGTAGACCGAGTTTCCCTCGCGACCGGACTCGGTCATTCCCATGACGTTCACGAAGAAGCGGAGGCTCTCCTCCGGCTTCGGACTGAGCAATTCCAGGTGGCCCAGATGGGCCAGATCCATGATCGGTTCAGCTGGCATCAATGCCTCCAATGATTTCACAGGTATATTACAAGATTCTCCTGCAAGCTCTGACGCGATCGGGAGTTTGGACGACTACACCGGAAGAGACGCCGGTGCAAAGCAATGGTCGGAGCGTGGAGACTTGAACTCCAGACCTCCTGCGCCCAAGGCAGCCATTAAATAACTATCTTGATGACTCGTTTGGCTTTGTTCTGTGTCATGGTATACGCTTTGGACCTGATTTGTCAGCACTTGGACCCAAATTGGACCTGAGTTTTGGCGTGCCCCCCTGAATGAGACAAAAGATTCAGCCCACCTTGCCGTTTGTCATCGTCGCGATCCAAAAGCTGTGTTTGGGTCGCGGGCGTCACGCAGGACGGGCCGAGCTTCCAGATCACATCGTCGGCTCAACTCACGGACTCGCTCGGCAACCAATCGAGCTACGCCTCGATCATGGCAGGAGGGAAATGGGAGTTCCCATGGCGGAAAGGAGGGAGCGTCACTAATCGTATGGCTACATTCTGTTGTCTATTACCCTAAAGGGGAGTAAAGTTGAGGGGTCTCCTCTAGCACCCTTCCGGCGCGCCAACAGGCGACGGTTTCTTGCGAAATCAGACAGCAGCAAAAGCTGAGCGCAAGGATCCGCCATGGCAAAACGTGCAGAAAAATCCGCGCTGTTCCAGTCGATAAGCCCTCTCGGATCGGAACTGTCACACGTGTTGTCGCCTCAAATGCTCAATT
>DATJXJ010000081.1:0-4909 GCA_035500255.1 Verrucomicrobiia bacterium | reverse complement strand
AGGGCCTGACGGGCGCGGCGATTCGCGAAAAGAAAGCCATCGTCGTCGGAGATGTCCGCAACGATCCGCGTTATCTGACGGCCTTCGGCAGCACGCTTTCGGAGATCATCGTGCCGGTTCTCGCGCCGGGTGAGCAACGGGTGATCGGAACCGTGGACCTGGAAAGCGAGCGGGCGAACGCATTTAGTGCGCGCGACCAACAGCTGATCGAGCAGTGCGCGCAGGCCGCTCTGCCCCTCTGGCTGCTGCGGTAGCTAGGTGAGTTTGGCGGGCCGCTCCGTCCACTGGACGTCCCAGTAGCGGCCGAACTTTCGTCCAACCTCGCTGAAGATTCCCACTTTCCTGAAGCCGAATCGGTCGTGCAGCGCGGCGCTGGCCGGGTTCGGCAGTGTGTAGCCGGCGACGATCATGCGAATGTCTTCGGTCTGGATCGCGTCGAAGAGCGCGCCGTAGAGCCGCGTGCCGATTCCCTTCCCGATGGCGTCCTGCGCAAAGTAGATCGTGGTCTCGACGGTCGTCTCGTAGGCCGCCTTGGGGCGAAAGCGCATGGTTCCCGCGTAGCCGAGCACGATGCCGTTTTCTTCGGCCACCAGCAGGCGGTAGCGCCCGGTGACGCCGAACTGGCTAAACCAGCTGGCGCGCCCCTCGACGGTGTACGGCTCAACGTCAAAGGTGACCGGCGTGTGGATCACGTAGTGGTTGTAGATCTCCGTGAGGCGCGGCAGATCGACTCGGGTTGCGGGGCGAACGGCGAAGTCGGCCATGGGACGGTTTCCACCAGCATCTTACCGTCAGAGCGCGCCAGATAGCGATTGGTGAATGGAGCGCGGTCCGCTATACTGAATGGATTCGAATCAGGAGGAATTGCGAGTGTTAACGATACGCCTTGCCCGAATCGGCAAGAAGAAGCACCCGTTCTACCGCGTGGTGGTGACGGAGAAGACCCGGCCGCGCAACGGCCGTTTTGTCGAGATTGTGGGCACCTACGACCCGCAAAAGAAGCCCGCGGCTGTGCAACTGAATAACGAGCGCGTCCAGTACTGGCTCGGCAAGGGCGCGCAGCCCAGCGAAACAGTTCGCAGCCTGATACGCAACCCCAAACCTGCCTAACGCGTCCTACTCCACGGGGCCGAGTTCACAGCTCTAACGCACGCTCGAGCGAGTTTCTCCGCTGAGCAAGGCAGACCGTGGGGGAAACGCGATGAAGGATCTCGTAGAATCGATTGCGAAGGCTCTCGTTGATCATCCGGACCAAGTGCAAGTGAATGCGGTCGATGGCGAGCAGGTCACCGTTCTCGAATTGAGGGTTCATCCCGAGGATCTTGGCAAGGTGATCGGCCGGCAGGGGCGCACGGCGAAATCGATCCGAACGCTGCTGGGGGCCGCAGGCATGAAGTTGAAGAAGCGGTACACGCTGGAAATCCTCGAATAAGTGTCCATCGAAGAACCGGCTGGCGTCACGATCGCGCGCATTCTGCGCCCGCACGGGCGCCGCGGTGAAGTGGCGGCCGAAATCCTGACGGACTTTCCCGAAAGACTCAAGGCACTCACGTCGGCGACGCTATGGAGCGAGCGCACGGCGCCGAGGCGCGTCGTGGTGCGTTCGTGCTGGCTGAGCCAGAGCCGGGGCGGGCAGGCGATCCTTCACTTCGAAGGCTCGAATTCGATTTCAGACGCCGAAAAGCTGGTTGGGCTGGACGTGCAGATTCCGCTCTCCGAGCGCATGCATCTGCCCGGCGGGACCTACTACATCACGGACCTGATCGGCTGCGAGGTGCGAGACACGAGCGGCTCGCGGATCGGTGCCGTCCGCGACGTGCAAACGACCGGCGAAGACGTGGCCGGGACGCCGATTCTCGTGATCGACTCACCGAAGGGCGAAGTGCTGATCCCGCTCGCGCAGGAGATTTGCGTGCGCGTGGATACGACCGCGCGCGTGATCGAAGTTGTCCTCCCCGAAGGCCTCCGCGAGTTGAACGCCGGTTCCTAAGCGCTAGTCGATGGCGTAGACTGACCCAAGAAAAAGCGGCTTCATCTTCGAGGCGTTCCATGGCAGAGAAAAACGGAAACGACCCGGGCCTTGCTGCGATTCTCCTAAAGCTGGTTGTATTCACCGGCCTCGTGCCGGGGACCGTCACGGTGTGGCTGCCGTTGTTCGCGCTATATCCCGGGATCAGGCATCGTCCTATTGAGTGGAATTGGACGGCGGCAGCAGCGATCGCGTTACTCGCGCTCGGTGTGGCCGGCTATCTTTGGTGCGCGCTCGACTTTGCGATCTTTGGCCGCGGAACTCCCGCGCCGATCGACATGCCGAAATATCTTGTGGTGCGAGGGCCGTACAAATACGCGCGAAATCCAATGTACATCAGCGTGCTCACGGTGCTGCTGGGCGAAAGCGCGCTTTTCCGGTCCGTGAGCATGCTCGAATATGGTGTCGCGGTCGCGATCTGCTTTCATCTGTTCGTTCTCATTCAGGAGGAACCCACGCTGCGCCGAAAAATGGGAAAGGCGTACGAAAGGTACTGCGGCGAAGTCCCTCGATGGATTCCGCGGTTCACACCGCATCGGCGAAATCATGCGGTTTGACGTCATCACAATTTTCCCAGAGTTTTTTGCCGGGCCTCTCGATTACGGAATCGTGCGGCGGGCGCGCGAAGCGAGGCTGATCGAAACGCGCGTGCACGACCTGCGCGCCTTCACGCACGACCGGCATCGCACGGTGGACGACCGTCCGTTTGGCGGCGGCGCGGGCATGGTGATGAAGCCGGAGCCGATCTTCGAAGCGGTCGAGTCGATGGTCGGCGAGCACCCGCAAAAGCTTCCGCGGACCGCGATTGTGCTGCTGTCGGCGGCGGGAAAGCTGTTTCGTCAGGAGACGGCACGACGGTTCGCGCAGCTCGAGTGGATCGTGCTGCTGTGCGGGCGGTACGAGGGAGTGGATGAGCGCGTGGCGGAGCATCTGGCGACCGACGAGATTTCGATTGGCGATTTCGTGCTTTCCGGCGGCGAGCTGCCCGCGGCGATGATTCTGGACGCGGTGACGCGGCTGATTCCCGGAGCGCTGGGGAACGAAGATTCCGCCGTGGATGAATCGTTCAGCGTGGAAGGAGCTTCAGGAGCTAAAGGCCAGGATCAGGGTGCGGCCGAGTTGTCGCACCTAAACGTGCGACCCATACCTCGAGTCCGAGGAAGCGGGATCGTCGATTATCCGCACTACACGAGGCCGCAGTCGTTTCGCGGTTGGGACGTTCCGGATGTGCTGATGAGCGGAAACCACGAGGAGATTCGGCGCTGGCGGCGCGAGCAGGCGCTCGAAAAGACGCGGCGCAATCGCCCCGATTTGCTCGCCAGCGCCAGTTAATCAAGGAATGGCGGTTCGCCGCTTGTCTAGGGTTCGACGATCTTCCAGTAGGAATCCTTACGGATTATCTTTCCGTTGCGGAATTCCAAAAGGTCGCACCCTCGCACTCGAATCTTCTTTCCGTCCTTTGCTGTTCCCGTCAGTGTCCATTGCGAAACCGCGTGGTCACCGAACACCCAGTGCTCGTCGTCAGAATAGTGGACATCGGGAAGACCCTCGAAGCGGGTAGCGAGACCCTTGCGAACTTCCGCCTTACCGACGTAGCGCGTGCCCCACGGATCGCGTCCGCGAGGCATCTCGAGCACACAATCGTCCGCAAAGAAACTCATGACGCGGTCCAAGTCATGGCTGTTGAAGGCCGCTACCAACTGACGGAGCGTTTCGACGGTGACGGTTTGGGCGGATAGGTTGGGCGCAGCGGCCAGCGTGAAGAATGCCCCGAAAAGGACCGCGACTTTTCCGATCAGCGACCATGAACTCATGTGTCACCTTCCTTTCGGTCGGGAATCTTACACCAACCGGAAATTCGCGGCCGACGTCGCGGCCGCAACGGGCTGGGCGAGAGAGTTTCCGGCAATGGGGCAATCCAGCCGCGGTGAAATATCTCCATTGACTCGTAGCCTCCATATCAGCTAAAAGTTGTGCCCTCTCAGGATCATTGATCGACGGGTGGCGTTCAGGCGGTCCGGTGGGATCTCCAACAGGGGGGATTCATTTGAACAGAAAAATGTGGGTCGTCATACGTTGGTGTGCGATTGCGACGATGTTCGCGTCGCTGCTTTCGGCCGCCGCGACGCGCTCGATGGCGCAGGCGACGAAAACGGCCGGAGCCAAGCCCGCCTGCGATCGCGCGTGCCTGGAAGCAATCGCCAGCAAGTATTACGACGCGATGGTGGCGCACGATCCTTCCAAGGCGCCGCTGGCGGCGGACGTGAAATACGCGCAGGACAACGTACCGCTGAAGATCGGCCAGGCGCTGTGGGCCACGGCCAGCGCGCGCGGAAAATATATCCACTATTTCGCCGATCCCGAGCAAGGGGATGTGGGCTTCATCGGCGTGGTGTTTGAAAACGGCGTCGGCGCGATTTTGATCGTGCGGCTCAAGGTGAAGAACGGCCAGATCACCGAGGCGGAACAGTTCATCGCGCACGATCCGTTCGGAGCGGCCAACTACGAAAAGATGGGCGCGCCCGATCCGCTGTGGCTGCAGCCCGTGCCGGAAGACCAGCGCGAGACGCGCGCGGCGCTCGATCAGGCGGCGTGGATGTACTACGAGGGATTGCAGCTCAACGACGGGCAGGGCATCTACGCGTTCACTCCCGATTGCAACCGCATCGAGGACGCCACGAAGACGACGAACCAGCCGCGCCCGCAAAACTACGGGCACTCGGACATGGACGTGAGCGACTTCACCACGATGAATTGCACCGATCAGTACAAGCTCGGCTTCCTCGGCTTCACCACCGGCTGCCGCCACCGGCGGTTCCTGGTGACGGACGTGGAGCGCGGCGCCGTGCTCGCCAACGCGTTCCTCGATTTCGACGGGAC
>DATJXJ010000080.1:0-10757 GCA_035500255.1 Verrucomicrobiia bacterium | reverse complement strand
GCATACTAGCACAGACGCTTCGAGCCGGGGTTTCGAGTCGCCTCGGCGACAACCAATGGCCATTTGGCAGGCAAATCGATTAAAATTTCAGTGTCGCGGTGGGCGTGTAGCTCAGCTGGGAGAGCATCTGCTTTGCAAGCAGGGGGTCGCCGGTTCGATCCCGGCCACGTCCACCAAATTCTTCCTGATTGCAAAAGACTTAGCGAAAACGTCCTGTCCCGACAGCTCGATTATTCGTGCACACTGTGCACGAACTGTGCACAAATGCGTCATTGGACCACCTCTGTGCACAATGGCGCGGTCGAAAAAGCATCGGCCTCCCCCACCGGCGCCATTTCGTTGGCTCGACGGTTCAGCTTCTCCAGGGCTTCGCGCTTCATCCTCAGCTTCATTTGCGAATACTTCTTGAAGACTTGCGCGTCGCTCTGGCGGAGCAGTTGCGTCACCCACTCGTCGGCTACGCCTCCCGCGCTCAGCCTTGAGTTTCTCGGGATGCCCGTCCACCTTTCCAACAGGGTTCAAGTCCGCTGCGTGGATGACCTCCTGCACCAGTTCAGCGTCAGACGAGCGCTGAATTACGATCGCGTTTGGGAACAAGCCTCCGAAGATGACGAACAAAACACCGGCAGCAAGAATCCAGCGTTCGCGTGGCAACGCATCCGCCATGATGGTAAACCCGGTTCGACGCTTACCCAGGAAGAGGCGCGTGAATAAACGAAAGACGCTTATGGCGTTCATCGCGGTTGCAATGGGCAGCAGCAATCCGATGAGACGGTGTGATGTGAGCGCTCCATGGATCAAAAGGTCTTGAGAACAAAAACCCAGCGTGCCGGGGAGGCCAACTAGCGCGAGCCCGAAGATCACAAACGACACGGCCAAGCGGGGCGCGTGTTCGGCCAATCCAAGGTGCTTGCTCGCCGTCAGGTTCTCGCCGAAGCGGACTTCGAGTAATCGCAGAACTCCGAAAAGGGCGACAGTGGAGATCGCAACCACGAACCAATGCACGATCGCGCCGGCAATTCCTTCAGCGGTTCGACTTTCGAGCCCGCTCAAGATACAGGCGGACTGGCTGAGCGCCAGAAAGGCGAGCAGCCGGCGGGGAGAATTCTCCGCAAGCGCACGGATCGCGACATAAAGTGCGGTCACAATGGCGAGATAGGAAAGTACTGGAAATAAGCTGTCCACGTGCGAAAACAACGGCACGATCAACTTGGCAACCAGTAGTGCTCCGAAATGTCCGTTAAGCATAAGGGCCGTCGGGACCGCCGGACCGGTCTCAGCTGCATCTGCAACCCAAGCGTGCGCGGGGCAAATTCCCTTTCGAAAGATTACGGCAATTACCAGTAGCGCGAACGCAGAGACTCCGCCCGGATTTTGACCCTTGAGCGTATTTATGGAGATGATGCCGGTCCTAGCGGATATTAGTCCGATGGCGAGAGCCAGAGCCAGACTTGATACCAGAAGACCAGCCATCGGACGCCACGCTCGCGGACGGAACCACCCTGCCCATAAGAAAGGAATGATAGACAAAATCCATGCCGCAAGCAGAACAAGTAAATTTCCAGTCGAGTACGCCAAGAGCGTCGAACCGAGTAAAAATAGAATTCCGGCGATCGTTCCGGTTGTGCAGTCACGGCGTGGAAGCAGCAGAGTTGCACTGAAAGTGAGACACGAAAAGAGCAGCATCAATGCCGGGTACAGGGACTCGCTGTGCGGCGCATCCGCTACAAGCACCGCACTTGCAATGATCGACGCAAATGCCGCTATACAACCGACGATGCGCGCGTATTGGCGACAACCCGCTATAACGACAGCTACAAACCACGGCGCCCCAATCGAGACACTGGTCAGAAAGGGCTTTTGAAGAACCCATCCAGGCAAGGACACTAGTCGTTCCCCTGTTTCGCCGGACCCTGCAAGGAAATAGGTGCCGCATTGCTCGGGGGCATGGCAGTCCAGCTCATTCCCAGGCGGTCGTGTTTTGCGAGATGGCTAGAGACCTGTAGCAGTGGATCAATCACCCAACGGTCCAGAATTGTATCGAGGTGGCCACGGTCGAAAGCCCAGCGATAGAGCCATAACTGGATTCGTTCGGGCAGCAGCCCCTCGATTTGCTTGCCGGTCGGCGAGACCTCACCTCCGACTGCCGAGTACATTTGGTGATAGTCGTGAAGCATCGATGGCGCGCGCAGAAATTGCATCGTACGAACCGTTGCATTGCCCATGATGTGTGCAACTGCCACCCATTTCCATCCGAGACCAATCTCAATGAAAATGATGCCGACTTGCGTTAGCGTGGCATAGGCAAGCGAGGTCTTAGCATCCGCGCTGGCACGTCCAACAACCGTGCCGTGAATCGCCGTACTCAGACCAATCAATATGACCAAAGCGGAAGCCAAAAGCGACCTTGCAAGCAGAGGTTCCGCTCGAAGCAGAAGATATGCTCCCGCATGGATGGAGATCGCTCCGTAGAAAATTGCGCTCGATGGCGTCGGCCCCTCCATAGCCCGTGGCAGCCAGCCCGAGAAAGGAATCTGCGCGGCCTTCCCGGCCGCCGCCAGCAACAGAAAGAGGCATACGATCATCGCCTGTGCGCCTGTCAGAGTTGGGAACCCGCGATCAAACGACGCCGTTCCGGCCCAGTGATGCATGGCAAACACGCCCACGAGCAATCCAATGTCGCATGCGCGATATATCCCGAACACGCGAAGCCCATTTTCCACAGGAGCTTGCCTGAGTTGAAAAAAACCGATCAGCAAGACCGAAGTGATCCCCACCACCTCCCATCCGGCTGCCAGTAGGTCAAAGGAACCCGCGGCAAAGGCGAGTAAAGAGCCGAACGCGAACAGATGCAACAAAAGAAAAAATCTCAAGAATCCTGGCTCGCGATGAAGATAGGTCGCTGAGAACTGCGCGATGAGTCCCGAGAGCACGACCGCCAGCGCCAGGAAAGGTAACGAAAGCCGGTCCCCGATCAGCACCAGCGGGAAATGGTAGTCTCCGACGGCAAACCAGTTGCCGAACGCGACCGTAATGGTTGACCCAGACGCAATGGTCCAGACGAGCGCTGCAATTCCAAATGCGCACGCTGCGAACGTCAAACCGGTAATCGAGGAAAGGAAGCGTTCACCAGGAGTCCAACCAAGCAGCCACAGCAACGCGAATAAGGCGAACACCACACCCGGAGCCAGCACCACAAAAACCAGAATTGCTTGCGAGAGACTCACTTCGCACCGCCTGCTGCTATTGTTTCAGGAGTTTGAATCCAAGCCATCGGAAGATGCTGGAGCTTGCCCGAGTACCATTCATATGAGGAAAGCGCTACAGGCAGGCGCTCCAACGCCTCGTGGAACTCCTCAAATCCGCCATCTCTTCGCACATGGACGCGTCCCGAGACCGGATCGATCGTCGCGAGTCGAATCCAACGATTCTCGACTAGCCGATTCAACGACGCGCTCGCACTGATCACCTTCTCCAGCCTGTCTGGCGTCGTCTCGATTACAAATAGAATTCGCACAGGCTCATGGATTTCAACCATCTGCCATGGCAACCCAGTGCGCAGATCACTTGCGTGGCCGTCCATCACCCCTACCAAGCCTGTCACGTTGTGCGGAAGTTTCGTCCCGCATCCGTACCTATCGTTGTCAACGAATGAAAAGTAGTATTCAAGACTGATCCCCGCACAGACGGGCACGGCGGCGGCCAGCAAGGCCGAGAGGCTGTGATCGTCGGGATCTTGGCTGGCATCGTAGGAGACAAGAAAGGCCCGCCGGTCGAGAAAGAGTCCACGCGTGAGACTGCGTCGCCCGATGATGCAGACCGAATTCGTGCAATGCCCATACTCGGGGCGTGGTTGCGCGAGATGTTCGCTACGCTCCTCCACGTGGCGAAGTGACTGGGTTGCATCCGCGTTCGGGTGTGAGGATTCGAATCGTCGGGCACGTTCCATTGCGTTCTGCGATCTCGCTTGGTCCAAGGAGTTGCGGATTGACTTCAAGTCGGGCTGATGAGTAGCTGGAACTGCATCCAGATCGAAGAGTTCTACGTCATCGCTACAAGTGTCGTGGTAGCCGCCGATGAACCAGGTATCTTCAGGAATGTCGATGCATTGCTCCCGCAACAGTGCGCGTACTTCCGGCCGGTTGGCCATGGCGGCAAAAAGCCGCGCATTAGGTCCGCCGCGACGCCCCCCGCAGGCCCCACAGTCATGAGCCGATTCGTGGGGATTGTTGAGGCTTGTCGATCCATGACCCAGAATTACCACTAGACGAGCGAATCCGCGCACCAGCCCTGCCGGCCGCAGCACGCTCGCTACTCGGTCCGCTTTTTCTTCGGGAGCGAACCCCGTCAATAGGCCTGCGACTGCGCTTTGGGATTCCTTCGTGCTTCGCATCAAGGTGAGCTCGGTCCTTGGCTCTGGGAGGAACTCCCTGTTTAGCCAGTCACGAAGGAGGGCATAGCGTCGAGGTGCCAGCAAGTGACCAATCAGAGGAACTGCCGAGAGCAGGCCGAGAGCCGAAGTGGAAAGCCAGCCCCGCAGCAACGTCTTTGAAGAGACAAAAGAATTTCGCATAAGGAATCCAAGAACTCGCCTACGCCAACGACGGCTCTTTAGCAGAGCGTTGTCCTCGGGTTTCGGCTGTTCCATGACGGCGTGCTCCGGTTTGATTACCACGGGGCAGAGCGCCGCGCCGTGCGGATCGTCAATTCCCTTGTAATCCACGGCGATGCCGAAGTAGCCGGCGGCGCTGTAGGTCTCAACCCGTGGGTCGGCTTCTTCGAGAGCGCGCCGCATCGATTCCTCCCGCTCGTCGAGGCAGAAGAAGACTTGTGCAGGGGGCCTCCGGCACTGATCGAATAAGCCTCGATATTTCCTGTGGCTTGCCAGCCCACGTAGAATTTCGCGTTCGTGCCAGCGTTCATAGGCAAGGTGGAGAATTCGACGGCGCTCCAAACCATTGAACGTCTTGACCTCATTGATAAACGCCGACCACTCGGACTCCGAGAGGCGATCGATTTCTGCAGCGGAAAGTCTCAACACGCGAGCGGCGTCATAGATACGCGCGGCCCGGCTCAGCCGCCTCTTCTCCTGCGTCTTGAGTGGGCTCTCCTGCGGAACAGTCTCCGCTACACCCCGGCGCGATGCTACGCCGGACATCGTCAGCCGCACCGCCAGAAAGTCCATCAGCGAGCAGGGGAGAGTTTGGTGGGGTGCCAGAGCGGGCTCTTCCTCCAGTTTGTGCATCAAACCCGCCCAACCTGGTAGCGCCAGAAGCTCAGCTTGCAGGATTTCAGGCCATTCCGGTTGTCGGAAAGACTGACTGTCCAGATAATCCAGGACCGCGTCCGCTGCTGAAAACGAAAGGCACTGCTGCTTGCGAAATTCGTCGTCTAGCCCGACCAGATACTTAGGGAACATTCCACCGTGATGTGAAAACAGTGTTCGGACGCTTTCATAGAAACCTCTCTCGCGGTTTGGCATAGGCCAATACGCCATGCCTTGATCCAAGAACACAGAGCAGAGCCGGATCAGCCATGGATGGATCACCTCGTCTACAGGCCGGGGCGGAGTTGGTTCTTCCTCGTGAGCTACGGCACGCGCAAAGCAGGCATCGAACAGCGCGCGCAATGCAGGACGGCGAAAGTCCTTGGCCAGGTCGCCCTGTTCGGTGCGCCAGATAATCGTTGCGCCATCGAATTCCCTGACCCCAGGCGTAATCATGGCTCTCCGCAGTGAGTTCTGACTTAGGCGCGCGAAGACGGGGGAATCGGGTTCTCGGTCGAGCACGGCGTCGATGTCCACGAGTTGAATCCGTCCCCGAGTCAACTCGGCCCGATAGGCCGCTTCGCTCATGTAGGGCTCTGCGCCGAAGAGTTGCGCCCCCTGTATTACAGCTTCTTCGAAGGACCGGTGTTCGAAAGCGTGCAGCGTGTTGTGATGAACAAAGACGCCAATCGGGCCCTGCACTGGGAGTAGGTGCGCTGCATGTTCAACTGCGCGACGAAGTATGTCCAAGCGGGCGAGCTTAGTTTGGCTGCGCTCGGTCATCGGTCCGTCCTGAGCCGCGATTTCGGCTGCTCGCTGGCCGCTTCCTTTAACATTGTTACGGCGTTGTCCAGCTGAGCGTAAAAATAGCGGCGAAGGATATCGAGGACCTGAATCAGCGCACGATCGCGGATCGAATAGTAGACTTGATTGCCGACCTTCCGGCTGACCACTATCTGTTTGGCTCGGAGAACTGACAGATGCTGCGACGCATTGGCTTGTTCGACGCGGAGCTTTTCAATAAGGGTTCCGGCCGATAACTCGCCCTCACGCAAGAGTTCGACAATTGCAATCCGAGTAGGATGTGCGAGACCTTGGAAAATCTCACTCTTGAACTTGCGCAATGCATCGCTCATATACTATAGTATATTCGAAACTACGAATATGTCAAAGCCGCCTGGGACACTCTGCTTGCTGCTCGCGAAGAATGGCAACAACCTGTACGCCATCGTGTTCGTGGTGTGCGGATTTACCTCAACCTTGCGAACCGAATAACGTTGTTAGGGCCAAATCAACTCTGGATCGCTGATATTACGTATATCCGTCTCGCTTGCGAATACGTGTTTCTCGCAGTGGTCCTCGATGCCTTCTCTCGCAAAGTCGTTGGCTGGGCTCTCGACCAAGGCCTCAAAGCCAATCTGCCGGTTTGTGCGCTGGAGCGCGCAATTGCTAATCGGAGGCCGCCTTATGGAGTCGTACACCATTCCGACCAGGGAGTGCAGTACCCAAGCAAAGAGTACATGCAAACGCTCTGGAAGCACGGGATGCTCCCAAGTATGAGCAGGCCCGGCAACCCCTACGACAACGCCACATGCGAAAGCTTTCTCAAAACGCTCAAGCGTGAAGAGATCCACGCCAGCACATACCGTGATTTCGAGGACCTGCAGGAGCGGCTGGACGAATTTATCGAACGCTACTACAACCAGCGTCGATTGCATTCTGCACTAGGCTACTGTTCGCCAGTAAACTTCGAAGAAAAAGCTCACGCCGGACAAGGGCCAGCTCACGCGGCTGCGGCGATGACGTTCATCGACGGATAGTGTGATTCACAGTTTTGTCTCACGGAAGGGGGTTCACTGTGCACGCTTCTCTGAAGCAGTGGCTGTGCACGAACTGTGCACGAATCGAAGGTTTTCACTGCATTGGGGTTAGCTTTTGAGCGAGAGCAGATTCCCCGAGTTGTTGTAAACGCTAGCAGTTAAAATGAGCGAGGCAGTCGTTGGAAACGACTCTCGCGCTTTGCAAGCAGGGGGTCGCCGGTTCGATCCCGGCCACGTCCACCAACATCCTCCTGCTTTTCCTGCACTTGCTAATTCGGCCTTGGTTCGACTTCCGCAACTTGGGTCCGTTTGGGTCCAATAAGAAGCTTCCCGACTTTTTGCGGCCGCGCTGCTCTTCATGCGGTCCATGAGTTTGAAATTGTGGCGTGGCGTCAAACTCCAGAGAAACGGCGTTGTGGGAAGTTACGGCCACCGTTCAGAAAGACTCCAGTAACTTCCCACAACGGGACTTCTGGGGAGTTAGCGGGATTTCACTCTTCCGATTGGCGCGTTTGTCAGGCACTGACGCTGAATTGCCGCAGGGGCCAGACGACACCTTGCCACGATTGAGCTTTTCTCAAGGCAGCCCGAACTCTTGAGATCTCTGCGTCTGTTGAGAGACTCACGATGACGTGTCGAGACGAAGCGACCTTCGAGCCGCCAAGCAGGACGCGTGTGCAAGTGCCCGATACGTCGGAGTACCGGACAAGTGTGAAGCAGGGCGATCAGGCAAAGACTTTGCAGGAAGCGCGGTCTCATCCACTTGCCCGCGATGGCGTCCCGACACAGCCGCAGTGCGCGTCAGTCCTCCAGCGCCGTGCGAGGTTCGATCCGCGCAGCCGCTGCCGCGGGAATGATGCTGGCCGCGACGGTCGCCGCCACAACGACGGCGATCGAGGCGGCCAGCGTGATGGGGTCGAACGGTGAGATGCCGAAAAGCAGATGGCGGAGCCCGAACCCCGCGGCCACGGTCAGCGCGAGTCCTGCCGCCACGCCCGCAGCGCTCAGGTTGAGGCCTTCGCGTACGATCAGTCCCATGATTTCGCGCGGGCCGGCACCGAGCGCACGCCGCACGCCGAACTCCTGCCGCCGCTGCACGACTCCGTACCCGATGACGCCGTAAACGCCGACAATCGTCAGCGCAAGCGCCACGATACCGAAACTCGCCATGAAGAGCGTCGCGAACCGTGCGTTCGAAGCGCTCGTGGCAACGAGGTCGTCGATCGTGTGGACCTGCGCGATGGGGATGGCGGGATCCACCGACGCGACGGCGCGCTGAATCGCGCGCATCGCGGCCGACGGCTCGAGATTCGACCGCACGACGAATTGCATGGTCCCGAACGTCACGGAGGGATTCTGCGTGTAGGGCACGATCATCTCGGGCCTGGGCGACTCGGTGAGCGAGTAACGCTTCATGTTCGAGACCACGCCGACCACGCTCATCCACGGCCACATCGCCACCTGCTCGTCCGGCCTGCCGACGCGGAAGCGTTTCCCGAGGGCGGATTTCCCCGGCCAGATCCAGTTGGCCATGGCCTCGTTAACGATGACGACGGGCAAGCTCTCCGCGCGGTCGGCGGCGGAGAAGTCGCGGCCTGCGAGGAAGGTTGCGCCGAGCGCGCGAAGCATGCCCGGACTGGCGATGGTGTATTGCGCAATCGGAGAGAGTGCGCCAGGGAGAAGTGTGGGGAGCTCCCCCTCCGGTGTGAACACGGTCGCCTGCTGCGCGCCGCTGAGCGGAAGCGGCTTCCCGATTCCCGCGGCGGACACGCCCGGCAGCGCGCGAATGTTGTCGAGCGAGGCGTCGAGAAATCGGACAGCCGCGGCGTGGTCCATGCCGGCGGCGAGCCACCGCTCCGGATACCGGGCGGGCGGCAGCGAGACCTCGAACGTCACGCCGTGCACAGCGTCGAATCCCAGTCTCGCCTGCAACTGGTGCGACAGACTGCGCACCAGCAGGCCGGCGCACGTGACCAGGACGAGCGATCCTGCGAGTTCGCCGATGATGAGCGCACGGCGTGCACGCATGGAGAGTCCCGGGCGTCGGGCGCCGCGTCCGCCGCTGCGCAGGAGTTCCGCGAGCGGGAGGCGGCGGCCGACGAGCATCGGAACAACGCTCACGAGGATCGCGGCGAGAGCGATCGCACCGAGCGCGGCGAAGGAGGAGCCAGCATCAAAGGTCAGTTCCGCAGCGCGCGGCAGGCGCGAGGAGCCGAATGCGCGCACCAGCTTCAGCCCTGCGATCCCCGTGGCGATGCCTGCCGAGCCGCCGCAGACGAGCAGCAGCACGACCTCTGCCAATACTTCGCTTGCGAGGTGCCGTGTCGAACCTCCGAGCGCCACGCGGATGGCCAGATCCCGGCGGCGCGCATGAAGTTGGGCGAGCACGAGTTGCGCGGTGTTCACGCACGCGATCACGAGGACGAGCAGCACAGCAGCGAGCAAGCTCACCAACATCGCTTGCACGCCGCCGACCACCTGCTGTCGAAGCGGAACGAGCAGCTGGCCCGGGCGGGCACTCTTGACGACTGGGATCGAACGTCGCACTACGTCCATCACGCGATCCATGTCCTTGCGCGCCGCGAGGTCTGTGACGCCTCGCCGCAGGCGGCCGACGATCGCCAGGTCGGCGATGCCGCCCGGCGGCGGCCTGAGCGGCACCCAAAGGTCGGGAGTCGCCGCGAACTGAAAGTCCCTCGGCATTTCCGCCCCGCGCGGAAAGGCGAAGCCCCTCGCCGCCACGCCAATGACGGTGTACTTCTCGGCGTTCAGCGTGAGCACGCGGCCGAGGACCTGCGGATCGGCGCCGAACCGGCGCCGCCACACCGCGTCGCTCAGCACGGCGACGTGGTCGAGTCCCGGTGTCTCGTTGGCGCGCTCGAAGAAATGGCCGATCTCCGGCGCGACCCCGAGTGCAGCGAAAAAATCTCCGGTGGCCTCGATCCCGTCGAGACGTTCGGGGCTGGTGACGTCGCCGAAGTTGAGCGAGGTGCTCCGAAACGCGGCGAGCGACTCGAACGCCTGCGTGTTGTCGCGCATGATGCTGAACACCGCTCCGTGCGTCGGCTGCTCCGGGAACCCGAGGTTGGCGTTCGGATACCAGCCCCAGCTCATGACGATGCGATCCGGTTCGCCGTACGGCAGCGGCTTGAGCAGCACTGTCGAGACGAGGCTCATCATGAGCGTGCAGGCGCCGACGCCGATCGCGAGCGTGACGATACTCGTGACCGCGAAGAGCGGTGCGCGCCAGAGCCGGCGCGCGGCATGACGAATGATGCGGGCTGCGTCTTCCAAGGAGGTCAATCCCGTCGATCAGTTCTCAACAGAGAATAACCCTACTTGGTCACCTTAGTAGCGGCGGATTACCGGACATCCGCCCGTTACGGTCCAGAGACGGCGTTGTGGGAAGTTACGAACAACGGTTCCGGGAGGAGGGCCGCCTTCTCGGAAACGACGTTCTGAAACGTCGCCATGGCACAGGGCAACCCGGATTTCACCAGTGCGAATCTGAGCGAGCGGCCCTCGCCGGATTGTGAACCCATAAACTTGGGTCCAATTTGAGTCCAATAGCTGCCGAAAAACAGGCAAAACCGTGGTACAGGACGCAAAACAAAGCTAGACGGGCCAACTAGACAGGTATTCTTCATTAATTTGCAAGCAGGGGGTCGCCG
>DATJXJ010000079.1:0-125664 GCA_035500255.1 Verrucomicrobiia bacterium | reverse complement strand
TTGACACGGTAGAGGTCTGCGGTTCGAGCCCGCACGGGCCTACCACTCCTCGTTGTTCGCTGCAGCGGCCAGCATTGGTCCCTTCAGGAACTCTGAACCCTCGACCGTCCCCGACCTCTTCCCTGCACATGGACTCGGTTTTGCAGATCCTTGTCTTATTCGGGTCCAACGTGAGTCGGGCGACGCGCAGACGTGATGGGCGTCACAGCCCCGAATGAGCCGAGTCGTGCAATCTGTCGCCTGGAGGGTCGCATGGCGCTCAACGTGACACCCCGCGCGGTCGAGTTGAAGACGGTGCTGTTCGCGACCGATTTTTCGCCCGCGGCGCGTTTCGCCCAGACATATGCGACGGGTCTGGCCAAGCGATTCAGCGCAAAACTCGTTGTGGCTCATGCGAAGTCGCTGCCGAGTTACGGCCTTCCGCCGGAAAGCTGGCGGAGCACCGACGAAGCCACCGCCCTGGAAATGCAGGAGGTGAAGAAGTCGATCTCGAACTCGGTCGCAGGCATCGAGACCGAGTTTCTGGTGGGCGAGGGCAGCGCGTGGGACGTGCTGAGTTCACTGACCGCGAAGACGAAGATCGACATGATCGTTGTCGGCACACGGGGCCGGACTGGAATCGGCAAGGCGCTGCTCGGGTCGCAAGCTGAGGAGATCTTTCGCCGCGCGTCGTGTCCCGTTCTGACAGTGGGGCCGAATTCGCGTTCGATGGGAGACGCTGGCAATCCCCTGGCGGAGGTTCTGTACGCGACAGATTTCAGTCCGGAGTCGCAGGCGGCCGCCAAGTACGCGATCTCATTTGCGCTGGCTCTGCAGGCGCATCTCACTTTGTTGCACGTGATCGAAAAACCAAAGGCTGGCGAGCTGGTGCAATCCGAGGAATTGGTTTCGTCATCGAATCGGCTGCTTCAGAGCCTTGTGCCGGAAGGGGCGGACTTCTGGCGCGAGCCGCGATACGTCGTGGCGCAAGGCGAGGCCGCCGAGAAGATTCTTGAGGTCGCTGTGAGCACGTATTCCGACCTCATCGTGCTGGGCGTCCGAAGACCGATCGGAATACCCGGGACGGCGTCACATCTTGCTGCGGGAGTGGCGCACAAAGTTGTGGTCAACGCCCGGTGCCCCGTGCTCACCGTGCGCGGCTAACAGGGAGGAGGCTCGTCATGGCAAGCGTTCAACTGGGGGCTCGATTCACACTGAAAAATATCTTGTACCTGACGGATTTTTCGGAACCGTCCGAGGCGGCCTTGCCGTTCGTTACTGCCATTGCGCGGGAGTACGGCTCCAAGGTCTACGCCTATCACGTCCTGATTCCCGCGGCGTATACGTACACGACGCCGGATCTCGCCGTCGCCAGCCTCGCCGCGCAAGAGGAAGCGGCCCAAATCGAACTCGAGCGTGTCGGATCCCATTTGACCGGTCTCTCACACGAGTGCGTCGTCGAGCGCGGAACGGGCGTGTGGAGTTCGCTTGAAAACACGATCAAGGATTACGGCATTGACCTGATCGTGCTGGGGACGCACGGCCGAACCGGCGCGCAGAAATTGCTCTTGGGTTCTGTAGCCGAAGAAGTGTTCCGCAGATCTCATGTGCCGGTGCTCACGATCGGTCCGCTGGCGCACGGCGGCCCGCACAAGAGCGCGAAATTCCGCCGCGTCCTTTTCGCCAGCGATTTCAGCGAGGCGTCCATGGCGGCGGCGCCGTATGCACTCTCCATGGCGCAAGAAAATCAGGCGCGCCTGATCCTGCTGCACGTGATGAAAGAGCCCGAGCCGACAATTGCGAACCAGGCGAGGGAGCACGCGATGTCGAACGCCGCGTCCCAGTTGCGCGAAATCGTTCCAGCATCCGCGCAGCACTGGTGCCATCCGGAAGCGGTTGTTGAGACCGGCAACCCGGCAGAACGCATCCTCCAGGTTGCCCGGGACCGCGAGGCGGATCTGATCGTTCTCGGATTGCGCGACGCCACGGGGCGCATTGGAGCGGCCACGCACCTGGAGAGGAACACGGCCCACAAAGTCGTTGTGCACGCCACCTGCCCTGTCCTTACCGTGCGGGGCTGAGCGCGGGCACTTGCAAAAGGCCGGACAACTCCAGATAGTGTCCGGATGGACGCTGTGAGCGGGTCCGAGGGCGCGCGAGCTCCCGTCAGCACTCCGCGGCGGTCGAAGGCACGTTCGCTGGATGCCGTCTTCCGGCCGAGATCGGTGGCCGTTATCGGAGCGACCGACCGCGAGGGCACGGTCGGCCGCTCGACGCTGGTCAACCTCACCCGCGCATCCTTCTCCGGAAAGATCTATCCCGTCAATCCGCATCACACCGAAATCCTCGGCGTGCGTACCTATCCCGCAATCGGCGCGTTGCCCGAAAAGGTGGACCTCGCGGTCATTGTGACGCCCGCAGCAACCGTGCCCGCGATCGTGGATGAGTGCATCGCAGCCGGCGTCGAGGCGGCCGTCGTGATCTCCGCGGGATTCCGGGAGCAGGGAGCCGCGGGGCAGGCGCTTGAACGCGAGATAACAAACCGATTGCAGGCGAGCAATCTGAGGCTGATCGGACCGAACTGCCTGGGCGTGATGAACCCGGTGATCGGTTTGAACGCCACTTTTGCGCAGACGATCGCGCTGCCCGGCAACGTTGCTTTCCTGAGTCAAAGCGGCGCGCTGCTGACTGCGATTCTCGACTGGAGTTTGCGAGAACAGGTCGGCTTCAGCGCATTCGCTTCAACCGGCTCCATGCTCGACGTGGGCTGGGGCGACCTGATCGACTATTTCGGCTACGACACGAGCACGGAAAGCATCCTGATCTACATGGAGTCCGTCGGCGACGCGCGCTCGTTCCTTTCGGCTGCGCGCGAAGTCGCGATCAAGAAACCGATCATCCTCATCAAGGCGGGCCGCACGGAAGCGGCGTCCAAGGCGGCTTCGTCCCACACCGGCGCGATGACAGGCAGTGATGAAGTGTTCGATGCCGCGCTCCGCCGCTGCGGCGTACTGCGGGTGCAATCGATCTCCGACGTGTTTTACATGGCTGAGGTGCTAAGCAAGCAGCCGCGCCCGCGGGGTCCCAAGCTCACGATCGTCACGAACGCAGGAGGGCCGGCCGTGCTCGCCACGGATGCCTTGATCGCGGAGGGCGGCGAAATCGCGCCGCTCTCGGACGCAGCGCACGGCGCGCTGGATCACTTGCTGCCTCCCTACTGGAGCCGCGGGAATCCGATCGACGTTCTCGGCGACGCTGATCCGGAGCGATATTCCCGCGCGGTCGCGATCGCGCTCGAAGATCCGGAGAGCGATGGCCTGCTGGCGATTCTGGCGCCCCAGGGCATGACGGATCCCGCGAAAGTTGCCGAGCGCTTGAGCCCACACGCCAAAGGCCACGGGAAACCTCTACTCGCCAGCTGGATGGGCGGCAAGAACGTCGAGGCGGGTGAGGCGATCCTGAATTCGTCGGGCATCCCCACTTTCTCCTATCCCGACACGGCTGCGCGCGCCTTCGTGCAGATGTGGCGCTACAGCTACAACCTTCGCGGGCTTTACGAAGTGCCTGCGCTGGCCGATGACCCGAGCGTGGCCGAGGAGCGCGCCCGGAAGGGGCGAGCGCTTCTCGAATCCGCTATCGCCGAAGGACGCACTTTGCTCACTGAGGCGGAGTCGAAGGACGTGCTGGCAATCTACGGGATTCCCACGGTCGTGACGAAGATCGCGCGGAGTCCCGAGGCGGCCGTGGACCTGGCGAATTCGCTCGGGTTTCCCGTGGTCCTGAAGCTTCATTCGCGCAGAATCACGCACAAGACGGACGTGGGCGGCGTGAAGCTGAATTTGACGGCGCCCGACGCCGTGCGGCGCGCCTACGCTGAGATCGAATCGAGCGTGACTGCCGTCGCCGGCAGGGACAGCTTTGAAGGAGTCACGGTGCAGCCCATGGTGCGATCCGATGGCTACGAGCTCATCTTGGGCAGCTCGGTGGATCCGGAGTTCGGTCCGGTGCTATTGTTCGGGTCCGGCGGACAGCTCGTGGAGGTCTATCGCGATCGCGCTCTGGGGCTGCCGCCGCTGAACAGCACGCTGGCGCAGCGTTTGATGGAGCAGACAAGGATCTACAAGGCGCTGCAGGGAGTTCGCGGGCGACAACCGGTCGACATCGAAGCGCTTGAGGGCATTCTCGTCCGGTTCAGCTACATTCCCGTCGAGCTTCCGCGGATCAGGGAGATCGACATCAACCCCTTGCTTGCGTCTCCAAGCGGGCTGCTCGCTCTCGACGCACGCGTCGTGCTCTGGGACAACAATGTGGCAAACTCCGCGTTACCGCGGCCGGGGATCCGGCCGTATCCATCGCGATACGTTTCTCGATGGAAGACGAAGGGCGGCCGGGAGGTCCTAATCCGGCCGATCCGACCTGAGGACGAGCCGCTGATGGTCCGGTTTCACGAGTCGCTCTCGGCGCAAACGGTCTATCTACGCTATTTCCACATGGAAGATTTGAGCTCGCGCGTGGCGCACGAGAGACTGGTGCAGAAGTGCTTCATCGACTACGACCGCGAAATCGCCTTGGTGGCCGAGGCCGCTGATGCGGGAGGCGGCCGCAGGGAGATTCTGGGTATTGGCCGCCTCGCCCGCCAACGGGACCCGCAGGACGGAGAGGTCGCCATCCTCGTCACCGACCGCGCCCAACGTCACGGACTGGGAACCGAATTCCTGCGCCGTCTCGTGGAGATCGGACGCCTGGAAGGTTACACCCGCATCGTCGCCCGCATCCTGCCCGAGAATAGCGGCATGAGAAGCCTCGCGGAGCGATACGGTTTCGAAGTCCAACCGCAGAAGGACCTCTCTGAAATCGTCGCCGTCCTAAGGCTTTAGGGTGGCGCCGAGCACCGACTCGAAAACTAGATTTCCGCGCGAGCAAACAACAGGCGCTTCGCCAATTCGACCAGCAGCAGGTATGTGACGATCGAAAATGCCAGGAACGTGAAGAACGGTCCGGGCAGTGGCGTGAAGCCCAAATGATGAGCCAGGGGCGAATACGGCAGCCACATCCCCAGCGCCACGATCAGGATTGTGGTCGTCGCCAGCGGCAGACTCGGCCGGCTTTTGAACGGATTCTTCGTGGTGCGAATCACGAACAGGACTAGCGTCTGCGTCGCCAGCGACTCGACGAACCAGCCGGTGTGGAACTCAGCTTGGCCCGCATGAAAGAAGTGGAGCAGAACGTAAAAAGTGAGGAAATCGTAGATGGAACTGATCGGCCCAATGAAGATCATGAAGTTGCGGATCAGCGTCATGTCCCACTTGCGCGGGGCCCGAACGTACTGGTCGTCCACGTTGTCGGAAGGAATCGTGATTTGCGCGGTGTCGTAGAGGAAGTTGTTGAGAAGAATCTGAGTCGGCAGCATGGGGAGAAACGGCAGGAACAATGACGCCCCCGCCATGCTGAACATGTTGCCGAAATTCGAGCTTGTTCCCATCAGGAGGTACTTCAGAACGTTTGCGGAAGCGCGCCGCCCCTCCATGATTCCCTTGTGCAGCACTTCCAGGCCAGGTTTCAGCAGAATGATGTCCGCGGCTTCGCGCGCGACGTCCACCGCGGCAGAAACCGAGATGCCCACGTCGGCGGCGTGAAGAGAGGGAGCATCGTTGATGCCGTCGCCCATGTAGCCGACGACATGTCCTCGGATCTTCAGCGCGTGAATGATGCGATGTTTCTGCACCGGAGAGACTCTGGCGAACACGGTTGCCTGTTCGGCTAGATGTTGGAGGGCCGGATCGGTCGTCCGTTCGAGCTCGTCACCCAGAATAATCACAGGATTCGCCAGGCCAACCTGCTCGCAGACGTGCCGGGCCACCAGCTCGTTGTCGCCGGTGAGAATCTTCAGCTCGATTCCGTCGCGCTTCATCACGGCGAGAGAATCGGCGGCGTCCGGATTGGGCGGGTCCGCAAACGCAAGGTATCCCGCGAATGTAAGCTCACGCTCATCCGCCGTGCTGTAGCTGGGCTGTGGCTCGACGTTGGTGTAGGCGACTCCCAGCACGCGGTATCCCTGCGCGCTCAAATCATCAAACGTCTTGCGGCAACGCTGGCGTGTGTCCGGATCGAGCGATTTCTCGGTGCCCTCGGACTCATACGATTGCGAGAGGTCGAGAATGCCTTCCGGCGCGCCCTTCGTGATCAGAATCCGAGAGCCGGGGGAACCGTCTCCCTTCTTCGCGACGACGATCGATAATCGGCGGCGGTCGAAGTCGAAGGGGATTTCGTCGATCTTGATGTACTCGTCGCCATCGGTTCGCGGAATGCCCAGGATCGCAACGTCCAGCGGGCTCCGGATTCCTGTTTCGAACTTGCTGTTGAGATAGGCGAGGGCTAACGGGCGGTCGGAGGGTATACCGACGTAGTCAACCGAAGAACTGAGGACCATCTGGCCGGTCGTGAGCGTCCCCGTCTTGTCGCTGCAAAGAATATCGATCGTGCCGAAGTTCTGAATTGCCGGCAAGTGCTTGACCACGACGTGTTCGCGCGACATTCGGACCGCGCCTCGCGCCAAGGTGACGGACGTGATCATCGGCAGGAATTCGGGCGTCAATCCGACGGCCAGGGCCACCGCGAAGACGAAGGACTCAAAAGCGTCTTTATGCAAGGCGACTCGGATCGCGAGGATGAAAAGGACCAGGAAGAAGACCGAGCGCATGATCAGCAAGCCAAAGCGCTTCATGCTCCGCTCGAATTCGGTTTCCGGCGGACGTGTCGCCAGGCGCTCAGCGATTCCGCCGAACATCGTGCGCGGCCCGGTGGCCATGATCAGCACCGTCGCCGTGCCGCTGACCGCGGAAGTGCCCATAAAAACGAGATGAGGCGCATCCGGTCCAGTGGCATTGAGCGTCGCCTCTCGCCTGGCTTGTTTTTCGACGGGCAGGGATTCGCCCGTCAAGGCCGCCTGCTGGACGTACAAGTCACGCGCATCCAGGATCTGGCCGTCCGCCGGGACCAAATCCCCCGCAACCAGGCGGACGAGGTCCCCGGGCACGACCTCGCGCCGGTTGATCTCCTGCCAGACACCATCGCGCAAAACCGTGGCAGTTGGAGTGATGTCCGCGCGAAGCCGCTTGATTGCCTGCTGAGAGCGGTACGTCTGGACGAAATTGACGAGCACGCTCAACAAGACGATGACGAGAATGATCAGGGCGTCGGCTGCATCTCCCAGGAAGACGGAAGCCAAAGCGGCCACCAGCAGAATGACCACCAGGGGATTCAAGAACAGCATCAGGAGTTCGGTAATCGCAGCGCCGGACTTGGCAGGTGCGGGCTCGTTCGGCCCATATTGGTCCAGGCGCTCCGCTGCCTCGGCGGAGGACAGGCCGGAGTTTGAGGGCGGTGCTACCGGAGCCTGTGCTTGCGAATTGGCCGGCGACGGGTTCATGGTGCGATTGCTTCCCCCCTCTGCGCCCTATTTGGGCGTCCGACGGGGCTGGCTTGCCCTTAGACTATACGGGATGCTAACGTCTTTTCGGCATGAAGCAAGAGGAGCCCCTCCGCGGATCGGTGCTGGGGTTGGCCGAACCCGAGCGATTTGTCCGGCTGCTCGATTCCGCTCCAGACGCGATGGTCGTTGTTGACGGTGCTGGCCGCATCGCAATTGTAAACTCCCAGACAGAAAAGCTATTCGGCTACTCCCGGCACGAGCTCCTTGGCCAGAGCGTCGAGATTTTGGTGCCGGAGCAGGCGCGCCACGCTCACGTGCAACATCGCGCAAACTACGCTGCGTCGCCCAAAACCCGGCCGATGGGAGCGCAGCTGGATCTGAAGGGCCGGCGAAAGGACGGCAGCACGTTTCCCGTTGAGATCAGCTTGAGTCCCTTTGAGGAAGACGCGGGCCCCTTCGTTGTCAGCACGATCCGGGACGTGACGGACCGCAAGCGAATCGAAGACGCTCTGCGGGTCAGCGAAGAGAGGTTTCGCCGGCTCGTTGCAGAAGTGCAGGATTACGCGATCTTCATGCTCGATCCCGAAGGCCACATTACGACGTGGAACGAGGGCGCCCAGCGCATCAAGGGCTACAGCGCCAGCGAAATCCTGGGACGAAACTTCTCGTGCTTCTATCCCGCGGCGGACGCTGAGCAAGGCAAACCGGCCGAGAATCTTGCCATAGCGGCGCGGGAGGGGCGGCTCGAATCCGAAGGTTGGCGCGTCCGCAAAGACGGCTCACGATTCTGGGCCAGCGTCGTGATTACCCCCGTTCATGACGAGAAGGGCCGTCTGCTCGGCTTCACGAAAGTCACTCGAGATATCACGGAGCGGAAGCGCGTCCGCGAGGCGTTTCTTCTGGAAGTCACCAACGCATTGCTTTCCAATCTCGATATCACAAAGCTGCTCAGCGCCGTTGGCACGTGCATACGGCAAGTGAAGGAGTTCGACTACGCGACGCTGGCTCTCTACGACAGCGAGACCAAGAAGCTCCGCATTCATCTGGTTGGGTCGGCCGCCGGGACGCCTTCGTTTCCCGCAACGATTCTGACTCCGGTGGCGGGTTCGCCGGAAGGCTGGTCCTACGTCTCCCAGAAACCGCTTCTGCTGAGAGGGAACCCGGGGGAGCAATTTCCGTTCAAACTGCCCGAATACCTCGCACAGGTCTCCGTGAAATCGGGCTGCTGGATTCCTCTGGTCGGGAGGGACAAGGCCGTCGGCACGATGAACCTCTTTAGCGCGTCCGCGCAGGCCTTTTCGGATGAGGATTTGGTCTCGCTCTCGCAGCTGGCCGGCCAGGCGGCGGTGGCGCTGGATAACGCGCTCGCTTTCAAGCGTATCTCGGACCTGAACGCGAGGCTGGAACACGAGAAGGACTACCTCGAAGACGAATTGCGGATCGCGCAGAAGTTCGAAGAGATCATAGGGGAGAGCAAGGCCCTGAAGCGCGTGCTGAAACAGATTGAGACCGTTGCGCCCACGGATTCAACGGTGCTGATACTGGGGGAAACGGGGACCGGCAAGGAGCGGCTGGCTCGAGCAGTCCATGACCTGAGCCCCCGCCGCGGACGCGCCTTCGTCAAGGTGAATTGCGCCTCGGTGCCTGCGGGTCTGCTGGAGAGTGAGCTTTTCGGCCACGAGAGGGGAGCGTTTACTGGAGCCATCGCCCAGCGGATCGGCCGATTCGAGCTCGCGCACCAGGGCACACTGTTCCTCGACGAAGTAGGAGAGATTCCGGTGGACTTGCAGCCGAAACTGCTTCGCGTCCTGCAAGAAAAGCAGTTCGAGCGGCTCGGGAGCAGCCGGACTCTGACCACGGATGTGCGGATCGTGGCGGCGACGAACCGCGACCTCGGTAAACTGGTCTCCTCCGGCCAGTTTCGCAGCGATCTCTTTTACCGGCTGAGCGTATTTCCCGTGCTAGTTCCGCCCCTGCGTGAGCGCGCTGAAGATATTCCGCTGCTCGCCGAGTATTTTCTCTCCCGATTCGCCGCGAGGATGGGCAAGAGCGTGAGTGTCGTTCCGCCGGATACGATGCAGATGCTCTGCCGGTACCCGTGGCCGGGCAACGTGAGAGAGCTCGAGCATTTCATCGAGCGGGCCGTGATCTTGTCCCCGGGCCGAGATCTCAGGGTGCCTCCTCTGGAACTGGATCCCGGCCATGCCAAGGATGTCGTGCCGGATGCGAAGCTGGAAAGCGTCGAACGAGACCACATTATTCACGTCCTGCGCGAAACCAAAGGCAAGGTGGGCGGTCCCGGCGGAGCTGCGGAGCGGCTGGGAATGAACCGGACGACTCTCAACTCCAAAATGCAGAAACTGAAGATTTCCCGGAAGAATCTCTAGTCTCCTCCGGAAGTGCTCTCAGCGCACAAAACAGGTGTGATGAGGATCACTGCTCTACGCTAACAACGCTGCGATGCTCTTTGCGGACGCCGGTCACGCGCGGTTGATGTCATGACGGGCCGCAACACCGAGCTTGACTCGCCAGCTCCGCCAGGGACCGGCGCCGAAACTACCTGTGAAAGTGAGGAAGTACGGCAATGGCAGAAAAATCGGCAGCGGTGCAACTCGCGAAGGAACCCACCAGCATGAAACCTGCCGCGGTCGAGAATTGGCTCGACCGGGCAAACGCCGTGTTCGATGTAATTTCCCGGCGCGCATATGACCTATTTGCGAGCAACGGACGAGTATTCGGCCGCGAACTTGAGGACTGGCTCCAGGCCGAAAGAGAGTTGCTCCATCCCGTTCACATCCATGTCACCGAATCCGGAGATGCTCTGGAAGTGAAGGCGGAAGTGCCCGGATTCAGCGAGAAGGAACTCGAAATCAACCTCGAGCCTCGACGGCTCGTGATCAGCGGCAAGCGCGAAGAAAAGAAGGACGAAAAGAAGGGCAAGACGGTCTATTCCGAAACGTGCTCCAACCAGATACTGCGCGTCATCGACCTGCCAGCCGAAGTGGAGGCAGAGAAAGTGACCGCGGTACTCAAGAACGGAGTTCTCAGTCTGACTCTTCCGAAATCGGCAAAGGCTCGAAGCGTTCGTATTGAGCCGAAAGCCGCAGCGTAGGTTCAAAGTCTGCGCCGGGCGGTGGGCCACGGAGGTCTCATGGGTAGGCGGCTCGACCGTCCGGCTCAGGCAACCAGGAAGAGAATCCGGGGTGGCGCTCGAAGGACTGCTCCAGGGGAGGATCGGAACATGAGAAGGAAAACGACAAAGCCCGCCAAGCGAAAGAGCGTGGCCGCGGCAGCCAAGAAAGCAGCTCCGAAAATCCGGCGCGCAGCGCGCCAGCGTTCGGACGCCGTGATTCACCAATACATTCTCAACGGCGAGGATTTTCCCGGCTACTGATGCGTCGGGAAGAAAGCAGAGATGGAACATGAGAGTTCGAGACGTGATGATGAGGACGCCCGCCTATTGCACTCCGGATATGAATCTGGGCGCGGCCGTTGAAATCCTCTGGAATCGCAATTGCGGAATTCTTCCGGTTGTGGACGCCGATCACAAGGTCACCGGAGTCGTGACGGACCGGGATTTGTGCGTGGCGCTGGGCACGCGAAATCGGTTGCCGGGAGAGATTACAATCGCGGAGGTTGCTAGCGGCGAGGCCTACTGTTGCCGGGTCGAAGACGATCTTGAAACGGCGCTTGAGACGATGGCCAACAGGCGCGTGCGCCGCTTGCCCGTCGTGAATCAGGACGGCACTCTTGAGGGCATTCTGTCCATGGACAACGTTGTGCTGCACGCAGAAGAGGGTCGGCCGCAGCGAGCCGCGGAGCTTTCCGGCGCAGAAATTGTGCGGGCGCTGAAGCGAATCTACAGCCCTCAACTGCCGCAGGTGGTGCGAGCGCGCGCGGCCGCGAACTGATGGGCCGCTGCGCCAGCCGGAGACCGGGCGGGTTCGATGGTGCAGAAGATACAGAGCAGGCAGATAGCGGGGCGGCTTCTGGCCTTGAAGTTGCTCTCGTATGTCGATCGGGCCGACGTGCTGGTTCTCGGCCTGCCCCCCGGTGGGGTTCCTGTGGCCCAGGAAATCGCCTCGACTCTGCGGCTGCCGTTGGATGTCCTAGTTGTCAGGAAACTGGCGGCGCCCGGGATTGAAGGCGTCGCGATGGGCGCTGTGGCCCACGGGGAAATCGAAATCGTCGATCCGGATGCTGTCGAGGAGTTCAATGTCTCCGACACCGAACTCGCGGCCATTCTGAACGCCGAACGAGGGGAGCTGAAGCGGAAAGAGGCCGCCTATCGCTCCTCTCGTCCGGCATTCGACCTTCGGGACCGCGGCGTAGTTCTCGTCGACGATGGAATCGAGACGGGAGCGACGATGCGCGCCGCAATCGAGACGGTGAGGCGGCTCGGGGCTACCCGGGTGATCGTGGCCGCCGGCGTTGCGACCCTCTCGGTTTCCCTGGAGTTGCGCGCCGAGGCGGACGAGGCAATCTACGTCCTGAGGCCTCGGGAGTTTCGAGCGACAGCCTCTTTCTATGAAGATTTTCCGGAATTGCGCGACGAGGACGTGCGAAGTTTGCTGAGAGAAGCCTGGAAATCAGACACACCAAATGCCGCTTGAGGTGATTGCGCGGCGGGAGCGAATCGCGATGGCCGACATTCGAGAAATGGGTTCCAAGGACGACGCGGCACAACTCATGTACGCCAGACTGGCAGGCACGCACGGGCAGCCGTGCGTTTCCGTCTACACGGCTTCGTTTCTTTCGGCGATTCCGGCGAAGGCCGATTTGGACCGGTTAACACGGTTGGTTAGAAGTGCGTGCGAGAGATTCGCGGACGCCTCCCTGACTCCGGATGCAGCGGAGGAGTTGTTGAAATCGTGCTGGCACCTTCTGCCGAGCGGCAACGCCGTCCGTGCCGGGACGCGGGCTCTGGCCGTTTTCTTGTCGGATGGTTTCTTCGAGTGCTTTCAGCTTCCATCGCCCGCCGCCGAGTTCGCCGTGGTCGGACATGAATTTCATGTTCGGCCGCTGCTGGCTATTGTGCCGGAGGACGACCGGTTCTTCTTGCTTGCCGTCAGCCAGAAACACGTGAAACTGTTTCAGGGCTCCTACAGCGGACTGACCGAGCGAACCGTGGAGGCCGTGCCCGAGAATCTGCACGAAGACTTGTCTGGGCGAAGTTTCGAAAAGGCTTACCAATCCCATACCGCGGCGTCGCCGCTCTCGCACACGAAGGGAGCGGTCTTTCATGGCTCCCACTTCAACAAGAAAGAAGAGATTCTCCACTTCCTCCGCAGCGTCGACCGGGGAATCGCGAATTCTCTGAAGGACCATCGGGCGCCCTTGATCGTGGCGGCCGTCGATTACTTGTTCCCCATCTACAAAGAGGCGAACACGTATCCGCATCTTGCGGACAGCGCGATCGTGGGAAGCCCGGACCTTCTTTCGACGAATGCGCTTCATGCCGCGGCCTGGAAGGTTGTCGAAGAACAGGCGTCGAAGGCGCGGAACAGCGCGTTCGCGTTGTACGGCGAGCATGTCAATACGCCTCTGACTTCCAGCAATTTGCGCGACGTAGTGCTCGCCGCGAGCCGCGGGCTCGTGCGGTTTCTGTTCATACCGGAGTCGGGCGATCGGTGGGGTTCGATTGCTCAGCCTGATACCGTGCATTTGCATGCGAGCCAGGAAATGGGCGATGACGAACTGCTTAACCTGGCCGCGGTGCTGACGCTGCGGCATCAAGGCTCTGTGTACGTCATTCCGCGTGCCCAGCTGCGAGAAGGAGCTGATGCCGCGGCGCTGTTCCGGTTCGGACTCGGATCACACGCTGCCAGTGCGACGTGAGCTCGATTCAAAAGGAGAATTGCGTTGGCGGGAAAACGGCTTCTCTTTCGCTCGGCGGCACGCGAGAAAGTTCTTCGCGGAGCCATGGCAATTACCGATGCGATTCGCGTCACTCTCGGTCCCAAGTCGAAATGCGTCCTGATCCAGAAAAAATGGGGCAAGCCGATCGTTTGCAATGACGGCGTGACGATCGCCAAGGAGACGGATTTCGAGGATGCCGAGGAGAATCTGGGCGCCCAAATGGTCCGCGAAGCGGCGGAGCGAACGGGCGAAACGGTTGGTGACGGCACCAGTACGTCCGCGATTCTGACCTGCGCTATTTTCTCCGAGGGCCTGCACAATATTGCGGCCGGCGCCAGCGCTGTGGATCTGAAGCGTGGTCTCGATCGCGGCGTCCGGGTCGCGGTGCGCCAGCTGAAGGCTCTGGCGCGGCCCGTGCAGAGCCGCCTGGAGAAAAGTCAGATCGCCACGATCTCCGCTCACAACGACAGTTCGGTCGGCGAGCTGGTGGCGGATGCCGTGGAAAAAGTCGGCCCGGAAGGCGTCATCACGGTCGAGGAAGCCAAGACGACGGAGACGACGCTGGAGCTTGTGGAAGGGATGCAGTTCGATCGCGGATACATCTCCCCGTACTTCATCACCGACCCGGCGAAGATGGAGTCCGTTCTGATCGATCCCGCCGTGCTGATTCACGAAAAGCGGATCAGCAATCTGCAGGACCTGCTGCCGCTCCTCGAGGAGATTTCGAAAGCGGGCCGGTCGTTGTTCGTCATCGCGGAAGATGTGGACGGCGAAGCGCTGGCGACGCTCGTCGTCAACAAGGTGAGAGGCGCCCTGGCCTCGGCCGCCGTGAAGGCGCCGGGATTCGGTGATCGCCGGAAGGAAATGTTGCAGGATTTGGCGATCTTAACGGGCGGACAAGTGATCGCCGAGGAGCTTGGCATCAAGACCGAAAACGTCACCCTCGACCAGCTCGGCAAAGCCAAACGCGTCGTCATCGATCGCGACAAGACGACCGTGGTGGAGGGCGCCGGTGCGAAGCAGGCAATCGAGGGACGCTGCGCCGAAATCCGAAAGCAGATCGAGCTCTGCAAATCGGACTACGATCGCGAAAAGCTGCAGGAACGGCTGGCGAAGCTTGCGGGTGGCATCGCCGTCATTCGCGTGGGAGCTCCCTCGGAAGCCGAGCTCAAGAATCGAAAGGAAGCCTTTGAAGACGCGATCAGCGCCACGAAAGCGGCCATCACGGAAGGCATCGTTCCGGGCGGCGGTCTTGCTTTCCTGCGACTGATCGACGCAGTGGCTCAAGAAGAGACGACTTGCACGGGGGATGAGCGCACGGGGCTTTCGATCCTGAAGCGCGCTTTGGAAGCGCCGACGCGTCAGATCGCAGAAAACTCTTCGGTGGATGCCGGAGTCGTCGTGGACCGGATGCGGTCCGGCAAAGGAGACTTCGGCTTCGACGCGGCGCGCTGCGAGTATGTCGATCTCGTGAAATCCGGCATCATCGATCCTGCGAAAGTCGTTCGTGTCGCGCTTGAGAACGCCGTTTCCGTCGCGAGTGTCCTGCTCTTGACGGAAGCGACGCTGACCGAGATCCCGGAGAAGAGAGAGCGTGTGGCACGCGAGGAACTGACCGAGGTATAAGGTAGCGGCGCTTGGGACCAGCCGCCAGTCATGAAAATGTGTGAGCGCGGCGGGAGGCTACGAACATGAAGCTGCTGATTGCCACTGACCTTTCACCCACTTCCCGGACGGTAATCGACGCTGTGAAAACGCGTCCGTGGCCCCTGGGAACCGAGGCGCGGATTGTGCACGTAGTGGATCTGTCTCCGTTTCCCATGTCGGGTGAAATCCTGGATGTGGCACGCGATGCAGCCGAATCGCTCTTGAAGTCGGTGGTACAGGAGCTGGCGCAATCAGGGCTGAACGCCAAAGCCGAGGTCGTTCTTGCGGGTTATCCGCGGACGAGCATCACGGAGTACGCAAAGAAATGGGGAGCGAATCTCATCATAGTAGGATCACACGGTGCGGGCGGGCTGCGGCGATTCGTGCTCGGCAGCGTGGCTCAGGGCGTCGTCCGCGGAGCGCCGTGCTCGGTTGAAATCGTGCGGCCGGCGCCGGCTTCTTCGGTGGGTAAGGCGGGAATGCGGGTATTGCTCGCCACGGACGGCTCGGATTGCGCGAACGCCGCGGTCAAGTCCGTCGGCAGCAGGCCGTGGCCCGCGAACTCTTCGATTCGGCTCATCAGCGTCGTCAAGCAATTCGTGCCGATTCCAGACATGGCTGCCCCCTACCTGAATGCGGAGTTGCTGGCGCGCGAAGCGGAAAGATTGGAAAGAGAGGGCCATGTGAAAGCCAAGGAGGCCGTTGCCGCAGCGCAGTCCCTTCTGAGCGAGATGGGCTTGCAAAACGTGCAAATCGCCGAGATCCCGCTTGGTGATCCCAGGGAGCTGATTCTTGGCGAGGCGAAAGATTGGAATGCGGACCTGATCGTGCTGGGCTCGCACGGATGGCACGGGCTCGACCGCGTTTTGATGGGCAGTGTTTCGGAGTCGGTGGCGATGCACGCCCACTGCTCCGTGGAAATCATTCGGTGAGCGAGCGGCCGATTCGGGCCTGACGCTCCTATGTCGTAGTCACTGACGAAGCTTCGAGACGCGATTTCGTCGAGGGACGAAATGTCGTCGCCTCCTCTCCCGATTTGGGTTTTGCCAGCAGGCACTTACTTCTCTCTATCCTCCTTTTTATCAGTTATTTGAGGAAAATCTCCCGGTTCCGGACAAGGTGGCTTCTTGGTTGCATTTGTGATCCGTGAACATCCTGATTGTGCCGGGGCTCACATAGCAAGGGCGGTCGAGCCAGCTGGCAGACAAGAAACGAGCGAGGAGCACTGAAATGACAGCACCCTACGGAATGGATCTGGTTGAGAATTGCGAAACCTGCCCGATGCGGAAGAACGGGTTCTTTTGCCATCTGTCGGCCCCGGCACTTCAAGCGTTCAGCAAAGCCAAATTCACAACCAACTATCCGGCCGAGGCCGTGCTATTCGTCGAAGGGCAGACTCCTCGCGGCGTCTACATGCTGTGCAAGGGGAGAGTGAAGCTAACGATGAACTCTGTCGATGGGCGAACCCTGATCGTCCGAATCTGCGAGCCGGGTGAAGTGATGGGCTTGCAAGCTACGGTGTCAGGTGAACCCTACGAACTGACCGCCGAGGCCCTCCAGCCCTGCCAGGTGAACTTCGTGCGACGCGACGACTTCCTGAAGCTGCTCCGCGAATACCCCGAGGTTTCATCCATCGCGATGCGGCAGCTGAGCAATGGCTACCGCAAGGCGTGCCAGGAAATCCGCTACCTGGGTCTTTCACGCTCTGCCAGCGAGAAGGTCGCGCAGTTTCTGATCGAAACCTCCGCCAACGCGCAGCAGACCGGCCAGGGCAAGCGGTTCCATCTTGGCCTGACGCATGAAGAGATCTCTCAGATCGTCGGAATCTCGCGCGAGACGGTCACGCGCACGATGACGGATTTCAAAGCAAAGATGCTGATTGCCACGAAGGGGTCGACCGTGGTGATCCGCAATGAATCGGCGCTAAGGGCTCAAGCGGCTGCGGCGTAGCCGAAGCGACCGATCATTGGCGTTGTTCGGAACCGTAGTTGGAGGTTCAGCGATGGATAGCACGCATGTTTACGAAGTTCGCGCCAAGTCGACGAGATTGCGGTCCGGAGTGGTGGCGTCCGATGCAGTGCACGAACCGCTGAAGTTCAGCGCGCCGCCGGAATTTCTGGGCGAGCCGGGCGTTTGGACTCCGGAGCACTTCTTCGTCGCCGCTGTTGTCACATGTTTCGTAAGCACGTTCTCGGGAATGGCCGACCTCTCCAAGCTCAATTTCGTTTCTCTCGAAGTGGCGGCGGAAGCAGTGCTAGAGAAGGACGCCACTGGCTGGCGATTTACGGCCGTCAAGCTGCGTCCCGACCTGAAGATCGGCCGCGAACACGATCGCGAGCGCGCCATCCGCCTGTTGGAAAAAGCGGAACGCAACTGCCTGGTGGCCCGCTCGATCTCGGCCCAGGTCTCCCTTGAACCCGTTGTGACTGTCGTCGCGGAGCCGGTTCCCGTCGGACCATCCACGTAAGACGCCGGGACGTGGAATTAGAAGTCCGTCAGGTGGTTCGTCGGGACGCTCGTGCGGACCGCATTCAGCACCGCCAACAGGTCGATCACTTCCTGAGCGATTGCGCCCTCAATGGGTCGCAGCAAGCCGATTGCGGCCAGCGCCATTCCGATCACGCTCAGCCCCATGCCGCCAACCGAGCTTTCCAGCGCGATGCGCCGCATTCGCCGCCCGATGTGGATTAGCTCGTCCACTTTCGAAAGCGAGTTGTCCAGCAGGACTGCGTCGGCGGCTTCCGTGACGATATCGCTGGTTTGGCCGAGTGCGATGCCGATGGTCGCGGCTTGCATTGCCGGAGCGTCGTTGATCCCGTCGCCGACAAATGCGACGTGGCCGCTCGCTGTCTCAGCCCGCACGATCTCCACTTTCTCGCCCGGCTCCTTCGAGGCATGCACCTCCTGAATTCCCATTTCGGCGGCAAGGGCCGCGACTTCGCTGGGCCGGTCTCCTGAAACGAGGATAAGCCGTGTAACACCGTGGCGCGGCGCAAGGTGCTCCAGGAAGCTTCGCGCGCCCCGTCGAGGGACGTCGCGGAATCGGAACAGAGCCGCGAACCGGCCGTCCACGAGCATCACGCATTCCAGTCCGTCGTGGACCGGTGGCGGAAGGCCAGCACTGGCCGAGAGCTGCCGCCTGCCGACAATTGAGATTGCCCTTCCGTCCACGACGCCACGCAGGCCCGCGCCTGGAGGTTCGTGAATCTCCGAAACAGGCTTCAACGAAAGTCCCCTTTGTTCGGCAGCTTCGACGATCGCGCGAGCGAGTGGGTGCTTGGAGAAGAGCTCCGCGCTCGCGGCAGTTTGCAGAGCCTCGTCTTCGCGGACCCCCGGAGCGCACTCCGTTCCCGTGAGAGAAGCGCGGCCGTACGTAAGGGTTCCTGTCTTGTCGAAGATGAACGTCCGGCAAGAAGGAATCTGCTCCAGAATAGCGGGGTTCTTGACAATGATCCCTCTTCGCGCCGAAAGAGAGATGGCGCCGATCACTGCCACCGGAATCGCCAGCAGCAACGGACAGGGAGTCGCAATCACGAGGACCGAAAGAAACCGTCTCGATTGCCCGGTGGCGATCCAGGCCAGCACGGCCAGCGTGACGGCGATGGGCGTGTACCACGCACCCAGTTGATCACCCAGTCGCCGCAGCCGGGGCCTTCGTTGTTGTGTTTCTTCCATGACGCGCATGATCCGCGCGTAGCGCGAATCCACAGGGAGTTTTTCGACGCGGATCGTCAGAGCGGCTTCGCCGTTCAACGCGCCGGAAATCACGGCCGAACCGGGGGCCTTCGACATTTCGTACGGTTCGCCGGTCAGGAACGCCTCGTTCATGCGCCCCTGGCCTTCGATGACGACGCCGTCCGTGGGGCAAATCTCGTGAGGGTAGACGATGAGCGCGTCGCCGACGCGAATGTCTTCCAGCTTCACATCGACGGCGCGATCGTCCACTCTTCGGTGCGCGTTCTGAGGCATTCTTTTCGCCAGCGCGTCCAGAACGGAAGACGCGCGACGCGACGAAAACTCCTCAAGCGCCGCGCCCCCGGAAAGCATCAGCACGATGATGGTTCCCACGAGGTATTCACCCTGAATCGCGGCGACCGTGATGGAAATTCCTGCCAGCAGATCCGATCCGAATTCCTTCGCCAGGCACTTGCGGCCAAGAACGATCAATAGAGGAATTCCACCGAACGCGATGACCGCGATCAGCGGAGTATTCGAGATCATCGCGGAGGAGTGAGTGACGTATCGCAGGATGAGGTGAGCGGAAATGCCGGTGACGGCAAAGGCGGCGACGGCGGCGTCCGGCGGCAGCGGCAGGCGAGAATCCGTGCTGCGCCGCGGCCACAGACGCTGCGCAAGACTCTTCTGTGGGGAGGCCACCGGAAATGAGGACGCGCCTTTCATGCGTCAGCTGACCCTCTTCTATTGTCGTTGAGTTTCGGTTGCCCTTGAATGACTCATAACACGCGGACTTGTGATTTGGATCACATCTTTTCCTGGGGTGATTCGATAGAAACGAGCTGCTCAAGGACGAGAGTTGCCGACACGGCCTATTGAGCGGAGGAGACTGTTCCAATGCGACCGCTTGTTGTAGGATGCCGTTGCGCTCTTCCGGATTCGGGAGCTGGCCGGTGACGGAACGTCTGGAAAGAAAGCTGGGTGCGGCCGCCTCGATGGTGTTGGCACTTTTGTGCTGCCCCGCTGCGGCACTGGGCGGGACGCCCCCGCTGAGTCCCACAAACATCTTCTCGCCGGATTCGACTCCGGCGCATTCGATCTTCCGCCTTTCGCTTTTCGAGCTGGAGATTGAAGGCGCGATCTTCGTCGTAGTGTTCAGCCTCCTGGCCTACGCCGTCACGAAATTTCGGCAGAAAAGGCAGGACGACGGCACTGAGCCACCTCAGGTTTACGGCAGCAATCAGATGGAGCTGGCGTGGACCGTGCTGCCTGTCTTGATCGTCGTAGTTCTGTTCTTGACCACCGCGCAAGTGATTCATCGCGTGCAGGACGCGCAACGGCCCGCCGGCGCCATCGAAGTCACCGTTGTGGGCCATCAATACTGGTGGGAATACCGCTATCCTCAATACGACTTTGTTGCGGCGAATGAGCTGCACGTCCCAGTGAGCAGTGCGCAGCATCCGACGCCGACGTTTCTCGGCCTGCTTTCCGCGGATACCGATCATAGTTTCTGGGTGCCGCGCCTGGCCGGCAAGACGGACCTGATTCCGAATCACCCAAACAGCACGTGGATTGACCCGCAGGAAACCGGCCTGTTCCTTGGGCAGTGTTCGCAATACTGCGGCACGCAGCACGCCAAGATGCTCCAGCGCGTGTACGTGCAGAGCCGCGAGGACTTCGATCGGTGGGCGAACGAACAGAGGAAAGACGCGGTCTCGGATCCGGCCCAGGCGGCGGGCGCTGCGCTTTTCATCTCGAAAGCGTGCTTCGCCTGCCACACGATCCGTGGAACGATCGCACGCGGCGTCGTCGGCCCCGATCTCACGCATCTGATGAGCCGTGACACAATCGCATCGGGCGCCGTGCCCAACACTCCCGAGAACTTGCGGCAATGGGTGCGCAATCCGGCCGCGTTCAAGCCTGGATCTCTGATGCCCGCGCCCGATCTGACGGATCAGGAGCTCGATCAAATTGTCGGTTATCTCCTGACGCTGAAATAGCGACGGGACCGAACGAAGGAGACGTAGAGAGACAAAGCTATGGCGTCCGAGTCCATCGCGATTCAAGTGCACAAAGGTCCGCTGCAGGTGGTGTACGAGTGGCTTGGCACTGCCGATCACAAGAAGATCGGGCTGATGTACATCGTCTATGCGCTCCTTTTCCTGGTGATCGTAGGCATCGAGGCGATTCTGATGCGCATTCAGCTCGCCCACGCCGAGTCTACCTTCCTCTCGCCTCAGGTCTTCAACCGGCTGTTCACGTTGCACGGCACGACCGGAGTTTTCTTCGTCGCGATGCCGATTCTCTTCGGATTCGGCAACTATCTGGTTCCGCTGATGGTCGGAGCGCGCGACATGGCGTTTCCGCGGCTCAATGCCTTCAGCTTCTGGATGACCTCTCTCGGCGGGATTTTCCTGTACGGCAGCGTTTTCGGCGGCGCAGGACTTTCGCAAGCAGGAAACGCGCCCGATTTCGGATGGTTCGCCTACGCGCCGCTCACCTCGCCGGCGTTCTCCCCTGGCCACGCCGCGGATTTTTGGAACATTTCCATCCTGCTTGCCGGGGTTGGAAGCATCGGCGCGGCCGTCAACATGGTTGCAACCGTTATCTCGATGCGCTGCCCCGGGATGAGCATGAGCCGCATGCCGCTGTTCGCCTGGATGAACCTGGTGATGGGCGGATTGATTCTGGTGACGATCAGCCCGCTGACGGCTGCACAGTTGATGCTCATGGGCGACCGCTTCCTCGGGAGCCACTTTTTTGACGTGACCGCGGGTGGCTCAGTCGTGATGTGGATGCACTTCTTCTGGATCTTCGGCCATCCAGAGGTCTACGTGCTGATCATTCCGTGCTTCGGGTTCGTATCGGAGATCGTTCCGGTTTTCTCACGCAAGGCGATGTTCGGCTATCCGGCGATGGTAGCCGCGTCGGTGGGAATCGGGTTCGTGAGCCTGGGCGTTTGGGCGCATCACATGTTCACCGTGGGTATGCCTTCGTACGGGAACGCGTTCTTCGTGCTCACGACGATGTTGGTCGCCGTGCCGACCGGCATCAAGATTTTCAACTGGCTGGCCACTTTGTGGGGCGGCAAGATTCGTTTCGCCACGCCCATGCTTTTCTGTGCCGGATTCCTGTTCCAATTCTTGATCGCTGGCCTGACCGGAATCATGCTGGCCACGGCCCCCTTCGACTGGCATCTTTCTGCTTCCTATTTCGTGGTCGCGCACTTTCACTACGTGATCATCGGAGGCATTCTCTTCACCATCTTCGCGGCCTTCTATTACTGGTATCCGAAGATGACGGGCCGAATGCTCAGCGAGAGACTGGGCAAGTGGCATTTCTGGATCTTCGTGATCGGTTTCCACCTCACATTTGATCCGATGCATGTGCCGGGATTGATGGGGATGCCGCGTCGCATATATACCTATCCGCTCGATCGTGGATGGCAGACTTGGAATGAGATTTCTTCGATTGGCGCGATCTTCCAGACGATCGGGATCTTGATCTTCGTCTACAACGTCGTCGCGTCGTTCGTCGTGGGCAAAACCGCGGGCAACGATCCGTGGGACGCATGGACTCTCGAGTGGGCGACCACGTCTCCGCCGCCGGAATACAACTTCGCGTCGATCCCCGCGGTTCACAGCCGGCGCCCGCTCTGGGACATCAAGCATCCGGACGACCCGGATTGGAAGTACGAGTAGGCGACGAAGGAGATCGCAGAGACTCATGAGCACAAGTTCAACAGCGCTGCCTAGTGAAACGGCCTGGGCGGTACCTTCGCGCGGCAAGATTGGGATGCTCTCGCTGATCATCGCCGAATCGGCGATCTTCCTGATCTTCGTCGCCGCTTACATCTTCTACATCGGCAAGAGCTTGGACGGGCCGACGCCCAAACAGATCCTGACGATCCCGATCTTCGCCACGATTTGCCTGCTTTCGAGCAGCATCACGATGCACTTCGCAACCGCCGCGCTGCGCAAGGGCAGCAGCGGCGCGTTCAACCTGCTCTGGATTCTGACCCTTGTCTTGGGAGCGATCTTCATCGCTTCGACAGCACGGGAATGGCATCACTTGATCTACGAGGAAGATTTCACGATCAAGACGAATCTGTTCGGCACCACGTTCTATTCACTCGTCGGACTGCACGCTTCGCACGTGATCGTGGGGCTGATCGGGTTGACGATCGTCGCGATTTTCGGCTTGGCCGGCAAAGTCCGCCGCGAGCACACGGAGCGCTGCGAGGTGCTCGCGATGTACTGGCATTTCGTCGACGCCGTGTGGATTGTGGTGTTTACGGTCGTCTACATCGTGGGCAAGTAACAATGAAGAACCGCGAACTGAGGTCGATATGAGCGGAGCGAATCCATCCACGCCGACGCACGTCAGCTTGCCCAAGCCGAGCCTTTGGCCGCTCGTGCTCGCGATCGGTGTCACCCTCGCGGCAACCGGCCTTATTACCACGCGAACAATCACCATCGTCGGTGGCGTGCTTGCCGTGGCCGGAGCGGTTGGCTGGTTCCTCCAGGTCTTGCCGCACGAAAGGCATGAGGACATTCCGGTTCTCCTGAAACCAGTAGACATTCCGAAGTCGGATCGCAAGGTCGCGCGGATGGCAGCTGCGGAAGTGCAGCCCCGGCACCGGGCCCGGTTGCCTTTGGAGATCTATCCCGTTTCCGCGGGCCTGAAAGGCGGGCTGGCTGGCGGAGTGGCCATGGCTGTCGCTGCGGTTCTCTACGGAATCATCTGGCATCACAGCGTCTGGTATCCGATCAACCTGCTCGGTGCCGTGGTCTACGCGCAGACGGAATTCACCACGGAATGGATTTCTTCCTTCCATGTCGAGTTGCTGCTGGTCGCGACGGCACTGCACATCACGACGTCCCTGTTGGTGGGCCTCCTCTACGGAGCAATTCTGCCGATGCTTCCGCGCCGGCCGATCCTTCTCGGCGGCGTTTTCGCGCCCCTCGTTTGGACCGGTCTGCTTCATTCGGTTCTCGACATTATCGACCCGGCTCTGAACCAACGGATCGACTGGGTCTGGTTTCTGATCTCGCAGGTTGCCTTCGGAGTCGTGGCGGGTATCGTGGTAGTCCGTCAGGTGCGCGTGCCCGTATGGCAGTATCCGCTCGCCGCGCGCGCCGGCCTCGAATCGCCGGGCGTCATGGATGAAACGGGCGGATCGACTCCTCCGCGATGAGCTTCGCCCCGTCATTCATGTGGTTTTCGTCATAAAGTACAGGCATGCCTTCCGCGGCCCAGGCAGTACTCGCGTCGTGGTCGTTTCCACCGTGGGTCACCTCCCTGAACCTGCTTGCCGCGCTGCTCTATCTTCGCGGTTGGTTTTCACTCCACCGCATGCTGCCGAACCGGTTCACTCCGGCGCGCCTAGCATCGTTCGTCGCTGGAATCGCCGTGTTGCAGATTGCGCTGGCCTCGCCGATCGACGCCTTCGATCCCTTTCTGCTTACGAATCACATGCTGCAGCACATGCTGCTTATGATGATCGTGCCGCCGCTGCTGCTTCTGGGCGATCCGGTGATACCGCTTCTGCATGGATTGCCCCGTTGGGCCGCGCGACGCGTTGCCGGCCCGATCTTGCGGTGGCGGCCCATCGTATGGTTAGGGCGGGCTGTGACGAATCCTCCGATCGCGCTATTTCTCGTGTCGCTGGCCATGATCGGTTGGCATCTGTCGGCGCCTTACGAGCTCGCACTCCGCTCGCCGGGATGGCACGAGGCCGAGCATGCGACGTTTCTGACTACGTCGGTCGTCTTCTGGTGGCCCGTCGTGCAGCCGTGGCCCAGCCGGGCGCGCTGGAATTCGTGGATGCTGCCGGTGTATCTGCTGCTGGCTGATTTCGTGAATTCGGTCGTGTGCGCGTTTCTCGTGTTCTCAGACCGGGTCTACTACCCGTCCTATCAGCTCGTGCCGCGGCTGGCTGGAGTCTCGGCCCAAAACGATCAAGTGGCCGCAGGAATGGTCATGTGGGTGATCGGATCGATCGCGTTCCTGATACCAGCCGCCGCCATCACCGTGAGGTTGCTCTCGCCCACGCCGCCGCAAGTCGGGCCGCTCCCACGTGCTCCGCTGCCTGAAGAGTCCCGCACTTTCTCTTACGCTCTGCTCGGCCTTGCGTTGGCGATACCCACGGCCGCGGCGTGCTACGGGTTGTTTTCTCCGGAGAAGGTCGATATTGATGGCGATATCGTGCGAACTCAACAGGTTTCGGGCCCGTTTCGCATCTCCGTGTTTACGGCGCCCGACCCTGTCGAGAGAGAAGATTTCGAGGTCGCCGTCCTTGTGCAGGACGAAAACACCCACAGCGCGATTCTCGACAGCGACGTCGAGCTCTCGGTGGAACCCGCCGGGAAATCTGGCGGCGATGCGGAATCGGTCCACGCAACCCGGGAACAGTCTCAAAACAGGCTTCTCCAAGCAGCCAGCCTTGACCTCCCGGACGACGGCGAGCCGGTGCTTCGCGTAACAGTCCACCGCGGAAGCGATCACGGCCAAGTCGCCTGCCCTCTGAAGGTTGCTGCCCCCGCTCCGTCCTCTCGGAGCGAGTGACAAGGGTTACCTCGAATTGTGACGGTCGTCACCGCCCCTTGCACCCTCGCAGTTGTAAAAAACAGGTGTTCGCGGACGACTGTACTCGGAGGCACCGCAATGAGCGTAATGAGCTATCACGACATCCATATTCCCGGCACATACCTCTTCGACGGGCAGGCGGCCATGAAGGGCTACGCGCTGAACAAGATGTGCTACTCGTTCAACAGCAAGGCGAACCGCGATGAATTCCTCAAGGACGAGGACGCCTATTGCACCAAGTACGGGCTCAACGAGGAGCAGCGCAAGGCCGTTCGCGAGCGCAACGTGCTGGCTTTGATCCACGCCGGCGGCTGCATCTACTACCTGGCGAAGTTCGCCGGGATTTTCGGCCTCAACGTGCAGGACGTCGGCGCGCAGCAGACAGGAATGACCGTCGATGAATTCAAGAAGATGATCAAGGCACAAGGAGAATAACCATGGCACGCGTCGTCGGCGGACTCACCACTTCGCATATCCCGGCCATCGGAAACGCAGTCCCGCGGGAAAAAGACTTGTTGCATGATCCCTACTGGGAAGAGTTCTTCGCGGCCTATCCTCCGGCGCGCGCGTGGCTGGACAAGGTCAAGCCCGACGTGGCCATCGTGATCTACAACGACCACGGGCTGAACTTCTTCCTCGACAAGATGCCGACCTTTGCGATCGGCGCAGCCGCCGAATACAAGAATGCGGACGAAGGCTGGGGAATTCCGACCACCCCTCCGTTCAAGGGTGATCCGGGACTCTCCTGGCACATTATCGAGTCGCTCGTGGCCGACGAGTTCGACGTCACTTCCTGCCAGGAGATGCTCGTGGACCACGGCTTTACCGTGCCAATGTCGCTTTTCTGGCCCGGAAACTCCTACGGAAACGTGAAAACGATTCCGGTGCAGATCAACACGGTTCAGCACCCGCTGCCCTCGCCGCTGCGCTGCTTCAAGCTGGGGCAGGCGATCGGACGGGCGATCGAGTCGTATCCAAAGGACCTGAAAGTCGTGGTCCTGGGCACCGGCGGGCTGTCCCATCAACTGGACGGCGAGCGCGCCGGCTTCATCAACAAGAAGTTCGACCTGATGTGCCTCGACAAGATTGTCAACGAACCGGAAGCTTTGACGCGATACTCGATTCCGGAACTCGTCCGCGAAGCCGGAGCGCAGGGCGCCGAGTTTATCTTGTGGCTCGCGATGCGCGGCGTGTTGCACCCCAAGGTGACGAAGATTCACAGCAGCTATCACGTCGCGATCTCGAACACGGCGACGGGATTGCTCGTATTGGAAAACGCAGCCTGATTCAGCGGGAGACCGGCATCAGCTGATCGGCGGGCCCGGTGGGCGTGCCGGACCACTCATCGCTCTCAGGACTTTTCGGCGAAAGCCGGAACCACGGCTCGCCTCAGCTGCTTGAGCAGCCCCTCCTGCCAGGACGCTTGCTTCTGGAAGAGTGCCGCGGTATTGACCCGGATGTATTCCTTTTCGTCCGCCGTCAACTCCTTGCTGGTGAGCACGAATACGGGCATATCGGCCGTGCGCGAATCCATCCGCCATTCCGCGATCAATTGAAAGCCGCTTACATCGGGTAAGATCAGGTCGAGAATCACCATTTCGGGCAGCGATTCCTTCACACCCGCGCGTGCCGCCGCACCATCGGCTGCTGTCGCGACGCGGTAGCCATTCTTCGAAAGCAGCTCTTCGATGAATTCACGCGTTCCTACATCGTCTTCCACGACCAGGATGGGACGTCCTTGCCCCGGCCGTGCGCGTTTGTCCAGGCACCTTTCCACTGAACTCAGGAGTGCGGTTTTTTCCACGGGCTTCATCACGTATTCGTCCGCGCCGAGCAGCGCTCCCGTCCCCGGTTGATCCACGATCGTCACCATGATTACCGGAATCTTCGCCGTGCGTTGATCGCCCTTCAAATTGGAGAGCAGCTCCCAGCCGTTGACCGGCCCCATGATGATGTCCATCGTCACCGCTGCCGGCTGGAACTTCGCCACCAGCTCGAGCGCTCGCTGCGGTTCCAGGCATAGTTCCACTTCGTAGCCTGCCGATGTGAGATGCGATTGCAGCAGCTGTGCTGCTGCGACATCGTCCTCAACGACCAGAATCCGGCCGAACTCGCCCGCACGCCCGCTGGCCGCGGCCGGCCGTTCCACCCTTCTGTCTTCGATGGCTTCGGCACTGGGCAAAGTAAAATGGAAACAGGTTCCCGCCCCGCGCTCGCTTTCCAGACCGAGCTGGCCGCCGTGCAGTTCGACCAGGCGTTGCGTGATGGCGAGGCCAAGTCCGGTGCCTTCCGCCTTCTCGCTGTTGCGCATGCGGTAGAAAGCCTCGAAGATTCTGGTTTGTTCTTCGGCCGGGATTCCGGGGCCCGAATCGCGCACTTCCACACGAACGAAATCTCCGAACTGGTGAGCCTCGAGATCGATCTTGCCGTTCTCAGGAGTGAATTTGATCGCGTTTCCGATCAGATTGATCAGCACCTGCTTGAATCGAGTGGCGTCCGCCCGGACGTTCAGGTCGCCCGACGCGCGATGCGTCAAGGCCTGCGATTTCTTGTCGGCGATCGGCCGCATCGTGTCCACCGCTTCAGCGAGCATCGAGTTCACCCGCACGGTCTCGATCACCAGTTGCAGCCGCCCTGCTTCGATCCGCGAGAGGTCCAGAATGTCGTTAATCAGATTGAGAAGATGCTTGCCGCCTCGATGAATGTGTTCGAGATACCTTCGCTGGCGGTCGTTGAGCGGCCCGTAGCGCTCCTCCTTCAGCAGATCGGAGAATCCGAGAACCGCGTTCAGCGGAGTGCGCAACTCGTGGCTCATCGTCGACAGGAACTGGTCCTTGAACTTGCTGGCGCGCTCGACCTCTTCCTTTGCCTTGAGTACGGCCTGCGAAAACGCCTCCAGCTCGTCCTTGGCGGCCTGCAATTCCGCCGTGCGCTCCCGCACGCGCGCCTCCATGCCGTCGTGGGCTTTGCGTAAATCACGCTCGCTTCGTTCGATCTGCTCGAGCATCTCGTTGAAAGCGGAGATCAGGATGGAGATCTCGCCGTTTCCAACCAGCGGCTTCGCCCGGGTCGAAAAATCCTTGTCGCGCGAGATCGTCTTCGCGAGGGTCGCGAGTTGCACGATGGGCTTGGCGATGGCTCTTCGGAATATCGACGAGACGAGTAACGCCGCTAGCAACGAGGCCAGCAGCACGATTCCTGCGATTCCTGCGTATCGCTCCTCGCGACGATTCAGCTCTTGCAGGTCCGAGACGATGTAAACGGTCTCGGTCGGCTTCCCCCCGAACACGATCGGGCGAACTAGGACAATTTCGTTGTGCCGGATTGAGGACACTTCCGCCTGCCCGGCCGGAATCGGTGGCAGCGCCGGAACGCCTTCGCTTTTCCCACGCGAATAGGACGCGAACGGTCGTCCGCTCTGCGTATACACGACTGCCGATATGACGTTGGGAGAAGCCTTCAGCGCAGAGAGCGTTTCCTTGGCCGATTGCGGATCGTTGAAGAGCAGCGCCGAGACCGTGTTGGAGCCTACGATTTGAGCCTGCACTGAGAGATTGCGGACCACCGCCTGCTTGTAGGTAACGATGTCGTATCCGATGAACGCCACGATCGCCAGCAGCAAAGCCGCACCGCTGACGAGCATGTTCATCGTCGTCAGCCTGCGGGAGATGGACGGACCCTGGAGCTCGCTCATCTGATCAATCTCCGGATCGAGCGTTCTTCCTTACGGTCGTCGCAACCTTGAGCAGTTCGGAGCTGAGCGTCAGCCTCGCGTTCTCAGCGCTGCTGAGATTGACCTCGAATCGCACGCGCCCACCATCCAGGAGGAACTGAATCATCCCGCCGCGGCGAGAGAAGCCGGCCATGTCGCTTACGGTCAGCACAGAATTTCCATCCAGCACCGTCAGGATCTCGCGCAGGCGCGCATCCTCGTTGGCGTTTATGAACAGGATTTGGCACGTGGTCGCGTCCTGCGCCTTTACCACCCGGCGAATGACCACGGGCTTGCCATCGAGCGATTCCCCCGAGAGCGTCGCGTCCAGGGCTGACCCGAAAGGATCTTGTCCAAGCACGCAGACGGCGAAAGAATTCGCTGACGTGTTGGCAGGCCACTGCACGAACCGTCCGAAGTTGTAGAGGTACGTGGCTTCGACTTGGTATTCGCTCGGCTTCGTCTCCTCGGCGAAGAGCCAGGTGGACGCGAGAAGCGCCGACGTCATGGCGAGAATGGCGTACCGGAGCAGGCTTCTCCTCGATCGTCGGCAAGCATCGCCCAACCGGGCGCCCGGCAAGCGGCACAAGTACGCAGCGCGTCTCATCTTCGATCGACCGGTTATCGGGTCCAGACCACCTTTCCGTAGAAGCTTCGCCGTATTCCCACCAGAGGGCCGTCATCGCCGCCGAATTCCGCGTGCTGAGGCTGCATCAGGTTCTGTCCGACGAACGACAACTCCAGCATCTTGTTTGGGTGCCAACCGAGGCGCACGTCGCCCGTCGAATAGGCAGGCACGGACTCTGGACCGATCGACGATTTTTGCGCGGGCAGAGCCGATACGTATCGGTACGTCAGGTCGAACTCAAACTGTCTCGGAAGATTGAAAAGCGACTGCACGTCGACTTGATGGTGCGGGCTTGAGCCGTTGTCGGAGGCCGTCACAAGGCTGTTGAACGAGCCGGCTACGCCAGCCCTGTCGTGTACCAGTAGGTGCAGGAAGGAATAGGAGCCCCTGAGCTCCCACCAATCGAACGGCTTCCAATCGGGCGCGATCTCGACGCCCGTCGTGTCTCCTTCGGTCGCGTTTGCCAGCGGCAGCTGCGCGACGACGTGCAACGGAGCAGGCGACGCTTCCACGAGTATCGATGTGGTGCCGTAGCCGTAGAGGTTGTCGTAGGCGTTATAGAAAAAAGACGTATCCACATACAGGCTGTGCGACAGAAGCGTGCGGTAGCCCAGCTCTGTGCCCAGCAGCGCCTCCGACTTGAAATCCTTGCTGCCCAGCACGCGAAGGTAGAGAGGCGGAGGCCCGGCGGCTAGGAAGTCCGTTACCTGCAGGTCCTGATCCAAGCGCGACGGTGTCCGCACTGCTCGCGTCACCGCAACCCAGACGGATTGATGTTCGGTCGGCGTCCACATCAGGCGCGCGTTGGGCTGGATTTCGAATCCGCTGTAGTTGTTGTGCTCGAATTTCGAACCCACCGTCAGCCACATCTTGTCCTGAACGATCGCGATCTGATCCTGCAGGAATCCGCTGTAAATGCTGTCGGTCTCTTGATCGGGGCTGAAGTTCAGCGTCGCGAATTTCTGCGTGATCTGGTCGGGGCTCCATCGTCCGCCGGCGCCCAGCAGGATGTCGTTCCGATCGTTCGCCTTCAGGTGATACAGGAAGTCGATATCCACCGTGTTGCGAATCTCATTCAGCTGCGGGCTCAGCTGCGCCGTGCGGTCGTAGTACGTCTGCAGTTGAAAGTCGGAACTCTCATTGATCTTGTGGCGCCAGTTCGCAAGCAGGTTGCCTCCTCCATCGTCGTGAGGCTCATTGAAGGTCTCGACCGACGGCGGAGCATAAAGCGATACCTGCACGCGCTCGCCGTCGAATCCCTTGTAGATATCGCCTTGCACGGTCAGTGTGTCCTGCGCGCCCGCCTGCCAATCGGTGCGGAAGCCGCCCTGACCCATTTGCCATTCGTCGAAGTTGACCTTATCTGGATGGAACTCTGCCGCCCGGCCAAACGCCATTCCGTAGACGCGATAATCGAAGCCCTTCCCGTTGCCCCCTCCGTAGCGAAAGCTGCCCATGCCCTGATCGACGTCCCCGCCGCTCATCGAGACAAGCGCCCCGTGCGTGTCCTTGGTTCCCTTCGTGATGATGTTGATCACGCCGTTCACGGCGTTCGCGCCCCAAATCGTGCCACCGGGTCCGCGGATCACTTCGATTCGCTCAACGTCCTCTAGCAGAACATTTTGAAGCTGCCAGTAGACGCCGGCGAACAGCGGTGTGTAGACGCTGCGACCGTCGATCAGCACCAATACGGATTTCGAAAACTCGCTTCCGAAGCCGCGTATGCCCACGGACCAGTGATCGGAATCGATGCGGGCCACCTCAACGCCCGGCACCAGTCGCAGCGCTTCGGGAATATTGGTCGCTCCGGAACGACGAATGTCTTCCTGAGTCAGAACGTAGATCGCCGCGGGCGTGTGCCGCACCTCTTCCGGTTCCTTCGACACGGTGGTCACGCGCACGTCGCCCAGCTCCTCGAGGCTGAGCTGTTTCAGATTGGCGGGCGGTTCTTGCGCATCCTGCAGGGTCTGGGCGGGGTTTGGCATCGCGACGACTGCCACCGCCAGCAGGGAACTGAGCAGCGCCCCCAGTCGCGTAGCGGTCCGCCGGGCATCGCCCGGCGCCGCGATAGCGAGGATTTGTGTCATCAGGTCATGCATAAGAGACTTGCCTGCCTGCATCGCCGTCAGCGGCCGCGTCCCCCGACGCCGTTTCCGATGGTCTGCAAGCCAGCTACGCTACGGCCGACCTACTCTGACCCTATCGGCAGTAACGGAAATTCTTTGAGCCGCTTGCAGGCAGGTTGGTTCGTGAAAGACAAACGGGTACGCCGCGCATACCTCTACGTACCCCTCGGTCGGAGAATCTGCCGGGGCGGCTTCTATCTGTTGGAGATAAAGGCTTTGTAGGGTTTCCGTGTTTGCCGGTGCAGGCTCAGGCCACGAAACGATAGCCCACGCCTCGCACGGTCAGCAGGTGCTGCGGTTTGGAAGGATCCTTCTCCAGGTATCGGCGAAGGCGAACGATGAAGTTATCGATGGCGCGCGTATCGGTATCCTCGCGCAGATCCCAGACGTCTTCGAGGATCGATTTCCGCGAGACCGTCCGGCCGTTGTTGCGAATCAGGTGGCGGAGCAACTTGGCCTCCATCAGCGTGAGCTGAATCGTGCCTTCCTCCGTTCGCAGCTCCAGCGAGCCGAAATCAATCGTCTTGCCGTTGAACGAGACAACCTCGTCATCAATGGCTGCTGCGGCCGGCTCTGCCTTGTGCGCAGAAGGCGCGGGCGCTGCGACACGTTCCGTGCCCGCATGCCATGCGCTGCGCCGCAGCAGGCCCTGAAGCCTCGCAAGAAAAATCGGCAGCTCGAAAGGTTTCGGCAAATAGTCGTCTGCTCCCGCGGCGAAACCCGCCAGCACATCCTCCGCGCGGCCACGCGCCGTGAGCATCAGAATCGGCACGTAGTTCTTGGCCTTGCGCAGTTTTTCGGCAACCGCGAAGCCGTTGATGCCGGGCAGCATCACGTCGAGCACGATCGCGTCGAATCGGTCCGCTGCGTCGCCGAGGCGCTCAAGCGCGCCTTCGCCGTCGTTCGCCACCTGCACCGCGTATCCCTCTGCTTCCAGGTTGAATCGCAGTCCCTCGGCAAGATGGCCTTCGTCCTCGACGATTAGCACGCGGCTCACGTGGCGCTCCCCGGCAGTTCGAGCGTGACCGTTGTCCCGCGCGCTTCGCCGGGACTTTCCGCGAACACGCGGCCGCCGTGGGCGCGCGCGATCGCCCGCACGATGAAAAGTCCCAGGCCCGTGCCTTTCACCTGAGAGACGGAGCGATTGGACACTCGGTAGAAACGCTTGAAGATGCGCTTCAACTCGTGGCGCGGAATGCCGACGCCGCTGTCCCGAACCCGCAGCGCCACCCGGTTGCGCTCCGGCATGTCGATTTCCACGGACACGTCAACTTTGCCGCCGGAATACTTGATCGCGTTGTCCAGAATGTTTCCAATCGCCGTGCGGAGCTCATCCGGATCGCCCTGCACGGTCACCGCCGATCCGTTGAGCGGCTGCCCCCAGCGCAACGCGCCGTTCTGCAAATTGTGCCGCGTGCGCGCGAGGTCCATGCAGTTGCTCACCAACTCGCCCAGATCGACCGCGGCGGGCTTCTTGACCGCGTGCTTGTAGCCCAGCTCGCCCGCCTTCAGCACCTGCTCCACGGTGCTGCGCAGGCGATCGGTGTCGTCCAGCATCAGGCGGTAGAACTCCTGCCGCTGCGTGGCGTCGATGTCGCGCCGCTGGAGGGTCTCAAGGTAGAGCCGGATGGACGTGATCGGCGTTTTCAGTTCGTGCGTGACGGCGTTGATGAAGCTGTCGTGGTGTTCATTGCGCCGGATTTCGCGGACCAGAAACCCCGTGTTCAGAATCAGTCCCAGGATGATGGCCAGAAATCCCAGGAACCCGAAGAACATCAGGACGCCCTGCCGCCAGTGAAGGATGATCCAGCCGACGTTGAGGGTAATCGCCGCGACCAGGCAGATGCCCAGCACGGCGAAGAACGCGATCGTCTTGTGGCGGCCGGTGAACTTCATAGCGGCTGCCTACAATTCTACAGCGCCAGGCCGGGAGATTGGCCTGAAGTTGTAAGCCGCGAGGCGGCGGGCCTCGCGGGCCGCTATGCCGAGATTAGATCGGTTTCGGGCTGTGCTGCCGCGACCACCGGCGTTGGAAGAGCCTCGTTCGGCTGCCTCTGCTCGGATAGTTTGTACCGATAGATGTCCCGCGCGAGCCCCAGCTTGCTGAGCGCCCAAATCCCGTACCAGTTGAGATCGACTTCATACCACGTGAGCCCGTGACGCGCGGAGACCGGATGGGCGTGATGATTGTTGTGCCAGCCCTCACCGAACGAGAATAGCGCCACCCACCAGCTGTTGGTCGAATCGTCGCGCGTCTGGAATCTTCGCGAGCCCCACAGGTGCGTCGCCGAGTTGACCAGCCACGTGGCGTGCAGGCCAAGGACGGTCCGGAAGAAAATCCCCCAGAGCACGTAGGGTATCCCGCCGATCGCGAGCAGAAGCAAGCCGACCACAACCATCGGGACGTAGTGATACTTGGTGATCCAGACGTGGAACTTGTCCTTTGCCAGGTCGGGGACATAGCGGGAAAGCGTCTTCGTGTCGTGGTGCATCGACTTGCCCACCAGGATCCAGCCGACGTGAGCCCACCATTTGCCGTCGCGCGGCGAATGGGGGTCGCCCTCTTTGTCCGAAAACTGATGGTGAATCCGGTGCGTGGCCACCCAGAAGATCGGTCCGCCTTCCAGTGCGAGCACCGCGCAAGTCGTCAGGAAATACTCGATCCATTTCGGGGTCTTGTAGCCGCGGTGCGTCAGCAGGCGGTGATACCCCATACCGATTCCGAGGCTGCCCGACACCCAGTACAGGAACATTGCAATCAAGAATGGCTTCCAGCCGAAGAAAAACGGCGCCGCCAGGGCGCCGACGTGGAACGCAACCATGAAACCCGCAGTGACCCAATTGATGCCGTTATCGTTGACAGACTCGTTTCCCAGATCGCTGAGTGTCATTTGGCCCTTTTCTGTGCGCTTTCTGATTTTCCAGAACCCGGCGCTTCCTGAGGTGCGAGCTCAGACTATCAGGATCGGACGAATTCCTTTGTAATAGTTCTGTAATACCGCTCGCTGCGTTCTATCAGTTAGTGTCCGGAAGGACAGGTCGTCCGCGGCCGGCGCCGCGGCTTGTCAATCTTGCGGCTTTCCTCGATAATCGAATTTCGCCGCCGTTTTGACCCCAGTGGCGCTATGGTGCAACGGTTAGCACGCGGCCCTTTCAAGGCCGAAATACGGGTTCGATTCCCGTTAGCGCTACCAACGTTCTGATCACCTGCACGCAGTTCAGCCAGCACAAGAGTCGGGAATCGAGAGAGTCCCAAACCGATGCAAAATTCGTCCAGGAGCAAGAAAAGGGAGCTTTCGGCAAGGCAGCGCGAAGAGCTGCTCGGAACATTGAAGGCCCGTTTTGAGAAAAACATGAACCGCCACCGCAGCCTTGCGTGGGCCAAGGTACAGGCAAGACTGGAAGCGAATCCGGAAAAACTATGGTCCCTCAGTGAAATGGAAAAAACCGGCGGTGAGCCGGATGTCGTCGGCCGTGACGAGAAGACGGATGAATACATTTTCTATGATTGTTCGGCGGAAAGTCCTAAAGGCCGCCGGAGTCTGTGCTACGACCGTGCGGCGCTGGAATCGAGGAAAGAATTCAAACCGAAATCGAGCGCTGCTGACGTCGCGGCGGCCATGGATGCCGAGCTCCTGACGGAACAACAGTATCGAGAGTTGCAGAAGCTCGGGGAATTCGACACGAAAACGTCGAGTTGGGTGGACACGCCTCCTAACATCCGAAAACTCGGCGGCGCCCTGTTCTGCGATCGCCGCTTCGACACCGTTTTCGTGTACCACAACGGCGCGGAGTCCTACTACGCAGGCAGGGGATTCCGTTGCCTGCTGAGGGTCTAGCGGGAACCATCTCACGTCTCGTGCATGGGCGGCCCATAGTGGGAGACGCCTGCGGGCACTCGAACCGAAGACGTGCAGGTGAGGGAGCCTCAGTGCGAAATCGATTCCAGCGCGAGGCCGCGCGTTCGCGGGCCGAATCCGCCGATCGCCAAAACGATCACGAACATCGATCCGGCGATGAACGCGAACACGCCGCGCACTCCCGAGTACTGCAGGAGAAATCCGATCATGAGGCTCGTGAAGATCGCGCTGAAGCGGCTCCACGAGTAAACAAAGCCCACCGCTTGCGCGCGCACGGGCGTTGGAAACAGCTCCGCTTGATACGTGTGAAACGCCACGGACAGCCAGTTGTTCGAGCACGTCAGGAGCACGCCGAGCAGGATCAGCCAGCCAGGCTCGGTCTGCCTCGCGAACAGCAGGCCAAGACCTCCAATGCAGACGGCGCTCCATACGATCTGCCACTTGCGCTCGATCTTGTCCGCAATGCCGTAGACCAGCAGAGGGCCGACCGGCGCGAAGATCGCGATGATGAACGAGTATTGCAGGCTGGCCGTCGTGCGGATTCCAGCCGCAATTAGCAGCGTGGGCACCCAGGACGAAAATCCGTAGTAGCCAATCGTCTGAGCGAATTGAAAAACCACGAGCATCAGCGTCCGGCCCAGATAGGGTGCGCGAAAAATCTGGATGAACTTTGCCGAAGCGACAGGCCCCGCGGCAACCTCCGGCACGGCGGGCGGGAGTGCGGAACCCAGTTCAGCGGCCACTCTCTTTTCCATGCTGGCGACGACCTGCTCAGCCTCAAATAGTCGTCCGCGAGCGATCAGCCAGCGCGGACTTTCCGGCAGGCCGCGCCGAATGAGCCAGACGAAGGCCGCCGCCACAGAGCCGATCAGCACCACGCACCGCCAGCCTTCGATGCCGAACGGGCTGCGCGTCACAAGCAGCCACGAGACAAGCGCAACCACCGGTATGGCGGTGAATTGAATCACCTGATTGACTGTGAATGCTCGCCCGCGAATCTCCTTGGGCATCAACTCCGCCACATAGGTGTCGATCGTCACCAGCTCGACTCCGATTCCAATGCCCGTGATCAGCCGCCACGCCAGAATTCCCAGAGCCGTCGCCTGGCAGGCCATCACAATCGAGCCCGCCGTGTACCACAGCAGCGAGTACGTGAAGATCGCGCGTCGACCAAACCGGTCGGCCGCGAACCCGAACGCCAGAGTCCCGATGAAAAGCCCGGCGAACGTGGCCGCCACAAAACTGGCAAGTCCGCTGAGCCCGAACAATGAAACGGAAGCACTCGAAAATAGCCCGCTGCGCGTCAGGCCCGGGCCGATGTATGTCATCAGGAAGAGGTCGTAGAACTCGAAGCAGCCACCAAGGGAAAGCAGCAGCAGGAGTTTCCAGATGTAGCGCGTGGTCGGAAGCCGGTCGAGCCGCGCACGGATCAGCGCGGCCGGTACCCGGGTCGGGGTTTCCGCGGCGGAAGTCATCAAGGCTCGGCGAATTCTAGCAATCGCCGATCCAGCGGCATAGCGCTTACGAAGAAACGGCGGCGCGCCTACCAAAGCGCGGACGTGTTTTTCTCCGTGCCGATGCGCCCCCAGTCCGGCAGCTTGCGGCGGCCGAGCATCGCTTCCGCGGCCCATGCGCCCAAGTAGACCGATTGCGCCACGCCGTGCCCCGCGAAAACTCCCAGGACGATTCCGCGCTGATTCTCGGGATGGTGCGCGAAGATCGGCTGAAAATTCCTGCGAAATGCGATCGGCCCTCCCCAGCAATGCGTGAACGTCGCATTCGCCAGCTCTGGATGCAACCGGCGAATCCGTCTCCGCAGCGAAGCGAACATGCGCGCCGCGGGATCGGCGGTGACGTCCACGTCTTCGAGCCTGTCCACGCCGGGCGGATCCACCAGCCCCGCGCCCCATACGATCGAGTTATCCGCGCAGAGACGTCCCCATAGATATGGAAAGTCGACAGTGTAGAACGGCTTTCGTTCCGCGAGGCCGATCGCGTCGATCTGTTCTTCCGTCAGCGGCGCGGTGCGCGCCGCGAGCGTCAGCTTCGGATAGATTGTCGAGCTGAGCCCCGCGAGTTCGGCGGAGAGCGCATTCGTTGCCAGCAGCACCTTGCCCGCTCGGATGCGGCCGGACGATAGTTGCAGCTCCACGCGGTCACCCCATGCGATCTGCTGAACCTCAGCGTCTTCGACCAGCGTCGCGCTCAGGCGCACCGCCGCCCGGGCGAGTTCGCTCACCTGCTTGCCGGGATCGAGCGTGCCACCCGGCACGACGTTGACGACGCGAAGCAAACCGGAGTCTTGCCACTGGATCGGTGACGCGCCCCGCAGCGGATGTCCACTTGCCGATATCTCGGCATGTTTGCTTCGCGCGATCTCCCACGCGCCCGGCAGATGGACATCGCCATCCACGCGCAGCTCGCGCAGAATTCTCTGAAAGCCTTCGAGAACGTCGCCGAGTTCCGGTAGATCGCCGGCGGCAGTCTCGCTCAGGACGATCCCGCCCGTCCGGCTGCTCGCTCCGTGGCCGATCCGTCCCGCCTCCAGCACGACGGCCGATCTTTCCGGAGCGAGGGTGCGCAGCCAGGCTGCCGCCGCCAGTCCCGTAAATCCTGCGCCGACGATGGCGAAATCCACGGCATCAGGCAGCGCCCGCTTCGGAGGAGTGAAGTCGATCCTCCAGGGTATCTCGCCCCAGAGTCCCATCTCCTTGCGTGCGGATTCCTTGCTGGAGGGCATAACTTGGGCCGCGACGCGGGAGCGCAACTGCTGCTCCCGCATTGCCGGTTAGCGTTCAGCTCTGAGAGCGGTCCCGCGATCTACAGGATCGGTTCGGTCCAGTTCTCGAGCGTGTGCTTGATGTGACCCATGAACTGGTGCGCGATGGCCCCATCGACCGCGCGGTGGTCGTAGGAAAGCGTGAGATACACCATCGAGCGAATCGCGATTGCGTCGTCGATTACCACCGGCCGCTTCTCGATCGTGCCCAGCCCGAGAATCGCCACGTTCGGCTGATTGATCACCGGCAGGCCCATCAATCCCCCGAAGACGCCCGGATTCGTGATCGAGAACGTGCTCTCCGTCACTTCCTCCGGCTTCAGCTTCTTTGCCCGGGCGCGCTCCGCCAGATCGTTCACCGACCGCGCGAGACCGTAGAAATTCTTTTCTTCCGCGTTCTTGATCACGGGGACGATCAGCCCCCAATCGAGCGCCACCGCGATGCCGATGTTGCACTCCTTGTGCAACACGAGGTTCGTTCCATCGACCGACGAATTCACCGTGGGGAAAGAGCGCAGCGCCTCGACCGCCGCGCGGATGAAGAACGGCATGAACGTCAGCTTCGTGCCGGCTTCCTTTTCGAATTTCTCCTTGCTCTGGGCCCTCAGAGCCCAGATGCCGCTGACGTTGACTTCCTCGATCGAGTAAACGTGTGGCGAGGTTCGCTTCGACATCACCATGTGCTCGGCGATTTTCTGCCGCATGGTGGACATCGGCTGGACTTCGTAGTGGCCGAAATACATTCGCTCGCGCGGCACGCCCGCTTCCGGCGCGGCCGATGGCGCCGGCGGACGCGGCGGTGCACTGGGCGCTGCGCCCGGAGCAGCCGCTCCGCCTTCGACCGCAGCCAGGATGTCGCGCTTGCTCACGCGTCCGCCCGCGCCGGTGCCGGGCACTTGCGTGAGGTCGATCTGATTTTCGCGGGCGATTCGGCGAACCAGCGGGGAGCTGCGAACCTTTTCTCCGTTGCCGCCCGTCTTTTCGGGCGCTGCGGGAACCGGAGCGGCTTTCGGCGGCGCGGGAACGGCCGCGGGCGCCTTGGGCGCTTCTGCCTTCGCCGGAGGCGGCGCGGGTTTCGCGGCCTCGGGCTTCGCAGCAGGCGCAGCGGGGGCCGCCGCGGCGCTCGCGCCCGCCGCGTCGATAATCGCAACCACGGTTTGAATCGGCACCGTCTGCCCTTCGGTGACCTTGATTTCCTTCAGCACGCCTGCGGCAGGCGCGGGAATTTCGGCGTCCACCTTGTCGGTCGAAATCTCGAACAGCGGCTCATCTCGCTCGATCTTGTCGCCGGGCTTCTTCAGCCACTTCGTGATCGTGCCTTCGAAAATACTCTCCCCCATCTGGGGCATGATGACGTCAACAGCCATGGCTTTCTCCTGGGGACGCGGAACTCAGGCCGCGCTCAAACATTCTTCGTGCCACACGCCCGGGATGCCCTCCAGCGTGTAAATCTCGTCTCCGCCGTGAAAGAATTCGACGCTCTTCACCGTGGCCACACGGCCCGCGAACTCGATCTGCTCGGGCTCGAGCTCGTTGTGGTACTGACCTTCTTCCAGGAAGTTCTCCAGGAACGCGCGGTCCGCGATCTTCACTTGCGAGCCGACTTCGAACTCCGCCACGTTCAGACCTTTGCTCTTTCCCAAGGCGCACGCCTCTCTTTCTGCCGATCTAGTATTTTGCCAATTCCCGCGCGGCAGCGGCAACTTTTTCCACGCTGGGCAGGAATTCGGCCTCCAACGGTGGCGAATAAGGTACGGGTGTATCAAGGCCGGTCACGCGTGCGATCGGCCCGTCCAGATACTCGAACGCGCCCTCGCAGACGAGCGCCGCGATTTCGCCCGCGATCCCGCCTGTGCGCGTGTCCTCGTGCACCACGAGCAGCTTGTTCGTCTTCTTCACCGAGTCGAGGATCGCATCGCGGTCGAGCGGCAACAGCGTCCGGAGGTCGATCACCTCCGCGTCGATGCCTTCCTTGGCCAGCAAGCCCGCCGCTTCGAGCGACGTGTGCGCCGCCGCGGCGTAGCTGACGATCGTTAGGTCCCGACCCTCGCGCCGCACTGCCGCCTTGCCGATCGGCACGGTGTAGTCGCCGCGCGGTACGTCCTCTTTCACGCGCCGGTAGAGGAACTTGTGCTCGAAAAACAGCACCGGATTGTTGTCCCGGATCGCCGCCTTGAGCAGGCCCTTCGCGTCGTATGCGGTGGATGGATAGATCACCTTCAGCCCCGGCGTGTGCGTGAAATACACCTCCGGATTCGCCGAATGGAAGGGCCCGCCGTGAACTCCGCCTCCCGACGGCCCGCGCAGCACCATCGGGACGGGAGCACCCCAGCGATAGTGCGATTTCGCCACGAAATTCGTCACCTGATTGAAGCAGCACGCGATGAAGTCGATGAACTGCATTTCTGCCACCGGCCGCAGGCCCAGATAGCTCATGCCGCAGGCCGCTCCCACGATGGCCGTTTCACTGATCGGCGTGTCGATCACGCGTTCCGGCCCGTACCTGGCGAGCAAGCCTTCAGTCACCTTGAACGCGCCGCCGTAAACGCCGATATCTTCGCCCAGCGCCACGACGGCAGGATCGCGCTCCATCTCCTCAAACAGCGCTTCGCGGATCGCTTCGAGCATCGTGATTTCAGCCATCGTCAGCGCCTCCGCCTCTTGTGGCGCGGCGGCTTCGCGGGCGGCTTCTCCTGCCGCTCGCGCTCAAACGCTCGATCTTTTGGACCGCGGCCGAAGGGAACTCGCAGCGGAGGCTGCTTCTCGATCGCAATTTCCTCCTCCGCGCCGGGCTGCGGAGCACCTCCCGAAACCGCTGACGCCGCAGCGGGAGGTGCGGTCTCCCAGGCGCCGAAGTCAGCGACCTTCCAAACGGCTTCCACACTCGCCGCGGGAGGCGTGACCTCCTTCTGCGGCCGTTTCCATTCGGCTTCGATCGTGTGGCAGCCTTCGCAATACACGCCTTCTTTCGCCTGTTCGGGTAGCGGCATCGGCGACTCTTCGGCGAACTTCTGGTCCGCGTCCAGCTCGCGCTCGATCCGCGCGTTGATCTCCGCTTTCTTCTTGGCGTCCCACAGCTTGTGTTCGCTCAGGTACGCCTCGTAGCGGGCAATGGGATCGCGTGCCTTCCAGTATTCGAACATCGCCTTGGGCACGTATTCCGCCGGGTCGTGCTGCGCGTGGCCTTTCATCCGCATCGTTTTGGCTTCGATCAGCACCGGCCCGCGTCCCGCCCGGCATTCCTCGACCGCCGCCTTCGTTGTCTCATACACCGCCACGACGTCGTTGCCGTTCACGATCTTGCTTGCAATACCGTACGCCTTGGCGCGGTCCGCCAGATTCTTCACCGGGACCTGCTCGGCCACCGGCGTCGAGTAAGCCCACTGATTGTTCTCCAGCACAAGAACGAAGGGAGCGCGCTGCGTCGCGGCGAAGTTCAGCCCTTCGTGGAACGCCCCGGTCGAGCTGCCGCCGTCGCCGATCCACGTCAGAGCGGCGATCTTCTGCCCCAAATAGCGTCCGGCCATCGCCACGCCCGTCATCACCGGAATCAGGTCCCCCAGCATCGAAATCGGCGATATGACGTGGCGCACTTTCAGATCGCCGAAATGGCTCGTCCCGTCCTTGCCATGCGTCGGCGACGTGTACTTCGCCATGTGCTGCGTGAAGATGTCGCGCGGCTTGAAGCCCTTCACCAGCAGCGCCCCGATATTCCGGATCATCGGCGCGAGCCAGTCGCGCTGTTCGAGCGCATACGCCGTGCCGACCGAAATCGCTTCTTGTCCCAGGCTCGAATACACCCCGCCCACAATCTTGTTTTGCCGGAAAAGGCGAACCAGGCGCTCCTCGAGCTGCCGGTTCAATTGCATGTAGTAGTACAGCTCGACGTGCTGTTCGGGAGTCAGTTTTGCATTCATCCAGCTTTCCACCCAACTCGATCGGTTGTTCGCAGCTATCTGATCGACGTGACTGCGCTGGCATTCGTTTCACGGGCGCCGAGCAATTCGCCCATGCGTTCGCGCGCGACTTGTTCAAAGTGACGGTTGAAAACCGCTGAGAAATGGGACGCGAGGCGCTGGCGCACCTCTCCCATCGAAACGCGCCGCCCCAGCACTCGCTCGAGCGACGTGACACCTTTTTCCGCGATGCCGCAGGGGACCATGAGATCGAAGTACCGCAGATCGGTCGAGACATTGTAGGCCAAGCCGTGCGATGTGACCCAGCGGCTTAGATGGACGCCGAGCGCGCCAATCTTTTCTTCACCGGTCGGCCCGTCGATCCACGCTCCGTGCTGGCCCTCCACGCGCTTCGCCGCGATGCCGAAATCTGCGGTTGTGCGAATCATCACTTCTTCGAGCTGCTCCACGTACCAGCGAATGTCCCGCCGATGCCGCGCGAGATCGAGAATCGGGTACGCGACGATCTGGCCCGGCCCGTGATACGTCACGTCTCCGCCGCGATCGGAAGGGTGCAATTCGACCTTCATTTGCTCGAGCAGTGCGCCACCCGCAAGCAAATGCTCATGGCGGGAATTGCGTCCCAGTGTGATGACGTTTGGATGCTCGCAGAAAAGGAGAACGTCCGGAATCGAGTCAGCTTTTCGCGCCTCGACCAGTTGCCGCTGCAATTCGCACGCGGCCCCGTAGGCGATCAGGCCTTGGTCGACCAGCCAACAGTTTGCTTCGCCCGTATTCACTGGCCTCTCGAGACGCCCGCTCTGCGCGCGGCGCGATTAGAAGTTGATGGTCAAGCCGCGTACGGCGTTGAACGCGTCGCCCATCGCTTCCCACACAGTGGGATGCGCGTGGATCGTCGCCGCCATGTCGTCCAGCGTGGCTTCCAGTCCCAGCGCGGCCACCGGCTCAGCGATGATCTCCGTCGCCAGCGGTCCGATCGCGTGAACGCCCAGAATCTCCCCGTACTTCGCCTCTGCCACCACCTTGATGAAGCCTTCGTGCTGGCCGAGGATCGTCGCCTTGCTGTTGCCGAGAAACGGAAACTTTCCCGTTTTCACGTCGAAGCCGGCGTCGCGCGCCTGCTTTTCCGTCAGCCCGATAGACCCGATCTGCGGCTCGCAGTAAGTGGCCGCCGGGCACCGCTTCTTGTCGAAAGGCTGCACGGCCTTTCCCGCCATGCGCCCGACGGCGATGATGCCCTCCATCGAAGCCGCGTGCGCCAGTTGCGGCAGCCCCGCGACGATATCGCCGATCGCATATAGTCGAGGTTCGGCCGTCTCGAGGTATTCGTTGGTGTGGATGAACCCGCGCTCCACCTGAGCTTTCGTTTTTTCGAGACCGATTGTTTCCGTCATCGGGCGCCGTCCCACGCCGATCAGCACTCGTTCCGCGTTGATCGTTTGCGGCTTCCCGGCCTTGTCCGTGAACGCGATGGTGGCGCCCTTCGCATCTTTCTCCACGGAACTCACCTTCGCGCCGGTCTCAATCTTGATTCCCTTTTTCTTGAACGACTTTTCCAGCTCCGCCGAAATCTCTTCGTCTTCCAGCGGCACGATCCGCGGCAGCGCTTCGAGGATCGTCACGTCGCTGCCGAATGTGCGGAAGATCGAGGCGAATTCAACTCCCACCGCGCCCGCTCCCACCACCACCAGCGACTTCGGGATCGCGTCGAGCTGCAGAATCTCGCGATTCGTCAGAATCGTGCTGCCATCGATCTTCACTCCCGGTAGCGAGCGAGCGTCCGATCCGGTCGCCACCATCGTGTACGTGGTCTCGATTTCGGTCGTCTTGCCGTCCTTTTCCACCGACACGCGCCCCGGTCCCGCGATGCGTCCCCAGCCTGTAATGGAGTCGACCTTGTTCTTCTTGAACAGCATCCCGATGCCGCCGGCGTGTTTGTCGACGATCTTCTTCTTGCGCGCCAGCATCGACGGCCAGTTGATCTTCACGTCCTTCACTTCGAATCCGAATTCTTCGGCGCGCTTGAAATTGTCGTAGATGTCCGCGTGATGCAGGAAAACCTTTGTCGGAATGCAACCCACGTGCAGACACGTGCCGCCGAGAAACGGATCCTTTTCCACTACTGCGGTCTTCAGGCCCCACTGGCTCGCTCGAATCGCGGCCACGTACCCTCCCGGCCCGCTCCCGATGATCACGAGATCGTATTTAGCCAATCCAGTTCTCCCTTGTGATTCTCACTCTCGCCCAGCCGGCGCTGCGATGGAAGGATTGTCGCGATGGTGGTTCTTCCAAATCCTCAGTGCGGAATCAAGATTCTAACAGCGGCTCCGTGCGGTCGCAACCGGCTCGCCGAGGGATTTCCCTTTGCCTTGTGTATGATAGCCGCTGCTGCGCCTGCTGTCGGACCGCACACGGGAGACCATCATCGCTTCGCCCCCAACCGCCACCGGACCGCACTTTCCTTCGGAGTCCGGCGCCCCTCCGAACGCATTGCAGCGTCTGATCCATTGGATTCTCTTTGGGCCCGCCGAGCTTCGTGCGGTTTGGAGGTTATTGATCGCGCTAATCTTGTACGAATGCCTCGTCCGGCTCCTATTGATTTCACTCGCCAGCGTGCCCGCGATCGGCTCCTGGCTCCTCGCACTGCCGCGCAACGCATTGACTCCTGGCGGGCTGCTTCTTACCGAAACGGTTCGAGCGGTTGCCGGGCTCCTCTCCGGCCTTGCGATGTGCAGGATCGAGGACCGAGGATTCGCCGACTACGGCTTGCCTCTCAATCAGGCCTTCGGGAAACGATTCTGGCAGGGTTCGCTGTTTGGTATGGCGATGTTGACGCTCCTGCTGGGCTCGATCGGCGCCTTCGGTGGTTTTTCCCTAGGCGGCTTGGCCCTTGCTCCGAAGGAGGCCGTGTATCAGGGGCTTCGATTCGCGCTCGCATTCTTGCTCGTCGGACTTTTCGAAGAGTCCGTATTCCGCGGATATGTGCAGGCAACGCTGGCCCCTGCGCTGGGATTCTGGCCGGCGGCCCTCCTGTCGTCCGTCCTGTTCGGTGCGTGGCACATTCGGAATCCCGGAGAAACTCCCTTAGGTTTGATAGCGGCGGGCAGCTTCGGATTGCTCGCTGCATTCTCGCTGTGGCGAACGGGAAGCATCTGGTTCGCGATTGCGATGCACGCCTCGTGGGACTGGGCGCAAACCTTCCTATTCGGCGTCCCGGACAGCGGAGCGGTGGCTCGCGGGCATTTCGCGAATAGCCTGCTGCACGGACCTGACTGGCTCACCGGCGGAACCGCGGGACCGGAAGGCAGCCTGCTGATCTACCCTCTTCTCCTGCTCGCGGCGGCCGCCATCCATTTCGCGTTCTCTCGACCGGGCCGGCCCGCACAACCGGAATCCTCCGCGAGTTGATCGCTGCCGCCCTGCAACCATCGCGCACCTCCTGCATCTAAGCTGTGCTGACTGCACTGTCACTCATTTGACAACGCAAGTAGCTGCCTATAAAATCGCTCGTTTTGAGTGGGGCGCGAAGCCCGGCATAGGAACCTAGCTCATGGACAAGAAGCGGCTCGACTATTACAAGAAAAAGCTGCTCGCCCGTCGCGACGAATTGCTGCGCGACATCGCCCGCAACCAGCAGGAGGGTCGCGAAGCCGACGAAGATCCCACGGTGGACCTCGCCGACAAGGCGGCAAACTCCTACACCAAAGAGTTCCTCTTCGGCCAGACCCACAGCGATCGCGCTCTTCTGCAACTGGTCGACGATGCGCTTGCCCGCATCAAGGACGGCTCGTTCGGCGAGTGCGTCTCCTGCCACGAGGAGCTTCAGCAGAAGCGCCTTGAGGCGGTGCCCTGGACGCGCTATTGCATCACCTGCCAGGAGAAGAAAGAAAAGGGCTTGCTGTAGGTCCGCGCCTCTGTATTCTTGCGGATTTCCCCGCCTGCTGATTTAGGGTAGCGTCCCGCCGTACTGCCTCGGTCCCTGGTGCTTCCTTGATCTGGAAAGCTGCGCTCGATGGGCTCGCCTCGGTGCTGTTCCCGGCGCCGTGCCGGATTTGCGGCCACGCGCTCACGAATGCCAGCCGCATTCCGATCTGCGAACACTGTTTGGGAGGTTTCGAGCGAATCGTCGACCCGATGTGTGCCTGCTGCGGGCGGCCTTTTGTCTCATCGGCGGTCGCGCAATCGCCGAAGCCCCTTTGCAGGCTTTGCCGCGTCGATTTCTACGCCTTTCACCGCGTGCGCAGCTTCGCTATCTATGACGATTCTCTTTCCGAAGCCATCGTGTTGCTGAAGTATGAGCAGGTGACGCGGCTAGGCGGCTGGTTCGCCAATCGCCTGGCCGATATCGCGCTCGCGGCGCCGGGCGACTGGCGGGCCGACGTGGTCGTCCCGGTTCCGCTCCACGCGGATCGGCAGCGGGAGCGCGGCTACAACCAGGCGGAATTGATCGCGCGCCCTCTCGCGAAGCGCCTGGGTGTCGACTTCGAGTCGATCCTGCTGACGCGCACCACGCCGCGCCCGCCTCAATTGGTCCTCTCGCGCACCGAACACTGGAAATCCGTCCGAGGCGCTTACGCGATGCGCGAAGGCCGCAAAGTTGACAATCTCCGCGTCCTGCTGGTAGATGATGTATTGACGACGGGGGCGACCCTTGACGCATGCGCACGAGCCCTGAAAAAAGCGGGCGCGAGCGTTATACTAGGGTTGACGGTCGCGCGGGTTCGTTCTTCGGCGACCGCCCGCGGCGCGCGGGTGCCGCCTGATGGCCCGAAAGTTCCCGGCCAACGCAGCGAACGCACCGAGCATCAGTGAGTTACAACAAGGGCTGAGCGGCAGCCCGAAGGCAAGGCAATGGAGAGCGGGCACAAGACGGGTTTACGTCCCCGGCCCAGCGTTGGGCGGGGAGCCACGCCGCCCGATGCTGCCTCGCCACGGCCGCTCGCCTCGCCCGCAAGCCGACCTTCTCTGATGCAGGCTCCGGTGCTCGTGCTCAACGCGACATTTGAGCCGATCAACGTCACCGCCGTGCGTCGCGCTCTCGTGCTGATGCTGAAGGGCGTCGCTCAGGCGGAGGAGACCAACCACTCGGAAGTGCATTCGACTTCGAAGGCGATCCAGGTTCCTTCGGTGATTCGCTTGCTGAGCTACCGCCATATCCCGCAGCAGAGCCGGGCACTCTCGCGCAAAAATATTCTCCTGCGCGATCGGAACACCTGCCAGTTCTGCGGCACTCTGTTCCCGGCCTCCGAATTGACGCTCGACCACGTGCTGCCGCGCTCGCGCGGCGGCCGCTCGTCATGGGAGAATCTCGTCGCCTCCTGCTACACCTGCAACAATCGCAAGGGCGACCGCACACCCGAAGAAGCCGGACTCAAGCTCCAGCGTCGCCCGCGCCCCTTTACGCTCCACACTTCGCGTCAATTGATGCGCTTGATCGGGCATCGCGACGAGAAGTGGCGAAAGTACCTCTTCTACTGATCTCAATCTGCTGGTCTTGCCGCAAATCGCGCGGTCAGGCAACCTTCCCTGCGACCGCACTGTCTAACCAACTAAGACTGCTTCTAGGACACACCCCGGGAAGCGTTACCGGCCCTCACCGGAGCGCTTCCCTTCCTGTTTCTGTCCGTCGCCTATTGGCGAAACACGACTTTGATCTCGCGGCGCCAGTTTTCGCTTAAGCCGATTCGCGTGATCTGAATCTCGGGCGAGAAGTGCCGCAGCACGGTCTCGGTCGAAGAATGAAATCGCAGCGCGGGCGCCACCAGCCACACCAGCGGAGGTTTCGGGTCCAATTGCATTCCCGCGAAGTATCCGTAGCGCTCCAGGTCGCCGTCCCGCTGATGCCGCCGCACGCGCAGCCAGTAGTCGATCGCCTGCATCGGCAGCTGGATGTCTTCCGACGCCTTTAGCTCGATCACCACCAGCCGCCCGCGCCGCGTCACTCCCAGCAAATCGATCACGCCGCGATCTCCTGCAGTCACCGCCGGTACCTGCGAATAAAGATGGCTCGCGTCGAGTTGCGCGTCGAGCCGCGTCGGGTCCTGCATCACGAGCGTTTCCATCCATCGCTCGGGCGCCGTGCGATAGAGGCGATGATTGGTGTCGTCGGAGAACACGTTGCGATGCGCGTCGAGTCGTCGCATCAGCGCGTCCAGGGCGCCCCTCTTCGCTTCGGTCAACATCTCGCGTTGGTCGCCGAGTCCGAATTCGATCCCCCGCCTCGACCAGCGCCCGAATTCGAGGCCGCGAAAGCACAGCGCCACGTCGCCGGTGCCCGGAACCAGCCGTGTCGTGATTTCGCTGCCCGCGGGAGGCAGATGCAGCGCGAGCGCGTGGATGCTTCCCATCGCTTCGCGCGCCGCGGCGCAAGCCGATTCGATCTCTCGCCGGGGCACGATCCAGCTTTCCAGATTTCCGTTGCCCGCGTCCAATTTCTCGACGGAGCCGTCGATTTCATTCAGTTCGTAGACCTCGGCGCGCGTATCCGACGAGAGTGCCTGCGTCCGCGAGAGCAGAAACTTGGCTGTGCCTTTCGGGACGAACACCCGCAAGCCTCCCACCGGCTGCCGCTCGGCGCGGGTGCGCGTCCAATCGAGCCAGAGAATTCCGAATGCCAGAGCGCCTTCAACGGCTGCAGCACTTTCTCCGGGGGCGACGGCCAGCACGGCCCACGCCTGCGACGCCTCCCGCATCCGCCCGCGCACGTACAGTCCTGAAAACGAATGTTCGAGGTCGGGCGCGGCCGTCAGCGGATCGATCGTGGCGTCTGGAAAGCCCTCTGCGAGGATGCGTGCGAACCGGGCACGAAATTGTTCGCGGGTCAGCCGTCCGGCGGGGCGCGGTGATTCCGCGCGGACGAATTCGAGCCGCCCCGGTTTCGTCCGGCCAAAGCGCTGCACTTCGAGCACGATGCGGTCCTGCGACCGCTCGCGCACCCGCAGTACGCGCCGCGTCAGGTTGCGTTTGTCGGACCAGAGATGAACGAGAGCGTTCTGACCATGTTCGTGGAGTTCGCAGCGAAGGTCTGACAATTCCGCGAGCCATTCCCCATCCTCGCGGACTTCAGCGGTTCCGGAAGCGACCAGTGCGCCAAGGGCGCGGTCCAGCTCGGACCATTCGTTCATAGACAATCCGCCTGCGTTTAGAAAACAGTTTCCGAGCGCCTACTGCAGAATCATGCCGGTCACGCGGACAGCAGGATACTGCCGATTCCATTCCGAGGGAAGATGCGCGCCGAGGGTGACGTTGAAATCGCGGCTCTCTCCCGCTTTCAGCGGCTGCGTGTCCGGAAAGACAAGCCGCTGCGGATCGCGCAGCACGATCTGATTGAACGGGTCGCGAAATTCGAGCGCGACATCAAGTCCCCGTAAAGTCCGCGGGCCGCCGTTCGAAACCGAGCCCGCCACGTACGTGAATTCCTGATTCAGGAAATTCGTCGCCTGCGACATCTCGCCGCCCTGAAAGTGAATCTGCTGCGCGTACGCCTGTTCCTCGGCGCCGAAGGGAAGCTTGCCCACCGGAGTCGGGCCGGCCGATCGCGTCATCCGCGTCAGCAATACCAGCCAGCCCGCCAGGACCAGCACGATCACGATCCCGACGACAAACGCGGCGGGGAAGCTGCTCTTGTGTTCGCGACTTTCCGTGGCCCCGGGTTCCATGATTTCTTCTCAGCGGCCGAACGCAAGACGCAGCGCCAGCGGTTCGGGAAGTCCCGCTTCGCTCATGCGCTTTTGCACGTCCTCAATATCGTACGGCACGCGCCAGAACTCGACCGAACGATTGTCGAGGTCCGCGATCGCGAATGCCGCCCGCGGGTCTCCGTCGCGCGGCTGTCCAATCGAGCCGGGATTGAGCAGATAGGTCGTCCCTTCTTCCAGCATCAGTTTCGCGAACGAGCTGCCGGCCGGCGGCTTGAGATGCAGAACTCCCATATCGGCCGCGCGGAGCGTGAAGCCGCCCTGGATATGCGTGTGGCCGAAAAAGACTACCGGCGATGGAGCGTCCCGCAGGCCCGGCAGCGCCAGCTCCGGCGCGAATACGTACTCGTCTTCGTCGTGAAGCGAGCCGTGAATTATCGAAAATCCGTCCTCGCGCAGCGGTCCCTTCGGCAGGGCCTTCAGATACTCGTAGTTCGCCGGCTGCAATCGCTCCCGCGTCCACAGCACGGCGCTGCGTGCGATCGGATTGAAATCGTCCGAATCGACCAGACCGGTGACAGCCTTGTCGTGATTGCCGCGGATCGTGAGATCGCACAGTTCACGAACTCTTTCGGTCACCTCGTTTGGGTCCGGACCGTAACCGACGAGGTCGCCCAGGCACACGGCTTTCTCCCAACGGCCATCGGCCGCTTGCAGCGCGGCCACCAGAGCAGTCCGGTTTGCATGAATATCGCTCAGGATCAGATAACGCACGCCCCACTCCCGATGACGAGACGCAACATCATAGACGAAGACATCCTTCGTTGCACGAATCTACGGCCTGCGCGGTATTCCGAGCGCCGCCGGCGGCTTCATCGAATCAGCATCGAATCGCCGTAGCTGTAGAAGCGGTACTCCGCCTCCACTGCGTGCTCGTACGCGCGCAGCACGTGGTCGCGTCCGGCAAAGGCCGCGACCAGAGCCAGCAGACTTGACTGCGGCAGGTGAAAGTTCGTCAGCAGTTGGTCCACGATTCGAAACGGCTTCCCCGGATACAACAGGATCGTGGCTTCGGCCTTTCCCGCCGCGATCGGTGCTTCCCGGCCGAGATTTTTTTCCGCTGCGTCTTCGAGCGCTCGCACCACTGTCGTTCCGATCGCCAGCACCGGGCGGCCTTCACGCTTCGCGCGCCCAATGGCCTCGGCCGTGGCTTCGGGAATCTCGTAGCCTTCGCGATGGATCGGATGGTCTTCGATCCGCTCGGTGCGGACAGGCTCGAATGTCCCCAGGCCCACCTCCAGCGTGATCTCCGCTGTCTCCACGCCCCGTTCGCGCAGCCGCGCCAGAATCGCGGGTGTGAAATGCAGGCCCGCGGTCGGCGCTGCGATTGCCTGTCCCTGTCGCGCGAACACCGTTTGATAGCGCTCGCGATCCATCGGCTCGTCGTCGCGTTTGATGTAGGGCGGCAGCGGAATGTGGCCCAGATGGTTCAGCGCGTTGTGAAATCCATCATTCGACGCAAACCGCAGCACGCGAAGTCCGTATTCTCCCCGGCCTTCGACGCGGGCTTCCATTTCCCCTTCGCCAAAAACGATGCGCTCGCCCGTCGGCACCTTCCGCCCCGGCCGAACCAGGCATTCCCACGTGTCGCCGCCCAGCTGACGGACGAGCAGCACCTCGATCTGCGTCTTGAGGAATTCCCGGCGCGCCGGATTGTGGCTGCCCGGCGTCTGCGCGTGAATTCCCGCCCGGTGGCCGAAGAGCCGCGCGGGTATCACACGCACGTTGTTGATCACGATCAGCTCGTCGCCGCGGAGCCGGTCCGGCAACTCGCGAAACAGCGCGTCTTCCCACGCTCCCGTCGCACGATCCAGCAGCAGCATGCGCGAAGCGTCGCGCTCCGGCAGCGGCCGCTGCGCGATTCGTTCGGGCGGCAGATTGTAATCGAGTTCGCTGACGTTCATCCGCGCTGTGCTTCAGTCGGCCTTTTCGGCCACGCTCGCGGCCAGACTCATTGCTTCGTCGTGGATCAGCCCGTTCGATGCCAGAATGCTGGCGCCTCCCAGTTGGTACGGTCGCCCGCTCAGATCGGTCACGCGCCCGCCCGCTTCTTCGGCGATCACGATTCCCGCCGCCGTGTCCCACGACTTCAGTCCAAACTCCCAGAAGGCGTCGAACCGTCCGCACGCAACCGAACACAGGTCGAGCGCCGCCGCGCCGTCCCGGCGTACCCCGTGAGACTTCAGCGTAAACTGCCAGTAGTAGTGGATATTCGAGCTGCTCTTGCGCAGGTGCGTCGGAAATCCCGTGGCGACCAGACTCGTCGAGAGCTTCTCCACCGAAGAAACTCGAATTCGATTCGAGTTCAAATAGGCTCCTTCGCCTCGCGCCGCGTAGAAGAGTTCGTTGTAGACCGGATTGAGAACCACTCCCGCAATGGGCCTGCCGTCCTCCACGAGCCCCATCGAAACAGCGAAGCACGGATACCCGTGCGCGAAGTTGGTCGTGCCGTCGAGCGGATCGACGTGCCAGCAAAATCGGGCATTCGGGGCGGCGCCGCCACCCTCTTCCGCGACGATGCCATGGTCCGGAAAGTGTCTTCGCAGGCGCGAAACCACAAGCTCTTCGGACCGCCGATCCGATTCCGTCACAAGGTCCACTTCGCCCTTGTACGTCACGTGCTTCGGCCGGCCGAATCCTTCGCGCAGGATCACACCGGCTTCTTGGGCGATTTGGATGGCGATCTTGAGAACTTCGTTCATGCAACCTCGTTCGGCAATGCTGCCCCCGCTCGCTCGATTGTGCCGGGGAAAAAGACTGGCTCACTGCGCCGCGGCGCGAGTGAAATATTCCTTCCGGTACCGCACCGTGTAGCCGCCCGTCACTTCCAGATGCATGTGACGATCGCTCCCCGGCGGCGGCGCGGGCTGCGGATAGTAGCCCAGCAGATACTGTGTGCGCAGTTCGCGGTCGATTCGGTCGAACATCTCTTCGATTTGCGCCATGTCATCGAGAATGTACATCGCGCCGCCCGTGCTGTCCGTGATCGTAATCAGCGCGTGCTCGCCCGCCGTGTTGCGCCCGCTCTCGTTCTTCACCGGACGGATGACAATCGTGTAGAGGAGCGCTCCCGACGATATTGCCGCGCGCCGCGTGTCGTCAAATTTGGAAACGCTCGTCGTCTCGCCCGCGTCGGTGACAAGCACGATGGCCCGGCGCCGTCCCTCCGGCCGCCGCTTTAGAGCGCCGGACGCCAGTACGACCGCGTCGTAAATCGAAGTTCCCGCGCCCGGCGCGATTCTCCGCACCGCGGATTGCAGCGCCGGCACGTCGTCGGAGAAATCCGCAAGCCTCGTCACCGCCTCATCGAATTCGAAGACGCCGAGCGTGTCTCCCGGCCGGACGACCTGCCGGATGAAATGCGCCGCGGCTTCCGTCTCGAAGCGCAGATCCTTGAATGTGCTCAGGCTCGAATCGATCATCAGCGCCAGGTCGAGCGGCCGGTTCGTCTCCGGCTCGAAGACTTCGACCTTCTGCGGCACTCCTTCTTCGGAAAGTTGAAAGGCGTCTTCCTTCAGGTCCGGCATCGGGCGGCCGTTCTCATCGGCTACCGTCGCAAGCATGGTTACCAGCTCGGTCTGCGAGCGGAGCTTGGGTGGCCGCTGCGCTTGCGCCGGCGCGGGGAAAGCCCACAGCGCCGCGGCCATCGTCGCAGCCAGCAAAGCACCACTTCGCGGCGCGCTGCCACGGCGGATCGCTGCTGCGCAAGATACCCTCATCTATGAGGTAGATTCGCCCGGGCCGGAAATGGCTTTCTGTGGGGGCAACTCGCCCTCGGCCCAGACGGCGCCTCCGGCGAAATACTCCTTCTTCCAGATCGGCACGACGCGCTTCAGCGTGTCGATCGCGTAGCGGCAGGCGTCGAAGGCTGCCGCCCGATGCGCCGAGCTGACCGCGATGAAGACGCTTGTCTCGCCGATCTCCAGCCTTCCGAGCCGGTGCACGATTGCCAGCCTGTGAACGGAAAACTTCGCGCGAATTTCAGAGCCGATTTCGCGCATCTTCGCCAGAGCCATCGATTCGTAGGCTTCGTACTCCAGATACAGCGTCTGTTGTCCCTTGTAATTGTTGCGCACGAATCCGTCGAAAACCACCAGCGCTCCGTCTTCCGGAGCCTTCAGGTTTTCGACGATCTCTCGCGGACGAATCGTCTCGCGCACGATCTGAAACACGTCTTCTTCCACCGCCGCCTGCTGGCCTCCGCTGACGGGTGGGAGAAAGGCCACTTCATCGCCGCTCGAAAGGGGCGCGCGCCACGTCGCATACTCTTGATTCACCGAAGCCGCGATCGAGGCACGAAATGATGCCAGCTTCGGGAACCGCCTGCCGTAGCGCTCGAAAAGGTCTTCGACGCGCGCGCCGTCGGACAGCTCCGCCTCTTCCTGCGCGACGCCCGTGATGTCCCTGAGCTGGCCGAAGAAAAGTACGCGCACTCGCATCCAGTCATTCTAGCGCGGCCCCGCCGCCGCGAGAAGCAACCCGGCCCCGTAGATTCCGGTTGCCGGAGGGGCGCTCCGCACGATAGAATCCATCGCATCGAGCAGTTCGCCATTCGTTCCCGGCGCTTTCGGGCATCCGGACCGGGCGGGAGGTTTGAACGCATGAAGGTCCTCGCCGCAATCCTCGCGTAACTCAGTCACGCAGCTCGCGTTTTCTCGCATTCCTGACATCGAATCTGCTTTTCAGCAGCGCTGTGGACGCATGCTGATCGCATGTGCCTGAGCGCAGAAAGCTCCGGACAGCAATGGAAACTGTCGTGGCAGAAGCGTCGCAGCCGGGCCTGTGGAGTTCGGTCCGCGAAGCGATCCGCGGATCCCATCAGGACTTCACGGCCGGCAGCCTGAATCGCGCCATCTTGTTGCTAGCCATTCCGATGGTGCTTGAAATGGTGCTGGAGTCTCTTTTCGCGGTTGTCGACGTTTTCTGGGTTGGGCGAGTCGGCGCAAACGCGGTGGCGACGGTAGGCTTGACCGAATCGATGCTGTTGCTCGTCTTCGCCGTCGGCATGGGGCTCAGCCTTTCGACCACCGCCATGGTGGCGCGCCGCATCGGCGAAAAGCAGCCCGAAGAGGCGGCGATTGCGGGCGTTCAAGCGATCTTTATCGGCCTCGGAATGTCGTTGCTGATCGGCCTGCCGTGCATTTTCCTTGCGCCACGCCTTTTGCGCTTGATGGGCGCGACGCCGGAAATCGTGGCGATCGGCAGCGGCTACGCGCGCATCGCGCTCGGCGGATGCGGCGTCGTGCTGCTTCTGTTCCTCAACAACGCGATCTTCCGCGGTGCGGGCGATGCAGCCATCGCGATGCGGCTCCTCTGGGTGTCCAATATCATCAATCTGATTCTCGATCCGTGCCTGATTTTCGGATGGGGGCCGTTTCCGCGTCTGGGTGTCACCGGCGCTGCGCTCGCTACATTCACGGGTCGGGGCATCGGCGTGGCGTACCAGTTCTACCGGCTGCTGCGCGGCACTGAACGCATCCGCGTCCTTCGGCGGCAGATTCGGCTCAACATCGGCGTCCTCGCGCGGCTCATTCGCTTGTCGCTGATGGGTATCTTTCAGTTCATCATCGCGCAGACGAGTTGGATCGGCATGGTGCGCATTGTGAGTCTTTTTGGGGCGGCCGCGGTCGCCGGCTACACGATCGCGATTCGAATCGTGATCTTCATCATCCTGCCTTCCTGGGGACTGAGCAACGCAGCGGCCACGCTCGTCGGGCAGAATCTCGGAGCGAAGCATCCGGAGCGCGCCGAGACGTCTGTCTGGCGGACGGGCCTCTACAACATGCTGTTTCTGGGCAGCATCGGCATCGTGTTCACGCTCTTTGCGCGGCCGATCGTGAGTCTTTTCGTGGACGATCCGGCGGTGATTCCGCTGGCCGCCTCGTGCCTGCGGATCGTGAGTTTTGGCAACATCGGCTACGCCTACGGCATGGTGATGCTGCAAGCGTTCAACGGCGCGGGAGACACCGTGACGCCGACGATTCTGAACCTCTTCGGCTTCTGGATGCTCGAGATTCCGCTCGCTTACTGGCTGGCGATCCGGCAAGGCTGGCACGCGAGCGGCGTGTATTTCGCGATCGTGGTCGCGGAGTGCGCCGTGGCGGCGGCCAGCATTCTGATCTTTCGGCGCGGCGCCTGGAAAATGCAGAAAGTCTAGCGCCCTGCGGGCACTTGAGCCTTTCCCGCGTCACGAGCCATCTGCGCGATTGCTTCGAGCCTGGCGGCGGCCCTCAAGAAAGCAGCCGTAAGCACGTCGCCTTCGTGGCGCAGCGTTGCGGAATCGTTTCGCCCGAGAGCATCGTTCTCGCCCGGGATCGTTTCAGTGGCGTATCCATCGTGGATTCCGGGAGCGAAGATCGTGTGCTTGAACCACGGGCGCCAGGGAAGTCCCTCCGGCGCAAGCAGCGCCTGCTCGACCTCAGCCAGCGCGCGATTGATCTGCGCCGCCTTGGCGGGATCGATCGGCGCGCCTGAGATCGCCCGCAGCGCCTCCGAAGCGTTGTGCGCGGACGCGGAAAGATGCGCCACCGCGTCGAGCGTTTCTTCGAGCGCCTCTTGATCCGGCTGGCTCGCGTGGACGTAAACGTCGGTGGTGGCGTGCTCGATTTCGAGCGCGTACGCCGGATAGTCGAAAGGCAGCACGTCCGCTTCGTCCAGCCGCAACGCGAGCGTATCCAAAATCTGGGCCATGGCGGCGTGGTAGGCGAACGTCGGATCGCCGTAGTGCTTCATCCAGTAGAAGTCGTCGTACACGGAGTGGTAGACGCCGTATGGCCCGCCGAATCCGATATCGATGCTCGGTATCCCTGCGTGGTCGAGGAATGCGGAATAATCCGAGCCCGAGCCCAGGCCCGCGAGCGGCACCTTGCCCGACGGATCGGGCGGAGGCAACTGCCTCCCCGTGCCGGACGGATTGTCTCGCTGCTGCGCGACGTAATCCGCCCACGCCTCGAGCACGCTGCGGCCCGTCTTCGGATCTTCAACGTCGCGGGCCACGTCGCGGACCAAGTCTTTGAGTGACGGCGTTGCCGACGCCGCGAAATTCGGGCCGTCCACCGCGATGTCGGTATTGACGTACGCGACGGCCTTGGCTTGGAGCTCGGCGAGGTTCGCCTCCACCCACTCCGTCGAACCGAGCAATCCCTCCTCTTCGCCGTCCCACTGACACATCACGATCGTCCGCCGCGGCTTCCAGCCAGATTTCGCAAGCGCGCCCAGTGCGCGCGCCGCTTCGAGCATCGACGCGGTGCCGCTGCCCGGATCGGCTGCGCCGAAGACCCACGCGTCGTGATGATTTCCGAGGATCACCCATTCGCCGTCGTTGGTGCCGCGCAGCCGGGCGATGACGTCGTAGAGCGGCCGCTGCTTGTATTCCATCGCCAGCTTCATGTGAACGACCGTTTCGCCCCCGCCGACTTTGTACGTGAGCGGTAAGCCGCCTTGCCAGGTGGCCGGAGCGCGCGGGCCGCCAAGACTACCGAGAATGACGGCAGCGTCCTGCGCGTTGATTGGCACCGTGGGAGTGCGCGGCAAATTCACCGCGTCGGCCGGCGCAAGGCGCGTTGCGCCCGGCGTGGACGCGACTCCCGGTGTAAGCGGATCTCCCGGATAGAGTTGTGTGTAGATAATCGAGCCGCGCTGGATGCCGCTCACCGGCCGCCACGGCCCGTTCGGATACGTGGCGCCCGCTTCCGCGCCGTCATCTTGCGGATCGGAGTAGATGATCACGGCCGCGGCTTTGTGTTCCTCGGCGAGCTTTACTTTGATTCCGCGGTAGCCCTGGCCGTACCGCGCGAGCACGATTTTCCCCTCGACGCTCACGCCGAGCGCGGCGAGCTCGTCGTAGTCTTTCGCAGTGCCGTAATTCACGTAGACGACCGCTGCCGTCACTTCTCCCGACGGAGAGTACGCATTGAACGGAGCCACCGCGCGCTTGTCGTTCGTATCTTTGTCGACGTCGATGGGCTGTTCGGGCGAGCCGAGCGGTTTCTGCTCGGGCGCGGTCAATTCGAGCTTCACTTCGCGCGGCTGCGGCATCCACACGCTGTAGGTGACAATCTCCGTGTCGAAGCCGAAGTTGCGATACTGGTCACGCAGCCATTCGGCCACGCGCCGGCTCGCTTCCGTTCCGGCCATGTGCGGCTCGCTGGTCAGACGCCGCAAATTGTTTTCCGCGCGCGCCGCATTTGGGATCGCTCGCAGTCTTGCTTCGAGTTGACGTTCTTCCGCGACACGCGACGGGGCAAAGCCGGTGATGCCTGTCTCCTGTGGACCGCCTGCCAGTGCCAGAACAGGGAAGAGCAGTGCCGCGGAGAAAACCGCGACTTTTTGGCGATTAGCGCGAGCCCGGACCCTTTGTTTCCAGCGGGTTAGGCCGGTTTCTAATCCCGCGGATTGGCGATTAGAAATGCGGGTCCGCGCCCCCCCGTCGCTTTCTTCGTTCTTCGTGAACCGTTTTAACATGCGCCTATCTTAGTTCACGCCAGGCGAAGTGCAACAACGCAGTGCTGTGGACTTTCGCGGCTCAGCTCATGAGCGGCACGAGAGCACGCACGCGCGGTTCGCGGAGGTAGAGGCCGAGCCACGCGAGAATGCCGAAGGCGATCGCGAAGCAGGAATTGAACACAGGCTGATGCGTCAGGACATCGGCGCACACCGCGCCGCCCAGGTATGCTGCGAGCAGAATCGCCCCGAATACCGATGTCTGGGGAATCACATAGAAAACGACGCACGCGAGCAGCGTGACGCCGATCCAAAACACCTGATTGGCGTTGATTCCGACTCGTGCGCTGGCCTCGATGACCTGCGGGATCTTGATGATCTTCGTGACGGAATCGAACAGCATGAAAAGAACCACCAAGCCTGTGATGATCCGGCCAGTCCAGAGCATTCCCTGCGATGCAGCCGGCGTTTGAGCGTCTGTTTGCATAAGCGTTCCTCCGTGAGCTGAAGACATTCCCCCCAAGGGACGAAAGAGCTAGCACTTTGCCAGATGTTCGGCCAGCCGGTCCAGTTGTTGGCTCCAGCCGATCCAGGCGGTCGGCGTTTTCATCGCTGCTGAATCATCCGGCCGTGCCGATTGCTTGACGCGGCCGCACGGGAGCCATACGGTAGAGGAAATCGAAGCGGCGGGGACTTGCTCCGGAAGGCGCGAGAAGAATGAGGATTCTGATCTCTGGAGGATCGGGACTTGTCGGTGCCCGGCTCGCGAGCGTGCTGCGGGAGCACGGCCATGCCGTCGGACGACTGGTCCGCCCCGGCGGCACTCCGTCCGCGGGCGACGTGCCGTGGGATCCGATCGAGGCGAAAATCGACGCAGCCGCGCTCGAAGGCACCGATGCGTTTGTCCATCTGGGCGGGTCGAATATCGGGGAGGGCCGCTGGACTTCCGCGCGAAAAGCGATCCTGCGGAGCAGCCGCGTGGACTCGACGCGCGTGCTGGTGAACGCGATGGCTCGGCTGCGGCAGAAGCCGAAGGTGTTCGTGTGCGCCTCGGCCACCGGTTATTACGGCGATCGCGGCGACGAGATTCTGACCGAGCAGAGCAATTCCGGCACGGATTTTCTGGCGCTGGTCGCCCGCGATTGGGAAGGGGAAGCGGCGCGAGCAGAGCAGAGCGGCATACGAACGGTGCGCCTGCGCTATGGCGTGATTCTCGCCACCGCGGGCGGCGCGCTGCCGCGGATGGTGACACCCTTTCGGTTTGGCGTCGGCGGGCGCTTCGGCAGCGGGCGCCAGTGGATGTCGTGGGTGACACTCGAAGATGCCGTCGAGGTCACGCGGCTGGCGATTGTGAACGAGACGCTCTCCGGTCCTGTGAATGTGGTGGCGCCGGAGCCCCTGCGCAATAGCGATTTCACGCGCGTACTTGCGAAAACGCTGCATCGGCCTGCGATTTTTCCCGCGCCCGCGTTCGCGCTGCGACTGGCACTGGGCGAAATGGCCGACCCGCTCTTGCTATCGAGCCAGCGCGTGAAGCCCGAAAAGCTGCTTGCGATGAATTATTCGTTTCGTGCAGTGGATTTGGCAGCCGCGCTTGCGGAAATGCTCGCTCCTCGAAACTAGTTCCTTTCCCAAATCGAAACAGAGGCGGTTTCAGAGTGGATCAGTTCCCAAGCTTTCACGGCGACCCGGGACCGCAGGCGCCAGAGAAAATGTCCAGCGCGTATGGCGCCACGCCCCGCTCAACTGGTTTGCACAACGTGGGTTAGCTTCTCACGTGCTCTCATCCGTGTGGGAACGAGCACCTGCTCCGTTCTGGCACACGCATTGCTTCGGCGCTGGCGTCGATGAAAAGAGGCGGCGCCAATGCGGGGAAGACGCAAGGCAGGATTGTCGCGCAATCGCGGGGTGCGGTCGTCGCGCTCGTGATTCTGAGCTTCGCCGCGACTCAATCCGCCTGCACCGGCTCGACGAGTCCGACGACGAGTCCCTCGACTGTTACCGTTGTACTGACGCCTACGAGTGCCAGCGTTCCGACGGGCGGCGAGCAGGTCTTCACGGTGGCCGTCTCCGGCGAGGGCAGTGCTTCGGCGAGCGTGACGTGGAGTGTGAATGGGATCGCAGGCGGCAACACTACACTCGGCACGATCGCTGCCACCGGCCCGACGACAGCCGCCTATACGGCTCCGCCGGTTCCGCCTTCACCGCCGGGCGTGACGATTACGGCCGCGAGCGTCGCGGACCCGTCGAAATCCGCCAGCGCCAGCGTAACGATCACGTGCGCGGCGACGAATTCGATTTCGCCCGCGTCCGCCAGCGTCGGTCTCGGCCAAACCCAGGCCTATTCAGCCTCGTTCTGTCTCGCGGCCGGCGCCAGCGCTGCTTGGGACGTGAATGGAGTCGCTGGCGGCAACGCTGCGCTCGGCACCATCTTGTCAACCGGCCCAGCGAATGCGACCTACACGGCGCCCGCCGATCTGCCACCCACCAATCCGGTGACCATTCACGCGACTGCGCCCTCCGGCACGACCGCGGCGGCGACGGTCACTGTGACGAGCGCCGTCGGCGTCACCGTTTCGCCTCCGGCGGCCACGTTGTCGCCGGGCCAGCGCGCGTCTTTTTCAGCGACCGTGTCGAATTCATCGGATGCGACCGTGACGTGGTCGGTGAACGGCATCGCGAATGGCAACGCGTCGTTCGGTCAAGTCTGTCAATCCGGCACGAATCCGTGCGTCGCTCCGCCGGGGCCTGCGTCCGGCGGCATCGACTTTGTCGCGCCAGCTTCGCCGCCTGCGATGAATCCCGTGATCTTGACGGCGACGAGCCATGCCGATCCTTCGCAGAGCAGTTCCGCGACGATCTTGATTTCAGCTGTGACGGGCACCGTGGCGGTAACCGTGTCACCTGGCTACGCGTTCCTGGCGCCGTCCGGCGGCGCGCGGAGCACGCAGCAATTCGTCGCCACCGTCACGGGCGCGACGAATTCAGACGTCTCGTGGAGCGTGCAGAGCGCCGTCGCAGGCCAAGGGTGCGCCGGGGCGGCCTGCGGCTCGATCGACGCCAACGGCTTGTATGCGGCGCCGAGCGTGGCGCCGTCGCCAAACGCGATCGCCGTGATTGCGACGAGTCAGGCGGATCCCACGAAGTCCGCGGCCGCGACGATCGCTCTTATGGGCGGTCCGGTGATCGAGGCGATTCTTCCGTCGAGCGTGATGGCCGGCGCCGTCGAGGGATTCCCGCTCGCGGTGCAGGGTGCGAACTTCGTCGCGGGCACCGGAACCTCCGCGTCCGTGATTCTGCTGAACGGCGCGGCGAGAAGCACCACGTGCGGTTCCGCAAGCTCCTGCATGACGTTTCTGAATCCGTCGGACGTGCAGAGCGACGGCACCGTCAGCGTCGAAGTGCAGAATCCGGGAAATCCGGGAGCGCTTTCGAATCCCGCGCCGTTCGTGATCGCGCCGTTCGACGTATCGAGCGACACGATCGCGCTGACCGCCGCACAGCCCGCAGCGACAGGCAAGGACATCATCGTCGTGGAGCCGACGACCGCTGCCGCGTCCTCGCCGATCAACGTCGACTTCGTCGGATTTCTCACAGGCGGGAACACGTGCGGCATTCAAGGTTCGCCGCTGACGATCACTCGCCCTACGAGCGGTTCGGCCACGGTCAGCATCTGCATTCACGGCAATGGGCTCGATCCGACGTTCGCGTACGCGTTCACAGGCCCCGGTGCTGCGCCGGGCGGGACCGATATCGGCATCACCGCTTCGTCCATCCCAGGACTTTTCCCCGGCATGATCGAGCTCGATCTTCAGATCTCGAATGCGACGCTGCCGGGCGTGCGCGCCCTGGTCATCTCGACGCCGAACTACGATCGCGCCGTAGCCACAGGAATCATGGAGGTGAAATGAACATGAGAGGGCGCTGTGCCTGCGTTGCTTCAGCCTGCTTTTTCTTGTTTCTCGGCGTTGCGACCGCATCCGCAACAACGCTCCTGCGGATGTCGCTCGCGCAGATGTCCCACGCGGCGAAAGTGATCGTGCGCGCGCGATGCGCCGGAAGCTCGGCGCGATGGGACGCGGGAGAGATCTGGACATTTTCGACATTCGACGCGGAGGAAACGTGGAGCGGCTCGCCGCCGGCCCGGTTCACGGTGCGATTGCTGGGCGGAAGCGTGGGCCATTTGACGTCGACCGTTTCCGGCGTGCCGCAATTCCACCGAGGCGAAGACGTAATCTTGTTTCTCGAACCGACCTCACTCGGCGATTTCGCCGTCGTCGGCTGGCAAGAAGGCACGTTTCGGGTACGGCGCGATCCCGGCGCGGGCGAAGCCAGTGTCACGCAGGATTCAGCGGCGTTTGCCACGCTCGACCCGGTGGCGCGGCGCTTCCAGACGGACGGAATCGCGCGCATGCCTTTGACCCTCTTTCGGGCGCGCGTTGCTTTTCTGCTGCGCAGCGCCACAGAAGCATCGAGATGAATCGCCGGAGCAGTGTCGCCATCGCGTCGGTGCTGATCCTCGCGATGATTTTCACTTCACCCGCCGGCGCGTATTTGGCGGATTCGACCGTACCGCAGGCAGGCGGCTGTCCGGCGCTGGATCGTTGGAATTTGTCGCTCGCATCGCCTCTCAATCGCCGCTGGAGCACGTCCTTGCCGCTCGCACCCGCGACAATTCTCACCGTGGCGGCGCAGGGCACCGGCGCGCAGCTCGCGGAGATCGGTCAAGCGATCTCCGATTCTTTTGGAGCGTGGTCCGGCGTGACCGGCACCACGTTCAATGCCGCGTCGAATCCGGGGCTCTTCGCGCAGCTCGGACAAGTATCCGCCCCGAGCTCGTGCTCGAATGACGCGGAGAGCAACGTCGACGGCCTCAACACGATCTGCTTCAACCAGTCGAGCCTCGCTTTTTCGAGCGGAGTTCTCGCGTTCACGCGCGTGATCACGGCCAATGCTCCCGGGGTGTCCCTCGGTGCCAGCGCTCCGTCCGCGTTCGCGGGCCAGATTCTCGATTCGGACACGCTGTTTCGCAACGACGGGCAAGCGACCTTCGCCACTCCCGCTGCGCTTGCGACTCCGGCGGGCCAGGGCGCATACGACCTTGAGTCACTTCTGACGCACGAGATTGGCCACTGGCTGGGGCTGGATCATTCGGCGGTTTGGCGCGCCATCATGTTTCCGTTCGCGCCGCCGCCCGGCCAGTTCCTCGGCGCGCGGCCGACGTCCCAGGCGCCGGACGGCCCACTCGCGGACGACGATCGCAGCGGCGTCCGCTTTCTCTATCCCGATCCAAGCGACACGACGAATATGGGCACGATCCGCGGACGCGTGTTGCCCGCAAATCCGTTTGCGCTCGCGGCGCTGCCCGCGCCATCCGCCGGCGCGTCCGTGACGGGCATATTCGGTGCGCATGTCGTCGCTGTCGATGCGGATACGGGAGCGGTGATTGCGGGCGTGGTCGGAGGATGGAGCTGCGGCTCGTCAAGCGGGCCGCCGCAATTCGACGGCTCGTTCGACATCGAGCGGCTGCCGCTGGGACACAACTACATGATCTACGCCGAGCCGCTTGTGGGACTCGCGGTGCCTGCGGACTTCAGCGACGCGCTGACGGACATCTGTTCATCGACCGCACCCGTCTGCACCACTCCCGCCGCGAACGTGAACTTCGATCCGCGCATTCGCCCGTCTGGCCCGTAGTCGTGCAGTGTATGGGAACAAAAGAGAAAGCGGCTCCCGTGGAATCCGGGAGCCGCTTCTGGTTTTTCGGATACGGCGCTGCTACTGAGTCGGCAGAAGCATCTGCGTGAAGCCGATCGTGTTGACCAGCCGCAGCATCGGCGTGAGCGGCGGCAGCAAGCTCGGCGTCAGGAAGTTCGTATCGAACTGATAGCCGCGGGTAGGCGGGCTGTACACCGTGTTGCAGCACTTGTAGATTCCCGCCGCCTGGTGGTTGTAATACATGCTGACGATCGAACCCTCGTAGTACAGGGTGTCGCCGCCCCAGTTTTCCAGGTAGCGCAGGAAGTTGTGCGCGCCGCCATCCGTTCCGAAGTCCTGCGGAGGCGCGCCCACCGTCGGCTGCTTGAACGGCACGCCCTTGCCACCGGCCGCGGCGGTTCGGTAGGTTGTCGTGATCGCTTGACGATCGTTCAGGTTGTAAGGCCATGCGAACGAGTTGGTATCGTTCCAGTTGTCGGAAAGCAGCGTGACGGCGTCGGCGATGATTGAAGTCCCCACGCTCGAGGAGCTCCAGTTCACCGAGGTCATGCTGCACTGCCCGGGGTTGTTGTAGCAGCCCTGCATGTACACCGGGTTCTCCGACACGGTCGTCAGCCCGCAGGAGACGCTGTTGCAGGTTCCCAGGCTGATCGTGTCCGCATCGACGATCTTCAGAGCTCTGCGGTAGAAGATTGGAGGATTCTCCCGCAGGTCGATGCCGTTCGTCACAGCGGCATACGGCCAGTTCTTGCCGGTCGTCGTGCAGCTGGGGTTGTTTGAAAGTATGGTGGAAGTCAGCGTGGAAACGGCACCCAGCTGTATGCCCGTTACCGTGCCGTTCACCAGCATTGGCCAGAGCTGCGTCGGAGACGACGCCAGAATGTTGCCGTAGGTTTTCACAGTTCCGGTGGTGCCTGGCGTGTCGTTTTCGAAGTCCTCCGCTTGCTCTGGAGCTCCGCCGGCAGGGCAGCCATTGGCGCTTCCCGAGTTGACGATGTCGTCGTAACCGTAACCACCGGTCAGGGCGGCCGTCGCTGAGACCGAAGTGGGCGGGTTCGGATCCTTCTGCTCGCCGCGGCGGTCGGAGAAGTAGATCGAGAAACCATTCGTTGCCAGCACGCTCGTACCGTTCGTTCCGATCGTGCCTTGGAACCACTTGGCCAGGTTCTTCACGTCCAGCTCAACATAGGACATTGCGCCGGCCGCTATAAGCACGTTCCCAGTCGGTGCGTTGTCGCGCAGCAGGGCTTCGCGCGTATCGAACAGGACATTGGGCCAATAGTCGGTCCCATGCTGCGAAGCGCAGTTCGTCGCGTTCTGCGTTTGCACGCAGTCGTTGGCGCTGCCGGTGCGGCTCGAGAGCCCGGACCACGTTCCAACCGTGTTGCCCTGATTGTTTCCGCAGTAGTCGTTGCCGCTGACTGCGGTCGACGGGTTATCCCGCAGGCGCGCGAGCCGGATTACCGCATTGGGGCTTGGATCCTGGCAGCCAACGGTTGTAACGCCGGAGTTCACGGTCGGGCCGGATGCGGCGGTCTGAGTACTTCCTGAATAGCCCGGTTCTTTCGGGGCAACGACGCCGGAGTACGCCGGCACGCCGTTCTTGTTCACCTGTGGGTTGATGTTGCGTCCCGTGAAGCCGAGATTCAGGATTTCCCAGGTCGCGTCCTTCCAGACGGGCGCCGTGACCGTGCTGGTCTTGTCCTGATAGTCGATCTTGAGGCAGCCGGTGAGCGTCGGATAGTACTTCTGCACCCAATATCCGTCGGGGTTCGCTCCGCCGTTGTACGAAGCGGCTTGAGCGTAGGACACCGGAAGCGGAAAGAGGGTCTTGCCGAGGTTCCCCGCGGTCAGCCCAGCGGGCGCCGCGTAGTACGGAGGATAGCTATTTCCCGACGTTGTCGGCGCCGAGGTATCCCACGCCAGTGTCGCGAGGTCAACCGGCGTGATGGTGTTGCCCGAGCCGTTCGTCGCAAGGTAGGGCAGAGCCGTGCCGCTGCTCGAGCTGATGTCGCTGTCGGAGCATGTGCCGCTCGGACCATAATCAGACAGCAGGATGCGCAAGCTGACCTGTGTGTAATACCTTTCGTTCAGCTTTCCGGCGTTCGAATTGTTTTCGTTCGGCTGAGGCCGGCGGATCAAGTCGATCGGCTGGCCTCCGATCGATGGAGTGGCAATCGCGAGGTTCAGAGGTTGCACGCCCGTTTCAGCCACGGCGATGTTGTTGTTGAATTTCGTGTTGGCCATCGACTTGAACGTCGTGTCATAGGCGCCGATTGCCCCATAGAGGTTGGTATTGCCTAACACGCTCTGCTGGGGAGTCTGCGCCACCAAGTTAGCCACGCCCGAGCCGTTCGTGATGTTTACGGTGCCGGTGTAGCCCGTCGTCGTCACCCAGCCGTTTTCAAGATTCTTGGTGATGATCTCGCCCGCAGCCGTAACCTTCTGGCTCATCGTCAGAGTGGCGCCATCGCCTTCGGCAAGCCAGAGGTTGCCGTTCGAATGAACGCGGCCGCCGAAGTTGAAGTTCGGACCCGCGAAGAACGAGAGGTCCATTTGCGAAAAGTATCCGAACTGAAACACCGGGATTCCGACAGTCTGCACTTCGCGCTGCAGCCTCACTTCGGATCCGCTCGACGTGCGCGCCGTCACCGTGAGGGTATACGGCGTCATCAGGCCCACGAGTCCCGCGTAGGTTCCGGTCGGAATGGTGCCGAACGCCGACGCCGGAATATTGGCGTTGGCGGAGCTGGGTGTGAACGTAATGCTGTAGCCCGATCCCACCGTCGTGCTTCCGGGAGCGATGTACTGAACGTTCGGAATGTTCGACGGAGGCCCCGGAGTCGTCATCAGAATGTTGATGGCGGTCGCGTCGGGCGAATAGTTCGAGTCGAACAGGTTCTCGAGGCTCGCGGTGAGAGACTCCATGCCGGCTTCGGCGCCGTAAAACGCGAGCTGCCGGTCACTGTTGTTGCCGCCCAATTTCTGATCGCCCATCACGAGCCAGGCGATGCCGACGATCATCGTGGAGAGCAGCAGCATGATCAACATCGTCGTGATCAACGCGATTCCTTGTTCCCGGCGGTTCCTCACGGACTTTCTCCTTTTTTGAAGCGAAACCTCGAAATTCCCGGTCGAACGTCTCTGCAAGCTCATGTTCATCGTCCCGAAGGCGGCGCTCACTGGAATTCGTTGTAGAAGTCCAGGCCGCGGATGCTGACCACCGTCTGCAAATTGTTCCGGAAGTATTGCTTGGTGGTGCCGAACGGATTTTCGGAACGCGCGTAGAGCAGAATGTAGGCGTCCCGAATGTCCGGCAACTGCGCGTCGGTCGGGCTCTCCACCGTCGGTGTAACGGTCACAGGGCTCGATCCCGCGGTCAGGATGTCATAGAAGATCTGGAGGTTCTCGATGACCTCACCGACGGCCTGCGGCTGGTTCATGTTCACCTGGCGCATCAGCAGAGGCCGCTGTGGATTCGTGTTGTCGATGAAATAGGTGATCATCCAATAGCGCGTCGCCGTCGTCGTCGGAAACGTCCCCGATCCGGGCGGGGTCTGAATCTGCGAGATCGTTCCGGAGGCTGCGCCCGAAGCATTGAGGTTGAAGGCGTCGGCTGCGCTGAACGTGATCGTGTTCGTCGCAGGGTTGACGCTCGAGACGGTGAGCAGCGCCATGTGGCCGCTCGTGTCGGCGATGTCCGTGTTCGTGGCGGTCAAGCTGCCGTCACCGATCGTGTTGTTGTTTTGCAGCATGATCAGGTCGCCGGCGTTGAGGCCCGTATTTCCGTTGTTGACCACGATGCAGCTGGCGTCGAACTTGACGGTCGTCGTGCCGGCGGAAGTCGTGATGGTTCCCGCGGGCGCCGGATTGGGGTTGGCAGCCGCACAGCCGGCCGCGCCGCCGCCCGATGGCGCCAGGTAGATCGGAAACTCATTCAGCCAGTGGCCGTTGACGTCCTGCAGCGTCGTGTCCGCATAGAGCAAGGTCACGATGTCGCTCTTGAAGCCGGAGGTCGCCGTCGCAGGCCCCAATTGATATCCCGCTGTGACCGCGGGCAGAGCCGTCCAGGAGGTCGTGAACGTTCCGAAGGTGACCGCCGGCGTGCCCGGTCCGGGCCTGTTCACAGCCGAGAGGCCGGCCGTATTGGGGATCGTGATGCCGCCCTGAGGCACGCCTTCACCGGCCTGCAGGAAATCGCGGACCATATAGTTCATTCCGGCGCGCAGGTTTTCCTGCGTGTCCGCCATCAGGCTGATCGCCTGCGTCGCGTTGATGGCGCTCGTGAGCGTACCGAGCGTCGCAGCGACCACAATCAGCACGATGGTCACCGCGACCATGATTTCCACCAGGCTGAATCCGTCCTCGCGTCTCATCCGGTTTTCTCCCGTGCCTTTACGAGAAGTTCGAAATGTAGGCATTGAGCGTGTACGTCCGATTCTTGAAGTTGGCGGCCGAATAGCTGATCGTCACCGTGATTTGCCGCAGGTTGTTGATGGTGTTGCCGGAGCTGTCGGTCACGCTGGAGATCACGACGCTTCGTTTGAACGTCGTCAGCGGAAGGTATGTGGGCGGATTGAAGTTTCCGCTGCTGTTGGGCACGAGGATCGCGTCGGGCGCCGCGAGCGTCCCGCCGGCGCACGAAGAGCCGCTGAAATCGTCCGCTGTATCGATCACGCCGTCAGCCCCCGGACCGCAGAGCGGGTTCTGACCGGTAGCGAAGATTCCGCCGGTGCAAACGCTCGATCCGACGTTGCAGATGGTGCCCCAAGTCGCCTTGCCGACGTCGCGGGCCGTGAAGATCGACTCAACGGCGGCGGCCGCCTTCTGCTGCGCGATGTAGTCGGCCTGCGAGGTGCTCATGTAAGCGAGGCCGTTGCCGAGCATCACCGCGACGCCCAGGATGCCAACGACCAGAATAATCAGCGCGATCATGGTCTCAATCAGCGAGAAACCAGACTCGGCCTTGCGTGCGGCGCGCACCTGCATTGGCTCTCTCCTTATCATCGGAACCACGCCTTCCCCGTGCCCGCGTATCCGGTCACTTTGCCGGTGTTGCCGAGAATCGTGATGGCCCGGGCGGTTGTGGGGATGTTGGCCTCACCCATGAAGATCGTGAAGTTCACGGGGTTCACGTTGCCGTTGGTAAACGTTCCATCGCTTTGGAACTGCAAACCCGAAGTGGGTGTGCCGGACGTCGAACCGAAGTACAGCCCATTCGGCGCAGTCGGACCCGCACCGATGAACGCGTCGGGGGTGTCGGGTTCCCCGGCATACGACATGAACTGCACGTTGCTTTCGAGCGGCACGACGAGAAATGGGTTCGCCGCGATCGCTTGCGTGGGAGGATTCCCCGGAGAAACAACCATCAGCGTCAGCGCGATGCAATTGAATGTGTTGCCTGCCTGGGGGCAAAGCGGAGTTGCGCCGGCTGTCAGGAACTGGACCACGATCGTGCGGCGCTGCGAGATCGCCATCTCGCGCCCTTGCCGCAGAGTGCTCTTCACTTGCGACAGTGCCGCATTCGCCTGAATCTGCTGCCACGCGGGCTGCAGCTGCAGTACCGCCATCGCCGCGACGATGAAGATGATGGCCGTGACGACGACGAGCTCGACGATGGAGAACCCTGTTTCCCGATTCCTGCGCCGTTCGAGCCTGGCCGCGCTTTCCGTGTCTTTGTGCACGCTCAAACCCTCGCTAGTGACTTGACCATGACCGCTTCACCACGCGTAATCGGCCTAATTAGTGCAGGTATTAGACCAGCGCCGAGGTTCCGGAAGTCCAAGTCCACCAGTGCATTACGAGGAGTGACGCGGATTGCCAACGAGCTCAGCCAAGGCTGGCGGGGTAGAAACGTAACCAATGAGCCGGATGCGTACAGGGTTCGGGCGCGGCCAAGATTCTCGCCGTGAGAGAGGGTCAGCAAACAACCGGCGAAGATGGACGCCGTGCCCGACGAGGCTGTCGTCTTGCGGTTATGAACCGGAAACGGTGTCCACTGTTCGTTGACGAAAACTGGCATCGCCCTCTATAATCAACGTTTGTCAATCGAGCCGGGAGGCAGCATGTACGCCGTAATTCGCAGTGGGGGAAAGCAGTATCGCGTCGCGCCGGGCGAGACGATCGAGATCGAGCGCCTGGACGGCAAGGTCGGGGGCAAGGTCACCTTCGACAACGTTCTCGCGATCCGCACGGACGACAAGAAGGTTTTGGGCGGCGCCGATGCCGCCAAGGCCAAAGTGACCGGCAAGATCGTGCAGCATGTCCGCGGGCCGAAGCTTCAGGTGCTGAAGTTCAAGCGGTGCGGGCAATACAAAATTCAGCGCGGCCACCGGCAGGGCCTGACGGCCGTTCAAATCGACATTCAGCTCGCGTAAGGATTTTCGCGCGGCGAGAGATCCTCAGAGGTTTCCATGGCACACAAGAAGGGCGGCGGGTCATCTACAAACGGGCGCGATTCGCATGGGCAGCGCCTAGGCGTCAAGCGGTTCGGCGGCCAGGTCGTCACCGGCGGCAGCATCCTGATTCGCCAGCGGGGAACTCATTACAAGCCCGGAAAGAATGTTGGGCGCGCCAAGGACGATTCGCTGTTTGCTTTGATCGAAGGCGTGGTTCGCTTTGAAGACAAGGGTGGCAAGGGGCGCTTCATCAGCGTTCTGCCGGTCGAAGAGGCGGCAGCCGGCGCCAAGTCCGCACCCGCGGCCGACTGAAGTTTTCTCTCAACACATCCTGGAGCGATGACCGCACAGAGGATCGATCGCGGACTCAGCTTTCAGATCTTCACGGGGCAGGACTTCGCGCTCGCGAACAACGCCGTTCTGATCTGCGGCGAGCGGGACGCGATCCTCATCGACACGTGCCTCGTCCTCAGCGACGCGGCCCGGCTGGTCGAAATGATTCGAGCGTCGGGCAAGGCGCTGCGAGCCGTCTGCATCACCCACGCGCATCCGGATCACTACTTCGGCAATGGCGTTGTCCAGCAGGCTTTCCCCTCCGCCCGATTCTTCGCGCGGCAAGGCGTGATTGACTTCATGCAGGAATATCGCGCGAAGCTGGTTCATTGGCGTGAGATGTTCGGCGACGAAATGCCGCGCTCGATACCGATGCCGGAGCCGCTGATCGGCAGCCAGACCTTGCTCGAAGGCCATGAGATTCGCTTCGTCGATCTGCCGGTATGCGAGACGGTTCACGCGACGGCGTACTACGTGCCATCGGCGAAGGCAGTGATCGCGGGGGATCTGGTTTATTCGGGAATGCACCATTACATGGCGGACACGAATCATCCCGAAAGCTGGATCGAGGCGCTGAACTTGGTTCGCCGGCTGGGCCCGCTCGAACGCGTGTTTCCGGGCCACGGCCCGGTGGGCGGCGCCGAACTGCTGGACGCAAGCGAGGCGTGGCTGCGCGACTACATGGATGTTGCGAAGCCCGGCGTGCGTTTCGTGGACATAGCCAAGGAAATGACGCGCCGCTATCCGAATCACGGCCTCGCGATTTTGCTGTGGCTCACGCGCGGTCCCGGTTTCGGTCTGGCCGGCGCGAAGGAAATCGGCGTTCCGCCGCAATTGCTGGGCGGCTCTTGATGCGCGTGTCGCTGTCATGGCGTATGCTTTGGAATTGAATCCTCTCGGAGCGGGCAGTCGATGTTTGTCGATGAAGCGAAAATCCTGGTGAAGGGTGGCGACGGCGGCAACGGCTGTGTCGCGTTTCGCAGGGAGAAGTACGTCCCGCGCGGCGGCCCTTCCGGCGGCGACGGCGGCCACGGCGGCGATGTCTACCTGGAATCGGACCCGAACGACAACACGCTGCTCCGCTACCGCTACAACCGCGAGTTCCATGCGGAGCGCGGGCGGCACGGAGAAGGCTCCAACTGCCAGGGACGCTCCGGCGTCGATACAATCCTGAAAGTGCCCATGGGCACGATCGCTTTCGATGCCGATACGGGCGAGCAGCTGTTCGATTTCACCGAGCCGGGCCAGCGGTTCCGCGCCGCTCGCGGCGGGCGCGGCGGACGTGGAAACGGGAATCCGGCGTTTCGCAAGCCCTGGCATCAGGCGCCGCGCGAACATGAGGACGGCGAAGAAGGCGAAGAACATCGCTTGCGGCTGGAATTGAAGCTCCTTGCGGATGTCGGCCTCGTGGGTTTCCCGAACGCGGGGAAATCGACTCTGATTTCACGCATCTCCGCGGCGCGTCCGAAGATTGCTCCGTATCCATTCACGACGCTTGAGCCGCATTTGGGCGTTGTTTCCGCCGATCCCGATGCCGCTCCTGGCATGGGCCGCACGTTTGTGGTCGCCGATCTGCCGGGCCTGATCGAAGGCGCGCACGAAGGCGTCGGTCTCGGCATCCGGTTCCTAAAGCACGTGGAGCGCACACGACTGATCGCACATCTGGTGGACACGAGCGACGCGAACGATCGCGATCCCGTCCGCGATTTCGAGATTATCGAGCGGGAGCTTTCCGCATTCAGCCCGGAGCTGGCGGAGAAACCGATGATCGTCGTGGCCACCAAGCTCGACGCCACAACGAACCGCGAGCATCTGGAAGAGCTTCGTTCGTTTGCCGCAAATCGCGGCCTGGAGTTCTACGCGATTTCTTCGGCTTCCGGCGCGGGCGTCACCGAACTCGTTCGCGGCATCGCCAGCCTCCTCGATCGGCTGCCGAAGCCGATCGCAACTGCCGAAGCTTCCCAAAGCGCTGAACAGGACCTTGCCATCGATGCTCAGCGCGCGCAGAGACCATCGCCGGCGGAGAATCACGCCGTGGCTCCTCATCGGGAGGGGCGTTGACGTCTCAAGGCGCGCACAAGCCGTCGGGCGGAGCGCATCGCCGCTCGGTGGCTCTTTTCGGCGGGACGTTTGATCCTCCGCATTCCGGCCACATCGCCGTGGCGCAGGCCGCGCAAAGGCGCTTTCACCTCGATGCGATCTACTTCATTCCATCGTCGCGTCCGCCGCATAAACCGCGGCGGGAGCTTGCATCGTTCATTCATCGCTACACGATGGTCGCGCTGGCGTGCGCGGAGCACGGGAACTTCGTGCCCTCGCTGGCCGAAGCGCCGGCGGGCAGCCCGCCGCACGTCTTCTACACGATCGATACGGTGCGCCGATATCACCGCGAACACCCCGACGATCATCTCTATTTCATCGTCGGCGCGGATCAATTTCTCGAGTTGCCCACGTGGAAGCACTACGAGTCGCTGCTCGACGCCTGCGACTTCGTCATTGCCAGCCGCCCGGGCTTTCGCTTGGATGCTTTGCGCCTGGTGATACCGCCGGAAAAGCTGGGACGCGTTCCATCATCCGATGCCCACAAGATCACGCTGCGGAAGACGTCCGTTCATTTGCTCACGACGGTTTCGAGCCACGTCTCCTCCACCGAGGTGCGAGAACGGCTCCGGCGCAAGCAGACCGTTCGCGGGCTTGTGCCGCCGCGCGTGGAGGAATACATTCTCGGTCAGGCTCTGTACCGGTGACGCAGCACTCCCTTCGCCCCCAAATCCGCTGGGCCGTCGAAGCGGCCCAGGACAAGCAGGCCGTGGATATCACCGTGCTGAAACTCACGGGAGCTTTCGCCGACTACTTCGTGCTCGCGTCGGGCCGCAGCCAGCCGCAGATTCAGGCCATCCGCGAGGCGATCGAGCAGAGGCTCGGGCGTGAGGGCGTGCGACTGACGCACCGTGAGGGCAAGACCGGCGCCGAATGGGTCCTGCTCGACTACGGCGACTTCGTGATCCACATCTTCAGCGAGCGAGCGCGGCAATACTACGACCTCGAACGCCTCTGGCGCACGGCCGAGCGCGTGGATATCGCCCCGGCCGCGCCTCCGCCCGAGCCGCGCGGGCATTCTGAAAGCGGCGCGACGCAGCCATGAGCGATGCCGGCATCGCGTGGGTCGCCGCCGATCCGGCCTCCCTGAAGGTGCTCGAGATCGCTGCAAAGATCGCCGACACCGCGACGACGCTTCTGATTACCGGCGAGAGCGGCACAGGCAAAGATCAGCTCGCGCGCTGGATTCACGAACATGGATCGCGCCGCGACGCTCCGTTCCTGAAGATCGATTGCGCCAGTCTGCCCGCTGAACTTGTCGAATCCGAGCTGTTCGGGCACGAGCGCGGCGCGTTTACAGGCGCGGTGGCGCGCAAACCGGGGCGATTCGAGCTGGCACAGGGCGGCACGGTCGTCCTGGACGAAGTGGCGGCCCTGGCTCCCGGCATGCAGGCGAAGCTGCTGCGCGTGCTGGAAGAGCGAACCTTCGAGCGGCTGGGCGGCTCGGAGACGCTGCGCATGGATGCGCGGCTGATGGCGCTGACGAATACGGACTTGGCGAAAGCGGTTTCGACCGGGCGGTTCCGCGAGGACCTCTTTTTTCGGTTGAACGTGCTTGCGATTCCCGTGCCGCCTCTGCGCGAGCGCAGGGGCGACATCGCGCCGCTTGCGTCGCACTTTGTCGCGCGGCTTGGGCCCGTTCACAACCGGCCCGATGCGGCACTCGCTCCCGAAGCGCAGCAGTTGCTTGAATCGTATTCCTGGCCGGGCAATGTCCGCGAATTGAAGAATGCAATCGAGCATGCGCTCGTCTTTGCGAAAGAGCCGCTGCTCCATCCGGATGATTTCCCGCAGATCGTCAAATCGGCGGGCGGCGCCCGCCGTCCGGCGGATGGACTGAAGTCGCTCGAGGACGTTGAGCGCGAAACGATTCAGGCGACGCTCGAAGCCGTGCGCTACAAGATCGGCGAGGCCGCCGATATTCTCGGCATCAGCCGGAAGACGCTGCTCGAAAAGCGCAAGAAGTACGGCCTGCTCTGACGCCGCGGCTCGCGACGTCCGCGAAGCCTCGATTCATCCATGAAGATTCGACTCGTGATGCTCGGCAAGACGCGGCGCGAAGAAGCTCGCGCGCTGGTCGATGATTACACGCGGCGGGCCGCGCGCTACGCGGAAATCGAAACGAACGAATTGCGGGAATCCTCGCTGGCCGTGCTCCGCAAGATGAGAATCGATCCAAGCGCGACTTTCGTTCTGCTCGACGCTGCGGGGAAGCAGTTCACTTCGCAGCAATTCGCCCGCTGGCTTGGCGATCTGCGCGATCGGGGCGCGCGTGAGATCGTCTTCTTGTGCGGCGGCGCGGAAGGCTTTCCGGAAGAGTTGCGCGCAAAAGCAAATCAGAAGATCTCGCTTTCCACGCTCACGATGCCGCACGAGTTCGCGCGCGTTGTGCTCGCGGAGCAGATCTACCGCGCCTTCGCAATCCTTGCCGGGCATCCGTATCCCAAGTAGTCGCTGCGGACACGCAACTCGCTTCTTGACGTTTTGTGGGCGCGTGGCGACTATGGGAGACTGTCTCGCGGGGCTGCAGCCGATGCCGGAAGGCAAAGGACTCCTGATCGTCTACACCGGTCCGGGCAAGGGGAAGACGACGTGCGCTCTGGGCACGGCGTTTCGTGCTGTTGGACAGGGGCTGCGCGTCCTGATGGTTCAGTTCATCAAGGGCTCGTGGCACTACGGCGAACTCGACGCGGCCAAGATGCTGGGCGACGACAAGTTCGAGATTCGCCCGATGGGCCGGGGATTCGTAAAGGTCGGCGGAGCGGAGACCGATCCCGAAGATGTGCGCCTGTGCGAGCAGGCTTGGGAGCATGGCCGCGATGAAATCTACAGCGAGAAATACGATCTCGTGATTCTGGACGAGATCAACTACGTGATCAGCTACAAGATGCTCGACGCGGAGCGCGTGGTGGATTCGCTGGTCCGCCGGCCCGAGCGCGTGCACGTGATCTGTACGGGGCGCAACGCGCATCCGAGGCTCGTCGAAGCCGCCGATCTCGTCACCGAAATGAAGGAAGTGAAGCATCCGTACACGAAAGGCATCCTCGCGCAGCGGGGCATCGACTACTGAGCGCGGCTGAGATCCCGAACATGGCCTGGTTCAAAAGAGAAAAAGGCGCGATCGAGAATCCGACACCGGTGGATGAGCGCCGCGTCCGCACCGAAGGACTCTGGACGAAGTGCAACGCCTGCCGCGCCATCATCTGGAAGAAAGACATCGAGGCGAACTGGGAAGTCTGCCCCAAATGCGATCACCATTTCCGCCTCGGGGCGCGCCGCCGCTTGGAACTTCTGCTCGACGAGGGGCAGTGGATCGAGCATGACGCCGAACTTGCCTCCAGCGACCCTCTGAAATTTACGGACACGAAACCGTACGCGCAGCGCCTGCAGGACGCGCAGGAAAAACTGGGCATGAAAGACGCGATCATGACGGCAGAGGGCAAGCTCGCCGGCCGTCCCGTGATCTGTTGCTCGATGGAGTTCGGATTCATCGGCGGCTCGATGGGGGCCGTCGTCGGGGAAAAGGTCACGCGCGCGATCGAGCGCTCGCTGGCGCAGAAGGCGCCGCTCGTGATCGTCTCCTGCTCGGCGGGAGCGCGAATGATGGAAGGGGCCGTCAGCTTGATGCAGCTTGCGAAAGTCGCAGCGGCGCTGGCGCGGCTCGATGACGCGCGCGTGCCATTCATTTCCATCCTTACCGATCCGACCACAGGCGGCGTCAGCGCGAGCTACGCGATGCTCGGCGATCTCAATATCGCGGAGCCGGGCGCCATGATCGGTTTCGCGGGGCCGCGCGTGATCGAGCAGACGATCCGCCAGAAGCTGCCCGAAGGATTCCAGACGGCGGAATTCCTTCTTGAACACGGTTTCCTCGACGCGATCGTTTCCCGCAAGGATCTGAAGACCTACATCGCGCAAAGCCTCGGCTTTTTCCTCGATTGACCATGACGTACGAAGAGTCCGTTCGCGCGCTGATGGCTCTCGGGCGGGAACTGGCCGCGCCCCAGCAGGCCCGCGTGCAGAAATTCGGTCTCGCGAATATCACCACGCTGGTCCAGGCACTCGGCAACCCCCATCGCGCCGCGCCCTGCGTCCACATCGCGGGCACAAACGGCAAAGGTTCGACGGCCGCGATGCTCGAATCGATTCTCCGCGCCGCCGGATTTCGCACGGGGCTCTACACATCGCCCCACCTCGAGCGGATCAATGAACGCATCCGGATCAATGGCCAAGACATTTCGGACGAGGAATTCGCCGCGGCTTGGACGCGCGTGCAGAGCGTGATTGAGTCTTTGCTGGCGAACGGCAAGCTGGCCGCGCATCCCACGTATTTCGAGTGCATCACGGCGCTCGCCTTCGTCGCTTTCGCGGAGCGGGGCGTGAATTTCACGGTCTTCGAAGTCGGCCTCGGGGGCAGTCTCGATGCCACCAACATCGTCGAGCCGTTGGTCGCCGTTATCACCTCGATCGATTTCGATCACGAGAGCTTTCTCGGCCATTCGATCGCCGAAATCGCGGCGGAAAAGGCCGGCATCATCAAATCGGGAGCACTGGTGGCCAGCTCCGTCGAGAGGCCGGAAGCACGCGAGGTGATCGCGCGCCGCTGCAAGGATGTAGGCGCGAATCTCATCGAGGTGGACGCAGCGTGGCGCTTGGAGGAGGTGCGAGCCTCGGGCGGTTGCTATCGCGCTGTGGCTGTGTCCACTGCTTCCAGGCGAAGAATCTCGCTCGAGCCGGCTCTTGCGGGCCGCTTCCAGGTTCGCAATGCTCTGACGGCGGCTACGGCGGCGCAGCTATTGGTCGAGCGAGGTTTTGCCATTACTGACGACGCTATTCGGAGCGGCATACGGGCGGCGAAGTGGCCTGGACGCTTGGAACGACTATCCGAGCGTCCGGCCGTCTATCTTGACGGCACGCACAATCCCGCCGGCGCGAAGGAGCTGTTGAGATTTTGGGATGAAAACTTCGCGGGACATCGAATTGTCCTCGTCTACGGCGCGATGCGCGATAAGGCCGTGGACGAAATTGCCGGAATCCTTTTCCCCGCTGTGGACCGCGTGATTCTCACGCAGCCGCTCCAGCCGCGCGCGATTTCGGCCCCGCTGTTGGCGGAGATGACGGGCCATCTCGCGAAATCGTCGCTGGTGGTCGCCGATCCGGCGGACGCGCTCGAATGCGCGATCGAGATGGCCTCGCCAGACGACGCCGTTTTCGCCACCGGCTCGCTCTATCTGGTCGGCGATCTTCGCGGTTACTGGGCTCGGCGCAATGCGCAGGGAGTGGCCGCCCGCCTCGCCGCCATGCGCCACCAGCCGGCACGCGAGCAGTAGCAATCCTTCCAGAAAACGGACATCCTCGCTCCGAATTGTCGGATAACTGCTCGCGATGTTCAGGCTGCAACTCTTGCCAATTTGGCTCTTTGCAGCTCAAGTGAATGTTCTTACAGTAAGCTCGAATGGCCAATTCTTCGCGAATTCCGATTTCCGTGAGAAGCCAAAACGAGTTTCTTGCGTCTAAGGTAAACAACACAGCGAAGGACCGTCAGTGAGGGATTTCATGACACGCGACGAACGACGGCAAATGTTGGAGTCTTTTGGCCGCGCGCCTTCGCTGCTTTCGCTCGTGCTGCGTCAGCTTCCGAAAAAGATGTGGCTCTACAAGCCGGCGCCGGACCGCTGGAGCATTCACGAAATCATCGTGCATTTGGCGGACAGCGAGGCGAGTTCCTATGTGCGTTGCCGCCACCTGATTGCGGAACCGGGAAGGACCATCCCGGAGTTCGATCCCGCGCGATGGGCCGGCACGCTCGGATACTTTCACCAGAGTACGCGGGAATCTCTCGAGCTGATCCGCCGCCTGCGCAAGATGACCTATGGCTTGCTCGTTACGCTGCCCGAGCCGGTCTGGCTGCACAGGCTGGATCATCCGGAAGAGGGCGAAATCAGTCTCGAAAAATGGATTCAACGCCAGGAGCGGCACATCCCGCACCATATCGAGCAAATCAAACAGAACTACCACGTCTGGATCGGCACACATCCACCCCGCAAGCCTGCGGCGCGATCGGAAAAGCCCGGCTCGCCATCGGGGCTGTTGTCGCTTTCCGCCGAATTTTGCTGATCGTGTGATCAGGCCGCGCCGTTGCCCCGCTGGTGCCGCAATGGTACGATGTGGCTTCCATGATCCCCCAAGGCGCTCCCAAACCGCGGATCGGCATCCCGTATCGCACTAGAAAAGAAGAACTTAAGGGAGACTTCGCCAAGGTCGAGCCGTACATCGGTTCGGTTCGGCGAGCAGGAGCCGAGGTCGTCGTCATTTCGCTTGGGCTTTCCACGGGACATCTGGAGAATATCGCGCGCACGCTGGATGGAGTTTTGCTGACGGGCAGCCCGGCAGACGTTGATCCCGCACGCTTCGGAGCTGAGAGGCACGCTCGCTGCAACGATGCGGACCCGGATCGCGAGCGGACGGATTTCGCGCTCCTGGAGCACTGCTTTGCCGAGCAGAAGCCGGTGCTGGCGATCTGCTACGGCATCCAGAGCCTCAACGTTTTTCTTTCGGGCACGCTTGTGCAGGATATTCCCAGCGAGCTGAAGACCACGATCGAGCATGACTGGGACGACGAGCCGGGCGCGCCGGACCGCACGCACGCCATCCGGATCGATCCAGATTCGCGGCTCGCGCGAATTGCGGGAGGGCCGCAGGCGTCGGTGAATAGTTCTCATCATCAGTCGATCCGCGAACCGGGGCGAAATCTGCGCATCGCTTCGCGCGCGGTCGATGGCGTCATCGAAGCGGTGGAATGGACGGGTGACGCCAACTGGGTGACGGGTGTGCAGTGGCATCCGGAGCGCGCGGCCGAGACCGACGGCGTGGCGCGAGGCCTGTTCGGAGAACTCGTTGGCGTCGCGTCCATGAGGAAAGCGCCGGCCCGGGCGTAGGCGGGCCACGCAGTCTTCCGTTCCCGGCGTTGCGTCCTTGGTCTCTTACGGTCTACCGATAACCTTCATGCGCGATTTCCTTTTGGGGGGAAAATGATCTCGCTCGCGGGCAAGGCGGCACTCATTACCGGCGGTTCGCGCGGCATTGGCGCCGCGACCGTGAAACTCTTTGCGCAGGCGGGCGCCGACGTAGTCTTCAGCTATCACACGAATCGGGAGGCCGCGGCGCAGGTGGAGCAGGAAGCGCGAAAGCACGGCACGCGCATCGAAGCGTTCAAAGCCGATTCCGGAAAGATGGCGGACGTGAGAAAGCTCGTGAAGTTCGCCCATGAGCGTCTCGGCCGCCTGGACATTCTGGTAGCCAATGCGGGCATCTGGAACGACGACGGCCTGCCGATCGAGCAGTTGAGCGAGCGCGACTGGGACGAGATGACTCGCGTAAATCTGAAGGGCGTCTATACGGTGGTTCATGAAGCCGTGCCTCACATGATCGCCCAGCGCGGCGGGCGGATCATTGCGGTCAGTTCGGTGGCGGGCCAGCGCGGCACGCCGCTTCACAGCCATTATTCGGCCACAAAGGGCGGCGTTATCAGTTTTGCCAAGGCGCTGGCGGCCGAGCTGGCCCGGCACAACATTCTCGTAAACTGCGTAGCTCCCGGCTTCGTCGCGACGGACATTTGGAAGCGCTCGGCGAAGGACAAGGCCAAGATGAAGGAATGGCTCGCGCAGTATCCGCTGGGCCGCATCGCGAAGCCCGAGGAAATCGCCGGACCCATCCTTTTTGCCGCCTCGGAGCTGGCAACCTTCATCACGGGTGAAGTAATCAACGTTAATGGAGGTTCTTTCCGGTGCGGCTAGACTGGCGTAGCTCGGCTGCTGCAATTGCCTTGTTTGGAGCGTTCTTCGTCGCGCCACAGGTGGCGCCCGCGCAGGACGATCAATTCCTGATGCCCGACCAGAGCGCTGCGAAGGCGAAGGCGATCATCAACCAAGGCATCGAGGCGCTCGGCGGCGCCGCATATCTGAATCTCCGCGACTCCACGTGCACCGGCCGGATCGGCACCTTCGACCACTCGGGCCAGTTGACCGGCTTCGGCCAGTTCATCGACTACACAATTCCTCCTTTCAAAGACCGCCAGGAGAATCTGCCGAAGCGCAACATCATCGACGTATACAGCGGCGACAAGGGATGGGAACTCGACCGCGGCGGTGTTTCCGAAGCGCCGCCAACCGACTTGGCGGATTTTCAGGAAAACGTGAAGAAGGATCTCGACAACATCCTCCGCCACCGCATCCACGAGCCGGACATGCAGTTTCGCTACGGCGGCCCGGACGTTATCGACGGTTGGAAGGCCGACTGGGTCGAGCTGGTGGACAGCGAGAACCGCACGATCCGGATTGCCTTCCTTAGCAATACGCATCTGCCGGTCCGCAAGGTCGTCGATACCCGTGATCGGAAGACGCAGATGAAAGGGCAGGAAACCGAATACTACTCGAATTATCATCCCATCAGCGGCATTCAAACGGCCTATCAGATAACGCGCGAGCGCAACGACATCAAGATTTTCCAGGCTTTCTTCGAAAAGTGCGACTACAACACGAATCTCTCCGAAAGCCTGTTCACCAAGGAATCGCTCGATCAGCGTTGGGCGCAAGTTGGCAAGAAAGGCGCCGAGAAGAACACGCGCGATAAGGATCGAGACAAGGACAAGGACAAGGAAGGCGATTCAGCCCCATCACACCAGTGATGAAGCAGCCATACGGCTGCCTGTGCGCCTTGGCGCGCTGCCCGCACGGTAGTACACTCACGGTTAATTGAGGGTGATTACATCTCCTCCTGTGTGAGGAAGCGCCATGATCCGATCCGCCTCGCGTTGCATCGCTCTCGTGGCTCTCGTTTCTCTCTGCGCGATTGCCCAGGAACCGAAGACCACACAGAACATCCGTGTGTCGTTTCCCGGGAAGAACTGGGACATTCAGGTTGATTCGCCCGGGTTCAAGGTTGAAACCGACGGGCAAAAGCCGGACGGCCGCCAATACCTGTTCGCCACGAATTCAGCTACCGGCGTCGCTCTGTCAGTCACGCTGGAGGAATCAAAGCAAGGCGCCGATAGCGCCACATGTCCGGACTACTTGCGCAAACGCATAGCGTCGCTTTCGAACCTCGGAATGCGGGACGTCGAATACTCCCAGGTGGCGTCAATGCCGGTTGTTCAATACTTCCTGCCGACCTATCAAGGGCTTCCCGTGAGGCAGAAGAACGTCGTTGCGTGCTCGGCCAAGGAAGACGTCTACATCGATATTCACCTCTCGAAGTCCCTCTTCGAACCGTCGGACGAGCCGCTTCTCATGGACGTCTTGAATCGAATTCACGTCACAGATCGGGGCGGCGCTCCGCCAGCGTCTTCCGCATCCGGATCCAGCCTGGACCATTTCAGGGAAGGCGGCCGGCGCTACGTAGCGCAAGATTTCAAAGGCGCGATCGAACCCTACCAGAAGGCGCTGGACCTGGAAAAACAGCACGCCGAGCTCACCAAGAACTATTGGCGCGTGCTGGTCGACAATCTGGGGATGGCATACGGGATTACGGGCGATCTGGAAAAGTCGGAGGCAGCCCTTAACTACGGCGTATCGAAGGATCCGGATTACCCGATGTTCTACTACAACCTTGCATGTGTGTACGCGGAGCGCGGAGACACGGACAAAACGATGAGCTATCTCGGCAGCGCGTTTGCTCGCAAGCAGAATGCGATTCCCGGCGAGGATATGCCGGACCCGCGCCAGGACGACTCGTTTCACGCGTTCATGTCCAACGAGCGCTTTCGAAAGTTTGCAGATTCCCTCATGGCTCCCGGCAACTGAGCCGCGGCACACCACCCCGACTGAATTCGACCATTCCGTCCGCCGCGGGGTATAATCGCGGGATGGCACGGAAGGAAAATTCGCAACAGATGCACGGCACGACGGTCCTGTGCGTTCGCAAGGACAACAAAGTCGTTCTGGCTGCCGACGGGCAGGTGACTCTCGGCGAAGCGGTGATCAAGCACAACGCGAAGAAGACACGCCGCCTTTATAACGACAAGATTGTCGCTGGATTTGCCGGGAGCACGGCGGACGCGCTTTCCCTGTTCGCGCGTTTCGAAATGAAGCTGCAGGAATATCACGGCAACCTGGCGCGCAGCGCCGTGGAGCTGGCCAAGGAATGGCGAACCGACCGCTCGCTGCGCCACCTGGACGCGCTGCTGATCGTGGCGGACGCGAAGGGCACGTTCCTCCTTTCCGGCAACGGCGACGTGATCGAGCCGGACGACGGCATCTGCGCCATCGGCTCGGGCGGGCCGTATGCGCTCTCAGCCGCGCGCGTGCTTGCGAAGCACACGAAAATGAACGCCAAAGATATCGCGCAGGAAGCCATGCGCATCGCGAGTGACATCTGTATCTTCACCAACGCGAATTTCAGCATCGAAGAACTGTGAGTATCGGGCCGGAGAAAGACATGGTGATTTACTTGTCCGGAGACCAGCAGGCGGAAGAAGCCGAGGCGCTGCCTTCGTTTGACGAGCTGACGCCGCGCGAAATCGTCGCCGAGCTGGACAAATACATCGTGGGCCAGAATGCGGCGAAGAAGGCCGTCGCAATCGCGCTGCGCAATCGCGTCCGCCGGCAAAAGCTGCAGCCGGAGATCGCCGAAGACATCCTGCCGAAAAACATTCTGATGATCGGGCCCACGGGCGTGGGCAAGACGGAAATCGCGCGCCGCCTGGCGCGGCTGGCCGGCTGTCCTTTCGTGAAGGTGGAAGCTTCGAAGTATACCGAAGTCGGCTACGTGGGCCGCGACGTGGAGTCGATGGTGCGCGACCTCGTGGAAACCGCGATCGATATGGTGCGGGAAGAGAAACTGGACGAAGTCGCCGAGCGCGCCGAACAGTCCGCAGAGGAGCGCCTGCTCGATCTGCTGCTGCCTTCGTCACCGACGCCGGCAGATGCCACCCCCGGAACGGAGGCGCAGCGCCGCGAGCAGGTGCAGCGCACGCGCGACAAGCTGCGCGTCCAGCTTCGTGAAGGGAAGCTCGACCAGCGGCTCGTGGAAGTCGAGGTTCGCGAGCGCTCGATGCCCTCGTTTGAAATCATCACGAACCAGGGCGTCGAGGAGATGGACATCAACGTCAAGGACATGCTCTCCGGCATGTTCGGCCAGCAGAAAAAGAAGCGCAAGATGACCGTCTCCGAGGCCTTCGACTACCTGATCCAGGAGGAAGAGAACCGGCTGATTGACATGGACCAGGTGACACGCATCGCGGTGGATCGCGTGGAACAAATGGGGATTCTCTTCATCGATGAAATCGACAAGATCGCTGGGCGCGAATCGGGCCACGGGCCGGACGTCTCGCGCGAAGGCGTGCAGCGGGATATTCTCCCGATCGTCGAAGGGACTACGGTCAACACACGCTACGGCATGGTCCGCACCGACCACATTTTGTTTATCGCCGCGGGAGCGTTCCACACATCGAAGCCTTCGGATCTGATTCCTGAGCTGCAAGGGCGCTTTCCGATCCGCGTGGAGCTGAGCTCGCTCACCGAGGCCGATTTCGTCCGCATCCTCACCGAGCCGAAGAACGCGCTGATCAAGCAATATATGGCGCTGTTGGATACCGAGGGTCTGAAGCTGTCTTTCGGAGAAGACGCCATTGCCGCGGTCGCTCGCTTTGCGGCCACCGTCAACGAGCAGACCGAGAATATCGGCGCGCGCCGCCTGCACACGATTCTCGAAAAGGTGCTGGAGGATATTTCCTTCGAAGCGCCGGAAATGAAGAAGAAGACGGTCAAGCTCGACGCGTCATACGTGCAGAAGCAGCTTGCGGACATCGTCAAAGATCAGGACCTGAGCCGCTACATTCTCTAGACCGCCGAAAATGGACCACGGAACAGGAGCGCCATCGCAGGAGCTCTCGCCGGACCGCTGCGCGCATCGCGCGGCTTCTCGGATGCTGCTGTGCGGTTTCCTGCTCGCGCTGGCTGCCGCAGGCTGCGCTTCGCCGAGCGAACCGTACGAACGGAAGCCTCCCGTGCCGCTGCCGGTTTCCGATCTTGCGGCGACGCAGGCGGCCGACGACATTGTGCTCACGTTCACGCTGCCCACTGAGACCGTGGACCACAGGCCTCTCGATCGAGCGCTTACGATTGAAATCTACCGGGGAATCGGCGATCCACGGCCCGCCGCCGACGCAAAGCAAGTCCTGCTGGCCACGATTCCGTCCGGCGCCGTCGATCAATACGTCCAGCAGGGGAGTTTCCGCTACTCGGATTCGGTGAAGCCCGACGACTTTGCGCAGCGGGCGGCTGCCGGCGCGGTCTACAGCGTTCGCACCCGCGCTGCAGCGGCCAGGGAGTCCGACTCGTCGAACGTCGCGTACGTGTCGATTCATCCCGCACTGGAGCCGATCGCCGACCTGAAGACCGACGTCACCCACGCGGCAATCGTTCTCACGTGGTCTCCGCCGGAGAAAACTATGGCTGGCGCTGCTCCCTCGGCGGTCGCGTATCGAATCTACCGCGCCGAAGCCGACTCGACCGCCGCGGGGGAGAGTCCGAAGCCGAAAGCTCCGCTCGCGAAAATAGGCGAAAGCGAATCGCCGTCGTTTCAGGACACGCAATTCGAATTCGGAAAGACCTACGTGTATTCCGTGCGAGGCGTCGTCGGATCCGGCACGGATTCGATCGAGTCGGCGGATTCGAACCTCGCCGTCGTTGCCGCGCGTGACGTGTTCCCGCCCGCCGCCCCGCAGGGACTGGTGGCGGCGCTGGTGCCTCAGCAAGCTGACGTGGCGGCGCATCTGGAGCTTTCGTGGGCCGTCGGCCCTGAAACGGACGTGGCGGGTTACAACGTCTATCGAAGTGAGCAAGCAGGTGCGGCGGGAACACGCCTGACGACGGAGTTGTTGCTTACGCCTGCCTTTCGCGATATGAATGTCCAGCCCGGCCACCGCTACTTCTACACCGTCACCGCTGTAGATCGCTCTGGGAACGAAAGTCGCCCGAGCGAGGCTGTCTCTGGCGGCGTCCCGGCAGAGAGCCAGCCGAACCCATGACGGAAACGTCGCCGGTCAAACCAGACAACGAAGCACACGCCGCGCCGTCGCATCCCGCGTTGCGCGTGGGTATCTACACGGGCGCCTTGCTCGTGATCGTGATGCTCGGCGCGCTGGTCGCCGCCAACCGAATCCCGGCCCTCGAGCACTACGCGCTCGAACGCAACGCGGTTTCCTGCACGCTGTTCGTGCTGCTCATGCTGATTCCGATCCTGCGATTCTGGCGGCAGCCGCTGAGGATGTTTACGTCGGCCATGATCGGCTGGACAATCTTCGTGGTCGCGTATGATATCGCGGGGATGGTCTTTCGAAGTCTTTTCGAATCGGTCCGCCACACTCCGTTTCTGGCCTTGACGGAGGGGGCTGTAGTGTATGGAGTCTGTTCCGTCGTCGCGTGGGTCGGCGGAATGGTCATCCAAGCCCGGCGCAACCCGATTGCGCCGGGGCGAAAGGCGGCGAGTGAAACGCCTCGCCATACTCGATGAAACTCTGCCGATTTGAACCGATCGAATCCGCCGGCAAGAACTCAGGCCGGACGCAGGCTCAGGCGTATGCAAGCTCGCATGCGGGTATCGTGGAAGGCGATGCAGTCCGCGAAATCTCCGGCGAGATCTGGGGCGACCGGAAGCCAACGGGACGCCAGTGGCGCGTGAGCGACGTCAGATTTCTGTCTCCCACGTGGCCCAGCAAGATCATCTGCATGGCGCGGAACTATCTCGATCATGCCGCCGAGATGAATATCGAGGCTCCGAAGCAGCCGGTGATCTTCTCCAAGCCGCCCTCGGCGATCATCGCCCCCGGGGACGAAGTAGTCCTCCCCCGCATTTCCAAGCGCGTTGACTACGAGGGCGAATTGGCCTTCATCATCGGCCGCCGCTGCTCGCGGCCCAAGCCCAGCGAAGACATCGCGCCCTACATTCTGGGCTACACGTGCCTCAACGATGTCACCGCACGCGATCTCCAGAGGCTCGACGGCCAATACACTCGCGGCAAAGGCTTCGATACGTTTTGCCCCTTCGGCCCCGTGGTCGAAACCGAACCTCCCTCGGCCGATACGCCGATTGAGACGCTTGTCAACGGCGTCGTGAAACAATCCGGGCGCGTTCGCGAAATGGTTTTCGGCATCGAAGTGATCTTTCGCTGGATCGCCGAGGCCATGACGCTGGAGCCCGGCGACGTGATCGCAACGGGCACGCCGGCGGGCGTCGGACCCCTGGCGGCGGGCGACGTCGTCGAAGTTCGCGTCGGCGGAATCGGAACGCTGCGCAACACCGTGGTCGCGCCGCGGGACTGACGCTGTCCCGGTCCTTCGCCGTAACTTTCTCGCAACCGATCCTGCTTTGATCCGCAGGCCGCGCCGCTTGCCATATACTTTATTAGTCTGTTCGGCCGGCAACGCCTCGAGCTCCGACGGAGGCGCGGACGATTTCGAGAGAATGGGCGCGGTGAAAGAACTACTCCAAGATTGGCGCAATCTCGTCCCAGTGGTTGGCCTCGGCGTGCTGGCCGCGGCGGTCTTTTTCTTCTGGCTCCGCCGCAAGCCGGAGGATGCGCGCGAAACCGAGCGGGCGCGGCGGGCGTACCTCAACCGGATCGGCCGCATCGTCGAAGGCCAGGTGCTCGAAATCGCGGACCACAATCGCGCTGCGGCCGGCGCGAACGGCCATGGCAAGGCTACTGCGTTGCGGAAGCGCAGGAGTTCAGTCGAAGCGCCTCAGAAGCTGCTCTACTATACCTACGCAATTTCCGGCGTGACGTACGAGACGGCACAGGACGTGACCGGTCTCGAAGAGCGGCTGCATCTGAGCCGCATCGCGTCGGGCCAGATCGCCAGCGTCAAGTACGACCCTTCCAATCCCAGCAACTCCATCCTGCTGGCCGACGACTGGTCGGGACTCCACTAGCTTTCCACTTCGCCGAGCCTACCAGCCTTCGCCCGCCCCGTACGGGAGAGAGATCGATATGCCTTCGATCTGACGAATCTTCCCGCCTTCGATCTTAAAGAATTCTCCCATTTCAACGCTGGAAGGCCTCCGCGTCACGGGAGGCATCGGGACAGTCCCCACACCGGGCACGTCCACCGATTTCAACTTTCCCGGATGATTGAACATGAACATGCCTAGGACAATTCCCATTTTTTCGTCGACAACCACGTATCGCCGCGGATCGATCGAATGAATGTACTTCCAGATTCCCGTGTTCAAGTTCTCCCGGATTCCCATCGCGTCCGGCCGGAACGAATCTTTGTCGAACCAGCCCTTGGCCGTGGGATTGTTGGTGTCCTGGTATCCGTCCAGGATGCGGTTGCACCTCGGATCGAACGGCACCATATCTCCCGAGGAATGCAGGATGCCTTCGAAATACGTGTCTGCCGCTTGCAGCATGTCCTGGCGCGATGTCTTCTGCGCGGCGTCCAGCGGCTTCAGCCATGCAGGATCCGGGTTTCCAAATTTTTCCAGCGCCTTCGCGGCATCCGCATTTCGATGGACGAGGGTCTCAACTTCCGTGATCTTCCCGTCCACGACGCGCAGCCGCAGCAGCAAGATCGCAGGCGTGTCGTTCTCCCGGATCGTGCCTTCGAACGCCGCCTCTCCGTCATGGGGATCCGCGAAATAGAGCTTGTACGTACCCATTCCGCTCATCGTGCCCCAGAGAGCATCACCGAGTCTCAGAGTGATCGTGTTTTCGGTGAACTTGACGTGGTCCGCTGCCGGAATCAGGGTCGGATCGTGCGCAGCGACCGCCTTCAAGTATCGATCCACCATGCCGGTGAGGCACGCGTAATCGCACGAATTGTCGGGCGCAGCGGGGCTGTTCCCACCGGCGCCCCTCGCCGGCCTGCCAGAAAACGTTGCGAACGAACACAGCACCAGCGCTGCCACACTTGCCGTTACCGCAAACCGTTGTCGCATGTTCCCCCCTTTGACCTTCGCATGCTTTCGGAATTGCGTTCAGCGTTCAGTCTTCTTGAAAGTGCGCACTCCCCCGCGGCCGCCGACGATGACTTCCCTGGTAAACCCGAGGAATAGACCGTGTTCGACCGCGCCGACGACATGGTCGAGATGGTGCGCAATTTCTTTCGGATTTGCGATTGGCCCGAACGCGCAATCCATGATGTAGTTTCCGCCGTCGGTAACGTAGGGCTTCTTGTCGTTTCCCAGTCGCAGCGAAGGATTGGCGCCGATCTGGGTGAGGCGCCTCCCCGTCGCCTGCCAGCCGAACCGCACGACTTCGACGGGCACGGCCACAAGAGAACCGAGCGTTTCGACGACCTTCGATTCGTCCGCCACGATCACCACGCGCTTCGACGCCGCAGCCACTATCTTTTCCCGCAGCAGCGCTCCGCCGTGTCCCTTGATCAGCGACAGGGAGCTGGATTCGACTTCGTCCGCTCCGTCCACCGTGAGATCGACCTGGGCGTGTTCCGCAAAGCTCGTCAGCGGAATCATCACATTGCGAGCGAGCGCCGCAGTCTGCTCCGAGGTCGGGATCCCGGTGATTCGCAAGCCGTCGGCAGCGAGACGCCGTCCCAGCGCCTCGACGAAGTAGGCGGCCGTGGACCCAGTGCCGAGGCCAAGGACCATGCCATCCTCGACGAGGTCGGCAGCCGCTTCGGCCGCTGCTCGTTTCCATTCGTTTTGTTCAGACACTTCCACAGACCATTCGCTTTCTGAAGGATCGGGCGCGGCCATCATAGCGGCTCGGCAGAAGCTTGCCAAGCGCGCCGGCCGTCACTTTGTGTCGGGGAGCTTGCCGGAGGATTCGAGAACCTGGCGCGCCAGATAGTTGGTGACGTGCGCTTCGTCGCGCGCTTCCACCAGGTACGCGGAGCGCAGCAGCTGTTCCTTGCGCGTTCGCAGCCCGTCGCGGATTGCCTGCTGAACCTGCGCGTCGGAAAGCTCGCGCTGGCCCGCCGCTTCTTTCGCGATCAGCTTGATGATGACATAGCCGCCCTTGTTGTCTCGGATCGGCTGGGTTGCTTGGCCGGCCTTCAGCGAGAGCACGGCCTTCTTCAGCACCGGATCCGACTTGTTGAACGCCGATTCCGGCTGGAATCCGAGGTCGCCTCCCGTGGAAGCGCTCGGGTCCTCCGAGTAATCCATGGCAAGCGCGCTGAAGTCGGCGCCTCGATCGAGTTCTTGCACAAGCATCGCCGCCTTGCGGCCCGCCTCCGCCTCGTTCGTGGCCTTGTCGTTTTTGCGATTGTGGACGGTGGGATCGGGCCTCGGCGTGACCACGATCTGCGCGATGTGATATTGAGGCTCCGCAACGTTGAACTGCGCGCGATTATTGTTGTAGAAGTTCGCGACGTCCTGATCGGTGATCGAAATCTTCGCCACCACTTCACGATTCAGCAGCTTCTGGATCGAAAGCTGGCGCCGGATGTCGCTCCGCAGGTCGCCCACCGTAAGGCCGGTCTCCTGCAGCTTCTTCTGGAATTCCTCTTCCGTGTACGGGCTCTTCGACTCGGTGAACTTGTCGTCCACCTCCGCGTCGCTGGCCATCAAATTCATCTTGTTGGCGCGCTCGAGCAGGATTTCGCTGTTGATGAGCTCGTCCAGGATGCCGAGTTTGAGCGAAAGGGCCTCTTCCTGCGATGGCGCGGGCGCCTCAGCCGTCACGCGCGAGCGATAGATCTTCTCAACGTCCTGGCGAGAGATTTCCTTGCCGTCTACCGCGGCCCACACGTCCGGCCCCGGCGCTGCGTCTTTCCGGCAGGCGCCCAGCAGCGCGCACGCGGCGAATGCCGCGATCACTAGAGTTCTCCGCTTCAACGGGAGCTCCTTTCGGAGTGGGCGGGCGTCAGGCTGCCTTCTTGACGCGACCGGCGCGAATGCAGGCGGTGCAGACGCGCACCTGCTTCCGCACGCCGCCGATCACGGCGCGCACGCGCCGCAGATTGGGATTCCAGCGGCGTCGCGTGACGTTGTGCGCGTGGCTGATCGTATTTCCGTAGCGCGGCTTTTTGCCGCAGATTTCACAAGCCAATGCCATTTTCCTGTTGCTCCAAACCGGCAGGATTCTTACCGAAACTCGACTCTTTATGCTATCAGAAATTGCTTCCACACTGATGCGAATTTAAGCTTCCAAAACGCGCTTGGTTGGTCCTCCAGAGCCCCAAAACCTGCGAGAAATGCCCCGTTTCCCGCGCTTTGATACGGGGCTCAGCGCTTTTGCCCCACCAGGCCGGCAATCGTGTCCATCAGGTCGAATTTCGTGAGAACTTCCAGCTCGCCGGACTCCATTTCGACGAAGACCGCGGGCCCTTCGTGGCTGAGCAGGTGAGTGACGCGCTCGACCGGCGCATTGGCCGGCACTTGAGGCAGCGCCGGACCCATCACCTCTCGCACGATCAGCTTGCGCAGGTCTTTGCCTTGCAGCGCGAGATTGAGAATCTTGTCCTCGGAAATGGTCCCAACCGATTGCCCGTCCTCAAAAACGGGGAGCTGCGAGATATCCTGCTGCTGCATCAGCTGCAACGCCTGAAAAACCGTCCGGTTCGGCCCGACCACCACAAGCTCCCGGCGCTTGCCGTTCTGGCGCTTCACGCGGATCACGTCGGCAGCCGTCAGCGCCACTTCGGTTTCTGCGTAACCGAGCTCGCGCATCCAGCTGTCGTTGTAGATCTTGCTGAGATAGCGCCCGCCCGCGTCCGGAAGCAGCGCGACGATCGAGTCGCCCTTCTTGCAGTCCTTTGCCACACGCAGGGCCGCCGAAACGCAGCCGCCTCCGGAGCCGCCCGCAAAGATACCTTCCCGCTTCGCCAGCCGGCGCGCCCAGAGGAAGCACTCTTCGTCATTCACTTGTAGGATGTCGTCAAGCACCGAAAAATCGAGCGTGCTCGGAAGAATTTCCTCGCCGATCCCTTCCACCACGTATGTGCGGGCCTCGCCGATGTTGCCGGTCTTCCAGTATTCGTAGTAGAGCGACCCGTACGGATCGACTCCGATCACCTTGACCTTGGGATTCTGCTCTTTCAGGAAACGTCCCGCGCCGCTGGCCGTGCCGCCGGTGCCAAGGCCGCAGACGAAGTGCGTGATTTTTCCGTCGGTATCCTGCCAGATTTCCGGCCCCGTTGTGCGGTAGTGAGCCTCGGGATTGGCGGGATTATCGTATTGGTTGGCGTAGTATGCGTTGGGAATCTCGCGCGCAAGCTTCTTCGCCACTGAATAGTAGCTGCGCGGATCTTCCGGCTCGACGGCCGTAGGGCACACGATCACTTCCGCGCCGAATGCCTTCAATTGGTCGATCTTTTCGCGTGACTGCTTGTCGTTGATCGTGAAGACGACTTTGTATCCGCGAACCGCCGCGACGATGGCGAGGCCCGTGCCGGTGTTTCCGGATGTCGCTTCAACGATTGTTCCGCCGGGCCGCAGCAGGCCTTTGCGTTCGGCTTCATCGATCATCCAGACGGCAATGCGGTCTTTCGTCGATCCGCCGGGGTTCAAGTATTCGGCCTTGACGTACACTTCGGCCGGCAGATCCTTGGCCACGCGATTCAGCCGAATCAGCGGCGTCCGCCCGATCACATCGAGGATGCTGTTGGCTTTCACTCTGAAGGCAGCTCTTCCTGTGTTTTCCCCGCGAAAACAGGCAAGTAGATTAGAGACTTCGCCATACTCTGTCCAGCGATTTGGCGCGCGGCCGCCGATGCGGCCTTGCCGCCCTGGCGTGCTATGCTTTTGAAACAGTGGCTCTCGCGGCGAGTCCCGAGATTCTCTTCTACGACGGACACTGCGGCCTGTGCCATCGTGCCGTCAAGTTTGTGCTGAAGCACGATCGAACCGGCGCTGCGTTCCGATTCGCACCACTACAAGGGTCGACGTTTCGGGAACGCGTCTTTCCCGAACAGCGCGCGGCGCTGCCCGATAGCGTGGTCGTGCTCTCGAATTCGGGGTCGCTGTTGGCGCGATCGGACGCGTTCCTTCACATTTTGCGAAGGCTTGGCGGTGGCTGGCGCTTCCTGGCCGGAATTATCGCGGTGATTCCGCGCCCCTTGCGCGACCTGGTCTACGATTTCATCGCGCGCATTCGTTACCGTGTTTTCGGCACGCGCGAGGAAATGTGTCCGATTGTGCCGCCCGATTTGCGCGCACGCTTCGATCCATAACTCTATTTTGGAGGGAACATGGAACGCAAGAACATCGCAACCGGCACGCCGTGGGAGCCGATCGTCGGCTACTCCCGCGCCGTGCGCGTGGGGCCGTACGTGTGTGTCTCCGGCACGACCGCCACGGACGCGCAGGGAAAGGTCGTGGGTCCGGGCGATCCCTACGCGCAGACGGTTCAAACTCTGAAGAACATCGAGTCCGCGCTGGCGAAGGCTGGCGCGAAACTCTCCGACGTCGTGCGCACTCGCATGTACGTGACCCGCATCGCCGACTGGGAAAAAATCGGCCGCGCGCACGGCGAGTTCTTCGGCCAAATCCGCCCGGCGACGGCGATGGTCGAAGTGAGCCGCCTGATTGCACCGGAAATGGTGGTCGAGATCGAGGCCGATGCGGTCGTGGCTGAATAGGCTGTGGAACAGGTCTTGTGCTGGTTCTAGTACGATGCAGATTGAAGACGATCCTTGGAATTTTTTACGCGGTTCAGCGGACAGGCGGAATCCTAACTCCTTCCCAAACAATGGATTAGGGCATCGCCGTTTTGGTAGGTGTCGTGCGTATCCACGGCCAGAATGTTAAGTACCCCCAGATACGTGCGAGACTCGTTACCTCCTCATACACGCACGGGTCTCGCACACCCCCCTCTACAGCAGGCGGATTGTAAATTCTGACCGTCAGGAAGATGTTTCGGCGCTGGCGCGGATTTCCTGCCAGCGTTTCGGGCGGCGCTTCGAATCGAGGACTTTCTTGCGCAGGCGGATCGATTTCGGCGTCACTTCGACAAACTCATCGTCCGCAATGAACTCGATCGCTTTCTCGAGCGTCATTTCACGCGGCGGGATCAGGCGGATGGCTTCGTCTGCGGTGGAAGAGCGCATGTTCGTGAGTTTCTTTTCCTTCGTGATGTTCACGTTCATGTCTTCTTCGCGGGAATTTTCGCCGACGATCATGCCTTCGTAGACTTCCACGCTCGGGCTGATGAACATCTCGCCGCGCTCCTGGATGCCCCAGATGGCGTACGCGGTCGATGGACCCGGACGATCCGCTACGAGAGCCCCCGTAGGCCGCATGGCCATGTCGCCGGCGTATTCGGTCCAGCCTTCGAGGATCGAGTGAATCAGCGCATTGCCGCGCGTGTCCGTCAGCAGCTGGCCGCGCAGCCCAATCAGCCCGCGCGAGGGAATCGTGAACTCCATGCGCACGCGCCCGGAATGGTGGTTCACCATCTTCTTCATCTCGCCGCGGCGGCTGCCGAGCGATTCCATCACGATGCCGATGAAATTCTCCGGACAATCGATCACAAGCGATTCGAGAGGTTCCAGCCGGCGGCCGCCTTCATTCCGTACGACGATTTCCGGCTTGCCGACCATCAGTTCGTAGCCTTCGCGCCGCATCGTTTCGATCAGAATCGCCAGCTGCAATTCACCGCGGCCCAGCACACGGAAAGAATCGGTAGTCGCCGTGTCCTCGACGCGCAGAGAAACGTTGGTGAGCAGCTCTTTCTCCAGCCGGGCGCGCAGATCGCGCGACGTGACGAACTGCCCTTCGCGCCCCACGAAGGGTGAAGTGTTGATCGTGAAAACCATCGCCAGAGTGGGTTCGTCGACGACCAGAGGTTCCAGCGGAGCCGGATTCTCCAGGTTCGTGATGCTCTCGCCGATCTGAATCCCTTCTACTCCCGCAATTGCGACGATGTCGCCCGCCGAAACCTGCTCGGCTTCGTCGCGCTCCAATCCGCGAAATGTGAAGAGCTTCGTGATCTTGGTCGGCTGGATCGTTCCGTTGAGCTTCGAGATGGCCACTTCCTCGCCGCGCGTCAGCGTGCCTTGAAACACGCGCGCGATGGCGATGCGGCCTAGAAAATCGCTGTAGTCGAGGTTCGTCACTTGAATCTGCAAGATCTTTTCGGGATCGCCCGCCGGCGGAGGCATGGAGGTCACGATCTGCTCGAAGAGCGGCTCGAGAGTCGTCGAATCGTCACCGATCTTGCGGTGCGCGACGCCGGTCTTGGCGTTCGTGTAGAGCACCGGAAAATCCAACTGATCCTCCGTCGCATCGAGATCGATGAACAGATCGTAGATTTCATCGAGCACGGCGGCGGCCCGCGCGTCCGGCCGGTCGATCTTGTTCAGGATGATGATCGGAGGCAGTTTCGCCGCCAGCGCCTTTTGCAGGACGTAGCGCGTCTGCGGCAGCGGACCTTCGCTCGCGTCCACGAGCACCAGCACCCCGTCCACCATGCGGAGTGCGCGTTCGACTTCGCCGCCGAAATCGCTGTGGCCCGGTGTGTCGACGATATTGATCTTCGTGCCGCGATACGTGATCGCCGTGTTTTTCGCCAGGATCGTGATGCCGCGCTCGCGCTCGAGTTCGTTCGAGTCCATCACGCGCTTCACCACTTCCTGGTTCTCGCGGAAAATTCCGCTCTGGCGCAGCATGGCGTCGACGAGCGTCGTCTTGCCGTGGTCCACGTGGGCGATGATGGCGATATTGCGAATCGGTCTGGCCATAGTCCTTGCTCTTACCGTGCAGTCAAAGAAAAAGGGCTGCAAGTGCGGTCTTGCAGCCCGGATCGACGTCTCGGATTCCAAGGAGCAACAAACGCAAGGCTATTTTAGCATGTGCAGCGCGGCTGGGCCATCTTACAGCGTCGTGGTCGGCGCCCCTTGTTGCGTCCAAGTTGCTCCATTCGCCACAGTTACGCGCGCTCGGCGGGTTCGGACACCCCCGTTGCGATACCCTGTTCATGCGGGGTCACGAACAAGTGGGATCCTGGCCAGCCAATCCGAATGGTGCGCGCACGCATCTGACGCCGCGGCAGTTGCGGTGGCTTTTCGTCGCCGGAGCCGCGGGCGTCTTTGCGCTCGCTGTGACCGCGCGGCACTTTCCCACCGGCGTCGACGTCTGGATTTATGGCGAAGTCGAAATCACCACGGGTTTCCTGGCGCTCACGTTCGCGGCCATCGCCCTGGCGCGGTTTCAGGGAACGAACGACCGCCTGCCACTGGTGCTCTCCTGCGGATTCGTGATCGTTGGCGTCGCGCTGATCAGCTCCAGTTTCGTCACCTTTCACTCTCCCGAGCCGAATCCGAATATCGCCCTGCGCGATCCGACCACCTGGGTGATCGATTGCACCATCGTTGCCCTGCTGATGGTCGCTGCGCTCTTCGTGGAGCGTCGGCTCCCGATGTCCCGGCATCCGTTGCGCGACATTGCTGCGGCTCTTTGCCTCGTCCTCGCGCTGACACTCGCGATCGGCACGATGCACCGCTGGCTGCCGGCCGGTCTCGTTGTCGACACAGGCGGAGCGTTTCCCCGTCCGGGGAATCTTTTCCCGGCACTGCTGTTCGCCATCGCGACAATCGGCTACTACCGTCGCCTCGACTACGCGCACTCCGCGTTCGATCACTCTCTCTATCTGATGACGGGAATCAGCGTCGCCTCGTGTCTCGCGGCCAGCCAGTCTGAGCGCCAGTTGGACGGACCGTTTGCGCTGGCCGTGGGTCTGCAATTTGCAAGCTATGCGCTTCTGTTCGGCGGGACGCTGCTCGACAACGTGAAGCTCTTCGAAAACGTGCGCCGGATGGCTACCAGCGACCCGATGACCGGACTGGCGAATTATCGCCGGCTGATCGACGCCACGGGCAACGAGATCGAGCGTACGAAACGCACGAAAAGGCCGTTCTCGTTCCTGCTGTTCGATTTGGACAAGCTGAAGCGGCTGAACGACGAGTACGGACATGCCGTCGGCAGCCGTGCGATCTGCCGCGTCGCGGACGCGCTGCGAATCAACTCGCGCGCGATCGACACCGTCGGCCGCTACGGCGGCGACGAGTTCGCGCTGATCTTGCCGGAAACCGAGAAGGACGCGGCGCGCGAAGTGGCGCGGCGCATCTGCGAAGCAGTCGCGAAGGAAGATGAGCTGCCGCGCATTACCGTCAGCGTCGGCGTGGCTGCTTATCCCGGAGACGGAGATTCATTGCTCGCGATTCTCGCCGCTGCGGACCAGGCGCTCTACCAGGCGAAGGGCCGCGCCATTCGCACTCCCGCCAGCGTCGCCTAGCGACAGAAGGGTCCACGTTTTCAGGAACCGCCGCCGAAGCGCACTCGATGCGCCTCAGGCCCCACGCCGATCACCAGCGCTCCGATGGCGAATGCGACCGCGGCAAACAGTCCCATCGCGCCCGCGTACGTGAGATGGCGGCTCATCACTGCCTCGATAGGCGGCGCCGTGGAAGCGATCAGCACGCCCAGCTGGTATGCGAAGCCGGGGAAAAATCCGCGGAGCGGGCCCGGCGAAAGCTCGTTGATATGCGCGGGAATCACGCCCCACGCTCCCTGCACCATGAATTGCATCAGGAACGCGCCCGCCGCCACCGCTGCCGTGACTGGCGGCGCGAAGATCCAGAGCGGAATCACGAGAATCCCCAGCAACGCGGACGTCGCCATCGCGCGCCGCCGGCCGTTATGATCGGAATAGAGTCCCACGAGAATTCCGCCTGTAATCGCGCCCAGCATCGAAATCGCCGTCACCAGTGCTGTTGTCTGCGTGTTGAAATGCCGCTGTTGCTGCAGGAACGTCGGATACAGATCCTGCGTGCCGTGCGACATGAAGTTCATCATCGCCATCAGCACCACGAGATAGGCGAACCGCTTCCAGTTCGCCGCAATCGACCGCAGGTATTCGCCCCAACTTGCCTTTGCCGCAGCCTCCGCCTTCCACGCTTCGCTTTCCTTCACTTTCGCGCGGATGAAGAGCGTGAGCAGCGCGGGCAATCCGCCGACGAAGAACATGGGGCGCCAGCCCCAGTGCGGAAAGATCTTCCAGAACGCGACGGCGGCCAGCAGATTTCCGAGCGCGTAACCTTCCTGTAGCAGCCCGGAGAGAACGCCGCGCCATTTCGTCGGCACCGATTCCATCGCGAGCGAAGCGCCTACGCCCCATTCGCCGCCCATGCCGATGCCGTAAAGCAGCCGCAAGATGAAAAACGTGTGATACGTCCGCGCGAAGCCCGAAAGCACCTCGACGGCGGAATAGAACAGCACGTCAAGCATCAGGGGCAGGCGCCGCCCGTAACGGTCCGCCATCAGGCCGAAGAGCAGCGCGCCAACTGGACGCATCATCAAGCTCGCGGTCACGGTGAGGGCCATTTCCGGGACCGTCTTGTGAAACTCCCGCCCCACTTGCGCGAGGACAAAGGTGAGAATGAAGAAATCGAAAGCGTCGAGCGTCCAACCGAGGAATCCAGCGATCACGGCATTGCGCGAGTTCGCTCGCTGCTCGGGCGTGAGGGAGGGAACGATCCCGTCTGTCATTTCCATCCGCTTCCGGACCGCGCGGATCTGGGATCCGATAGCGCGTCGGCGATGCGAACCACCTGCACCATCTCGGCAACGTCGTGCACGCGAACGATATGCGCGCCGCCCAAAATGCTCGCGGTGACGGTCGCCGCCGTGCCCCAGACGCGCTCGTTCTGCGACACTCCTCCCAGCAGTTTGCCGATGAAATTCTTTCGCGACGTGCCGAGCAGGAGAGGGAATCCGAGCCGCGCTAGCTCCGGAAGTCGGGCCAGCAGTTCGAAATTCTGTTCGATGCTCTTGCCGAAGCCGATGCCGGGATCGAGCACGATTTCCGATTTCGCGACGCCCGCGCGCCGCGCCGCGCCAATCGATTTGCGCAAGCCCGTTGCAACGTCGCGTATCACGTCCCGCGCGAACGGCTGTTTTTGCATCGTGCGCGGCTCGCCTCGCATGTGCATCAGGATCAAGGGCAGCTTGCGATGCGCGGCGAATTCGGCCAGGCGGGGATCGGTCCGAAGTCCGGTCACATCGTTAATGATCTCCGCGCCTTGATAGGCAGCCGCCTCGGCCACTTCCAATTTGCTCGTGTCGATCGAGAGCGGAATCTTCAGCCGTCCGCGCAACTTTTCCAGCACCGGGATCACGCGGCGCATTTCCTCCTGTGCGGAGACGCCTTCGGAGCCGGGACGCGTGGATTCGCCGCCGATGTCGAGGATATCCGCGCCCATGCGCTCGATTTCGAGCGCCCGCGCGGCCGCCGCGTCGGGATTGTTGTATAGGCCGCCATCGGAAAAACTGTCCGGCGTGACGTTGAGAATACCCATCACGAGCGTGCGCTCGCCGAGCGCGAGCGTTCGGGACGGCAGCCGCAGCTTGAATTTCTTGCGCTTGAACACGGACCGCTATTGAATCACGGTTTCCGCGAAACACTAAGCAGGCCGTGGCCGGCCACAGCTACTGCGCGGTGGGAATGTAATAGGCCGCGCGATGGGAAACTCTGGCGTTCGTTTGACCCGTGATTTCGACGCGTACCGAATGCCAGCCGGGGCTCGCGCCCGCCGGGTCCGCAGGGCCGGTCGGATAGAAGCCGAGTGTGTACTCGGCGCGAATCTTCTCCGCGATCTTGCGGAACGTATCGGCCATCGTTTCCGTCTCGCGCAGAAAGTAGAGCTGCCCTCCGGCGCGCCGAACGAGTTCAGCGAGATACAGCGTGTAAGGAGGAATGCCTTCCCGGCGAGCGGACACGTTCAGCAGCGTCGAACTCTCGTGCTCGTCTAACCATTCCGGCGTCATCACCTTGGGGCGATTCTCGGTCGATACGGCGAAGATCTGAATATCCTGCTCGGCCAGCAGTTTCGCAACGTCGTCAAACGTGAGATTGTCCGCTGGTCGTCCGGGACCCGGCGCTGCGCTGGCCGGATCGAGCGTCAGTCCCAGGCCGCTATCTTGCCCGTCGGTCAGCAGCAGGATGGCTTTGCGCCCCGTGCGCCCTGGAAAAAGTTCGTGCGCGGCAAGGTAGACAGCCTGATAGATGTTCGATCCGCCGACATCGCCCAAAAGCTCCCGCACATCGACGCGAGCCACCGCGCGCCGAATCGAATCGCGCGCATCCGAAAAACCAAACTGCAAATACGTATGCGCGGAAAAATCGACGACGGCCGCCTGGTCGGAAGGCGCAAGCGCGCCGATCAGCGCGTCGGCGGCGTGCTTCATTTCCTCCGAGTCGCGCAAGACGCTCGGGCTCGCGTCGATCACCAGCGCCACGCTCGCCGGTTGCGTCGATGCGTCGAAATAGGTGACCGGCCTGGAAACGCCGCCGTCAAGAATGCGGAAATCCTCGCGGCGGAGTCCCCGCACCGCTGTTCCGTCCGCGGTCGCCACGATGCACGTCACCGCGACGGCCTGCGTGTTCACGCGCATCACATTCGGACCGGCAAGCGCGCTTCCCGCAGCCGGACTCCCCGGCGCAATAATGCGCAGTTCCCCCGTTGCGGCGTCGCGATGCCAGCGGATTCCCTGATCGAGCCGGCGCGGCCGCTTGGAAGATTTCTTCGTTTGGGCGGGAAGGGTCGGGGCAGAGAAGAGGCCGAGCAGCACGCACAGCGAAACGATGACGGCCGGAAGGCGAGCGCCGCCTCCGCTGAGCCTGCGCCGCCGCGCGCGGAACCGCGATCGCATCGCGCGTCTAGTCGAGGTCGAAATCGCGCATCGGTTTTTCGACCGGCGCGTCTTTTGCCTTCTTGAGGCCTTCGGCGAATTTCCGTGCAAGCACGTCTTCCTTCGTGCGCTCGGCTTCCACCGACGCGCGGAACTTCGCCTCGACGGCGTCTTCGTGGGCGCGCAGCAGACCGGCCGTGTCGTCGAGATCAATCGACGGCGGTCGGACCGGTACTGTGTGCGAGAGCACAACGCCAAGCGAGCGGTCCACGACCAGCTTTGCGGTGCAGCAAGGACAATCGACTTCGAACGTCTCGGTTGAATGCTTCGCCATGGGCGTATTCTACGCCTGTTCCCCGCGTGTCAAGGGCCACGTCCCTGTGGACTTTTGCCGCGCACCTGATCGTCACTCCCGAACATTTCCGTGTAATTTGGTCTAAGGATATTCGCCATCCGCGCCGATATGGAGATAGCCTGCAATCGGGGGGTGTGGCCTGCGCGTGGCAATTCGCCCTGACGCGCCGGAGGGATAAGTCAATTTCTCGCATACACTTGGAAGTTTTTCGCACCGCACCACGGACGAAGGGTGGGGCGGCCTCCGCGCGAGAATCACTGGGCGCGCTGCCTGGCGGCGAGCGACCTGCCCGGCATCCCGCCGGATCCGCGGCGGACCGGCGCGGCCGCTGGCGGGTCAAGCTTGAAGAGCCCGTACACATTCGCGGTGGCGTGGGAACTCTCGATCTCTTCGAGGACGTGGCGCGCAGCATCGACGTGACGCGCGACGGCCTGCTGGTCCTGACTTCTCGCGGCGGCTACTGGGTGGGCCAGATTCTGGACGTCACGTTTCCGTACAAGCCTGTGCCCACTGCGATCAATGTGGCGCGGCGCGCGCGAGTGGTCCGAAATCAGGCGCAGCCGCCCTTCCACTACGCCGTCGCGGTTCAGTTCGAGCGGGCCGACGCCGTCGCGCCAGGCATTTCGCCGACGCAAGCCAGCACGGGCCACGTTCGCGTCCTTGGAGTCGAATCGGATCCCGCCGTCGCGCGCGCGATGCGCGATTTGCTGGAGCAGGACGGCTATCAGGTGGTTGTTGTATCCACTGCGCAGCAGGCGCTCGCTATCCTCGAAGACGACACTCCGGACGTGCTGCTTGCGGAAGCGGAGGGAGGACGCGTCTCGGGCCGCGAGCTGTGCGCCGTCATCAAGCAGAACCGCCGGCTGCAGCACATCCCGGTGATTCTGATGACGGACTCGGCGCTGCCATCCGACTATTCCGCGAGCCATCGCGCCGGCGCCGTGATGTGCATCCGCACGCCGTGCGATCCCGAGCGGCTGCAGCGCGCCGTACATATGGTGGCTCCTCCGCCGGGACACCGGTCCGCTTACAGCGCGGCGTTCAACATGTCGTCGTTCGTCCGCACGCGCTGAATTCCTGGAGTCCCCGAAAAACAGAAAGGCTCGCCCGTCGCCGAGCGAGCCTTCAAAAAAAGAGAACGCGCTTGAACTTCTTCAGGCCGGAGCCGGCTTTTCGCCCTTAGCCATTCCCGGAATCGGACGCGGCTCGGGACGCAGCGTCAGCTGAGGTTCCTTCGCCGGGACCGGCGGCGCAGCCGGAGGAGGCGGTGGCGTCTTTTCCGGCAGCGGCTTGCCTTCCATCAAGAGCTTCAGTTCGGTCGCGTCGAGCACTTCCCGCTCCAGCAGCGCTCGGGCGATGCGTTCGAGGGTGCCGCGATTGGTTTCCAGAATGTTCCGCGCCTTGGTGTAACCGCTGCCGACGATGTTGCGAACCTCGCCGTCGATCTTGATCGCGGTGTCCTCTGAGTAGTCGCGATGCTGCGCGATCTCGCGGCCAAGAAAGATCTGCTCTTCCTTCTTGCCGAAGGTGAGCGGGCCGAGCGGGCTCATGCCCCATTCGCAGACCATCTGCCGCGCGATTTCTGTGGCGCGTTCGATGTCGTTGCCGGCGCCCGTCGTCACGTGGTTGAGGAAAATTTCCTCCGCCGCGCGACCGCCCATCAGCACCGCCAGCTGCGCTTCCAGGAACTCTTTCGTATAGGTGTGCTTGTCGTCGATCGGCAACTGCATCGTGACGCCCAGCGCCATGCCGCGCGGGATGATCGTCACTTTGTGCAGCGGATCGGCGCCCGGCGTCATCGCTGCGACCAGCGCATGTCCGGCCTCGTGATACGCCGTGTTCTTCTTCTCCTCGTCGGACAAAATCATGGACTTGCGCTCGGCGCCCATGAGCACTTTGTCCTTCGACATCTCGAAATCATCCATGGTCACGAATTTGCGGTTCTGCCGGGCAGCCCACAGCGCCGCTTCGTTCACCAGGTTCGCCATGTCGGCGCCGGAAAAACCCGGAGTGCCGCGCGCGATCACGGACAGATCCACATCCTCTCCCAGAGGCACCTTGCGCGTGTGAACGCGCAGGATTTCCTCGCGGCCTCGCACGTCCGGCCGCGGCACCACCACGCGGCGGTCGAATCGCCCCGGCCGCAGCAGAGCCGGGTCGAGCACGTCCGGCCGGTTCGTCGCGGCGATCAGAATCACGCCTTCGTTCGATTCGAAACCGTCCATTTCGACCAGCAGCGCGTTCAAAGTCTGCTCGCGCTCGTCATGGCCGCCGCCCAGTCCCGCGCCGCGATGGCGTCCCACCGCATCGATTTCATCGATGAAGATGATGCACGGCGCGTTCTTCTTGCCTTGCTCGAAAAGATCGCGCACGCGGCTCGCGCCGACGCCGACGAACATCTCAACGAAGTCCGAGCCCGAAATGGAGAAGAACGGCACGTTTGCCTCGCCCGCAATCGCCCGCGCCAGCAGCGTCTTGCCCGTTCCCGGGGGGCCCACCAACAGCACGCCCTTCGGAATTCGGCCGCCCAGCTTCTGGAATTTTTGCGGGTCCTTCAGGAAGTCGATGATCTCGTACAGCTCTTCCTTCGCCTCATCGATTCCGGCCACGTCCTTGAACGTCGCCTTCTTCTGTTGCGCCGTCAGCAGGCGCGCCCGCGACTTGCCGAAGCTGAGCGCCTTGTTTCCGCCCGCCTGCATCTGGCGCATCATGAAAACCCAGAAGGCGATGATCAGGGCGAACGGCGCCAGCGTAATCACGAGGCTCAGCCAGTTCGATTCTTTTACGTCCTTGTAGTTGTAGGGAATCTTCTGGTCTTGCAGGAGCTTGGTTACATCGGGGATCGCCGTGTTGGCGACGGTCACGCCGTGAAATTTCGTGCCTTCCTTGTAGTCGCCCTGCAGCTCCGCGCTGTTCGGCGAGAGCATGATTGTGACTTGCTTCACCTGCCCGCCGGACACTTTATCGAGGAAGTTCGAGTAGTTCGCCTCTTCTTCACGCGGGGCGGGACCGCCATGCGAGGCCATTTGCCACAGCACGGCCGCAAGCGCGATCATCATGACCCAAAATAGGATGGTGCGGACTGTTGAGTTCACCGTATTACCTCGCCTGGCCGCTCACTTCTTCCGCGCCTTCGCGCGCCCGGCCCGGCTGGCGGCGCGAGAGCCCTTCGACGCAACGTACGGCAGGTTCCGGTAGAGCCCCCTTGCATCGCTCAGGCCGTAACCTATCCATTCTTTAGATGCCGCATCGAAGCCCGTGTATTCAGCGCTTACGTTCACTCGGCGCGACGCGGGCTTATCGAACAGCACGGCCAGCCGCAGCGAGCGCGGGTTGCCTTCCTCCAGCCGCTTGAGCAGGAAGTCCTGCGTGACGCCGGTATTCAGGACCGCATCCACGACCAGGACGTCACGACCACGCAACGCCGGCGGCGGGCTGAAGAAAACTTCCCGGTAATCGTGCCCCGCCAGGCGAACGTCGCGCAATTCCGACCGCACGAAATGGCAGGCCACGGGCCTCGAAATCTTCCGGATCAGGTCGGCTGCGAATAGAAACGCGTTCTCCAGAACCACAACCACGTCCAGCGTCCGGCCCGCGTAATCGCGGGAAATGGCGCGGCCCATCTGCTCGACGCGATCCGTCAAACGCTTTCGAGTGAAAGCTATCCTCAAGCCACCTCTCAAAGGCGCTCTTCCTCGATTACAACGCCGACCCGCGTGCCCTCTCGGGTGCAGAATTCATCAGCAGGCGGCAATCCTCGAACCCAAGCCACCCGCCCGGCGCTCTCCAGCACTGGCCACGTGGGCCGGTCGCGCATCGGAACGCGCCGCGCCAGAAACAATCTCTTCAGCTTCTCGGCTTGGCGGCGGCCCCGGGCACGATACGCGTCCCCCGGATGCCAATTGCGCAGCAGCAGCGGAGCACGAAGCCGCTCCGCGTCGAGCACCGAATCCTCTCTTTTAGTGTCGCGCTCCCCGATAGGCCAGTCAATCACTTTCAGGCAGAAGCGTCGTTTCAGTTCAGGTACGGCAACGATCGTTTCGCCATGCACAGGCAGCGTCACCACATGCTGATACGAGGCTTGCCCCGCTGCGGTTTCGCCAATCTCCGCAGAAGCTTCCACCCTGCGCGCGCGCCGAAAGGTTAGATCGCCGAAGACGCGCTCCGCGACGACGCCACTCGGCAGCTCCACCCGATGGCCGCTCGACGACTCCGACGCCAGATGAATTACTTGCCGCACGTGCTCGCCAGTCAGGCCCTGCCGGCTTCCGCGCACCTCTTGATATAGACGCCGGATCAGGCGTTCGGTCAACGTCCGCTGAGTTTCGGACCCCGCACCGTCGGCGAGAGCCAGGGGAGCAAGAAGATCCCGAATCGGGATTTGCAGAGTTTCTTCGCCGCGACGCGCGACAGCACGATAGCGGTCCTCCACGAGCGCCGCCCAGAAGGTCTCTTCTTCACGCGCGAGTTCTGCGAGAGCGGCCAGATGCTGGGTAGCTTGGGGCGAGAAGTCGCGCTCAAGCATCGGCACGAGTTGGGTGCGGATGCGCGCGCGCATCCGCCGCTGATCGAGATTCGTCGAATCCTCGCGCCAGCTCTGGCCGGCCGACCGCAAATACTTCTTCAACTCCTCGCGCCGCTCGCCGAGCAGCGGCCGGACGACGGGCCCCACAACCGGATAGATTCCAGCGAGCCCGGCCGGGCCGGTTCCTCGCAGCACATGCGCGAGAACGGTCTCGGCTTGATCGTCCGCCGTGTGTGCCACAGCAACGTGCGTTGCCCTGTTTTCGCGCACGATCCGTTCGAAGAATGCATAGCGCAGGCGGCGAGCCGCGTCCTCCAGATTCCATTTGTTCTGTGCGGCGGCCGCCTCGACATTTTCTCGATCGCTGATGCTTACCAGCCCAAGCTGGGTCGCCAGTTCGGCCACAAACTCTGCATCCGCATCGGATTCCGCGCCCCGCAATCCGTGATCGAAATGCGCCACGAGCAGAGTGACGCCCAGCTCGTCCCGGATATTTGCGAGCAATCGCAGCAGCGCCACCGAATCCGCGCCGCCGGAAACGGCCGCCGCAACGCGATCTCCGGCCGTGAGCATCCGGGCGCGACGGATGGTTTCCAATACGCGTTGTTCGAGCGATTTCATCGGGGTGGTTTGCGCGCTGGCATCACGTGCGCCCATCCATGGTATCAGCCTGCCGGTGGAAGCGTCGAGATAAGCGGGCGGCTACAGCCGGTTGAAGGCGTGTTCTACAAAAAGGTCGCGGCTGGAGGAGATTCTGCGATCGAGCACGACCGCAGCAAAACGGGAGCAGTTCAGTTGTTCCTGCTGGCACCATGAACGAATGGCCGGCGCCAGCTGGCCGCATCCGCGTTCCACGGCGCCGACAAAATCGTAGTACAAAGACACGGCCCGAATCATCGATGCGTCCGCCTGCCGCTCGGGGCAAAGCTCAACCAACGCCAGGAACCGGCGGAAATCGCCCGCCACCGGCGCGGCGGTCTTTAGACCCGCAACTGCGAGAACATGGTCGGAGAGCTCCACCCTCCGGCCCGACGCCAAGGCCGATCGGCAGTAGTAGACAAACTGAAGCAGGGCTGCCAACGACACGATGCCGATGAGAGCTGCGATCATCCGTTCTATGCACACCCCAGCTTGCGGCTGGTCCCCGGGCGTATATTTGACTTTGCGGAGACCACCTTAGCGGCCGGTGCGAGGCTGGGACAATGTTACAAAGGTACCAAACAGGTAGTTCCTGTGGTGTATCCGGCTTGCTTTGAATGAGTTAGTCGAGGTACTTCACGAAGACGACTTCGTTGTGGGCTTCGTTGTAGAGCAGCTCGTCCACGCTCGCCTTCACCATCACCAGTCCAAATCCGCCCGGTCGCAGGCCCTTCTCCTCGCGCACCTGGCCGTGCATCATCGGCTCGCCGCCATACGTGATCGCCGCATGGTTCAGGTCAGCGAGCTTGAATCCCGGCCCGGGATCGGCGATCCGATACATCAACATGCGCTTCGCGCGCAGATACGAGATTCGGACCCTGCGTTTCGGATTCAGTTTGCCGCCCCATTCGATTGCGTTCATGAGCAGTTCGTGGAATGCCTGCGCCACAGGCCCCCGCACGTCCTCCGGTAGCCCCGCGTCCAGATGCACCATGAAGCCTTCCAGGCGTTCGGCCGCCTCCATCGAGCAAGGCACCAGCAGTTCCACCCACTCGGGCCGCGCCGAAACCACCTCGATCGCGGGCGCGCGCGTTTTCTTCGCCAGTGATTGGCGCACCAGGCTGATCAACGCATCCTGGTTGATGGGTTTCGGGATGTACTGGTGCGCGTTCTCGCGAATTGCCGCCAGCAGCGTCGCCGGCGAATCGTCCGAAGTGACGACGATGACCTTTGGCTGTCTTTTCGCGCCGCGCAGCGCCGCCAGCACGTCGAGGCCGTTCATCTTCGGCATCCGCACGTCAAGCAGCACGAGATCGAACTTCGCCCGCCGCAGTTTCTTCAGAGCCGCGCTGCCGTCCGACACGGTCGACACCGAAAATTTCTGCGCGCGGAGGATTCCCGCAAGCCACTCGCGCACCGTGCGGTCGTCGTCCGCCACCAGAATCCGCTTCACCATTTCCTCCGCTGTGCAGGATACAGAATTCAACCGTCGATGCCCAGTGCCTCGCGTGCGGACCGCCCGGCATTCCCGATGGATGCGCGCTGGGGCGCTGTTGCCATCCCCTGGGGAGCCGCTGCACAATACTCGCCGGGCTGTTCCGGGGCGGACTATGAAACGGCGTGCGCAGTTTCTTTTCGCGGCGGTCTTGGCCTTCTGCGGTGCGTTTCCCGCCGCGCTGCACGCCCAGGCATCGAATCCTGGTCCGGCGCACTCGTCGCCGCCCGTGACGAAGCCCTGGAGGTTCGCCGTCTCCGGCGATTCGAGAAACTGCGGCGACGTCGTGATGCCGGCGATTGCGGCGGCGGTCCGGCAGAGCGGCGCGTCCTTCTATTGGCACTTGGGCGACTTCCGCAAGATGTCCAGCGCCGATGAGGACATTCAGAATCAGCCGGCCCACCTCGGCAAATCGCTGGCGACGCCTGAATATGTGAGCCTCGCGTGGCAGGACTTCCTGGCGAATCAGATCGAACCCTTCGGGAATCTCCCCGTATATCTCGCGCGCGGCAACCACGAAACCGTGCAGCCGAAGACGCGCGCGGACTATCTGGCGACATTCGGGAAATGGCTGGACACACCCGGCCTCCGCGCGCAGCGCCTGCTCGACGATCCTGCCGCGCTCAATCCCCAGCCCTACTACCACTGGATCGCGAAGGGCGTGGACTTCATCACGCTCGACAATGCCGGGCAACACCAGTTCGATCCGGAGCAGGTCGCGTGGTTCGAAAAGACGCTCCAGCGGGATTTTGCGAATCGAAAAGTCCGCACCATGGTGGTCGGAATGCATGAGGCCCTGCCCGAAAGCATCTCGAAGGGCCATAGCATGAACGAGTCCGAGGGCGGGACGGAAAGCGGGCGACGTGTCTATGCCGATCTTCTCCACGCGCAAAACGAGCATCACAAGCGAATCTACGTTCTCGCGAGCCACTCCCATTATTTCATGGACGGCATTTTCAACACGGAATACTGGCGCGCGCACGGCGGGGTTCTGCCCGGATGGATCGTCGGCACGGCAGGCGCCGAGCGCTACAAGCTGCCGCCCGAGTCTGAGTCAAAGGGCGCGAACGCGAAGCAAACGGACGTCTATGGCTTCCTTCTCGGCGCCGTCGACCCTCTCGGCCGGATCCAATTCGATTTTCACCAGTTGAGCGAACAGGACCTCCGGTCGGCCGCCGGCGCGCGATATGCGCCGGAGTTCGTTGACTGGTGCTTCGCGAAAAACTCGCAAGCGCACTGATCCGGCGTCACTGTCATGCCCAGGAGGATCAACCGATGGCTTCGCAGGGCGGAACGCAACCCGGTCCCGAGAGAATCTTCGAGACGATGTTCGCCCACCAGCGTACTGCGGCGCTGAAAGCGGCGATCGAATTCGATCTCTTCACGTCGATCGGCCAGGGCTTCGACACCGCGCCGGCCCTGGCGTCGCGCTCGAAGGCCACCGGCCGCGGAATTCGCATTCTCTGCGACTATCTGACCGTCATCGGCTTCCTGACGAAGCAGGACGGCCGCTACGGGCTGACTCCGGAATCGGCCGCCTATCTCGACCGCCGCTCGCCCGCGTGCATCGCGTCCATTGCAAATTTCATGACCCTGCCCGAGAAGATCGACGCCTTCAAGGATTTGGCGGGCGTGATCCGCTCTGGCAGGCCGGCGTTATCGGAAGGTGCGGGATCCGTCTCCCCGGAAAACCCGATCTGGGTGAGCTTCGCCAGGTCGATGGGCGCCATGCAGATCCCGGCCGCGCGGGAGCTGGCGCGGATCCTCGAAGCGTCTGCCGGGAGAAAATGGAAAGTGCTCGACATTGCAGCGGGACACGGCGTCTACGGCATCGAGCTGGCCAGGCAGAATCCGAACGCAGAGATCTTCGCTCAGGATTGGGCCTCGGTACTGAATGTCGCCGCGGAGAACGCGCGTGCGGCGGCGATCGAGAGCCGGTATCACCTCTTGCCGGGAAGCGCGTTCGAGGTCGATTTCGGTTCCGGCTACGACGTGATTCTAGTGACGGGCTTCTTGCACCACTTCAGTCCGGCGGAAATTGAAACCCTGCTGCGCAAGGTGCGCGCCTCTCTCGCGCCCGGCGGCGTCGTCGCGACGGTCGATTTCGTTCCCAACGAGGACCATGTCAGCCCGCCGCGGGCCGCGACCTTCAGTATGGAAATGCTGGGCACCACCGTCTCCGGCGATTCCTATTCGTTCTCGGAGTATCTGAAGATGTTCCACAGCGCGGGCTTTTCTTCAAATGAACTCCATCCGTTAGCCAGGAGCGGCCACAGCCTGATTCTCTCGCGGGTGTAGTGTGAAGGAAGCGTTTCCTACGATAGGAATTCAGATCCCGAACGCGAGGGTCAGGAGCGTCTTCTGCTCCATCTCGTGCGCCTTCGACGACCCTGTCGAAGGGCTCGCGCTCTCGGAGCGGTTCACCGCAAGCACCGGGCGTCCGCGCCCCAGCCGTTCGAGTTGGGGAATGATGAACCCGCGCGCGCCCATGTTGCCCGGCTCTTCCTGCACCCAGACGAATTCGCGCGCATTCGGGTGGCGATCCATCTCTGCCGTAAGCTCCGCTTCCGGAAACGGGTACATCTGATCGACGAATACGATCGCCGTGGAGTCGTCCCGGCGGCGCTTCCGTTCCGCCACCAGCTCGTGCCCGATCTTGCCGGTGCACAGCAGCACCCGCGTGGCGGACCCATCCCCTTGATCCGGGATCACGCTGCGGAAGCGGCCGCCGGTGAAATCCGCGAGCGGCGACGACGCGGCCGGATGCCGCAGCATGCTCTTCGGCGTGAACACGATCAGCGGCTTGCGCCACATCCGCACCGCCTGTCGCCGCAGCAGATGAAAATACTGCGCGGCCGTGGAGGGCTGGCAGATTTGGATGTTGTCGCGCGCCGCAAGCTGCAGAAACCGCTCGATGCGCGCGCTCGAATGTTCCGGTCCCTGCCCCTCGTAGCCGTGAGGCAACAGCAGCACGACGCCCGAGAGCAAGTTCCACTTGTCTTCGCTTGCAACGATGAACTGGTCGATGACGATCTGCGCGCCGTTCGCGAAATCGCCGAACTGAGCCTCCCATAGCACCAGCGCCTCCGGGAAGTCGCGGCTAAATCCGTATTCGAAGCCGAGCACCGCCGCTTCCGAGAGCGGCGAGTTGTAGACTTCGAACCACGCCTGGTCCGGAGCCATGTGTTGCAGCGGCACGAATTCCTGCTCCGTTTCCGTGTCGATCAGGGCCGCATGCCGCTGATTGAACGTCCCGCGCCGGCTATCCTGCCCGGAAAGCCGCACCGGCACTCCCTGCAAGACGAGCGAGCCGAACGCCAGCGCTTCGGCCATGCCAAAATCGATGGGGCGTTTGCCCTGCGCCATTTCCAGACGCTGCTCCAGCAGTTTCTTCACCTTCGGATGGATGTTGAAGCCCTCTGGATAGGTGATGAGCGATTCGCCGATTGCCGCGATCGTCTCTTCCGGCGCGGCCGTATCGACTTCGTAGGACGCATCGTATCGCCCGCCGATGAATCCTCCCCAATAGCGCGGCAGCCGCCGCATCGCGGGGCGCTGCTCGATTTCCTTCGCTTCTTCCTGGGCGGCGTCGAGCTCTTCCTTCACGCGCTGAATCATCGGTTGCGGATCGACGCCGATTCTTTCCGCGTAGATCTGCCACATCGGCGGATGCGCCTCGATCTTGCGATAGCGCAGAGGCTGCGTGATCGTGGGGTCGTCCACTTCGCTGTGCCCGTGCCGCCGGTAGCCGATCAAGTCCACCACCACCGGTGTCCCGAACGCGTACCGGTAATCGAGAGCGATTCGCCCGATGCGCACCACGGCGTCCGGATCCTCGGCGTTCACGTGGAAGATCGGCACGGCCATCCGCTTCGCCAGATCGGAGGAAAACTGAGAGGAGACAGAGTCGCGCGGCACCGTGGTGAACCCGATCAGGTTGTTCACGATGATGTGAACCGACCCGCCGACTGAAAATCCGTCCACGCCCGAAAGATTCAGCGTTTCGGCGCAGATGCCCTGTCCGGCGAACGCCGCGTCCCCGTGCATCGCGATCGCCACCACTTGTTTCCGGCCGCTTTCTCCTCGGCGCATCTGCTTCGCGCGGGCCCGGCCCATCAGCACGGGATCGACCGCCTCCAAATGGCTCGGGTTAGACACCAGATGGATGCTCACGTCCTGGCCGTTGGCCGCGTGGAAATCGCCGGTTGCGCCCATGTGGTACTTCACGTCGCCGCTTCCCATCGTGCTGCGCGGGTCCACATCCTCGAATCTCGCGAACACTTCCGCCGCGGCGCGCCCGACGATGTGGACCATCACGGTGAGCCGTCCGCGATGGCTCATCGCCAGCATCGCCTTGGTGGCGCCGTGCTCGGCCGACGCATTCAGAATCGCATCCAGCAGCGGCAGCAGCGCCGCTTCGCCTTCCAGCGAATAGCGCTTTGTGCCCAGATACCGCGTTTGCAGAAGCTGCTCGAAGATTTCCGCGCGGATCAGCAGGTCCAGAATGTGCGTCCGATCCGGCTCCGGCGCCGTGGATTCCATCCGTTGCTGCACCCACAGCCGCCGCTCGCGGTCGGCTATGTGCATGAACTCGGCGCCGATGCTGCCGCAGTAGACGCGCCGCGCGGCCTCCGCCTCAGGCCCGGACACCTCCAGCTCCGGCATCGATACGGGCTCGAGATCGCCCAGCGGATCGAGATTGGCCTGCAGGTATCCCCAGCGGCGAAATGAGTCCCACACGCGCTCCCGCGCCTCTGCCGCAGCGCCCGGCTCCGCCACCGCGTGTTCCCGAATCATTGCGTGTCCCTTGGATGTCATCGCAACCGCACTCGCACACCCATCATAAGATGCCCGGTTTCATCCGCGACGCCGGAAGTGAAGCTCACGTTTCCGGCCAGCAACCCAGCAGCCGCCGGACGAGCACAAGTTGGCCCAAGTGGTAGGCATTGTGGTCTGCGATCAGCAGCGCCTCGCGAAGAATCGTCTGGCCGGAACCGCCAGAGATGGGCGCCAGTAGATCGGTCTTCGGGTCGGTCACGAGTTTGCCCATTTCTTCCAGGTCGTGCGCAAGCGCCTTCACGCTCTTGCCCCAGGCAGATGCGTTCGGCGGAGCCGGTTTCTTCGGCCAATATCCGCCCGGCCAGTCCGGCGACGCGTGCTTCGCATCGCGGCTGAACTCGAGGATATCCCACGTGGCGATGCGCATGTGCTCGAGGAGTTCCCAAGGCGAATGTTCCGCGCCCTTTGGGCGCTTGCCGCGATCCTTGGCGGGTATGCCCTCTACCGCCTTCTTCCAATCGACGTGGGCTTCATGCCAGCTCAGCGCGCGCCGCAGATAATCTCGGACTGTCGTTTCGTCCATGGGCATGCTTCGAATCCCCCGCCACTTCCGATTTTAGGATGCGAGCCGAAGCGGGTCAATCAATACGCTTTTCGCGCGAAAGGAGAGAGTGGGGAAGTCCGCGGATTCAGAGCGAGAATGTCCTGTCGGGGATCTCCCCTGGGGAGAGAGGTCGCAGATCGAGGTCCGCCACCCGCAGTCCCGACGAGGCCTGCTACGCGCTCGCGGTCGATGCGCCGATCCCGCGCCGCTGTTGGAAACACTCGCGGCAATAGACGGGGCGCCCCTGGGTGGGTTTGAAGGGAACCGTGGTCTCTTTCCCGCATTGCGAGCAGACCGTCTTGGTCTCCACCCGCTGTACACTTGCCGTACTGGAAGACCCGTTGGCCCCTTGAGACCGATTCGCCTTGCAGGCTTTGCAGCGCTTCGGCTCGTTCTTGAAGCCTTTGTCCGCGAAAAACATCTGCTCGCCGGCAGTAAATACGAATTCAGCCCCGCATTCGGCGCACTTCAGAACCTTGTCATGGTATTCCATACACAGCTCCGGGGCCGTGTTCGCACCTGAGAGGGCAGCGGCACAGCCTCGATGCGAAGCTGTGCCGAGGATCCGCCTGTACCCGCGGATGTCACTGCACCGCTGGCCCGAAGCTGCTTGGAATTGTCCGACTGACGAGTTTGCCTAGTCCTGTTCACGCCGCTGCTTTTTCCGGAGACGTTTACGCGAGAGGGCTTCCTTGGCACGACGCTTTTCGCCGGGCTTCATGTAGTAGCTGTGCTTCTTGATTTCCTTGATGATGTCCTCCGACTGCACCTTCCTCTTGAAGCGGCGAAGAGCATTTTCCAGAGATTCACCCTCTTGAATAACAACTTCTGCCACGCGTATTCACCCCCGTCTCTTTCTGGATTGAACTGTTGGATTGAAAACAGTTTAACCGGAATCCTCGCGAACCGGCTGTTGCCCACCTCTTCTATCGGAGGCTATCCCCCAAGTCAAGACTTAAATTGCACACTGGGGGAGTGCCTCCCGTGCCGATGACTTTTCGATATAAATCCGCATGCGCCCGTCGCGGGCGGACCGCCGTTGCGCTCTGCATCCGCCGGCCCAAGACCGCCGCGCCGTGGCGCCTCCATGCTGCTAGAATGTCCTGCTCCCCCGGTTGGGTTTGGAGCGGGTCCGTCGATGGTATCGATGCGCAATGCGATCGGTGTTCTCCTGGCCGGCGGCCAGGGGGAGCGCCTTTGGCCGTTGACGCGCGACCGCGCCAAGCCGGCCGTCCCGTTCGGCGCCGTCTATCGCATTATCGATCTCACACTCTCGAATTGCCTCAATAGCGAGCTTCGGCGCGTCTTTGTCCTCACGCAATACAAGGCGCTCAGCCTGAATCGCCACGTTCGCCGCGGGTGGTCGTCGCTGATGGGCATTGGCGACTTCATCGAGGTTCTGCCGCCCCAAATGCGCGTGTCGCAGCAGTGGTACCAGGGCACCGCCGACGCCGTTTATCAGAACATCTACTCGATCGGCAGCGAGCAATCCAACTACGTCTTCATCCTCTCGGGCGACCACATCTACAAGATGAACTACCAGCGAATGCTGGAGCAGCACGTCGATTCCGGCGCCGACGTGACGGTCGCCACGATCGAGATGGACGCTTCCGCTGCCGCCGGAAAGTTCGGCGTCATCGAGACCGATGAGAACTGGCGCATCATCGGCTTCGAAGAAAAGCCGCTCGATCCCAAGGTTTCGCGCGTTCATCCCGGCAAATGCAATGCCTCGATGGGCGTCTATCTGTTCAACACGCAGCTTCTGGTGCCCATCCTGATCGACGACGCGGAAAACACCGCCTCTTCGCACGATTTCGGCAAGGACATCATTCCGCGCATCATTTCGAAGTATCGCGTTTTCGCCTACAACTTCCGCGACGAGAACAAGAAGGAAGTCTCCTACTGGCGCGACGTCGGCACGATCGACGCCTATCACGAAGCGAACATGGATCTCGTCTCCGTTTCGCCCATCTTCAACCTGTACGACGAAAGCTGGCCGCTGCACAGCTGGCAGCAGCAGTATCCGCCCGTGAAGTTCGTCTTCGCCGATCCGCAGCGCATGGGCGTTGCTCTCGATTCCATCGTCGCCGGCGGTTCGATCATTTCCGGAGGCCGCGTTGCCAAATCGATCGTCGGCTACGACGTGCGCGTCAACAGCTACGCCGATGTCGAGGACTCGATCATCTTCAACCACGTGAACATCGGCCGCCACTGCCGCATCCGCCGCGCCATCATCGACCGGCACGTGAACCTGCCCGAAGGCACCGTGATCGGCCACGACCTCGAAGCCGACCGCGCGCGCTACTCCGTTTCCGATAGCGGCGTCGTCGTTGTCGTCCGCCCCGAATCCATGATCGAGGAACCCGAATAGCATCGCGCAAAAGAGCCGTTTTGCGCGGCCGATGGTATCCACGTTCAATCTTAGTTTCACCCGTACCCAATTTCGATCGTCTCTTGGCCCGGCAGAGGGATTCCCGTAAACTTTCAACCTTGGCGCTGTTCGCGTCGAAAGGACCGGTCCCGGAAAATGTCCACGAAAATTGTCGCCGTTCATGGCCGCGAAATTCTCGATTCCCGCGGCAATCCGACCGTTGAAGCCGACGTGCGCCTGGAAGGCGGCGCCATCGGCCGCGCCGCTGTCCCTTCCGGCGCGTCCACCGGCGACCACGAAGCGATCGAACTCCGCGACGGCGACAAATCGCACTATCTCGGCAAGGGTGTCCTGAAGGCGGCCGCCCACGTGAACGGCGAAATCGCCCGCGTCGTGATGGGCCTCGACGCTTCGGACCAGAATGCGCTCGATCGGCGCATGATCGAAGCCGACGGCACGGCAAACAAATCCAAGTTCGGCGCGAACGCGATCCTGGCCGTCTCGATGGCCGCCGCGCGCGCGGCCGCATCCGCCGCGTCGCAGCCCTTGTACAAGTACCTGGCGAAATACTCGGGCGACTCGTCCGCGCGCACGCTTCCCGTCCCGATGATGAATATTCTCAACGGCGGCGCGCATGCCGATAATTCCGTCGACGTGCAGGAGTTCATGGTCATGCCTCTCGGAGCGCCGAGCTTCAGCGAAGCGCTGCGCTGGGGCGTCGAGGTGTTTCACAACCTCAAGTCCGTGCTGAAGAAGAACGGCTATTCCACGGCCGTCGGCGACGAAGGCGGCTTCGCGCCGAATCTGAAATCCAATGAAGAGGCGCTTGAGCGCGTCCTCGAAGCCATCACCGCCGCCGGTTACAAACCCGGCGAACAGATTTCGATCGCGCTCGATCCGGCCGCCAGCGAATTCTACGAACGCGCCAGCAGGAAATATGTCTTCAAGAAATCGGACAAATCTGCGCGCTCGTCCGAGCAGATGGCCGAATTCTGGGGCAACTGGGTCCGCCAGTATCCGATCGTCTCCATCGAAGACGGCCTCGCTGAAGACGACTGGGACGGATGGAAGATCGTTACCCGCGCGCTCGGCAGGAAGATCCAGCTCGTCGGAGACGACGTGTTCGTCACCAACCCGAAGATGTTCGCGCGCGGCATTTCCGAAGGCATCGGCAACGCGATCCTGATCAAGCTGAATCAGATCGGCACGGTCAGCGAAACGATCGAAGCCGTCGAAATGGCGCGCCAGGCCAACTACGCTTCCGTCATCTCGCACCGCTCCGGCGAAACCGAAGACGCTTTCATCGCGGACCTCGCCGTCGCCATGGGCACGGGGCAGATCAAGACCGGCTCGGCTTCGCGCACCGATCGCATCGCCAAATACAATCAACTGCTGCGCATCGAGGAAGAACTCGGCTCCGCCGCGCGCTTTCCCGGCCGCTCCGCTCTCGCGCACCACTAAAGGGTTGCTTCCCAGAGGTCCTTCAGGGGGGCGGAGCCTCAGCTCGGTCCTAATTACCCTTTCGCCAAAGTCCCATTGCCGCCGTTGTCCGCGCCGCTCACTCTGGGTGGAGAGGAAACGCGCTCCCATGGCCACTTCGCTGCCCACAACCAAGGTCATGATGCCCGCCTTTGCGCCCGACGCGCAGGGGCATCCGGTGTTGCTCAATCACCGCACGCAAAGCGCCACGGCAATCGACGGCTGGGGTTCCGCCCTCTTCGGCATCCCGTTCCTGGCCGCCGGATTCTTCATCGCGCTGGCGGCGCACAACACGATTCAGGCGCGCAAGCACACGCCCGACTGGCTGATCGCCATCATCGGGGGTATGTTTTTCTTCGGCGGGCTCTTTTTTTTCGTTCACGGCATTCGTGGCGTCATCCGCAAGGCGGCCTATCGGCGTGAAGCCGCCCGCCGCCCGAGCGAGCCCTGGCTCTATGATCACCACTGGCACAGGAATGGCGTCTCTTTCTCCGCATTCGACGACATGCTCAAGCGCCTTCTGGCCGCGATGATGTGGACCACGTTCCTCTTGCCCTTCGGCTGGGTCGGCATGAATGCCCGCGGGGCCTGGCCGTTCCTGGTCGCCGTCGGAATCTTCGGACTCTTGGGTCTGATTTTCTGGTATCGCTGGGCGCAGATGCTTTTCGACCTGCTGCGTTACGGCAACAGCTTCCTCTCCTACGATGGGTTTCCGTTCGCGCTCGGCAGCACGCTGCGCGCCCGGCTGCGCTCGCCGCACCACGTTTCCTCGATCGACCGGCTCACGCTCACTCTGCGCTGCGTCCAGGAACAGTACGTCACCACGGGCACCGGCCAGAACCGCTCAACGAGCGTTGTCTGCTATGAGCTCTACCAGGATGTCGCGACCTACGACCGCGATCGCCTCACCGGCCTTGCCGGCAATGACGTTCCCGTCGAGTTCCGCCTGCCCGCCGATCAACCCGCGTCGAGCCTGATCTCCACTCCGCCGATCTATTGGGAGATCGAAGCAAAGGGCGAAGCGCGCGGCGCAGACTACGAAGCCGTCTTTCTCGTGCCCGTCTACAAGGTTTCCTGAACTCCCGCGCCCGGCTGTGCTACAACACGGCCCATGAGCGCGGAAGACCGCTCCGTGGTTGACGACCGGCTCACCATCATCGCGATCTCGGTCCTCGCCTGTATCCTTCAGGACGTTCTGCACGAAGGCTTGGGCCACGGTCTCGTCGCATTTCTCAGCGGCGCGCGTCATCTCACGCTGAGCACAGTCGCCCTCTCGAGCGACATCGAAACCCGGTGGATCTCCGCCGCCGGCACGCTCGTGAATCTTCTTTGCGGGGCCGTCTTCTGGCTCCTGCTGCGCAAGCCCGAGCATTACAAACCCGCAACGCGCTATTTCCTCGTCCTCGCGATGGCCGGAAATCTCTTCACCGGCACAGGCTATTTCCTTTTCTCCGGTGCCTTCAATTTCGGCGATTGGGCAGCCGTGATTCGCGGTTGGCAGCCGCACTGGCTGTGGCAGTTGGGACTGTTCGCGCTCGGCGTGCCCGCCTACTACGCATCTGTTCTGTTGGTGGCCGCAGCACTCAAGCCATTTGACGTGCAGGCCGGTCCGCCGCGCAGAATCCGCGTCCTCAGTTGGACTCCGTATATCGCCGACGGCGTTCTCGCGGGAATTGCGGGCCTGCCGAATCCTGCTGGATTGTTCTACGTGTTCGCCTCGGCGCTGCCATCGACGCTCGGCGCGAACGCGGGACTGTGGAGCGTTCCGGGACTCATTCGACGACGCTCTCCCGGCGCTGGCGAGCCGGTGGGACCGATTTGCAGGAGCGCCGCATGGATCGCCGTTGGCGCGATCGCCGCGTTGGTCTTCATCTTCGTTCTGGGCCGCGGCCTCGCCTGGAGCCGCTGACGCTCGCTTCGCGGCTACTCTCTGCGCTCGACTCGGGTCTATAATCCGCTGGAGCAAGACGACCAAGGAGAGATCACAATGAACCGCCGCATCGCCATCCTGGCAGCAATGATCGCATTCTTCACCGCACCGCTTTTCGCGCAAGCGCCCGCTCCCGCGTCGGCGCCCAGCAACGCCGATGCGATTCGCCAGATGTACAACGTCGCCAAAAACAACCTTCTGCGCGCGGCCGACAAAATGCCGGACGACGCCTACGACTTCAAACCAACGCCGGAACAGCGCAGCTTCGGCGGCTGGATCGCCCACGTCGCCGACGCGCAAACCGGCGGATGTTCGCGTCTCACCGGAACGGCCAAGACCCCCAACGCCGGATCGAAGACCGCCAAAGCCGATCTCGTCGCCGCGCTCAAGGATTCCTTCGACACTTGCGATGCGGCCTACGCCGGCCTCACGGACGCGAACGCGAACGATACCGTCCAAAGCTTCCGCGGGCCGACCACGCGCCTCGCCTCGCTCGCCGGCAATGTCGCGCACGACATGGAGTGCTACGGCGCGATGGCCGTCTACCTGCGCCTGAAGGGCATCGTGCCGCCGTCGAGCGAGCCGCGCCGCTAGCAGGCGGCGCGTCGTTTCTGCTGCGGGAACGGAACTGCATTTCGCTGTCGTCGTGCCTGCCCGCAAGAAGGCATTCCGCGTTTCGCGGGCCGCCGCGCGTGCGCTACGCCGCGTCGTGAGAGTCCGGCTGTCTCTTTTTCCGCAGGTAGATGAACCAATAGACCAATCCCACCATCACCGAGCCGCCAAAGATGTTCCCCAACGTGACCGCCGCCAGATTTCGCAGCATTCCGATCCACGTAATCGCTGCGTACGACGATGCCGAGTCGTGAATCAGACTCCAGAATTCAGGCCGCGCGAACGTCTTGATCGTTAAGCCCGTCGGGATGAAGTACATATTCGCCACGCTATGCTCGAATCCGCAGGCGACGAATGCGCTGATCGGAAAGAGGATCGAAAGAATCTTGTCCGTCGTCGTCCGCGCGCTGTAGCACAGCCACACCGCTAGGCAGACCAGCGCGTTGCACAAAATCCCCAGCGCCACGCCCTGCACAAACCCAAGACTGCACTTCGTCTGCGCGATCGCGAGTGCCGTCTTTCCCACCGCTCCCGCGCCGAATGTATATTGCTGCCCGAGAAAGACGATCGCGGCCGTAGCCGCCGCGCCGATGAAATTTCCGGCGTAGACGATCGCCCAGTTTCGCAAGAGCTGCGCGGTGGAGACTTTCCCGCCGGCCCACGCCATCGCGATCAGGTTGTTCCCGGTGAAAAGTTCGGCTCCCGCCACGACCACGAGAATCAACCCCAGGCAGAAGGTCGCTCCTCCGAGCAGCCGGTTCACGGCGTAGGGAAGCGGCGACGCCATCGCCACGGTCGCGAAGACCGCTCCCAGCGCGATAAACGCTCCTGCAAGGACGGCCAGCGCCAGCATGGTCGGCCAATCGAGGCGCGCTTTTCCTACGCCCACGCTCTCCGCCCGTTCCGCCATCTCCGGCGGCATCCACGCATCAACGCGAATGTTCGTCTCCATAGAATCCTGTCACCCGTCTCTGTGGCCCAGCCACTCTCTCGTCCTGAGCGGCGCCGAAGGATGCCTGTGCATGCCTCTGCAATCCACCTCGGACGAGACTCTCACGGCACGCCGAGTCGCCACACGATAGCGAATCGGCAATCGAAACACTACCATTCGGTCGATTCTTGCCCTCGTGCTTCTTGTGTCCCTGCTTGTCGGCGGTTTACACCAACAACTCCCTTGCATCGCCTCCCTCTCGTGCTAACGTAATTTGTGATGATCGAATACTTGGAATTTCGAAACCTTCGAAGGGAGGGCAAGATGGGCTCGGCCGGAACTCGCGGTCGCTCGAATGCCACTTCATCGCTCGCTCGTCTACAAGATTCTAATCGCCAATTTCCGTTATTAGAATCGGTCGTATCTCGTTCAAAACAAACGAGGGCGCGCCTTTCTAATCGCCAATTTCTCGGATTTTGCATTTTCCCTGGGATCGTGGTTTTCCCCTGCCCATGAGCAAGCGACCCAAGCCCATTGTCCTCACCGTTCTCGACGGCTGGGGCTACCGCGCCGAGACGAAAGGCAACGCCATCGCGCTTGCGCGCAAGCCCAACTACGATCGCCTTCTCAAGGATTTCCCGAACACGCTGATTCACACTTCGGGTCCGTACGTCGGCCTCCCCGAAGGGCAAATGGGCAATAGCGAAGTGGGCCATCTCAACATGGGCGCAGGCCGCATCGTTCAGATGGACATCACGCGCGTCGATCAGTTGATCTCCAGCGGCCAGTTCTTCCGCCAGCCGCTGCTGCTCGAAGCCATGGAGCGCGCCCGCACGCGCCAGCTCCATCTGATGGGCTTGCTCAGCGACGGAGGTGTCCACTCGCACATCGAACACCTCTTCGCGCTGCTGCGCATGGCGCGCGAGAACAAAGTCGAAAAAGTCTTCGTCCACTGCTTCACCGACGGCCGCGACACACCGCCCGAAAGCGGCATCGATTACCTTCGCCAGCTCGAACAGAAGATGCGCGAATTCGGCGTCGGGCAGATTGCCACCGTCATCGGCCGCTACTACGCCATGGACCGCGATAATCGCTGGGAGCGAGTCGAGAAGGCGTACCGCGCGATGGTTCACGGCGACGCCGAAGCGAAATTCGCAGATCCGATCGCCGCGATCCGCGCGAGCTATGAAAAAGGCGTAACGGACGAGTTTGTCGTGCCCGCCGTGGTCACCACGCAGCCCGCTCCCGGCAAGCCCGCCGTGCCGCGCGGCCTGATCCGCGACGACGATGCGATTATCTTCTACAATTTCCGCGCCGATCGCGCCCGGCAGATCACGAAGGCTCTGATCGAGCCCGATTTCAAGGGATTCGCCGATCCCGCGCGTCCGAAAAACCTCGTCTACGTCGCGATGACGCAGTACGAGAAGACCTGGCCGTGGCTGCGCTACATTCTCGCGCCCGAAAAGTTGGAGCACATCCTCGCCAACGTTTTCGCCGACTTGCAGTATAAGAACCTTCGCTGCGCCGAAACCGAGAAGTATGCGCACGTCACCTACTTCTTCAACGGTGGCGTCGAGAAACCTTTTGCCGGCGAAGAGCGCATTCTGGTGCCTTCGCCGAAAGTCCCTACGTACGACCTCAAACCCGAAATGTCCGCGGCGGGCATCACCGACGCCGTGGTCCACGCCATCGAGAAAGGCGACTTCGACGCCATCATCATGAACTTCGCCAATGCGGACATGGTCGGGCATTCGGGAAAGCTCGAGGCTGCGATCAAGGCCGTCGAAACCGTGGACGCCTGCCTCGGCAGGATTTTTCAGGCGCTGCGTCCGCGCGGCGGAGCGTGGATCATCACCGCCGACCACGGCAACGCCGAAACCATGATCGATCCCGTCACCGGCGGACCCCACACCTACCACACCACCAATCCCGTGCCGTTCATCCTCATCACCGAAGATGGGCGCACGCGATTGCAGCCTGGCGGCTCGCTGCGCGATGTTGCGCCCACTCTGCTGGGAGTGCTAGGCTCGGAAAAGCCTCCGGAAATGACCGGCCACGATCTGCAAAGGAGGGACAAATGACGCGCTTCGTCTCCTCTCCGTTCACGCAGGCAGGCACCCAACATTCACACCATCGGGACCCGATCGCCGAGATGAGTTCTCTCGTCGTCACGGAGAGCACGGTCGGAGGATTTATCTCGATCGGCTTGTTCCTGATCGTCTGGGCGTATCTTCCGTTCGTCCGGCCCTACCTTGCCGCCTCGCTGATTGCGGGCGGCATCCTCGGCTTAGCCTTGTGGCTTAAGAGACGCTGAATCATGAAGGCGATTGCGTTCGGCTCTCTTGCGTCCGGTAGAATACGGGCGGGGGAAATGCCATGACAGTAGCCGTGCAGGAAGAGCTTAACGTCTACGAATCCGCGGAAGCCCGTTTCGAAACCGCCGCCGAGATCCTCGGGCTGGAGCAGGGTCTGTACCGCTACATGAAGTATCCCGAGCGGGAGATCACCGTCTACATTCCTGTTTCGCTCGATACCGGCCAGATCGCCGTTTTCACAGGCTATCGCGTGCTTCATTCGACGGTGCGCGGGCCCGGGAAAGGCGGCATCCGCTTTTCACCCGATGTTTCGCTGGACGAAGTGCGCGCCCTCGCCGCGTGGATGACGTGGAAATGCGCGGTCGTCAACATTCCCTTCGGCGGCGCCAAAGGCGGCGTGATCTGCAATCCGCAAAAGCTCTCGAAAACCGAATTGGAGCGCGTCACGCGGCGCTACACCGCGTCGCTTTCCGATTGGCTCGGCCCCGAGCGCGATATTCCCGCGCCTGATATCGGCACGAACGACCAGATCATGGCCTGGGTGATGGACACCTACTCGATGCACGTGCGCCAGGCCACCACCGCCGTCGTCACGGGCAAGCCGCTCGACCTGGGCGGTTCGCAGGGACGCAAGGAAGCCACCGGCCGCGGGCTCATGCTCTGCTGCAACAAGGCCGCCGAAAAACTCGGCATGAAGCGGGAGAACTGCCGCGTCATCGTGCAGGGTTTCGGCAACGTCGGCTCGGAAGCTTCGCGACTGATGCACGAGGCTGGCTACAAAATTACAGGCGCGGCGGACGTGAACGGCGGTCTTTACAACGAGAACGGTCTCGACATTCCCCAGCTTTACCACTGGGTCGCCGTGCAGCGGAAGCCTTTGCCGGAATTCCCCGGCGGCGGAGACAGAGTAACCTCGCAGGACATCCTCTTCCGCCCGTGCGACATTCTCGTTCCCGCCGCGACGGAGAATCAGATCACGTCGCAAAACGCGCACCGCGTCAATTGCCGGATCCTGTGCGAGGGCGCGAACGGACCGACGACATCGCACGCCGACGCGATCATCGAGAAAAAGGGAATCTTCATCATTCCCGATATTCTCGGAAACGCGGGCGGCGTCACCGTCAGCTATCTCGAATGGGTGCAGGACCGCCAGGGATTCTTCTGGCGCGAACGCGAAGTGAACGAGCACTTGCAGGACGTGATGGAGCACGCCTTCGACGAGGTGGTTCGTTACGCCGAAACGCACCGCGTCAACAATCGCATCGCCGCCTACATCGTGGCCATCGACCGCGTCGCACGAGCCTTGAAATTGCGCGGCTTTTACGCGTAAACTACGCCGCCTCAGCAGCCGCGGAGGTGCCTGTGCAGCCGGACTCGATTTCCCATGGGGCCGTAAAGACCGAAGCCCAACACCGCATCGATATCTGTACCGTGGGCCGGTGGATTCACGACCGCGGGTTCGTCGCCGCCACGGACGGCAACGTCTCCGTACGCCTGGGCGCGGACCGCATCCTCATGAGCCCCACCTGCATGAGCAAGGGAATGATGACGCCGGACGATCTCGTCATCATCGATCTCGACGGTCGCAGAGTGGGCGGCACGCGCAAGCCTTCCTCCGAGCTCGGAATGCACCTGCTGATCTACCGGCTGCGCCCGGACGTCAACGCGATTTGCCACGCGCATCCGCCGACGGCCACCGGCTTCGCCGCCTCCGGGATGGCGCTCGATAAGCCCATCCTCTGCGAGCTCGTGATCGGACTCGGCAGCATTCCGGTCGCGCGCTACGGCACACCGGGCACGCCGGAACTGGCGGCGGCGCTCGAGCCGCTGGTGCGCGGCCACGAGTCGATCCTCATGGCGAATCACGGAGTCGTGACCTACGGCGCCGATCTCCTCACCGCGTTTCTCCGCATGGAGACCACGGAGCACTTCGCGCGCGTATCCCTCGTCACCGAACTTCTCGGCAAACAGGTTTTGTTGTCGGGAGGGGACGTCGAAAAACTGGTGGCGGCGCGCGCTCGTTACGCCGCGGGGGCGCAGCCTGTGGCCTCGCCCGCTTTGGATGACATCGCCAGCGGGGCCGCCGGCGCCACCGAGTGCGTCACGCTGACTCGCGGCGAACTCGACGCGCTGATCGACGAGGCTGTCCGCCGCGACCGTTCCGTGCGTTAAAGTCCCAGCAGAGCCTTCAGCCGAAACTTTCCTGCGGGAGCTCCGCGGGAACGCCTGATCGCGTTCCCGCGAAACCGTCGAACTGCTACTCCGCGATCGAGACGTACCGCATCTTGCCGTTGAAGTGAATCTCCGTCACGCGATCGCCGGCCGTGACGATGTTCGAGGACTTCGCCTTGCTCGCTTCGTCCTTCCACTGGATGGACGCCTTCGCGAGCACCTTGCTGCCTTGCGCGAGCGTGACGGTGGAATCGTCCGCCGTCACCGTATAGGTTCCCGGCTTGATCTGGGCGCCGCCAAGCGTGACGGTCGTAAGCACGTCCATGCTCGTGGACGTCGGCTTTGAATTGTTTCCGGCAACGGCGCGCGCCGCCAGCGGCATCGCCAGCACCAGCGCGACCAGGATTGGCGCGACTGCGTTGAATCCACGGCGTGACATCGGTGTTTCCTCCTAGGATCAGATTTGCCCCTTGCACGCGATTAGACGTGATGCCGTTCGGGAGGAAAGCAAACGTGAGCCGCGTTTCGACAAATTTGTTTCCAGGAAATATTTTCACGTGTCAAAGCGTCGCCAACCAAATTGGTCTGAGCAAGATTTGCTCTCATGCCGCGGGAAATTCATTCCGTGTCTCGAAATGAGTTGTTGTGAACATTATCGAAATGGCGTGCGTATCAAGTGCAAGGGAGCGTGCGCGCGGAGCTTGCTCGCGCGGTCGCAGTTTTGCGCGCAACTATCCGAATTTTGGAATAGGCGTGTATCGAAGTGTGTCCCGCCGAGCCGGGGTACTGGGTCAGTTTGAATTTCTTTCACGTTGACGCCTTTCTTGCCACGGTGCTACCTTTTGCCTATGCCTGAGCGGTCAAAGAAGCGACCCCGCGACCCGAATCAGCTTGCCTACCAGGTCATGCTCGAATCGACAGGACAAGTGCCCAAGTACCAGCCACCAACCGAAGCGCCTAAAAACCCCGCTGC
>DATJXJ010000078.1:0-14381 GCA_035500255.1 Verrucomicrobiia bacterium | reverse complement strand
AAATTGCAGTAGGTGCACTTCGTCTGGCAGAACGGCACCTGGATGTAGATTCCCAACGACATGGTCAAAGAAAAATATAGCACGCCGCGTCGGCGCGACGGACGAAGCCACACTCGTGCCGACGCATGCACCCTCAAGGGGCAGGCGGGCATCTGTTAAGATGTGCGCTTGCAGACCGATTCCATGACCACTCCGTTGCTTGACCAGCATCGCGCGGCGGGCGCGCAGCTCGCGGAATACAACGGCTGCACGTTGCCCGAACGATTCTCGGATTTCGACCGGGAATATCGCGCCGGGAAGCAGACCGTCGCGCTGTTCGACACGAGCTGGCACGCCATCCTCGTGCTTACCGGCCGCGATCGCGTGAAGTACCTGCATGCGATCTCGTCGAACAACATTCAGGCTCTCGAAGATGGCCGCGGCGTGCTGGCGCTGCTGCTGAATCCTCAGGGGCACATTCTGGCCGAGCTGGAAGTCTACGCGCTGCCCGAGAAATTGCTGGTGCTCTCGCACGCTTCGCTGCGTGAGCGCACCGTCGCGACGCTGAAGAAATACGTCATCGGCTCGCAGGTGCAGATCGAGGATCAGACCCACCGGATGGGCAGCATGGCTGTGGAAGGCCCGCGCGCGATGGAGATTGTGGCCGATGTGGAGAGGGTCGCTCTCAGCGCGCTTCCCGAAATGTCTGTGCTCGAATCGGTGATCGATGGCGTTCCCTGTTATTGGCTGCGGCGTTCTCACTTCGGGCAGCCCGGAGCGCAATTGCTCGCGCCTCGGGAGATCCTGGCGGCGGAATGGGAGAAACTTCTGGAAGCCGTTCGCGCGGAAGGCGGCGAGCCGATCGGCATGGCGGCCCTCAACGCCTTGCGCCTCGAAGCGGGCGTGCCGTGGTTCCCTGCCGATTTCAACGACGCGCAAATCCCGCACGAGGCGGCCGTCGAGACCACCCACATCAGCTTCAACAAGGGCTGCTACACCGGACAGGAAATCGTCGAGCGCGTGCGGTCGCGTGGGCAGGTGAACCGCAAACGCGTGCTGCTCAAGTTCTCGACTGCCGCACCACCCGCTCCCGGCACAAAGCTGCGCGACGGCGGGGCGGAGGTCGGCTACGTTACAAGCTCGGCGCTATCGATCGAGGCTGGAACGTCCATTGGGATGGGTTACGTGCGGCGCGAGCAGTTTGCGCCGGGCAGCGTGGTGGAATTCGACGGCGGGACCGCCACCGTCACCCGGTAATCTGCGGACTAGCTTTTGCTGAGGTTGAGTGACTTCAAGAAAGTGCCGCGGGAATTGTCGATCTTCTTCTGAATCTGGAACACCGCATACAGCAGCGCTTCGGGCCGCGGCGGGCAGCCGGGCACGTAGACGTCGATCGGAATCACCTGATTGACGCCCTGCACTACGGCGTAGTTGTTGAACACGCCGCCGGACGTGGCGCACGCGCCCATTGAGATCGCCCACTTCGGCTCGGGCATCTGCGCGTAGAGCTGCTTGATCACCGGCGCCATCTTCTGCGATACGCGGCCCGCGATGATCATCATGTCCGACTGGCGGGGAGAGCCGCGGAAAACCTCCGCGCCGAAGCGCGAAATATCGTAGCGGGAGGCGGCCATCGACATCATCTCGATCGCGCAGCAGGCCAGTCCGAACGACATTGGCCAAATCGAGCTGCGGCGCGCCCAGTTGACCACCTTGTCGAGCGAGGTGAAAAGGATGCCCTCGTCCTTCAGGAAGTTCTCGTCTTCGCCCGGCTTCTCGAGTGTCACGCCTCTTGCGAGTTCCACGGCCATGGTCGGGTGCCTCTCCTGAACCGCTGAGCCCATTTTGCACCGGCGCGCGGAGGTTTGCAATGGACTCCCCAGACAGGTAGTGTCGTACCCCTATTTCGTCGGGATTCGCCACGCCAAAGGAGGCAACATGCGAACCGGAGTGTGGGTATTTTTTGCGATGGCTTTCAGCTTTGCCGTGGGGATGGCGATCGAAGCGGCGCGCGCTTCCGCCGCGGGCAACGATGACGCTCGCGTCACCGGCATCGGCGGCGTGTTCTTCAAGGCGCGCGATCCGAGGAAGCTGGCGGACTGGTACCGCCAACACCTGGGCATCGGCTTTCAAGCCGCGGGCAATTCCGATGCCGCGCCGATGTACTCCTCGTTCGAATGGCGGGAGAAGGACGATCCGAAACAGCTCGGCTCAACCGCCTATTCCATTTTCCCGCAAAACACGAAGTACTTCGACCCAAGCCAGGCGCCGTTCATGATCAACTACCGCGTGACGAATCTCGAACGCGTGCTGGCCAAGCTGAAGGCCGACGGCGCAACCGTGGATCCGAAAGTCGAGGATGAACCGTACGGCAAGTTTGGCTGGGCGATGGATCCGGAGGGCAATCGCTTCGAACTGTGGGAACCGAAGACTCCGTGAAGGCCTAGCGGACCTCCACGACCAGCGTCGCTGACTTCGTGTGCCCGCCCGCGTCGGTCGCGGTCAGCGTGTACGTAGTGGTCCTGGACGGTGTGACGTCTACGCACCGTTCCTGCGACGGCCAAACCGGATCGGCCGATTTCGGCTCGAGCGCGACGGATTTCGCGTTGGAGACGCTGTAGCAAAGAGTCGCGGCGTCGCCCCGATGGACGATGCCCGGGCTCGCATAGAACGCGAGAATGTCGAATCGACTTCCGCCCATGCCCTCAAAGGCTTGTTCCGCCTGTGCGCGTTTTTGAGCCGCGATGCGCTGCTCGATCTCCTGGTCCGCGTGCCAGCGGGAATAGAAGATCCATCCAACGTATGCCAGGCCGATGCACAGCGCGATTGCGGAGCCGATCCAGTAAAGGCGCATACCGCTTCCGGATTCGGGAGCGGGTTCGGGCTCGGCGCTAAAGGCCATTGCGGTGCCTCACTGCGTCAGCGGCTGGTCGGGACCTTGCTGCAGCGGGCTCGGCTGAGCACCCGGAGGAGGATTGACGGGTGCCGGCGCGACGGGCGCGCTGCCTCCCATTGGATTCGCGATCGGCAGGCCTAAGCCGGGTTGCTGGCCTTGCGGATTGAGGCCGTTCTGAAGCGCGCGCGCCTGTTCCTCGAGCGGATTCCAGATGAATTCCCACTCCTGGTATGTCTTTCCGCCCTTGTACACCCTCACCGAAGGGCGGTCGTAATTGTGGCCTCCGCCGACGCCGATGACGAACCCTCCCAAGACAGGTCCGTCAACCGGCCCCGTGGGTTTCGATTGGACGGGAGTTCCCAGCGATTGGCCCGGAGTCGCGAACGGATTGGAAGGCGGGCTCTGCAGCCCGTTGCTCGCGCCACCGCCGGGAGGCGCAAACGGATTCGTCCCCTGCTGCTGCGTCTGGCCCGGCTGCTGATCGGAGGACGCCCCCTGCTGCGAACTCGAAGGCTGATTGCTCGCGCCGGGGGAAGAGGTCTGGTCCGAAGAACTTGCTGCTCCCGATCCCACCGCGGTGGGCAGCTTTCCGCCGTTCAAATCCATCAGAGCCATCTCTTGCAACGACGCGTAGCGAACACTGCCGATGATCTGCCCCGCCGAGTTGACGTAGATAAAGCGCCACGAGCCGTCGCTCTTGTTCATCGGGTCGTTGTATGCGGAAGCGCGAAGGAAGTGCAGATCGGGCAGGCCCTTCTGCAGATCTTCGACGGTCTGCGGAAAGTGGCCGGTCTTGCGGTAGTAGAGGCGCACGGCCCGCGTGAACTGCTCGCCGCGCCAGATCATTTCCTCTTCCCGTATGCGCCGGCCCTCCGTCGCAAGATTGCGCAGAACGACCTGCGAGCCGGCGATCATCACCATCATCAGAAAGAGGACCATCAGGTACGTGTAGCCGGCTTCGCCGCTCCGCTGGCGCGATCGAATTCGATGCGCGGCGGTCACGGATTCAGCCCCTGCGCCTGATCCGGCGGCTGCACCATGCGTAGTGTCGTGTGGCGGCCGCTGGAGATTTCTTCGACGTCCACGGTGTCGTTGTTGACGCGATCGACGCGAAAACGGCCGAGCAGCGTATCTCCCTCGGAGACGATCAGAACATCGTCGCCGCTCGTGAAGAAGGCGGCGCGGCGCCCGCCGCGCGCGGGAGTGGCGTATCCGAAGAACTCCACCGGAACGACGAGCGGCGCGGGGGGCACGAATTTCGGCCCGATCACCGGGCGCGCGGCCGGACCCGCCGGGCCTTCCTTCGGAATCGGCGGCGGCTCTGCAACGAAGATATTCCTATGCGAACCGTCGTATACCATCCTGTGTATCTTGTCGAGCAGATCCAATCGCAGGGCGGGCTCCTGCACGTTCAGCGGCTGGAACTTCGTATCCGCCGCCAGCACGCCGGGGATTACCGGACCGCCGCTGTGGCTGGTGAAAAAATAGTATCCCGCGGCCGCCAGCAGGACCACCAGCCCTGCGAGAACGTAAAGATCCCTGCGCCCTTTCATTCGTCAGGTCCTGAAAAAGGTATGCAAGTCGAGATCGAGCTTGATGCCGCCCGTCGGAGCCGTCTCCAGCCGCAACCCGTCCAGCAGATAGAAATTCTTCGAGTTCTCCAGGCCGTTGACGAACCGGACCACGGCCGGATATTCGGCGTCGACGCTTGTGTTGATCGAAATTTGCGTCACACCGCGGTCCTTGATCTCGACGCGCTTGAAACTGAAGCCCGAGGTTCGCACTCCCGACTGCGCGGCGATCGCGCCTAGATCCGCTTCGATCTTGGAATACCCGGTCGCCGCGTCAAGAAACGACTGGTGGTAGAACGCGTCGCACTGGCTGCCCGCCTGAGGCATAGAGGCGCGAATCTTTTCGCCCCGTTCCACGTCGGCCCGGAGCAGCCGCGCCTGAACCGCAAGGCGGTCGCGTTCCGCCTGCAGCTGCGCGGGATCCTGGCGCACACCCATCCACAGAAAGATCGCGAGCGCGATGTCGGCGAGAAGGAGCACGCCGAGCGCCCCGCTCGTCCACAGCTTCCACGGCTGCCATGCGCCCGCTGAGATCATGTGGTCGAATACCAAACCGTCAGGTTGAGCACGATCTTGTCGCCCGGCCCCGGCTGCTCGGCCCGCTTCTCATCCTTCACAACCATGCCGGAAAACACGCTGGATTTCTCGATCGCTTCGAGAAACTGAATCTTGCTCGCGTCCGTTTGGGCGCCGATTGCGAGAGTCACTTCGGCGCGCCCGTTCACCAGCTTCGGCGAAATACTCACAACGCGCACGCCGGCCGGCAGCGTCTTTTCGAGGTCCATGAAGATCTTCGTCCAGGGGAAGCTGCGCTCGTCGATCAACGAATTCAGAAACGCGGAGCGGTCCAGCACCTGCTGCGCACCCGGGCTGCGAAAGTATGTCTCCAGCCCTTGCCGGCGCTGCTGATCCAGCGCGATTTGATCCTCCCACCGGCCGATGTCCGCCCGCAGCTCGCGGCTTGAGTGCCAGGAGGAGTACGCCGCGTGGGAGAGAACTGCGAACGCGATCAGTCCGAGCGCGCCCACAAGCACCGCGCCGGCCAGAAACGGCCGGTTGTTCGCCTGCGGCGACGTCGCGAGATTGAGTCGAAGTTTCATTGGCGCGTAAGGCCGTGCTAAGGTCTCCCGTTCAGCATCCAGCCGGCCAGGGCGTCGAGGCCGTGCGGCGCCAGATCGCGGGCCGCTGCGTCGAGCGATTGCGCTCCTTCCGCCTCCGCGATCATGCCGACCGGAATGTCGAGTTCGCCCGCCAGTGCCCGGCCGAAATCCCCTTCGCGCGCGCCGAATCCGCTCAACCGCGCCCGGTCCACCGTGGCGCCCCACGAGTCCTGATAGTAGGCGACCGCGGGAAAGACCTCGTCCAGCATCGCCTTCGGCTCCAGCGCCGCGGCATCGCCACGCAATTCTGTCGAACGATACACGCATAGGTTCCCGCCGAGAACGATCACCGTCGTGAGGATTCGTCCGCAAAGCCGGACCAGCAGCGTCGCGCCCCGCTCCTCGAGCAAAGGCAGGGACGCCAGCGTGGAACTCAACACGACACCCGCGCGCGCACCCAACGGCTCAATCAATGCCTCGTACTCCCGCACAATCGGCCGGCGCGCCACTGCTGTCACTACCTCCAGGCCACCGTCCCGGCCGGTCTGGCGCATCCACGACACGACGGTCTCATCGACGTCGAACGGCACACTCTTCTTCAGCCGCCACTTGAGCAGCGGGAGAGCGTCGGTCGCGCGGCGCGGAAGCATGTCGAACGGCAGAATGAACACGCGCACCACCGGATCGGGCAGGAGCAGCGCAATCGGCGCGCTTCCCGCGTCCACGCGCCCCAGGATTCGCCGCAGGGCTGCTCGTACCGCGTCCGGCTGCGTGATATTCGTCTCCACCGGCGAAGGCATCACCGCGCCGGCCGGCAGCGATTCCACTGCGACGCCGTCCAGATGCCCGCTCTTGCCGCTCCACCGGGCCACCGCCACGTGAGGCGCGGCGATTTCCAGCACGACAGCGGGATGCGGCATCGCGCCGAGCCAGCGCTCGAATCGCTGGACCAGCCCGATCTGAAAGAAGCTGTTGGAAAGGCTGCTCTGGCTCGCCAGGCTACTCAATGAACGTCACCTTGTTGATCTCGCGGAGTGTCGTCATCCCGGCGCGAACCTTGCGAAGCCCCGATTCGCGCAGAAACATCATGCCGCCTTCGCGCGCGGCCCGCTTGATTTCCGAGGTCGGCCGCCGGTCAATGATCATTTCACGGATGCGGTCGGAAAGGTCGAGCAATTCCGCGATCGCCGTCCGGCCGCGGTAGCCCGTGCCGGAGCATTCCAGACATCCGGCGCCTTCGCTGAATTGGAACCCGGCCCATTCGGGACCGTCCAAGCCGGATTCCTTCAACACGTCCGGCGCGTACGTCACGCGCCTCTTGCAACTCTCGCAGATCACGCGCACCAGCCGCTGCGCCAGGATGCAATTCAGCGCCGACACGAAATTGTACGGTTCGACGCCCATGTTGATGAAGCGTCCGATCACGTCCGTCACGTTGTTGGCGTGGACGGTCGTGAATACGAGATGGCCGGTCAGCGCCGAATTGATGGCGATCTGGGCCGTCTCCTGATCGCGGATTTCCCCGACCATGATCTTGTCCGGATCGTGCCGCAGGATCGAGCGCAGCCCGCGCGCGAAGGTCAGCCCCTTCTTTTCGTTCACCGGAATCTGGGTGATGCCGCGGACCTGATACTCGACGGGATCCTCGATGGTGATGATCTTGTCTTCGTCGTTCTTGATCTCGTTGATCGCGGCGTAAAGAGTAGTCGTCTTGCCGGAGCCGGTCGGGCCGGTGACGAGCACCATCCCGTACGGCTCGTGGATGTAGCGGCGGAAGCGCGCCACCTCCTCGGCGTCGAAGCCGACCACGTCGAGCGTCAGCGTGCGGAACTTCTCGCTCAGCGTTTCCTTGTCGAGGACGCGCAGCACGGCGTCTTCGCCGTGCACCGACGGCATGATCGATACGCGGAAATCGACGTCGCGCCCGCGATATCGAACGCGAAAGCGGCCGTCCTGCGGCACGCGCCGCTCGGCGATGTCGAGCTCGCTCATCACCTTGATGCGCGAAAGAATCGTGGCGTGCCAGTCCTTGTCGAGCGGCTTCATGGCGTATTGCAGGACGCCATCGATGCGGTACTTCACCACGACTTCGGAGTTGCGCGTTTCGATGTGGATGTCGCTCGCCCGCCGCTCGAGAGCCGTGAAAATCACCGTATCGACCAGCCGGACGACCGGGCTCACGCCGGTGTCGCCGCGCGTGAGCTTCTCCATCGAGATGTTCTCGTCGCTCTCCTCTTCCTCGGTGACGACTTGCAGCGTGAAGCCTTCGGTCGCCTGATCGAGCACGCGCTGCGACTGCTCCGTGCGCTTCAGCAAATCCCCGATCTGCGAAGCCGTCGCGACCTTGATCTGCAATCGTTTGCCCAGCAGGAGCGCCAGTTCATCGGTCAGATGCAGCTGGCTCGGGTCCGCCAGCGCGATCACCAGCGTCGAATCGCGCGCCTCCAGCGGAACGAAGTTGTAGCGGAACATCATCTCCGCCGGAATGCTGCGGAAAAGCTCCGGGTCGATGCGCTGCTCCCGCAAATCGATGAAGGGACAGCGGTAGCGTTCGGCCAGGCGGCGCGCCTGCTCGCGCTCGACCGAGTCATCCGGCGGCACTGCTGCGTTCGTGACTGTAGCCATGCGGTCCTATCCCCCCGGGCTTCCGACCTGAAGAGAGAACATCGGCAGATAGAGGGCTATGAGAATGAAGCCTACCACAAGGGCCATCACGACCAGAATCACGATCGGAATCCACGTGAGCGTGCGTTGCAGGCGAATGCCGACTTCCTCTTCGTAGAACTCGGCGACGCTGGTCAGCATCGCCGAAAGCGATCCCGACGCCTCTCCGACCTCGATCATTTCCAGCGCCAACTGCGGAACCAGTTGCGTCTCCGCAAGGCTCTGATGGAGCGATTTCCCTTCCTTCACACGGTCGGCCGCGGATTCGACGGACGTGGAAATCAGAGCGCTGCTGATCGCGGCCGCGGAGGTGTGCAGCGCCGGAACCAGCGGCGTGCCGCCTGCGAGCAGCGTGGAGAGCGTGCGCGAAAACTGCGCGATCTGCGCTTTCAGCCACACTTCGCCCAACAGGGGAATTCGCGGCTTGAGGCGATCGATGGCCAGCGCGCCCGCCTGCGACCGAGTCCACAGAAAGATCACGGAGGCGCCCAGCGCCACAACACCGACGAGCGCCAGAAAATACGTCCGCAACGGCGTCGCGATCGCCAGCAAGATTTGCGTGGGAAGCGGCAGCGCCACGTTCAGCTCGCGATAGAGGTCCGCGAAGCGCGGCATCGCGTATGTCACCACATACGTCACCACCAGCACGGCCGTCGCCACGAGCACCGATGGATAGATCAGCGCCGTGATCAAGCCGCTGCGAAAACCCGTGCTGACCCGCAAATAGGAGATGTACTGCTCCAGGACTCCCGTCAGGTTCCCGCTGCGTTCGCCCGCGGCGATCACGGTCACATACACGGCCGGAAACGAGCCTTGCGCCGACAGCGCTTCGGAGAGCATCGCGCCGTCGCGAACCCGCTGCCGCACCTCCGACAGAATCGGGCGCAACTGCGGCGTCGCGGCGCGCTCAGCCAGCAGGTCGAGCGCCTTCAGAATCGGCAGGCCGGCTTTGATCAGCGTGTTGAATTGCTGGTTGAATACGAGGAAGTCCTGTGGCCGGATGCTCTGCTCGCCTGTCGCCTTGCTGAGTTGGGTCAGGAAATCGAGGTGCTTGTTGACGGAGAAGACGTAGAGTCCGCGGTCGGCCATCTTCTGCCGCGCCTCACCTTCGGACTGGGCCGTCTCCACATGCTGGAAGACCCGGCCGGACGTATCCCCGACTTTGCAGACGAATTCGGCCATCGCGCCCGATTAACTTCCCCTTATCCCAAGCCTCGCACAGCCTAGCATAACCCCTCTCCGCGCTGGCTGAGGCCGCGAAAACGGCTGATTAATAGGATGTGACAACGCTGAAAAGGCTGTATTAGGGCCGGAAACCGACTGTGATACATTCGCGCTGGGTCTCAAGCGAACCGATCTCACGGGGACATCGTGGAGCCGATCTCGCACTTCTTCTATTCCGACCGCCTCAAACTTCAATTCTGGGACTACGGCCAGGACGGCAAGCCCGCGCTGGTGCTCGTGCACGGCGGCCTCGATCACGCTCGCAATTGGGACTGGGTGGCGCGAACGCTGCGCGAGCAGTACCACGTCTACGCGCTCGACTTGCGCGGGCACGGCAACAGCGCGTGGGCTCCTGGCGCTCCCTATAGTATCGCCGAGCACGTGCTCGATCTCTCGGCGCTCCTCGACATCATTGACGATTTCCCGCTGCGCCTGATCGGCCACTCGCTTGGCGGCGGGATCGTGCTGCACTACTGCGGGGTCTACCCGGACCGTGTGCGCAAGGCCATCTCGATCGAAGGGTTGGGCGTTCCCCCGGAGAGCAAGATTCACGGCCCGGCTTCCGGGAGGATGCGCCACTGGATCGAGTCGGTTCGCAACGTGGAGAAACGCCAGCCGAAGACCTATCCCAGCCTGGCTGCGGCCGTCGCCCGCATGAAAGAAGCGAATCCGCACCTGTCGGACGAGGTAGCCCGGCACCTCACGCTGCACGGCACCAACTGGGAGCCGGACGGATCGCTCGTCTGGAAATTCGACAACTACGCCCGCCTGTTCCCGCCGTATGGCCACCAAATCGAGGATTCAGTCGAGGTCTATGGCCAGATCAGCTGCCCGGTGCTGCTGTTCTGGGGGTTGGAGAGCTTCCTGAAAGTGCCCGACGCCGATCCTCGCCGCAGCGCCCTGAAGAATTGCCGGCTCGTCAAAGTCCCGAACGCGGGGCATTGGCTGCATCATGACCAGCTCGATCTCTTCCTGCGCGAAACAACCTCTTTTCTTCAGGGCTGAGCAAACACACGACGATTTCATGCGCATTCGCGCCTCGGGGCTCGTATCTCGCAAGGCAACGCTTCCGGCGCGCGCCGATTACCGCAGCCATCCGCGTGCTACGCTCGTAATATTCGATGAGACTTCCGAAACACATCCCGCAACTCGACGTGTTGCGCGGCGTGGCGGTTCTCGCCGTGATGCTCTACCACGCGGGGGATATCTTTCGTCCCCTTCATTTGAGGCCGATCTCCGCGAACGGCTACCTCGGCGTGGATCTGTTTTTCGTCTTGTCCGGCTTCTTGATCACCGACGTGCTCTTGAACACCAAGGACCGCCCAAACTACTTCTGGAATTTCTACGCGCGCCGCGCGCTGCGAATCTGGCCGCTCTACTATCTGCTGCTCGTTTTCACTTTCGCCATTCTGCCGATCGTGTACCCGAGTTTCACCGGGCCGATATTCCGACTGTCGCATCCATGGCAGTCCTACCTGTTCTTTGCCCAGAATCTGTTCGCGAACGCCCAGGGCGCCTTCGTCACGCTGCGGGTCACGTGGTCGCTGGCTGTCGAAGAGCAGTTCTATCTTGTCTGGCCCGTAATCGTCTGGCTTGCGCCGCGTCGAACGCTGAAGCTGCTCTCGATCGCCGCCTTGGCATTCTCCGTCGCCGTCCGATGGTCGGGACAAAACGGCGGATTGTTTCCTCCCGTAAATCCCTACACCAACCCGCTGGCTCGGCTGGATGGATTGGGGCTTGGAGCGTTCCTCGCGCTCTGGATACCGGACGCGCAGGAGCGCGTCGTCCGCGTGGCGGGCGCGGCAAGTTTTGTGACCGCGCTGCCGGCGGCGCTCATCGTGGCGCGATTGAGGCCCGGCCACTGCAGCTTCTACGCGTTGATCGCGGCTGCGTTCGCCGGGTTGCTCTGTGTTGCGGTCACGACGCCGACGTTGCCGGGTTCCGGTTTTCTGAAGTTCACGGGGAAGATCAGCTACTGCCTCTATCTCGTTCACGTGCCCGTGTTCACGCTGTTGGGGTCCGCCCTGTTCAGCCGCACCGTATTTCCCAGCGCCCCGGCTCTCAGCGCGTCTCTGCTCTTTGCAGCTTCGGTCGCGCTCTGTTACGGCCTGGCCGCGGCATCGTGGCGATTCTACGAGAGCAAGTTCCTCAGCCTGAAGTCTCGGTTTGAGTCCGTGCGGACGATTCCAGCGGCGCAACCCCTCGTTCCCGAGTGGAGTGAAACGCCGGCGTCTGAGAGCGGGATGTAAAACCTAGCGGACTTCACCGGCGAGGGATTCTTCGTCCACGATGGCAACCCCCGGCGGCGCCTGGAAATGGAACTTCACCTCCGGGATCGCCAGATTCTCCTCCCAATTGCCGAATCGAAACTCCGTCTCCGCATTGCCCGTCTGCCGGATCACCACGCGGACCAGCCGCGATTCCGAATCCACCTCCAGCAACAAATACGGCAGGTTGCCTTCGGCCCCGGGCGGGTTGTCGCGCGGGATGCAGCGCAGCACGGAATCACCGGCCGTCACCGGCTTCGCGTCTGCGCTTCCCGGCTCGGCGAACTTCAAGTCGCGGCACATCTGCGAGAGCTCGACCTTGCCGGCCAGCAGCGCCAGCGGCGTCCGCCAGTCGGAGCTTTCCTTCATCTTTGCGCGGCTCGCCGTGTGGTCTGCGGGGACGTAGAACCAGGCATTGGTCCCGTCGACCAGAAACAGCTTCTCCTGCGGCGCTTCGTATTCCCAACGCATGCGGCCGGGCCGCGAGAAGAACACCGTGCCCGATTCGGCGACCACTCCGCCGCTGCCGTCGCTGTAGCGCTCGAAGAATGCGGCTTTGAGCGTCCGCGCGTGGTGATAGCGATTCTCCAACGCCTTGCGCACGGCGGCGACGTCATTCGCCGCGCCTGCCAGGGCGCCCACTGCGAGCGCACAAAGGAGTCCGCGCATCATCGAGAAGAAGAGTAGCAGGAAAACGAAACTCGAGAAAAGCAGCGAGCGGCGTGCTAGTTTGCCATTCACCTTGGAATTCGGAGCGGACTAGCTCGCGGTGCGAATATTCCGCGCCAGTCCGGCGAGACCGACTGCAAGCCCCGCCAGCATCACCGCGCCCATACATACCAGCGTTCCGGTGGCGATACCACCATTGTGCAGGAAGACGAACCAACGGTCCCAACCACGGCCCAAGACCGCGGGCTGCCCGCCGTGCAGGTACTTCAAGAAGAGATCGACCTGTCCGCCGAGCGAATAGCCCAGATTGTAGTGCCAGGTCGCGTCGTAGTAGCGCCCTCGCTGCGCCTGATCCTCCAGAAAGCTGGTCGCCAGGGTGACGCACTGCACGATCCCACCGACTCCCAAGAGCAGCCAAGCGATCAATCGTGCGCGGCTCTTTTCGCCGGCCAGTATCGGCCCCAGCGCCAGGCAGAAAAGCGCGATCGAAGGAACTAGATACCGCGGCCCGACGCAGTAGCCTCCTTCCCACGACGAGTACCGAGCGAAGAAGATCAAGTACACGACCGGCACCAGAGTCGCGACCGTGGCCACGCCCCGCTCGAGCTTCCACAACCGCCGCAGCCCCGCCGCCGCCAGAATCACGGGCGGCGCATAGAGCACGACCGATTTGCCCGGCGACAGCAAGAAACCATACAGGCCTTTCGTCAGCGGCGTGTCGAACGTGTTTCCGATCTTCACGCCTCCCGCTTCCGTCGGATATCCGAAATCGAACGGATTGCCGAACAGCGCCATATCGCGAAAGAGCAGCGCGACGACTCCCACCGCTGACGCTGCCCCCAGCGCGATTGCAGCGCGCAAGCCCGGCTTGCCGTCGCGCACCAAGACCGCGAGCGCAAATATCGCAATCGCGAGAACGTTGGTCGGACGAATCCAGGTCGACAGACCGAGAAGCGCGCCAGCGGCCAGAGCAGCTCGTAGCGATGTCGCGTTGGCCCCACGCCCGAAAAGAATCCAGGCTGCGGCCATCAGCACTGCCGCGGAGAGCGGTTCAGAAAACAGCCAGCCCGAATACCCGAAAAGCGGCGTCGCCACACCGACCAGCGCTGTTGGCAACAAAGACGCCTTCGGCGAAACTCCGATGCCCGTGAGAAGAAGAAAAAAGAAGCCCACCGTCAGCGCCGCGAAGGTGGCGCTGCTCAGGCACGACGCAAAGCCCACGATGAGGTCCGTGTCATCGGCAGGCACTCCCGGCAATCGAGCAAGCACGTAATTGCCCACCGCATACCACGGCGTGGAAAGGAAAGCATGGCCCGGCGGATACGCGGCCTGCGGGTCTCCGGCAAGATCCAACCGCCCGTAGAAGTTGTGCAGCTGCAGGGCCTGCGGAACGGCCGTCGATCCGTGCAGGACTAAGCTCTCGATCGTGTAGAAAGTGTTGTATTCATCAGCCGTGCGCGCCCGGCCCGTGGAGGTAAACATGTAGAGAAACTGAAACGCCACGAACACCCAAACCGCAAGGCGAACGTGCGATTTCCCAGCGCTCGACTCACCCGCCGGCCGGTGCCCCTTCTCCAATGTCTGCTGAGCGTCCGGAAGCGTTTCGACGAGAGATTCCATGGCCATTTCTCAATCAACCCCGTACCGTTTATAGCTCGCACGCTGGCCTGCTGCCAGACGAAGCGGGCCGCAGTTTCCTGTGGTGAACGGTCGTGATTCCGAATCTGCATTCGTGCGCGGGACAGATCACGGACGGGATGCGAGAACGAGTGACGAAGAGGCCGGATGGATCGAGAGGGCGGGGTCACACCTGGGAGGAAGCGATGAGCTTCCTCCCGGATGTTGGGGTTGCTAGTTGCCGATCGGGTTGGCCGTGGTCGGGCAGCCAGCCGTCGTCGCCGTGATCGCGGCGTTGCTCTGCCGAATCACGTTCGTCGCGTCGACGCAGTAGTACACCGTACCGGTGCTCGTGCCCACCGGAGCGGACGTCACCGCGAACATGTCCGAATAG
>DATJXJ010000077.1:0-14863 GCA_035500255.1 Verrucomicrobiia bacterium | reverse complement strand
CTGAAACGCACGCACTACTGCGGGGCGCTGCGAGCGACGGACGCGGAAAAGGACGTCGTGCTGATGGGCTGGGTGCATCGGCGGCGCGATCTGGGTCAGCTGATTTTCATCGACCTCCGCGACCGCGCGGGGATCGCGCAGATCGTGTTCAACAAGGAGCAGCACGCCGAGGCGCACGCCAAGGCGGAGGAGTTGCGCTCCGAGTTCGTGGTCGCGGTGGAAGGGCGCGTCCTGCGGCGGCAAAAGCCGAATCCGGACATTCCCACGGGCGAAGTGGAGGTGGTCGCCACGCGCCTTCACATTCTGAACAATTCGAAGACGCCGCCGTTCCAGATCGAGGACGACGTGACGGCCAGCGAAGAAACGCGGCTGCGCTACCGGTACCTTGACTTGCGGCGGCCGAAGCTCCACAGCAACATCGAGCTGAGGCATCGCATCGTGTTTGAAATTCGCAAGACGCTTGACGAGCTGGGCTTTTTCGAGATCGAAACTCCGCTGCTGACGCGGTCGACGCCCGAAGGCGCGCGCGATTGCCTGGTGCCGAGCCGGATTCATCACGGGCAATTCTACGCGCTGCCGCAATCGCCGCAGATTTTCAAGCAAATCCTGATGATCTCCGGCATGGACCGCTACTTCCAGATCTGCAAGTGCATCCGCGACGAGGACTTTCGCGCGGACCGCCAGCTCGAATTCACGCAGCTCGATTTGGAGATGTCCTTTCCCCGCCAGGAGGATATTTTCGACGCGATCGAGCGCGTGATGGAGAGGGTGTGCGCGATCATCGGCGTGAAGGTGCAGCGGCCGTTTCGCCACATGGAGTACAAGGAAGCTCTGCGACGGTACGGCTCGGACAAGCCCGATCTGCGATTTGGGATGGAGCTGCAAGGCGTCACGCAGTTCTTCGAGCCTGCGCGAGCGGCGCTTCATTTCGAAGGCAACGTGCAGGCTGTTGTCGCGCCCGGGGCGGCGGGGTGGTCGCGCAAGCAACTGGATGAGCTCTCCGAATTCGCGAAGTCGGCCGGCGCGCGGGGCGTCTACACGGTGAAAGTGACGGCAGAAGGCGTGTCATCGCCGCTCGAGAAGAACGTCGGCGCGGACGGACTGAAGAAGCTAGTGGACGCGATTGGGGCGAAGCCGGGGGATTTGATCGTCGCCGTGGCGGCGAAGGAGCAGGTCGAGCACAGCGACACATCGCTCGGCGTGGCCGGTCAGATCCGCCTGTATCTCGGCGACAAGCTGAATTTAATCGACCGCAGCAAGTGGGAATTTTTGTGGATCACCGGCTTCGCGCTTTTCGAATGGAGCGAGCGCGACAAGCGCTGGGTAAGCGCGCAACATCCGTTCACCGGGATCATTGAAGAGGATATCGAGAAACTCGAGACGGCGCCGTGGGAATGCCGGTCGAAGGGCTACGATCTGGTGCTAAACGGCAACGAGCTTGGCTCGGGCAGCATTCGAATTCACCGGCAGGACGTGCAGGCGAGGATGTTCAAGGCGCTCGGGCTGACCGAAGAGCAGTGCAAGCACCGCTTTGGATTCTTTCTGGATGCGCTGACGTATGGCACGCCGCCGCACGGCGGCATCGCGCTGGGCATCGACCGCATCGCCATGTTGCTTGCGGGCGAGAAGTCGCTCCGCGACGTGATTGCATTCCCGAAGACCGCCAAGGCGCAGGATTTGATGGCCGAGTCGCCCTCAACGGTGGATCCGGAGCAGTTGGAGGAACTTAGTATCCAAATCAGCTACTACAGGGACCAGCCAGCTTGTGAGTGTGGAGGCAAGTGGAGGATTTCGTACGAGAGACAGATCAAGGGTGGCAGGGCCGTGAGCCTCAGTGTGAGGTGCCCGGTTTCGCCCGCGTATTCGCAAATGTTGTGGAGTGTGGATGAAGGGGGAAAGTGGCGTGCGGAACATCTCGATCCCCAAACGAGGAAATGGTCCTTGATCGACAAGAACTATGAGGGTCGATGGCTCGAATAGTGCTGCGGGAACTGAAGCACTGACCGCCTAGAAGGCTTATGTCACGGATACGCGCATTTGCGGGAAACGTGGCCAATAAGATCGCCGAGCAGAAGTCCAGGGGGTCGGAGCTTCAGCTCCGACATTACGGGCTGTGAGGGAGAGGGGGCTTTAGCCCCTGAGGACAAATGGGTCGGCTGACACATCGAACATCTCCGGGCTGCACATACTTCGTCACGACAAAGACCTGGGAGAACCGCGCCGTCTTTCAGGTCTCAGCGAACGCTCAAATCCTCGTCGATTGTATGGCTCGCCATCGGCAGCAGGGAGCCTACCTGCTACATGAATTCGTTGTGATGCCCAACCATCTTCATTTGCTCATCACTCCCAGTCGAGAAACCTCACTTGAGAAGGCGATGCAATTGATCAAGGGTGGGAGCTCTCATGAAATTCATCGGCAACGCGAGAGTCGAATCCAGATTTGGGCTTCCGGATTCCACGAAGCTACGATCCGAAATGAACGGGACTTCGAGGCCCGGCGAAACTACATTCACATGAATCCAGTCGAGGCTCGGTTAGTCGCCCGACCTGAAAACTGGCCCTGGAGTTCGGCCAGCGGGAGTTTGCCGCTCGACCCGCTTGTCATCGCTTTGTCCTCAGGGGCTGAAGCCCACTTTGAAGTGCGCGATAATGTCGGAGCTAAAGCTCCGACCCCCTAAAAGGCCTATGTCGCGGATACGCATACTTCCGGAGAACGTCGCGAACAAGATCGCCGCGGGCGAGGTGATCGAGCGGCCGGCGTCTGTGGTTAAGGAGCTGCTCGAAAACGCGCTGGATGCGGGCGCGCGCTCGATTCGCATCGAAGTCGAGTCCGGCGGCAAGCGCATGATCCGCGTGATCGACGACGGCAGCGGAATGAATCACGACGACGCGCTGCTGGCCTTCGAGCGCCACGCGACATCGAAGCTGCAGTCCGCCGACGACCTTCTCTCGATTGCGACGCTGGGGTTTCGCGGCGAGGCGCTGCCGTCGATCGCGGCGGTATCCCGGCTACTGCTCGAAACACGCACAGCGGAAGAGGACCAGGGCACCCGGGTCGAATTCGCCGGCGGCAAACTGGTCGGCGTGAAGCCCGCGGGCGCACCAGCGGGTTCCTCCATCAGTGTCGCCGACATTTTCTACAGCGTGCCCGCACGGCGGAAATTCCTCAAGTCCGAGACGACCGAGCTGGGCCACATCGCCTCGCTCGTGACGCACTACGCGCTGGCGCATCCCGAGGTGCAGTTTCTGCTGAAGACGCCCTCGCAGGTGATTCTGGACTGCGCGCCGGTGGAAAAGCTTTCGGATCGCGTGTATCAGGTCTTCGGACGGCAGGCGCTCGACGAGCTGGTGGAAATCCCGGCGACCGAGGGCCCGGTGCGCTGGGCCGTCACCGAGCCGGAAATCGAGACCGGCGAGCAGGCGGCAACGCTGCGCGTGAGCGGATTCACATCGCGCCCCGAGGTGCAGCGCGCCAATCGCAACGGCATCTACATTTTCGTGAACCGGCGGCTGGTGCGCGACCGGCTGTTGCTCCACGCGATCGGAGAGGCGTACCGCAACGTCACGCCGCCGGGAGTCTTCCCGGTCGTGCTGCTGTTTCTCGATCTGCCGTATGAGGAAGTCGACGTAAACGTGCACCCGGCGAAGATCGAAGTGCGCTTCCGGCACCCGCAGTTCATCCACGATTTCACGCGCGACGCGATCCGCCACGCGCTCTCGATGGCGCGGCCGATTCCGGGATTCCCGGCGGCACGTGCCGCCGCGGCCGGCGCTGCGACGTTCACGACGGACGCCCTGCGAGGCTACCCGCCGGCGTCGGACACGGGCGCCCTTGCGGGGCCCCCGCGCGCTGACATTCCGAATACGTTCGCTTCGAGCGCGGCCGTCGTTGAAGGATTCGAATTGAGCGGAGCACCCGAGAGGCCCTTCGCGCAGCGCCTGGGCTTTGGCTCCGATGGTGCGATGAATTTCGGGCTCGGGCCGGCGGCAGGGAGCACCGTTGCGGGCGAATCCGAGGTAGCGGTTCCGGGGACTTTGCCGAGCGCCGAGGAGATCGCGGACCTGAAGCCGCTGGGGCAAGTGAACGCGAGCTTCATCATCGCGGTGAACGGCGAAGGCCTGTGGATCATCGACCAGCACGTGGCGCACGAGCGCGTGCTTTTCGAGCAGCACCTGCAAGCGCGGCGCGTGGGAGAGATCGGCGGGCAGAGGCTGCTGATGCCGATCATCGTCGAGCTGAATCCGAGGCAACTGGCGACATTCGAGCAGATCTCCGAGGAGTTGCGCGCCAACGGCTTCGAGGCGGATCTGATGGGCGCGCGCAGCGTGGCGATTCAAGCCGCTCCCGTAGGAATCGCGAGCGGCGACACGGAGAAGCTGCTGTTCGAGATTCTCGATGGTATCGCTCGCGAAAATCAGGCCATATCGATCGATTCACTGCAATCCAGGATCGCCGCTTCCACCGCCTGCCACGCGGCGATCAAAGTGAACACGCCGCTCGACACGACGAAAATGGAGTGGCTGCTGGACGAGCTGGCCAAGACGGAATACCCGATGAGCTGCCCGCACGGCCGGCCGGTAGTGCTGCGCTATTCCGTGCGCGAAATCGAGCGCGCGTTCAAACGCATCTGATGTCCGATCTCATCATCGCCATCGACGGCCCGGTCGGATCGGGCAAAAGCACACTGGCGCGGCGCGTGGCGGCGCTGATGGGCTACGTCTACATCGACACCGGCGCGATGTACCGTTCGGTGGCGCTGAAGGCGCTGCGGCGCGGGGTCCCGCTCGAGGCGGCGGAGCAATTGACGGCGCTCGCGAGCGAGACGCGGATCGATCTGCGCGTGGAGAATGAGGCACAGCGCGTGATTCTCGATGGCGAGGACGTCACCGCGCCGATCCGCACGCCCGAAGTGGCCCAGGCAGCGTCGAAAGTGGCGCTCGTGCCGGGCGTGCGCAAGGTGCTGGTGGCGGAGCAGCGGCGCGCGGGCGAGCGCGGCGGCGTGGTGATGGAAGGGCGCGACATCGGCAGCGTGGTGTTCCCCGACGCACAGTTGAAAATTTTCCTGACCGCTTCACCCGAAGTGCGCGCCGAAAGGCGCTGGCGGGAGCATCAGCAGAAGGGCGACTCGATCGATCTGGCGCGCACGCTCGGGGAAATTCAGGAGCGCGATCGCCGCGACCGCGAACGATCGAATTCGCCTCTGGTTCGCGCACCGGACGCAGTCGTCGTGGACAGCACAGCGATGGAGCCGGAGGAAGTGGCCAGGCTAGTGGTCATGCTCGCGACCGAAAAAGCGCGCGCCGACGCAGGGTAGGGCATCGGCGGCGAGCCTGCCCCAAGGTGTCTGGAGGTACTACCGTGCTTCCTAGGACTTCCACCCTGGCTCCGTCCGCCGCAATTCAGATTCGATCGCTAGCAACGCTGCCATCGTGCGCTCGGCGGGACGGTCTGGGCCGAGCCAAGTTCGAATCGGCCCAATCTAAATTTTGCATTGGCATTCAACCCTCGCGCCGCATAAATTACAGTTTTGTGCGTTAGGTCCGACAGCAACCGAAAGGGAGTGTGAATCGCATACTATGAAAAAATACAAACTGGAGTACCTCTGGCTCGACGGCAGGAAGCCCATTCCCGAGCTGCGTGGCAAGACCACGATCAAGGAATTTGCGGCTCCTCCGGCGCTGGCCGACCTGCCCCTGTGGGGCTTCGACGGCAGTTCGACGATGCAGGCCGAAGGTCACAGCTCGGATTGCATTCTGAAGCCTGTGGCCCTGTATCCCGATGCCGCCCGCAAGGACGGGTACATCGTCCTGAGCGAAGTGCTGCATCCGAACGGCACCCCGCATCCGACGAACGCTCGCGCCACGATCGAGAACGATCCCGATCTGTGGATCGGCTTCGAGCAGGAGTATTTCCTATACAAGGACGGGCGTCCTCTCGGATTCCCGGAGAGCGGCTACCCGAGTCCGCAGGGCCCGTACTACTGCGGCGTGGGCTACAAGTACATGGGCAACCTGGCGCGGACGATTGTCGACGAGCACTTGGATCTTTGCCTGGCCGCCGGAATCAACCACGAAGGCATCAACGCCGAGGTGGCGAAGGGCCAGTGGGAATTCCAGATCTTCGCGAAGGGTTCCGCCAAGGCCGCTGACGACACGTGGGTCGCTCGCTACCTGATGGCTCGCCTCTGCGAGAAATACGAGGTCGACCTGGAGCTGTATTGCAAGCCGATCAAGGGCGACTGGAACGGATCGGGCATGCACACCAACTTCTCGACCAAATACATGCGCGAAGTCGGCGGCAAGGAGTATTTCGAATCGCTGATGAAGGCGTTCGAGAAGAACATTCCCGAACACATCGCGGTGTACGGTCCGGACAACCATCTCCGGCTGACGGGACTGCACGAGACGCAAGCGATCGACAAGTTCAGCTTCGGCCTCTCCGATCGCGGCGCGTCCATCCGCATGCCGGTCAACTTCATCAAGAACGGCTACAGGGGCTATCTGGAAGATCGCCGTCCGAACTCGCAGGGCGATCCGTACCAGATCGTTTCGCGGATTCTGAAGACGATCAATACCGTTCCGAAGCCGGCGGCTGCGGTAGCCTAGGCGCCAGCCGGAACGCAAGCAAGATCGACCCGCGGGCGGAAGCCGATTCCGAGCTTCCGCCCGCAATTTTTTTGCTGTGGACACGAAGGTGGATTCAGGAATGGCGCAAGAGGAAACGCCACTAGAATCAGCTTGTCGGCAGAAGATCGAACCAGCTCGCGGACGGAAATGCGACCTATGACGGGCTCGACATCGAGGCGAGGAACTCCGCGTTCGTCTTCGTCTTCGAGAGGCGGCCGAGCAGAAGCTCCATCGCTTCGACGGTCGAGAGCGGGCTCAGCACCTTGCGCAGCACCCAGATGCGGTTCAGCTCGTCCGCCGGCAGCAGAAGCTCGTCTTTTCGCGTTCCGGAGCGGTTGATGTCGATCGTCGGGAAAACGCGCTTATCGACGAGGCGCCGGTCAAGGTTGATTTCCATGTTGCCGGTGCCCTTGAACTCTTCGAAGATGACGTCGTCCATGCGGCTGCCGGTATCGATCAGGGCGGTCGCCATGATGGTCAGCGATCCTCCCTCCTCGACGTTTCGCGCGGCGGCAAAGAAGCGGCGCGGGCGCTGCAATGCATTCGCGTCGATACCGCCGGAGAGCACTTTGCCGGAAGGCGGCGTGACGGCGTTGTAGGCCCGCCCGAGACGCGTGAGCGAGTCGAGCAGAATCACAACATCCCGCTTGTGCTCCACCAGGCGCTTGGCCTTTTCGAGCACCATTTCGGCGACCTGAATGTGGCGCTGCGGCGGCTCATCGAACGTCGAGCTGATGACTTCGCCCTTGACGGTGCGCTGCATGTCCGTGACCTCTTCCGGCCGCTCGTCAATCAGCAGCACGATCAGCGCGATTTCCGGGTGATTCGCGGTGATGGAATTCGCGATGGACTGCAGCATCATCGTCTTTCCGGTGCGCGGCGGCGCGACGATCAAGCCACGCTGCCCCTTGCCGACCGGGCAGAGCATGTCCAGCACGCGCCCGGTAAGGTTTTCTTTCGTCGTCTCCAGGCGAATCCGCTCCTGGGGATAGAGGGGCGTCAGGTTGTCGAAGAAGATCTTGTTGCGCGCGACTTCAGGGTCCTCGAAGTTGACGGCTTCGACCTTGATCAGCGCGAAGTAGCGCTCGCCGTCCTTGGGCGGGCGCACCTGGCCGGACACCGTGTCGCCCGTGCGCAGGTCGAATTTGCGAATCTGCGACGGCGAGACGTAGATGTCGTCCGGTCCCGGCAGGTAGTTGTATTCCGGCGCTCGGAGGAAGCCAAATCCATCCGGCAGGCATTCGAGAACGCCCTCGGAGAAGATGAGGCCGTTCTTTTCCGTCTGGGCGCGGAGGATTTGGAAGATCAGCTCCTGTTTGCGCATGCCGGAGGAGCCGGGGATGTTCAGCTCCTTGGCGATTTTCGCCAGATCGGTGATGTTCTTGTCTTTCAGTTCTGCAAGGCTAACGCTCATTTAGTTCTTTCCTTCTCAAGCCTGATTTTCAGGCACGACTGTGATGTGAGATCGATCCGGGGCGGGCGCGTTCGTTTGAGGCACTCTATCCCGAATGTCTAACGGGTTTACTTCCCGAAACTTCCTGGACTTCGGTCGCGGGCCTGCCGGCAAGCCGAACCTGCCGGGCAGGAATTCAGAGGACCGAAGGCTTCAGTTCGTCAGTTCATTGTCCTGCGCAACATCCGTGCCGAATTGGGGCTCGACTCCAGCCACCGGGGGGTGGACGGGGACGGGCAGCGGCTGTTCCAGAGCGAGCTGCAGGACCTGGTCCATCGACTCCACAAAGTGGATGGACAGCTGCGCCTGGATTTCCGGCGGAATATCCGCCAGATCTTTTTCATTGTCTTTGGGAAGAATGATCGTGCGCAAGCCGACGCGGTGCGCCGCGAGCAGTTTTTCCTTCACGCCACCGATCGGCAGAACCTTGCCGCGAAGTGTGATCTCGCCGGTCATCGCGACATCGCAGCGAACCGGAATGCGCGTCAGCGCGCTCGCGATCGACGTGCAGATCGTGATTCCGGCGGAGGGGCCGTCCTTGGGGATGGCGCCTTCGGGCACGTGCACGTGAATATCGATATGGCGATAGAAATCCTTGGGAAGGCCGAAGAGATGGCTGCGCGACCGAACGTAACTCATGCCGGCCTGCGCCGATTCCTGCATCACGTCGCCGAGCTTGCCGGTAAGCGTCAGGCGGCCCTTGCCCTGCATCAGCGTGGTTTCGGTGATCAGCACCTGCCCGCCGACTTCGGTCCACGCAAGGCCCGTGGACAAGCCGATTTCATTCTTCTTTTCGGCGAAGAAGTCGCGGTACTTCAGAACGCCGAGATAATCGTTGACGTTCGCGACCGTGATCTCGGTGTGGAAGCTCTTTCCTTCGGCGACAACTTTGCGCGCCACCTTACGGCACACGTTGGCGATTTCGCGGTCCAGGTTGCGGACGCCGGCCTCATGCGTGTAGTGGCGAATGATGTGCGTGATCGCCTCGTCGGTGAACTGCACGTTTTCCTTGTTCACGCCGGTCGCTTCGATCTGGCGCGGGACCAGGTAGCGCTTGGCGATCTGGTGCTTTTCCTGCTCGGTGTAGCCGGGGAGCCGCAACACTTCCATGCGGTCCTGCAGGGGCTGCGGAATCGTGTGCAGCACGTTGGCCGTGCAGATGAACATCACCTTCGAAAGATCGTATTCCACATCGAGATAGTGATCCGTGAACGCATGGTTGAGCTCGGGGTCGAGCACTTCCATCAATGCCGCCGACGGATCGCCGCGGAAATCCATCGACATCTTGTCGACTTCGTCGAGCACGAACACCGGATTCGTGGTGCCGGCCTTGCGCATCATCTGAATGATCTGGCCGGGCAGGGCGCCGATGTACGTCCGGCGATGGCCGCGGATTTCCGCCTCGTCGCGCACGCCGCCCAGCGACACGCGCACGAACTTCCGTCCAGTCGCGCGACCGATCGACATCGCCAGCGATGTTTTGCCGACGCCTGGAGGCCCGAGGAAGCAGAGAATCGAGCCCTTGGGGTTCTTCACAAGCTGGCGCACCGCCAGATATTCCAGGATGCGCTCCTTGATCTTCTCGAGACCGTAGTGGTCCTCGCTCAGAATCTGCTCGGCGCGCTTGATGTCGCGGATTTCCTTGGAGCGCTTCTTCCAGGGCACGGCCAGGAGCCAGTCGAGATAGTTGCGCGAGACGGTCGACTCGGCGGACATGGGCGGCATCATCTCGAGCCGCTTGAGCTCCTGCATGGCCTTTTCCATCGGGCTTTCGGGCATGCCGGAGGTTTCGATCTTCTTTTTCAACTGCTCGATTTCGTTCGCTTCGCCGCGCCCGAGCTCCTTCTGGATCGCCTTGAGTTTCTCGTTGAGGTAGTACTCTTTCTGGGCCCGCTCCATCTGGCGTTTCACGCGCGTATTGATGGAGCGATCGACGTTGAGCTTTTCGGTCTCGACTTCCAGGATGTCCGCGATCCTGTTCAGCCGCTCCACGGGCTCGAAGACTTCGAGCAATTCCTGCTTCTGCTCGACGGGAATCTGCAGGTTCGCGGCAATCGCGTCGGAGAGCTTGCCGGGGTCTTCCACGCGGACCGCGGCGATCATCGTGTCGTAGTTCAGGCTCTGGGAGAGCTTCACATACTGCTCGAAGAGGTTGGTGACGCGGCTGGAGGCCTGTTCGATCTGCGCCCCGGACTCGGTCTTCACCGGAACCAGCCGAATCGTAGCGCGGAAGAAGCCTTCGTCGTTCGCCACCTGCACGATGCGAGCGCGCTCCGTGCCTTCCACAAGAACCTTGATATTGCCGTCGGGCAGCTTCACGCTTTGGACGATATTGGCGAGCGTTCCGACCTGATAGATCTCTTCGGGCTTCGGATCGTCGACGGAGGCGTCGTGCTGCGTGACAAGGAAAATCTTCTTATCGCCCGCCAGCGCCTCTTCCAGGGCGCGTACGGACGCTTCGCGGCCCACGATGAAGGGGTGCATCATCTCCGGGAAGATGACCATATCCCGCACCGGCATCATCGGCACGCGCTTCACTTCGACTTTTTCCCTATTGAACATGAAATCCTTGTATCGAAACTTTTCGATTGCGAGCGGCCCACGCGGCCGCGCCACTGGGTCCTGAAGAGCTAGCCCGCTTTCTCCAGCAGGCTCCAGTTGATCTCGTGGCCTTTCACCATGTCCGCGGTCACGACGAAATCGCGGAGCTTCCGCTGCGCCGGCATGTGGTACATCATCTCCAGCATCAAATCTTCCAGGATCATGCGGAGGCCGCGCGCGCCGACTTTGCGCTGAAGCGCGAGATCGGCGACGGTCTCAAGGGCGTCATCCGTGAAGCGCAGGCGGACGTTCTCAAATTCGAAGAGTCGCTGATATTGACGCACCAGCGCGTTCTTCGGTTCCGTCAGGATCCGCACCAGCGCGCTCTTGTCGAGATCGCTCAGCACGCCCACCACCGGAAGCCGGCCCACGAATTCGGGTATCAAGCCGTAGCGGATCAGGTCCGTCGGCTGCGCCTGTTCGAGCACTTCGATGTTGCGGCGCGTCGCCGTCGTCGGTTGCGCATCGGCGTGGAAGCCGAGCGACTTCTGTCCCACTCTGCGCTCGATGATCTTTTCCAGTCCCACGAAAGCGCCGCCGCAAATGAACAGGATGTTCGTCGTATCGACCGGCGTGAACTCCTGGTGCGGGTGTTTGCGTCCGCCCTGTGGCGGCACGTTGGCGACGGTGCCTTCGAGAATCTTCAGCAGCGCCTGCTGCACGCCCTCACCCGATACGTCGCGGGTGATCGACGGGTTCTCGTCCTTTTTCGAAATCTTGTCGATCTCGTCTATATATATGATGCCTTGCTGGGCCTTTTGGACGTCGCCATCCGCAGCCTGCAGCAGTTTTAGAATGATATTTTCGACGTCCTCGCCGACGTATCCCGCTTCGGTCAGCGTCGTCGCGTCCACGATCGCGAAGGGCACTTCGAGCATCCGCGAAAGCGTTTGGGCCAGCAGCGTCTTGCCCGTGCCGGTCGGCCCGATCAGGAGGATGTTCGACTTCGTGAGTTCCACGTCCCCCGGCTGCCGGTTCAGGAAAATCCGCTTGTAGTGGTTGTAAACCGCCACAGCCAGTTTCTTCTTCGTCTTGTCCTGGCCGATCACATACCCATCGAGAAACGCTTTGATCTCGGGCGGGCGGGGCAGGCGCTTGTTTGCCGGAGAGGACTGCTCGCGCTTTTCGTCCTCAAGAATCTGCTGGCAGACGCCCACGCATTCGTTGCAGATGTACGAACGCGGATACTCCGATGGAGAGCTGATCAACTTCTCCACCTGCTCCTGCGTCTTATGGCAGAAGGAACAGCGCAACGGCTCTTCTGGGGTGAACCGTTTCACCGGCAGTGCCCCTTTCGATCGAAGCCAGCCCTGCGACGAATCTGTAATTCATTGTAGGACGGAAACCGCTGGCCGTCCCGCGATTCGTCGCTTTCACTACTAACCAATTGGAACGCGATCACCGGTGCTTCGTGATGATCTCATCCACGATGCCGTACGCCTTGGCCTGCTCCGGCGTCATGATGAAATCGCGCTCTACGTCCTTCTCGATCTTTTCGAGCGGCTGACCCGTATGTTGGGCAAGCAGCTTGTTGAGCGCCGCCCGGGTCCGGATGATTTCCTTCGCATGAATATCGATGTCCGTGGCCTGTCCGGAAAGGCCCGACATCCAAGGTTGGTGGATGAGCACGCGGGAATTCGGCAAAGCGTAGCGTTTCTTCGGCGTTCCAGCCGCCAGCAAAACGGCCGCAATCGAGGCGCACTGGCCGATGCAATAGGTGACCACGTCGGGCCGGACGAACTGCATCGTGTCGTAAATCGCCATTCCCGCCGAGATCGAACCACCCGGCGAGTTTATGTAGAGCGAGATGTCCTTTTCCGGATCTTCCGATTCGAGGAAGAGCAGCTGCGCCGTCACCAGGTTCGCCACATGATCGTCGATCGGCGTGCCGATGAAGATAATGTGATCTTTCAGCAGCCGGGAATAGATGTCATAGGCCCGTTCGCCACGGTTCGTCTGTTCGACGACCATTGGAACCAAAGTCGTGGCACGCGGACTCGCGTCGTCAGTATGTCTCATCTGGAAAATATCTTGCGCGCTGAGGAATCCCGAATCGAAATTACTTTTCGCCTTTGGCTGTCTTCTCGATTCGAGCCGTGCGGTAGAGCCAGTCGATCGTTTTATCGCTTCGCAACTTCGATTTCATCCTATCGAGCGCTCCCTGCTTTGTCAAGCGAGCCCGCAGAGCCGTTGCGGACTCGCCACTCCGTTCCGCCAGCTTCGCAATCTCCTTGTCGACGTCTTCGTCGGATACGTCGATGTTTTCCGCCGTCGCGATGCGGTCGAGCAGCAGTTCCGCCTTCACGTCGGAGACAGCCCGGTCGCGCTGCTGCCTGCGCAGCGAGGGCCAGTCGACGTTGACCGCGCGGGGATCCACTCCCTGGGCCGCCAGCGAGCGCACCACGCGCTCCAAGCGCGTGTCCATCTGGCTTTCCACCAGCGCTTCCGGCACGGGAAAGTCGTGCTGTTTCACGAGCGCTTCGAGGATTCGCTCATGCGCCTGGTCCGTTTGCCGGTGTTCCTTCTCGTGGTCGAGACTTTCACGAATCTTCGTGCGAAGTTCGGCGAGCGTTTTCACGCCGGCGTTTTCGCCGGCGGTGTCCTTCACGAATTCGTCGTTCAGTTCCGGCAGCTTCTTTTCCTTGATGCCCTGCACTTCGACCGAATAGTCGTACGACTTCGTCGCCAGCTTGGGATCGGGATAGTCCTCGGGGTAGGCCACCTCGAAGTTCTTCGTCTCGCCGGTCGATGCGCCACGGAGATTCTCCGTGAAGCTCGCCAGCGTCTCTTCGGCGCCAAGCGGAACGAGCACGTTTTCGGCCTGCACGGGATCGCCGCCGCCCTTGGGCGTGCCCGTCAACTTGACGAGGACGGAGTCGCCATCCTTTGCGGCGCGTCCTTCCACGGGAACAAACGTGGCCGCGCGCTCGCGCATTTCCTCCAGCGTCTTATCGACCTGCGCATCTCCGACTTCAATTTCGTCCACTTGAATTTGCAGATTCTTGTAGTCGCCGAGCTCGAACTCAGGCAGGACCTCGAAGACGGCGTGGACGCGCAGCGGCTCGCCGTCCTTGAAATCGATCTTGTCCACTTCGGGGCGCGTGACCGGCACGAGCTTCTTCTGGTCGAGCGCCTTTTCCAGATACTCCGGCACCAGCGATTGAACCACTTCGCCCTGAATGTCTTCAGCGAAGCGCCGCCGGACCAGAGTCACCGGCGCCTTGCCGGGACGAAAGCCGGGAATCCGGGCGATTCGCGCGATGTCGCGCGCGACTTTCTCGGTCGCCTTCTGGACGTTTTCAGCCGGAATTTCGAGATCGATTTCGCGCCTGCATGTAGCTTCGGTCATGGGAAAAGGTCTCTGACGGGCAAAGGCCCAAGCCACCCCGGTTTCAGTCCGCCTTTCGCCTGTTCGGAATCCGACAAGGAGGAGAGCAGGGGAGAGCGGCAAACGCCGCCGCAACAGAATGGTCAGTATAGGGAATCCACTCTCGCGCGTCAACCGCGCGAGCCGCTCGTTACTTGACGAGGTAAAACGGATTCGGGAGTTTGAAATTGCGCTCGGCGCAGCAACCGGCGAGATCGCTCGCCTGATCGCCGATGTTCAGAACGATGCGGTAGCCCTTGTTGGCTATCGTCTGTCGGACGTCGGATTTGAAAACGCTCGCTGGAAGCTTGTTGGTGTCGGGCCGCATCAGCAGGTCGGCCCAGCCCGAGTAACCAACCTCGCTGAGATTCTTGACCGTGGCGTTTCTCTGGCCTTCCGACCGGCCAGTGAGGAAGAATACCGCCACACCTTTGCTCTTCGCGTCGTTGTAAAGCTCCAGCACCGGAATGATCGCAGGGTCGCGTGCGTCGGGATAAAGCTTCTCCTGGATGGAGTACGAGCAGAAACCGCAGTCAGCCATCTGGGCCCAATTTGAAAGCGACGTTTCGTCGATGTCGAACACCGCCGCCAGCTTGTCCGTTTTCGGCGAGCTTTTCACCACGTAGGCGAGATAATCCCGGGCTGCGTTCGCCACGTCTCGTATCTCCCGGTCGTATTCGCCGTAGTCGTGATAGCGCATCAAGCGCTCGACTACGACCGCATGGTTCTCCGGTTCCTGCGCAGTGCTTTGCGCCGCGGCGGGAAAGCCCGCAACAAGGAGGAAGAGCAGCAGAAAACTCAATCGCTTCATGTTG
>DATJXJ010000076.1:0-74935 GCA_035500255.1 Verrucomicrobiia bacterium | reverse complement strand
CTGGGGCATGTTTGTGGAGCTTCAAGAAATCCGTCTTTGCCGATTTGGTTTGTTCCTTGAGCGGGGTAAATCTTTGCCGGGCACTTTTCACGAAGGAAAGAAATCGTTGCGCCAATTCTTGAATTCGCTCCGCTTCCCGGTGCTCAATGGCGTCCGCCGGGATCAACTCCGTGCCGACGCCAATTGCCGTAGCTCCCGCGATAATGAAACTCTCGGCCGTATGTTGCGTGACGCCGCCCGCGGCTACGAGTGGAATCTGGGGCAAGGCGGTTTTGAGAGCCTTGATGTATTTGTCTCCTCCAACTTGGGCACAGGGAAAGACCTTGATGAAGTCCGATCCCTCCTCCCAAGCCTCAATCACCTCGGTAGGGGTCAAGGCACCTGGCAGAACGGCGATTCCTTTCTGGACGGCAAACTCGACAATCTTCCGATTGAGCCCAGGGCTCGTAAGAAAACTTGCGCCAGCATCGACACACTTGCCCGCCATCTCTGTATGCAAGACAGTGCCCGCACCTACCACTAACTTTGGATGGTGGCGGACGAGGTGTGCGATGAGTCTAACTGCCTCGGGCACCGTCGTTGTGATTTCGACAATCGGTATGCCGCCATTCGTCACGGAGTCGGCCGCAAAGTGCGCGTCCTCGGCCGAGGAGACTCTTATAGCCGGGATTATGCCGATCTCCTGAATTAGTCCGCAGACTTCAGCCTTGTTCATATTCCGAATCCCCCAGGTGCGCCAGGAATGAGGCAGTAAGTACCGTCAGTGGCCTTCTACACTGCTCCCTCAGTTTCCGGTTCGGGAAATTCATCCTGCCGACGGGCAAACCACGTGTATAGCGTTGGCAGCAAGAAGATACCAATCATCAGATTGGAGATGAGTCCTCCGACGATAACAATTGCAAAGGGACGCTGTGAATCTGATCCGATGCCGTGCGAAAGAGCTGCCGGAAGCAAGCCCAAGGTCGCGACCAGCATGGTCATCATAATGGGGCGAAGCCTGAGAACGGCGCCCTCGACTGCTGATCGTTCGATCGTGTAACCTCTGGCACGAAGTTGATTGATGTATTCGACCATGATAACGCCGGTTTGCACCGATACGCCGAAGAGAGCCAGAAAGCCGACGCCTGACGAAACGCTCAGGTTTGTATGGGTGACCAGCAGGGCCAGCAAACCACCCAATGGAGCCATCGCTACGTTCGTGAGAATGAGAAGGGCCCATTTAACCGAATAAAACATGGCGTACAAAATGATGAAGATGGCCAGAATTGTGGCCGGCAAGACAATCATCAGCCGTCGCTGCGAGCGTTGCTGACTTTCATATTCACCGGCCCAGTCAATCGTATAGCCCGGCGGCAGTTTCACCTGCGCGTTCACCTTTCGAATGGCTTCTTCAACCGTACTGCCCAAATCTCTGCCGCGCACGCTGAATTTAACCGCGACGTAGCGCGAATTGGCCTCGCGATAAATCTCCGACCCTCCATCTGTCTCAGTCACCTTAGTCAGCTGCGCTAGGGAGACACGCTCACCACTCGGCGCGAGAAGGCGAATTCTTCCGATCGCCTCTTCGGTGTCACGATACTCGGGCAGATATCGCAAAACCAAGTCGTACCGCTGCTCTCCTACCAGTACTTGGTTTAGTGCCGTACCTCCCACGGCAGTTTGGATCGCATCTTGCACGTCAGAAATGTTAATGCCGAAGCGCGCCGCTTGATCGCGATCGACTTCGAAATTGAGGTTTGGCTGGCCGAGCACCCGAAACATCCCCAAATCCTCCACGCCTCGAATGTCGCGCATTACGTCGACAATCTGATCTCCCGTGTTCTCCAGTTTCTTCAAATCGTCCCCGTAAACCTTCACGGCAAGTGCGCCCTTGACTCCGCTAACCGCTTCTTCCAAATTGTCGGAGATTGGCTGCGAGAACCCCCAGAATACCCCTGGGATCTTCTCCAATTGGTGATTCATCGCCGCAATCAGTAAATCTTTGTTCTGATGGAAGACGGGCCGCCATTGCTCTTTCGGCAGAAGATCAACGAAGAATTCCATGTCGAAGAACCCGGTCGTATCTGTGCCGTCGTCTGGCCGTCCGATCTGGTTTACGACTCGAGGAACTTCAGGAAAGGAACAAAGCACTTCGCGGGTTCTTTCCGCTATGCGCGCGCTGTCGGTCGGACCAACGCTCATTGCTAGTGTGCCGCGAACCCAAAGTGCGCCTTCATCGAGATGCGGAAGAAACTCCGAGCCAATCACTCCTGAAAAACCCAAAAACATCGCGAACGCAAACAAAACAATGGCCGTTCCCACAGTGATCGATCGATGGCGGATGGTCCACGTGACGGCTGTGCGGTAGCGGGCAGTCAAGTAAGTCATCACGGGGTTCTTCCATTCCTTCACGCCCGACCGGAAAAGGAGGCTTGCGAGCGCGGGCGCCACCAGCATGGAAAAAATCAAAGCTCCAAGAAGTGCGAACGCGACGGTCCAAGCCATGGGTTTAAACAATTTTCCTTCTACGCGCTGCAGTGTGAAGATCGGCATGTAGGCGGTGATGATGATGGCGATGGCGTAGAAGACCGGGCGCTGGACCTCATGAGCGGCTTCGCGAATCCGCTCCATTGGCGTGCGGAGTTCCTCTTCAGGACGATTGAGGTGCCGGGAGATGTTCTCGATCATCACCACCGCGCCATCGACGACCATCCCGAAATCCAGCGCACCTAAAGACAGCAAGTTGGCGGAAATATGGCGCAGATCGAGGCAAATCGAAGCAAATAAGAGAGCGAACGGTATCGTAAAGGAGACGATGAGCGCACCGCGGACATTCCCGAGGAAAATGAAAAGAACGATCACTACAAGGATCATTCCTTCCGCGAGATTGTGCAAGACCGTGTGCGTCGTGAAATGCACCAGATCGTCGCGGTCCAGGTAGGGGACGATCTTCACTCCTGGCGGCAGAATCTGGTCGTTCAGCTTTTTGACCGCTGCGTGGATACCGTCCATGGTAGATGCCGTGTCCGCACCCTTACGCATGAACACGATGCCCTCCACGACATCGTTATCATCCACCACCACACCATCGGAACGGTGAATCGCCCAGCCGATCTGTCCAAGGCGGATCTTCGGTCCCTGAGTCACAATCCCGATATCTTGTATGCGTATGGGCGTGCCCTTGTCCGTTTTGAGGACTGTCTTCTCGATATCTTGAACATTCCTCACTAATCCGACCTCGCGAACGTTGACCTGCTGTGCCCCTTGTTCGATGAAACTGCCTCCACCGTTCGCGTTTGCGTTTGTAAGTTGTTGCTCGATTTGGGCGAGACTCAATCCGTAGGACACCAGTTTGTCGGGGTCTACGCGAATCTGATACTCACGCGTAAGCCCTCCGAAGGAAGAGTCGTCGACCACGTCTGGGGCGGCTTTGATGTATTTGGTGATGACCCAATCCTGCAGGGATTTGAGCTCCATAAGGTCGTAATTGGGATTGGTGCTCTTTATCGTGTACCAATAGACAGAGCCAATGGGGCTGAAATCAGGGCCGATCTGCGCGGAAACATTGGGCGGGAGCGTAACTTGCGATAACCGCTCCAGAACTTTCTGGCGGTCCCAATCGTTGTTCGAGTCGTCGTCAAAGATAAGATTCACGACGGAGAGACCAGCTAGCGAGGCTGAGCGTACGTGCAGCAAGTAGGGAATGCCGTTCATTTGGATTTCGATCGGTATTGTCACCTGCTGCTCGACTTCCTCCGCGGCCCGGCCCGGCCATTGCGTAATGACCTGAACCCAGGTATTTGCCACATCGGGGTAGGCTTCGACCGGCAATCTGTGGAACGAGATGATCCCGCCAATGAAAAGCACGATTGCCAACCCGAGAATCACGAAGCGATTGTTGAGAGCGAAATCGACGAGGGACCGTATCATTACTGTTCCACCGTGTTCTGGAAATCCAGGGCATTCGCGATGACTTGTTGACCCGGCGCAATTCCCCGCAGGATTGTCTGCATGTTTCCCGAAAGCATATCGCCGGCATTTACTTCGACTCGCCGAAATTGCTTACTGCCGGCCGGCACGTAAACCCAGTCGCGATCGTGGAGATGCAAGATTGCGGTCGCTGGAACAGCCGCGAACGTTTCTTGCTTCTGTCCGTGGAACGTTGCGGTCGCAAACATGCCTACGCGCATCAATCCAGGATTTGCTACCTCGATGCGTACTTTTGCTGTGCGAATATTCGGGTCGAGAACCGGCCCGATATTGCCGATCCGCCCTTTGAAAACTCGATCTGGGTAGGCATTGAGGCGGACCTCGGCCGTATCCCCGACGCGCACCGTTGGGAGATCGTTTTCATACACGTCGCACAGGACCCAAACTGTTGAGAGGTCGGAGATCGTAAAAGGATTGGGCGAGCTCAAACCGGCAACGCCGGCCGCATTGGTCACTTCTTGATCTGTGATGAATCCCGATATCGGAGCACGGATGTCGACGACGGCGCTCGGGCTATTCAGGTCGCCGCCGAGGACGCGAACATGCTCGGTTGTGTTTTCCACGTCCACCTTCGCCTTGTCCTCCGTATCCTGAGCAACCTGCAAATCGTTCAGGGATATAGCTCCCCGGCCGTAGAGATCATTGGAGCGGTCCAATTGGGTATGCGCGAGCTGTTCGTCAGCAAGAGCTTTGCGGTAATCCGAAAAAGCTCCCGCGAGATCCGCACTTTCCACGCGTAGCAATACTTGTCCTTTCTTAACTACGTCCCCGAGGCGGGCCTTAATCTCCACGACACGACCGGTAGCCAGTGAAATAACCGGTACGCTCCTCGAGATGTCCGGGTTAATCGTCGCTGTGGCCTTCAATTGCGACGTGCTCATGTGCTCCAGGGCGGCGGTTAGCGGGAATTGCTCGGGATGCTCCACCTGGAATATGTTCGGGTCCACACGCTCGACCTTCAATGGCGGCGGCGCTCCCGCGTTCGCGTCATTCGGGACATTGCCGCAGCCTGTAAGGAATAGCGCAACCGCCAGAGCAACTGTTCCCGCTTCGATACGCGGCTCTCTCATTGGATGACCTCACGTCCGACTGCAAGATTCAATTGACCCGCAGCGTCCAGGTAGGATGCGACCAAGTTTAGATAGTTGACCTGCACGCTTCGGTAGTCCGCTTGCGCGTTGAGAAAATCGAGAAGCGATGCGGCGCCACGTTGATAAGAGAACTCAATGGTGTCTCGGACTCGCGTCGCTTGTTGCAAATAGTGTTCCTTGTACGGTTCGAGAAGAATGACTGCACTGGTGACAGCTGCGTAGGCGGAATCCACGTCGCTGAACACCTGCGCTCGGGTCGCATTGACAAGCTTCTCGTTCCGATCGATATCTAGTTGCGTGCGCAACTTTTCCCCCTGATTGCGATCAAAGATGCGCAGCGGGATGCTCACGCTGACACCGAAGTACTGATCGATCGGCGGATTGCGGGCTACATCGAAGGCGATTGTCGGGTCCGTGGACCCCATCGAAACGGCCAGGCGATGGTCAGTCTTGGCCTTATCCACCGATTGCAGGGCGGCCCGCAGGTCAGGCCGAGTATCGAGGGCAGCTTGTCGAACGTCATCGAGCGGCGCGATCTGCGTCGAAAAATCGAAGGGGCCAGTGACATCGAATTGATCGACAGCCGTTCGATCATCCAACAGAGCCAGAAGCTGAATCTTGGCAGTGCGGAGATTCACTTCCGCGGTTTGGAGGTCCGATTCGTATTGAACTCTTTGAAGTTCGAGGCGATCCAAGTCCACTTGGGCAATTGCGCCCGAACGATAGCGGTCACGATTCACCTCAAGTACGTGGTCGTAATACGAGAGATTCTCCTTGGCTAAGTCACGAATAGCCTTTTCCTGCAGCGTCTGAACGAAAGCCATGCGCAACGTGAATAGCAGGGTTCGCTCAAGATCGTCTTGGTCGGATTCGGCGACCTTGGTTGCGCCCTGCGCGCTCTGCAAACGCAGCTCCCTCTTGTGGTCCCGCTCATGCAAATAGCTGACCACTGCGGATGGATAGAGGTACGCGAAAGGGCCGTGCGACGGTCCTCCCGGAAACGGGTCGATCTGGTCGGCACCTAACGTTAGATTCGGATTGGGACGCAGATACGCAGTGATCTCGTCCGCCCGGGCCTCATTCACGCCAATTTGCCCGGCCTGCAACGTAGGGTTTGCTGCCTCGAACTTGGTTCGCACGTCCTGCCATGTCAGGGGTTTTTGAGCGAAGCTGGCGCTGCTCAACGCTGAAACAAAAAATATGACGAAACACAAACGCTCAAAGAAGCGCCGCATGAATCCTCCCCAATCCGACTGCATAGACAGGCCGATACCCGACTCGATCGGTGAGACTTGTTGTGTCTGGCCCGAATCTAGGCCGGGGCGCCGACCATTCGGCGGAGCGCCGAACTCGGCTTCCGCGACAACCAGACGCGAACCAATTGCCATCCGAAAAAGGGCGAGTATCTGACAGAGATATTAAGGAGGCGTTACAGGCCTTCTGTTGTTCCGCCGCGGAAGACGATGCAAAGAAAGCCTTTCCTTGAGCTTTCTGATGCGCCGGTGGCGCAAAACCCCGAATCGAAATGTCTGGAAGGATTTGGATATGCACGCGAATACAAAATCTTTCTGCGTCTTCTCCCACGACCGCTTCCTCGTTTTCTTGTGCGTCACAACTCTCGCGCTCTGGATCGATCCAGCGCGCCACCAGAGGGGTCGGTTCACCCTCCCGGGCCGGTTCCCACACGCGATACAGACCGCGGCTTGTCACCAAGTTTTCGAGATTGTCCATGAACTTCTGCATGTCCCCTCCTTTCGCAGGCACACCCGTAAGCCTCGAGCCATAGGGTGGCCTCGTATAAGATCAAGTGGTTGCCAGGTGGGGACCTTTGCGGAAATGCCAAGATTCCCACTCGCTCGGTTCGTTCGCTCCGCGAGAGCGAGCAGGATTCTGAAGTGCGTGGTGTTACGCTCGCCGGCCGCGGAGTTCCGGGTAGTTGCTACGACCCGGAGGTTCTGGTTCCTGAGTTGGGTTTTCCATATATAATTCGGGTATCCTTAGGCCGTACCGTACCGGCCCTGGGTTAAATACCATACCCCCACTGGGTAGTCAACCACAAATGACGCATACTTCGCGGGAAAAGTTGGACCTGGTCAACCGCACCAAGAAAGTCATCGGGCAACTGGAAGCCGTTTTGCGCGCGCTTACCGATGACGAACAGTGCGCGGATATTCTCCAAAGGCTTGCGGCGGCGAGGGGAGCGATCAACAGCCTCATGGGCGAGCTCATGGAAGACCACATTCGCAACCATATGCCGAGAAACACGAAGTCTTCCGAAGAAGCCACCGATGATCTGATCGGTATCGTGCGCACCTATCTGAAATAGCGGTCACCCTATTCTTCCTTGGTTTCTTTAACCTTCTCCCTGTCTTCTTCTTTACTATACCGGACTATAGTATAGTAGGCGGCATGGCTCACACAACCAAAGACAAAGAAAAGTTGCTGGCACGCGTTCGCAGGATACGTGGACAGGTGGACGCGATCGAACGAGCGCTCGACTCAGAACAGGAATGTACCGAAGTCTTGCAGCTCATGGCTGCCTGCCGAGGGGCATTGAATGGCTTGATGGCTGAAGTCATGGAAGGGCACGTTCGATTTCATGTTCTTTCTCCTGAGAGTGGCAAGAACTCACCGCAAGCCCGGGCCGCTGAAGAACTGATCGATGTTGTGCGGGCCTACTTGAAGTAATCACGCGAAATGACCGGCAGTCGAAACGGATGGACACTTATGAATCAGGCACAAGTCCCGGCACCAAAGTCTGCGATGTCATCCGGGGGCCATCAAGTCGATCCTTCTCCTCACCGCGAACACGAAGAGGATCATGAACACGGACCTGGACTGAGTTGGCGAGACATCAACCGCGTTTTATTCGTGGCTGCGGCAGCGGGGGCCATGTGGTTTCTCGGCAGATCAACAAACCCGTACATCATTGCGATCGGGGTGATTTGCACGGTTGCTGGTGGCTTCCCCATCTTCCACGAGGCTTACGAGAACATTACACAACGCCGCATGACGATGGAGCTGTCGATGGCGATCGCTATTGTCGCAGCTCTGGCAATCCATGAGGTTTTTACGGCTTTGGTCATCACGCTCTTCGTTCTCGTCGCCGAGATTCTCGAGGGACTCACCGTTGGCCGAGGACGAAAGGCAATCCAACATCTGGTGAATCTGTTGCCGAGTGTCGCGACCGTCCGTCGAAGTGGAACGTGGATAGAAGTGGGCATCGCGGATGTATTGCCTGCTGACGATGTGCTCGTCCGGCCTGGCGGGCGCATCCCGGTAGATGGAAAGGTTGTCGGAGGCCATTCCTTTGTCGATCAAGCACCCATCACCGGGGAATCCATGCCGGTGGAGAAACAGCCCGGGGGCACAGTCTACGCAGGCACGATTAATCAATCTGGCGCGCTCGAAGTTCGAGTGGAACGACTGGGCCGTGACACGACATTCGGCAAAATTATTCAGGCGGTTGAGACAGCTGAAAAATCACGTGCTCCGATTCAAGGAATCGCCGACAGGCTTGCGGGCTACCTGGTCTATTTTGCCCTGGGTGCGGCCGTCCTAACTTTCCTGATCAGCCATAACATTCGGTCAACCATCTCGGTCGTTATCGTGGCGGGAGCCTGTGGTATTGCCGCCGGCACGCCATTGGCGATTCTGGGATCGATTGGCAGAGCAGCGCAGCAGGGCGCCATCATCAAGGGCGGGCTATACCTTGAAAAGCTGGGGGAAGTCGACACCATCCTTCTCGATAAAACCGGCACTGTGACTTATGGAACTCCTGAGGTTCAGGACGTCTGTCCTGTCGCTGAGGTTTCCGCTGCACTCCTTGTAGGAACCGCAGCGATTGCCGAGTCGCGTTCGGAACACCCAATCGCCAAGGCGATTCTTCGGAAAGCAAAGCAATCGGGGATTCCGTACGAAGATTCGGATCAATTTGACTACACTCCGGGCAGGGGAATTGTGGCGAATAGCCACGGCGATGAAGTCGTTGTCGGAAACCAGAACTTCCTACGCGAACGCGGAATTCAGCTCAGTAACGGCGCCGATGAGCGGGCAGGGGCCGCGGTTTTCGTGGCGCGTGGCGGGCAATTCTTGGGAACCCTCCGGATCGCGGATACTATTCGGCCCGAAGCTAAGAATGCAATTGCATCCCTGAAAGCGATGAGGCTGAAGACCGTGCTGCTAACCGGTGACGCCGAGACCGTTGCGCGAGACGTCGGGGATAAGCTCGGTATCGATGAAATCGTCTCCGACCTTCTTCCAGAAGACAAACGGCGATATGTGAAGCAATTGACTGAGAGGGGGAACAAAGCTGCCATGGTGGGAGACGGTGTCAATGATGCGCCTGCGCTGATGCAGGCCTCGGTCGGTGTGGCGATGGGATCTGGAACAGATGTCGCTCGCGAAAGCGCCGACGTTGTGCTGATCGGCAACGATCTCTCAAAGCTAGTCGAGACCCTTCAAACAGCTCGGCGCTGCCGTCGAACCATCATGCAGAACTTTGTCGGAACACTGATGGTCGACAGTGTGGGAGTGGGACTCGCCGCCTTCGGATTTCTCAACCCCCTCCTGGCTGCCTTCATTCACGTCTCGTCCGAAATGGTGTTCATCCTGAATTCCGCTAGATTGCTGCCACCAGTTTCCTCGGCGAATCAGTTCGGTCTAACTACAGTCCAATTCAAGGGGTTGATTGCACCGCGCGGTTCCGCGTAAGCGACACCAGATGCGGCACTTAGTGGATTGGCCCTGCTTCTTGCAAAGCACGTTCTCTGCGAGACTAACCGCGCGGCTGCCCGAGTGCTGGTTTTTTCAATGAGTGGACGGGTGCGAGTGATGACCTGCTCTTTTGGCAGACAATCTTGCAAGGGGTGCCGCCCGCACACGAGTGCCACCGCGATTTTGAGGAAGTCTCACCGTCAGATAAGCGGATACCTCGTGAGCAGATGTTCTACGTCTGCTGTGCGGAACAACCCAAGTGGTCGGAGCCTCGTAGCGCCACGTGTTCAGAACGGTGGGCGCTGAATCGCATGCGCAAGTCGCAAAGAGTGTCGGCCTCACATGAAACCAACGTCGGCGCGTAAACAAATCGATGTCGCCAGTGAAGTGTGTCCCGATGCGTTCCGGTGAGTCTCCAGAAGCTCACAGCACAACGACAACTCGCCCGGGCTGCTGAGGGTGTTCCACTAACTCGTGGGCACGAGCGATGGCTGCCAGCGGTATTCGTTCGCCAATCTCGAAACCTGGCCACCCCGCCTCAAGCGCTGAATTCAGATCTCGGGCCGCTTCCGATTTAGCTTCCTTTGGGAAATCGTCGCTGCCCAGAAAGAACACACGAATGTTCTTAAAGACCATTTCCCAGAAGGGAATCTTGGGAGTGGCGTTATCGGTGGCATAGCTCGCGATCGATCCGCCCTGTTTCAGGAGTTCAACGTCGGCTTCGGCATTGGCTCCAAACGCGACCTCAACAATGTGGTCAATGCCCCCTGGGGCGAGCGTTCGTACCCGCGCAATCAGTTCATTGTCGCTCAGAACCACGTCGTGAGCGCCGGCCTTTGATGCTATAGATTGGTCCGACGCGGACCTCACCGTGCCTATGACTCGCGCACCGGCATGACGTGCGAGTGCCACCGCGCAGAGTCCAACGGCACCAGCCGCACCCTGCACCATCACCGTGCGACCGCTGATGACGCCACCCACGTGGACCGCACGATGTGCGGTGATGCCGGGAATGCCCAGGCATGCGCCCTGCTCCATCGACACTATTTCGGGCAATGGAGCAATCTGGTCTACCGGAACCACGGTCAACTCTGCGGCCGTACCAAACGGACGATACGACTGAGCTCCATAACACCACACCGAACAGCCCAGCCATTCCAAGGAAACGTCGGGGCCGAGCTGATCAACTCGGCCAGCGCCATCGCTATGCGGAATGACACGCGGATACGCCATACCAATGCCAAAGGCGTCCTGCCGTTTTTTCACGTCACCCGGGTTAATGCCGGAGGCCGAAATGCGAAGGCGAACCTCTCTGGCTGCGGGAATTGGGTCGGGCATTTCGCCGACCACTAGCACGTCGCGAGCCGGTCCCTGCTTTTCGTACCATGCTGCCTTCATCGAAGCTCCCTGAATTTCTATTTGTACAAATCCAATGGACCGGCGGTCATGGTCGTCTGTCCGACTTCAATGAGGTATCCGTCCGGGTCGCGCATGTAGCACCGCAATTCCGTTGCATGGACTTTGGGCTCAGTGATGAATTTCGCGCCACGTGAAGACCAAAGTTCGTAGTAGCGCCTGATGTCATTTACACGCAGGTTGAGAAAGATGCTGAGAACGCTCGGATCGCGCGGCGGCGAAGCCAATACTTCAGGTTTATCGTCGGTGGGACCGCCACCGCCATTGATCGTGAGCCAAACATTGCCGAGCTGCAGAAACGTCGGTTCACCGTGGCGGAGCACGGCCGCGCCGAGGACATCGCGATAAAACGCGACTGAGCGCTGTATGTCTGAAACGATGAGGGTATTCGTCACCACAAACTTCAGTTCAGTAGGATGGTCTGATCGGGACATCGACATTCCCCCTTTCCCTTTGCGGGTCACGTTCTTCGGTGGGGTCGATAGTGCAAAATTTGAGGTTCGAGACAGCGCTTTTCGCGCTTTCGCGCAGTATGAGGCGCGGAGGGATCAGTTGCCTCCGAGCTGAACCCCACCTTCAATTCTTAAGCTCTGCACACTTCCCAGCTGCTCAATTGGCAAGACGCCTTTACCGTGAGTTCTGATTCCCCCTTCGATCTCGATGCGTTGCACCGAGCCACCCTCTTTGATACTGAGCGCGATTGCAGACAGGTTCGTAACGACTCCCTTCACAAGGGACGGGCCTGTACCTCCGAAGGTCTCGATGCCGCGATGAACGATCAATTCGCGAATCGGCCGAGCGATCTGCACTCCAACAGCGCCATCCGCGTGAGTGACGATCCGATCGAATTCCGCACGACATAGGGTCCCAGTGTACACATTGAATCCCCGTGCGCCGGGGCCGAACGTCTCTATCGGCGCCTCCAGACTGAGCTGACGGATCTTCCCAAAATTCACGAAACCGATTCCGCTCGGTCCTAAGGTCGTGATCTTGTCCTTCGCGATCCATCGGTCGACTGTGCCCCAATTATCAAGTGCCATATCGTTGGCTCCATACGTCACGACAGGGCCGTTATTTCTCACCATGTCGACATGAGCTCCGTGAACGACGAACACTCCACCGGTGATTTGGTCGGCTGTACCTGGCGCGATCCTCCCGTCGCTATACACGGCGCCTGTCTCCAGTCGTTGCACACTCACACTTCCCCCTTGATCGCCTGCGCCGCTGACAAAGACACCGCTGCCTAACACGGGCGCTCCGAAGCGGCCGACTGAAATAGCGACGAGGTCGGCGTCAACCGTGCAATCTTGGTCCGATTGCATGTTCCAAAGCGTGAATGCGCCTGGAATTACATACACACCGTATTCATGTGGGCGGTTTTGTTCACTGCATGAGTCCGCCGCCAAGATGGCGAGCCCATCCACGTCTACGTGCCCACCCCTGACATGATCTTTTGCGAGTAGCTCGACGCGGCCAAAGGTATTGAGCGAACTTAGGTTTATCCTTCCGAGTGTCGGCATCGAATAGTCGTTCCAAACAGCCCGTTTGTCCAGCGAAGCATGAAGGTCCAAAGAGAGAATCGAATTGTCCGATGACAGCCGGACGCCGTCGACGCCCGGAGTAAATGCTAGTGCGAACTGCTGACCGGAGACACTGCGAAAAGTTTGACCCGGCAACAGGTCGAACGAAGGAACATCGACTAGATCAGCCGTCAAAACAATTGTGCCTACCCCGCTGTCGCCCGTGGCGCTCAGCAGCTCGGTAACGGTCCCGACGTGTTTCTTCATTCTCTGACTCCGATTGACACTGTCGCGGCGAAACATGAGTTTGGCGCAATTTAGGGCTGATATCCGTCTGTCATCCACTTAGCAAATAATTCAATGCGAGCCTGAGGCCACGGACCTTCCCCTCGTGGCGGCGGGGGCGGCATCAGTGCGCCACCTATTCCTCGAATGCGGTCGTAGATGGCCGCCGCGTGTGCCTTCACATCATCGTAATTGCTCAGATCGAATGCCTTGCTCATGGCGTGAATGTCTCGCTCGGTGAAAAGCAAGCGAATGTCCGCTGCAAAGCTCGTCGGTTTCGTCATGGCGTCTCCCAGCTCATCAAAGAACCTCAAAGATGCTATATAGGGGGCCGTCGGGAAGCCGGTGGCCTGTGCCGATCGCGATGATGCGGTTCATCCAGTCATACTTTGTCGCGCTGGTTTCAAACATTGGGTTCATGCGGAAGTAATAGCTCGTCGGGTCGACCTTCTCGCCCCGATCGAGTTTTTCGATAACGTCCGGTGGGCCCGAGCGCAGACACTGGTAAGTCATTACGATCAACGCTCCGTCGGTCGACTTGAGCACAAGGCGGACATCCAACTTAATGCAGGAATCGGTGCGGACCGCCTGCCAGTCATTGCCGGTAACCACTTCTCCAGACAGTCGCTCCCCTACAAACGAGCCTCCCTCGATGACACCGACGCGACGGAATGCGTTGGGAGTTTGGCCGACAACAAGTAGCGGCGGCACGCGCTCGCGCAGAACGAACAGAGGCCGGAATGTTAAACTCCGCAATACTTCGGGCACGGCGGGGCTGAACGCGCTCGACATGCTCATTTCTCCTGTTAGCGAACTCCGGCGTCCCACTCGGCATAGACCAGAGCAGTCCGGCAGTGGCTGGGGGCCCAGATGTCGACACCCTCAAGCTTCTGCATCCAGCGTCCCTTGATTTCGTTTGCGCACTGGCCGACTTCGTCGTCCATCAATACGCTGGCAATCGCCCAGCCGTTATCGCGGTACTTGGCCGAGGCTCGCGCCAGTAGACTTCGATGGTCTTCGCGAAGGATGCGCGAAATGGTGCTGTACACATCAGTGACGTAGCTCTTCGCAACCTCAAGATCCTGCCGGGTGGCCGGGGTGCTGTGATGCCCAGCCACGATCACATCAAAGTCCATGGCTTCGAGCTGATCGAACAACTTGAGATAGTCATGCATGTTCATCGTGAGATCGAATCCCATGAATGGCGTTGCGCCCGCGGAGAATGCATCGATCGCGATCACGACTCTTTTGTCGGGGATGGAAATCAGCAGGTCTCCTTCTGGCGTGTGCCAATGTCCCAACGTTATTTGCGCCGTTAGCGAGCCCAATTTCAGCGTGTAGTGATCTTTGAACGTTCGCGTGGGCAGGGGCCGATTGGAATCCTTGATCTCGTGCAAGAAATTCGCGGTGCCTGTCTCGGCCAGAATTTCGAGTTTCGGGACCTGTTTGAGAAGTGTGCCCGCGCCACCAATGTGGTCCACATGGATGTGCGAATACACAAGTTCCACGATGGGTTCGCTCGTCGTCTCACGCACCGCGTCGAGGATATGTTGCGCGAACGAGGGAGGGGCGTCGAACAGCACGACTCCCTTACCTGTGGTTACAAAGACCGACTCGTAGGCTCCGTCGGTGATCATGAAAACATCGGGCTTGAGCTGCTGGACCGCGTAACCCTTCCTGGGGTCAATCACCGTAGCCTTGGCCTTCACCCGAGGTAGTAGCGGAACGTAGTCGGGAAGATTGCCGGCACTTTGCGCACCTAGATACGGAGCCAAAAGAAATGCCAGCGTAAAAAGTGCCGCCAGTCGGATCGCAGTTGTCATAGGAAGTTCTCCAAGGCTTTCGCGAGTGCTTCCGGCTGCTCTTCGGGGACAAAGTGGCCGGAATCGGGGATCACGACGGGCTTAATGTTGTCGAAGTATGGCCGGAGCGATTCGCCCATGGTCGGAATCGAATATTGCCCTCCGACCGCCAAAAGGCGCGTCGCCAGCTTTGTTTTGAACTGCTTCTTGTCGAACTCCATGTCTTCGACGATCTTTCGGCAGTAGTCAAAGGCCGCGTCCATTCGTCCTTCGCGCGCGTAAGCCGCGACGTAAGCAGCCACGTCCTCGGGGGGCACGGCTCCAGGTTTGTAGACTTTATTCGTGAACCACCACCCGACGTAGATGTCTTCTTTTCCTTTGGTCAGTTCAGCGGGTAAGTCGGGAAGCATTTGGAAAATGAAGTTCCACTTTCGCTTGTAGTCGGAGAGCTGAACGTCATTCGTCAGGGTAATGCCGGGAATTCCCGCGTCGATGAGGGTGAGAGACTTGAAATCTTGGGGGAAAAGCAGTGCCCAGCTATAGGCTACCCAAGCGCCAAAATCATGAGCCACAACGTGCAAGGGCGGCGGCCCTTCGTTGGCCACAAACTCATGGAAAACTCTCGCGGCGTTCTCGGTGGTCGCCGGCCCCGCGAGGATTCCCGAGTCTCCGAAGCTTGGCAGGTCCGCAGTGACGCATTGATATTTTTTGGATAACAATCGGATTATTTTGTTCCAGGACCTACGCGTTTGTGGGAACCCTGAAATCAACAAGACCCTTTCCCCATTGCCGACGGTGTCAAAGGCAATTTTCTTTGCTTCAGCTGCTGCATCCAACAATGCCGGGCTCGGTCGGGGCACTGGAGCCAGCTCCGGGACTGGCGAAGCGTCGGCCGCGCTGAGCCCGGCTATGTTCAAAGCACCGGTGAGCGCCATACTACCTGTCAGGAGTTCACGCCGATCCAATAAGTGATTGTCCGCAAAAAGTCCGATCTCGCTCGGTTCATTGTTTCCGCTGTCCAAAATAAAACCTCCATTCCCCGCGCTCTCTCCGAATCCCGGATTTGTGCCGCTCTCGCCGAATACCCGCCGGACATCTTATGGCAGATGAAAGCCAATCGAGCGAACCGACGCCTCATATGGCAAATCGCTGGCTGATCGCAGCGGTCTCTCAAACGCCGCTTCTACGTTGTTGCCGCAAACATCTTCGAGACTCGGTGCAACACGAACGTGGTAAGACCCGGCGGCCCAAGACGACGTCGGTATAAAGCTCAAGCGTCTTTCGCATTGATCGATTACGACCCGGCCGTCTATCAATTGCCCATCGGTTGATGCGATTCTGATCGTATCCGCAATCAGTGCCCGATCTAATGCTCTTGGAAACATGAGCACCAATGGCTGACGGCTCTTAGTCACGGGAGGCACAATTTTCCACCGCTCGACGGCGATGTGTTCCCGCACGGCTTCTGTAACACGGAAGTGTTTGTAGAAAGTCTTACCTAACCGACGGCCGGATGAGTCAAGCATCCCTGCACCAACTACCAGCGTGTACACCTGACCAGCTCTGAGCGGTGGGCCTAGTTGGCGGTTAGGCCCTACCCCGCGCTTAAGCCTGCCGGGATCGAGCAGTATCGTCAGACACCGCATGCCCCTGTCCCAGAGTTCGACCGGGGCACGATAGAGTGTGTCGGGTGCTGGCTCTCCGTCGGGCCCGAGAAGCACAATCTCAGCCTCGGCTCGCCCGCGCTGCATCGAATTGGAAAAGACCACGTAGAAGCGAAGCAGGTTTTCGGGCAAGCAGTCGCTTGAGGGGAAGATACGTTGAACTTCAGTGAGCAGGGCGCTTCGCGGTTTCGGAAGAGAAAACTCAAGCTTCAGCAGTTCTGAAACTTCGGTACGACCGAGCGGCCGGGTATCGAAGGTTGCTCGATAGACGACTCCCGGTTCGAACGGAAAGTGGGGGAAGAATCGAACGCCGTTTTCCGAAATCTGACGTCGGCCAAAAACGTCCGGAAGTTTTTCACTTCCCGTCAGTTCTGCTCCAACGACTCTCACTCGGAGCACGGATTCCAGCAGGTGATTTGGTTGTCCAGACCTGCGCAGGGCGGCGATCACATCCGCATCAACGTTCTGAACGTCCACGAGCCCGCATCCGGGCTGACAGGTATCTACATCGATCATCAGTGTCGGCTGGTTTTGCGCCTCTGTGTTCACGAAATCTCCGTTTCGAGTCGGTGAACGACTAACTTACGAAACCAGGCGGCCAACGTAGTCAATTTCGTTACGATGGTCGCGATAGTGGAATGGATCGGGACCATCTGGCCAGTTCATTTCCGACATACCGTCTCTGCGCTCGAAGCAGTACGGCAGCGCCAAGCTGCTGATATCCAGACGATATCCAGTCTTCGGGTGGCGCCAAACCTGAACCGCCCATTTTGAATTGAGGACCGCAAGATGCTCGGCTCGTATCGGAAGCAGGCCCTGCGTTTTGCCCAGACCACCCGGACCGAAATCGATCGGACCGCCAGTAGGCTCAGCCTTCGAGGTCACAAGATCGAAGACCGCTATGCGCGACGCCGCGCGCGAATCGATGGTTACTAGCAGATACTCCTTTTGGTCAAAAGGATCCGTAAACGTGAGCATGTCCAGAGGGTTGCTACCGTAGCCCAGCTCTCCGATCACATCCCCGCGAACGTGAGTGCCATCTTTCAGAGAAGCCAGGGGGAAACGCACAAGAGGCGTGCAACCGTAAACGGCGAACAGGTATGGCTCGCCATGCACTTCTCGGATGAGTTGTCGAATGATCGGAGCGCGCGTCTCAAATTCACCGTGAACCGGATGCCAAATCTCGACAGTACTTGTTGCCATCTGGCTATTAAAAGGGTAGGGGATCCGATGCAGCGTCGATGCGAATCGCTGGTTTGAGACGCCGGTTACGAAGATCTCGCCCTTGTAATATTTAACATCGGTGATTGCAAATGACCGCTGCGTGTCGAACTCAAGCATTGCCTTCTGATCGGGCTCGTTTGGAATACGGACTTGTGAGTGCGGAATGCCGTCAAGCTCGAACACTTCCAGCTCGCCATGGTTCACCTTCACGATCGCCGGAAGGGCATCCGCCCCACGGCCGCGTTCAACAGACAAAAAGATCTGCTCAGTGGGTTGGTGTACCACCATATCGTTGACGACGATCTTGTCGTACGTCGTGCCGAGGAGCGCGGCAAGCTTCTGATCTAGGCCGCGGACGAAATCGCGGCCTTCAAAGTTGCGGAAATTGCCGAGTTCCACGCCCGTCTGAGGCGTTAGGTCCTTGTCCCGCAGCGCGAAGGCATGAACCGCTGCCCCTGTGATGTCTCCAACAAAAAGAACGTTATCAGGCCCGAACGTGAGAACGCCTGCTGACCGAAGCGGACCGGAACTGGTTACTGCCGCGAAAACATTGGCGGTTTCGGCGAGCAGGGGACCAGATAGAGCAATTCCCACGGTAGAGGTTGCGGCAATTCGCAAGATGTCCCGCCTCGATGCGCGGCCAGATACCAGCGTGTTCGTCATCTTTCTCTCCTCCTCATTCGTTGTTCACGGCTACTTCACTCGGAGCGCCAGGATGCAAGTGCGAATGATTGCTAGATTTCGACTTCCCCCCCGTCCGGATCACTTTGGAACCTCCACGTCCCACCAGAGCGGAAGCTCGAAGCGGTACAAAAGGTGTCCTCCATGAACTGCATGTAGACGACCTTGCCGTTGCTCACCTTGCAAAAGATCGAAAAAGGTGTCGTCACCGTTTTTCGTAGTTTGGTCGAGGTGTAAGTAAAGCGGCCGAACACCGCTACGTTCCCCTCTTCCCCGAAAATAACTTCAGGGGTGAATGAATCAATTTTCCAATAGTGGGCAACATCGTGGAACGTTTTGCTGATGGCATTCACGCCGTGACCGGTGCCGCACCACGGCATGATTTTGCGCAGCTCGGGATTGCTGTAATTGAGTGAGACGTATGTTACGTCTGGCGCGCACAATGCCCCAACCACTCGTGAATCCTGAATAGATTCGAGGAGTGTTCGCACGATCTGTTTTGGTTCACCCGCCATTTCATCCTCCTGCATGTTTCCGGTCGCAAAGAGGGAACCCCGGCTTACCTTGGGTTCAGCGCCTCCTCCCAAATTACTCACACCGCAACCACGAGTCGTTTTGGAACCGCGTCAGCGATTACACGGGCCGAATAGTCATGGTCCGCACATTCGCAACCGAAACGACCATTACTAGAGACGCCATCGTGCTACTCCTTTGCGCTTTGGAAACGCATCTTGAGCCTAACTTTGGCCGAGACCTCACCGGGCCGTCTGCCAACCTGTGGTTCTACGTTTTGCATCGGCGGCATTGTCTTCAATCTTTCACATCAGTTGGCGGACCGCTGGTCAGAAAGTCTCAAGCAATAAGGGAATGAATTGGAATCGCTCATTCGTGGTGCGCCAGACCCCCACTTTAGAGGTGTGTGTCTGTCGCGGCCTGCTATAGAGGAAGACCGTTGCTTTCCTGACAATCGCCCAGTTTCTCCGCCAAATCCCGCTCAGATTTCAAAATATCCGCGATGCAGCGCGATCGTTACGGCGTGAGTCCTGTCGTTGGCTTTCAATTTCTCCAGAATGTTTCGCACATGGCCCTTAACCGTGTCCTCGGTAATTTCTAGCCGATCTGCTATCAGCTTATTTGCGCAACCTTTGGCAATGAGCTTTAGAACTTCGATCTCCCGTTCCGTCAGACCATGATCTCCTGTATGTTGTGCTAATTCGGAAGCGACCTCGGTTTGGACATGCCGCTTCCCCGCGTGGACCGTCCGAATGGTATCCAGAAGATCTCGGCGAAGTGTGGCTTTTAGCAGATAACCGGCAGCCCCCGCTTGCAATGCGCGAAGCGCTTGGACGTCTCCTAGGTATGTTGTGAGTACGATGATGCGCGCCTCGGGATGTTCCGCGCGCAGCCTCCGAATCACATCGATGCCGTGAATGTCCGGCAGCCCCAAGTCCATCAGCGTGATGTCGGGGAGGTGCTCTTCAAAAAGTGCGATGGCTTCTTTTCCCGTCCCCGCCTCGGCGACGACTCTCAAATCGGCCTGGCTTTGGATAATTAGGGCGAGTCCTTCGCGCAAGACCGGATGGTCGTCCACAATGAGGATTCGAATTTTCGGTGGGGATTGTTTTGGCATTTCGGTGTCCGCCCGTCGGCCGCACCGCCTCAGTATGTCAGGCAGATTCTCTCACCAGTTCAAAGCGCCTGGCACCCTACTTTCGAGTGGGTTCGATCTGAAGCGGGCAGACATATAATCTGCACTGTAGCGATTTAGAGTTACCGCTTGACGGATCGGGAGGCGGGCACAGGTCCTCCTCCGGAGGACTTGACTGAACATGCATGCTTGCGGCAAACGGGACAGGGCTCTGGTCCGGATCTGGTTGAGCATCGTTCCGACCTTTCTGCTGTGGTTCGGGGTATCGCTGCCGGCTTGCGCACAGGAACAAAAAATCTCGCAAATGGATCACACGGTGTGGACCGGCCGGGATGGGGCGCCACAGAACATCAACGCCCTTGCGCAAACAGCGGACGGGATGCTGTGGCTTGGTACTCGCGACGGCCTCTACAGCTTTGACGGAATCACCTTCTCCCCGTTTTATCCCACCTCGGGCACCCTGCCACGGAAGAACGTCGAAAGTCTGCTAGCGACAGGAGACGGCGACCTTTGGGCGGTCGCACCCGGCTTGCCGCCAACCCGCATTCGCCATGGCGTTGCGACGGTCTTCGGCCGGGTCGATCATGGAACTCCCGTATTCTTCGGAGACCTGCAGCGGAGCTCCGACGGGGCCATGTGGGCACTCATGAACAAGAACCAGCTCGTTCGGCTGGAATCGGACGGGATCTGGCACGTGGTACCTGGCCCCAAGCCGCAAGCCAATGTTTTGGGCCCGCTATTTATAGACTCTCGCGATACCCAGTGGCTGGTGGCAGACGAATTACTGTACCGCCGTTCCGCGCACGAAAAGAAATTTGTAGCGACCGACATCCCTGTTTATGACGGAGCAAAATTCGGCGCTGGCGCAGTGTTTGATGCAAAGATCACCGAAGGGCAGGACCGGAGCATCTGGATAATCAGTTCGGGCCCCGTTGGCGTGACGCTTAAGCGGCCATCCGATGCGGGCTTAAAGCACTTGGACGCTCTGGGCAAACTACTATCAGGCCCGCTCACTAAGGACGACGTGAACGATATAGCTGCCGGAGACGATGGCTCGCTGTGGCTTTCTCATGTGAAGAGCGGTGTTGAAGTCCTGAAGGCATCGCAGATCTCTGGACCGTTTCGGAAAATTGAATCTACGGCTCCAGACTTTTTCAGTGTCGATGACGGACTGGAGAACGAGGGCGACAGGGCCTTATTACGCGATCGAGACGGAAACATTTGGATAGGCGGAACAAAAGGGCTGGAGAGATTTCAAAACGCAACATTGGTGCCAGTGCTGCCAAAAGCAAAAAGCGGCTTGTGGTCTGTTTGCGCCGCACCCAACGGGGACGTCTGGCTAAGCCTTTTTGGAAACTTCAGTGGGGTACTCAGAAACGGTCACATCACAAGTCTCAAGGATCAACTCATCGGAGGGTTCGCATGTGGTAAGGATGGCAAAGTTCGAGTATTTGGTAACCGGGGCATTGGCGAAGTTCGAGGCGACCACGTCGTGTATCTTCCTTTGCTGCCGGGACACGGGGCGTATTGGGCGCGCTATGTTTTCTTCAGCTTGGCCGCCTTGCCGGATGGGCGCTTGATCGCGAGTACTATCGGTTCGACCGAGAATGGCCTCTGGAGCTTTCAAAAAGGCAAATGGCAGCGTTTTGTCCCGAACTCAGGCATTTCCGCAATCCAGGGAATGATCGCGGATGCTCAAAACAATCTCTACCTTGGTTCCAACAAAGGCGAAATCACGGTGCTCAAGGCGAAAACCTTCGACGTGCTCGCCAGAACCAAGCTGGAAATCGGGGCTATTTCTGGTTTCTCGGAAACGAGCTATGGCGTGTTCGCTCTCGGACAAGACGGAATTGCCCTCGAACACAACCACCAATTTCGAAAACTGTCCTTTGCCAACCCAGAACTCGCTACTTCAGTGACCGGATTGGTTGAAGACAGCGCGCGACACGTTTGGATTAATGGATCGCGAGCCATCGCGCGGATCTCAGCGGAGGAGATCGGTGCGGCCATGGCTGATTCCTCGCACTCCATTATCGCCCGCGAGTTTCGAGAGGGTGACTATCGCGGCTCTGATTTCTTCGGCTACTCGCGAAACTCCGCCCAGATCGACAAGCAAGGAAGACTATGGTTTCCAACGTCCAACGGAGTCGTCTATGTCGACCCGCAAAATCTGGATCGCGCTTTGCCCCTGCCATCGCTTTCGATTCGTTCCATCACTGCCGACGGACAACCGTTGAACGCGAAGCGGACATTTGGTCCGGGTACGCAGACGCTGGACGTGCGTTACTTCGGCCTGAACCTGTCCAATCCGGCATGTGTAGTCTATCGGTACAGACTCAAGAATTACGAAGTGGGTTGGCAGGACGCGGGGAACCGGACGGAAGCAATCTATACGCATCTTCGCCCCGGCAAATACGTGCTCCAGGTGGCCGCCTCGAACGGCGACGGAATCTGGACAAAACCGTCCGAGTCTATGCCTTTCACGATCCTGCCGGCGTTTTATCAAACGTGGTGGTTCGGGGCATCATGTGTCGCGATTAGCGTCTTCTTCATTTGGGTGGGTCTGACCTTGCGGGTGAGATACGTTTCACGCTCGATTAGGATGAGAGCTGAGGAGCGCGCCGACGAGCGGATTCGCATAGCAAGGGAGCTTCACGACACACTATTACAGGGTGTTCAAGGACTATTGCTCACCTTCCATGTCGCTGCACAGAAAGTGCCAGCCGACCACGAGTCGAAAAAAACATTAGAGACGGCGCTAACCACCGCCGACCGAATCATTCTGGAGGGGCGCGACCGAGTCAGTAGACTTCGATCTGAGCACCTCACCGACGGTGAGCTTAAGGTTTCGATAGAGCGAATCGCCTGCGATTTGGACGGCAACACCGCTATCGATCTTGTCGTGGAACGGAAGGGAGGAAGCGATGCTCTCCAAGGACACGTTGTAGAGGAAGTCTTTTGCATCGCGCGCGAGGCTCTGACAAATGCCTTCCACCATTCCCAAGCATCCCGAATCGTCGTGGAACTCGATTACCAAAGGAGACAGTTCAAGTTTAGTTGCCGTGACAATGGCCGGGGGTTCGACTCAGCCATCTGGCAGACAAATCGGTCAAATGGTCACTGGGGACTCCGCGGCATGGCTGAGCGCGCAGAAAAAATCGGAGGCAAGTTCTCTTGCACTAGTTCGGCGGACCGGGGAACGGATGTGCAGGTCATCGTTCCAGCTCGCCGAGCCTACGTCCGCACGAAAGACTTCGGTCTGTTTTCCAGGAAAGCCCTTCGGGGGTGAGTCACTAGCGCCAACCCGAGGAATCAATGAACGCCGTGGAAGGACGCGCTTCGCCCACGCTGAACCCCTCTCTCACACTCGAGTTTTGTGGATTGTCGCAACCAGAGAGACAGGCGCCTCTCCGTCCAAGGTCAGTCCAATTCAAGAGGTTGATTGCACCGCGTGACTCCGCGTAAGCGACACCAGATGCGGCACTTAGTTGATTGGCCCTGCTTCTTGCAAAGCAGGTGCTCTCCCAGCTGAGCTACACGCCCACTCTTCGCAACGATATCAGTCTAAATCACTTTCGCCAGCAGCGCACCTCTGCTCTCTCCTCGACTTTGCCGGAACTGTGTCAAAGCCCCGCTCGCTCAACAATGTGGCAAGAAAATCCCTCTTTTCAGAGATGCTTGTTTCTGTCCGCGCCGAAAAGCCGTGTCCGCGTGCGGTTCTTGCGGGTGGTCCAGCGATACGACGGGTAGTTTCGCATTGATTCTAGTCAGGGCGCGGTCGGAATCAGAGCACCCGCCAACTAGCGTGTGTTCCATCCGTGGCGAGAGTTCGCAGTTGATGCTTCTGGGCCGCGTGTTTCCGCACCCGCGTGTGGGAGCTCACTTCAGCGATCCTGTCAGCGCGTCGAGTCAGAATTCGTGGGCGATTAGAGCGACTCCCAATAAGGCTGCCTGACGTTGGCGACGCGGCACACCTTGGCCGCCTCCCACAGATCGTCCATGGAGGCCTTTTTGGGTCGGCGATTTCCTATAGCGGGAGGAGGCGATGTGAGCATGGAATGATTTCCCGGCCGACTCTGGCTGAGAGCGCATTTGTCTGGCCGGGAGCACGCGCTTTTGCACTTTCGTTTTCTGCTCCAGCACGCGCCGACTGCCCGAGAAATGCGCTGGCGCGCAGCACAATTTGAATCCTCGATGCCCGCCATCAAAAGGTAGCATTTGAAAGGCCAGCGCTTCCGCGCGTACCATTCCCGGACCATTGCGCCGGAGCCCAGACCGCTTTCGGCGCGGCGATCTACCGCTCGCGAGCGCGTTGCATTAGCGAGGCCGCAGGAGAACTCGAGTGAATGTTGGCGACCGGCTCGACCACTACCGCATCGATGCCGCCGTCTCGCGCAGCGATGTCGCCACGGTCTATCGCGCCACTGACGTCAACACCGGAAGATTCGTAGCAATCAAGATCCCGCATCCAGGTATGGAAAGCGACTACGTCTTCTTCGAGCGTTTTCAGCGCGAGCAAGACATTGGCAGCCACCTCGATCATCCCGGCGTGATGAAGGTCCTTGCGGGCGATCATCACAGCCAGACGTATATGGTGATGGAGTGGGTCGAAGGGAAAACGCTTCGGAAAATATTAGATCACGAAAAGAAGCTCTCCCAGGAACTGTCGATAAAGATCGCGCTCGAAATTTGTCGCGTGCTTGGGTACATTCACGGGCACGGAATCGTCCATCGAGATTTGGGACCTGAGCACGTGATGGTGGACGACAAGGACAACGTGAAGCTGATCGACTTCGGCCTCGCGGCTCAGGTCGGTGCGCGGCGAATTACGTTTGCCAAGCTGTCCCAGGTCACCGCTTCTCCCGAATACATTTCGCCCGAGCAGGTCCAAGGCAAGCGTGCCGACGCTCGCAGCGACCTTTACTCGCTGGGCGTGATGCTCTACGAAATGGCCACGGGTGGGGTCCCATTCCAGGGGTCGAGTCCTTTTGAGATCATGAACGACCGGCTGCTCAACGTCCCAGTGCCGCCTCGCGAAATCGATCCCTCGATTTCGCCTCACCTTCAGGAAGTGATCTATCGTGCGTTGGAACGGGAGCCGCAATATCGCTACGCCAATGCGCACGATTTCGCGTTCGACTTGGAACACCTCGATCAAGTCGGAATAGCGGTGCGCCCCGAGCTCGAAGACTGGAAGAAGCGGCAAAAGCAACAGGCACGAAGAGTCGTTTCGTACGCGGCGATGGTCCTCGTTCCTCTCGCCATTTTTGCGATGTTGCTCTACTTCGCCCGGCGCTAGCAGGAAGATTGCACAGCCAATGCAGGCCGGTAGCGCGCACGAGGCTAGAGCTGGTCGCGGTATCTCTCCAGGGCCACGCGAACGAGTTGGCTGCGCGTGCGGACGCCTGTCTTGTGGAAGAGATTTTGCAGCGTGGCCTTCACGGCGCTTTCCGAAACGTTCAGGCGATCGCCGATTTCTTTGTTCGTCAGACCCTCGAATACGAACGAGAGCACTTCCTTTTCGCGACGCGTCAGCTCGGCCAGGCCGGTGGGCGAAACTTCGACCTCGCCCTTCTCCATCGCCCTTCGCAGAAGGTCCTGATCGAACCAAACTCTTCCTCTCATCGTATCGCGGATTCCTTGCACCAACAGAGAGTGTGAAGTGTGCTTCATCACGATTCCGGCGACTCCCTTGCGAATCAGACTCGGCACCTCCCGCGCGTTCACATCCGCCGTGACCAGCAACACTTTGCCCGCAAAGCGCAGACTTCGCAGCTCATCGAGGAAATCTGTTCCGCGCTCGCTGCCCAGATCCAGGTCCAGCAGCACGACATCTACTTTTCGCGATCGGATAATCCGCTTGGCCTCGGTGCCGGAGCTGCAGTGGGCAACGACAGTGAGACCGTGCTCAGATTCGAGCAGGCGTGCCAGGCCTTCGCGGAACAGCGTGTGGTCATCGATCAGCAACAGACGAACGTTTCCTGCGGCTTTGTTCATGCTGGAGCTTCTCCCGAATTGGCGAATGTGGCGAGGCTGACCGCAAAACAACAGCCGGCGTCGCGAGGCTCATGCCGCAGCTCGCCCCGGCAGCTGCGCAGGATGGCCTGCGTTCGATTCACGCGTGAAGATAGGGAAAGAAAGTTCATCTGATCGAGCCGATGCCGATCATCCGGCCTAGCCTTCCATTCTAATCTAGAGGAGGCCCAACGATAAGGCTCGGTACTGCCCAAAAGATAGCCTCTTCAATAGCCGAAAGATCTCCAGCAGCGCAATCATCCCTTCGTAGAATGGCGCACCGCAGCGCGGGATAGCGGCTGGATTGGTGTATCTACCGGGCCCCTGTCGCGGTCGTGGAGAGCAGAGCGCATGTTCAGCGGATCAACCGTCCTCGGAGGCTCAGCGGATCGGGACTCTGAAGTCCTGCTGTTACGGGAAGCTGCGTGTCGATTGTCGGCGGCAGTCCCGGTGCGCTCCGCCGCGGACGAGGTCGTCAAATTCGTCACTGCGGTCATAAACTGCGACTCCTGCATGGTCTATCTCTCAGAGAAGGACGAACTCGTCCTCCGGGCTTCCAAGAATCCGCGCCCTGAGGTCGTCGATCGCCTGAAGATGACGATCGGTGAGGGCATCACTGGCTGGGTTGCCAAGAATCGAAAGCCCGTTGCGATTTCGAAGCGCGCGTACGAAGACCCGCGCTTCAAGTTCTTTCACGACGTTCCAGAGGACAGCTACGAGGCGTTCCTGTCTGTCCCGATCGCGAGCGGCGGACGCCTGGTGGGCGTGATCAACGTACAGAACAACCGTCCGTACGAATTCAGCAGCCACGAAATCACGCTGGTCGCGACGTTCGGCGCCTTGGTCGGCGCGGAAATCGAAAGAGCTCGGCTGGAGTCCGAAAACGCCGCGCTGCAGGATCAGGTCAAAACGCGGGAGCTGATCGAGCAAGCCAAAGCCATACTGCGGCGCGACCTCGGAATCACCGAGGAGGCGGCGTATCGCACGCTCCAGCGCGAGAGCCAACAACGGCGCCAGGCAATGCGGCAGATTGCCGAAGCGGTCATTCTCATCGACTCGGTCAGGCGCAACGCGCGCTAGTCCGCACCCATACCCGTAGTACCAAATCATTGCAATCCAAAGTTTGAATTTGACTGGCCGGCGCCGTGTGTGAGAACTTGCGCCCGAAGGCGACGGTGCCTTTAGTTGCTTTGCTTCTCCGATGAAGCGAGGCGCTCCCCTAGGTTTTATCTTCGGTTATTTGCAGTTCCCGGGACACGACGCCGTGTCCAAATCAAACTGCTAGGTCGGGCTCGAATCTGAACTGCGCGCGGGCTGCGCCTGCCAGGCGCGCTTCACGGCAACGGGATTCTTTCCGTGCGCTACGGGTGTCGGCCTCATACGGCTGTCGATGTCCCAGCTTGCGGCGTCGGCTGGCCAAACGGCGCGGTATCGTTCGAAACTTTCTGGTTCGGAGGTATTCGGAGCGTGCACACGAAAACGATTCTGATCGAGATGCTGCTCGCCGGCTTCTTCGCCATCGCCTGTCTCCGTGCGCATGAGCCCGCAACGTCGACGAGCCGGAAATACTTTGCCGACGTTTTCCGTTTGTCCGGGCGCCTGGAGCGCCTGCGGCGCTCGCGCTGGCAGTGGTTTTCGCTCGTCGCTCTCATGCTCGTGCTGCGATTGCAGGGACAACTGCCCCTGGTGTTGGAACTGATGGTCACGATCGAGTTTGCGATTTTCATGGCACTTCCGAAGGATTCCGGCGCGTTGGCGCGGGCGCGATGAAGCAGCTATGGGAGGTCGGCAACTTCGTTCGGGGGCTCCGGTCGCGCATGCGATTCGGGAATTTTTCGCGGTCTCCGCTGAAGCTGCTGCGTTTCGAATTGCGGGGCGAGAAAGCGGAGTGCGAATGGCTGGCCCGGCAGCCGGATCCTTGGGATTCGACGCTGCAACGATTGGTGCGCGAACAGCAGGCGTCCCTGCAAGCGCTGGACGACGCGATCGGAATGCGCGACATGTTGTTCTTCAGCATTCCCGACGTGAACGTGGCGGATCTTCGCGCGTACCGCCAATCGGCGCGGGAGCCTCCCCACTTGATCATCAGTGGCACGGTCACCCGGGAATATCCCGCCGATAGCGTGAAGAAAGTGCCGTCGCTGGTGATGAGAGCCAAGCTGTACGGCCTGAAGTTCTGGATGGACAACGGCGTGTTGGTTCCCCTGGAGTCCGTGGAACGCAGGCTCGGTTTCGCGACGTAAAGAAACAAACCCTTTGGGGTTGAGGAGGCGGTCGAATGGCAGCAAACAAATCGCAGGGCAGTTACTACACGCTGTTCCTCGTCGGATGCACCGTGCTTTGCGCGGGCATCTACGAGTATTCCACCGGCCTGGGCAAGCTGCTGCTGATCGTCGGCGCCGCGGGCGTCGTCGGGAGCTTGTTCGGGACACTCGGCATCAAGTCGCTGGAAGGCAAGACGGCCCTAAAGCCGTCGGCGATGGTGATGAAGCTCGTCGGTGCAGCCGTAGCGCTCTTGGGATGGGTGATCACGCTATTCGGGATGCACCTGACGCCAAGCACTGGCGGCCGCATCGCATTGGCACTTGTGGGAATCGCCGTCAGCTTGTTCGGCGTGGTCTTCGTACTACCGGCGGCATTTAACAAGAACGCAGTCTGGAAGAGTTAGAGAGGCCGGCTCGCGAGCAGCAGTCAAAACTTTCATGGAGCGTGAAGAATGAAATTAATTAGAGGTAGCTGTTTCCTCATCTGTCTCACGGCACTCGGCCTCGCACTGGGTCTCACTTCAGCGTCGGTGGCCCATGCACAGGCCGCGGCTGCGGCACCCGCCGCAGCCTCCGCCGCGCCGCCAACGGCAGACGCAGAGTTGGCCGCGGCGGCGTCCAAGGCTCCCGCAGTTGCGGATCTCGCCAAGGGCGACCCGGGCGGTACGAGCACGGGCACGATCAGCGACGTTCCCCCAGCCGATTCCACCAAGGGCGTTACCGTCCCCGACGTAGCCAACCAAGTCGGTCAGAACAAAATCGCGATCAACTTCGTCTGGACACTCGTGACGGGCTTCCTCGTCATGTTCATGCAGGCAGGCTTCGCGATGGTGGAAGCGGGTCTTTGCCGGGTGAAGAACGCCAATCACACGTACATGATGAACTTTTTCGTGTACACCGCGGGGTTGTTTTCCTACTGGCTCATCGGCTTTGCCATTCAGATGGGCGGCGCTGCGGGCAACAGCAACCTGGGCGGCCTCCAGTCGCTCACGGGCGAACACACGCTGTCGCTGTTCGGCAAAACGTGGGGCCTCTTCGGGGGAGCCGGCTTCTTCCTGGCGGGTCACACCTACGACGTCGGCGTCATGGTGCTGTTCCTCTTCCAGATGGTGTTCATGGACACGGCGCTGACGATCGTCACCGGGTCCTGCGCGGAGCGCTGGAAATTCCTAGCCTTTTGCGTGTCGTCGTCGATCATGGGCGCGATCACGTATCCGCTCTACGGCAACTGGGCCTGGGGCGGCGGTTGGCTCTCGCAGTTGGGCGCCAACAACCAACTCGGCCACGGCTACTGCGATTTCGCCGGCTCCGGCGTCGTGCACGCGGTGGGCGGCATCACGGCATTGGCCGTTTGTCTCATCATCGGCCCGCGCATCGGCAAGTTCAATCGCGATGGCTCGAGCAATCCGATCATCGGCCACGATATTTCGGCCGTGCTGATTGGCTGCTTCATTCTCGCGTTCGGTTGGTTCGGGTTCAACCCGGGCAGCACCCTCGGCGCTTCAGCCGCCGGTAACCTCCGCATCGGAACGATTGCAGTCGATACGATGCTCGCCGGTTGTACGGGCACGTTCGGCGCGATCCTCTATATGTGGATCAAGAACGGCAAGGTTGACGCCTCGATGGGCGGCAACGGCCTGCTGGCGGGCTTGGTCGCCATCACGGCGCCCAGCGGCTTCGTGAGCCCGACCAACGCCTGCATCATCGGCCTCGTCGCCGGCGTGCTGGTTTGCCTCAGCTGCGCTTTCATCGAGAACGTGATGAAGGTCGACGATCCAGTTGGCGCGATCTCCGTCCACGGCACGAACGGCCTCTGGGGCGTGCTTTCGGTCGGTCTTTTCGCAGACGGAACGAGCAACTACGGCGGAAGCTGGAACGGTGTGGCGGGCTCGGTGACGGGCTTGTTCTACGGCGACGCCAGCCAGCTTGCGGCGCAGCTCGTCGGAATCTCAACGCTGCTCGGCTTCGTCTTCACCCTCAGCTTCCTCATCAACCTGGGCCTCGAGATCTTCGTTGGCCACAGGGTTTCGATCGAGACGGAAATCGCTGGTCTGGATCTTCCGGAAATGGGACAGCTCGGCTATCCGGAGTTTGTCTTCAAGCCGGAACCCGATGTCCTGCTCCAGGCTGAGAAGCAATACGCGGTCGCTTGATTTGGGTTGGTTGCTGGGGCTCACCGGCAAGGAGCGCTTCGGCCCGCGCCTTGCCGGTCGAGCTTTTTTGCGAATCCGTCTGACTCGCTACGAGGAAACGAGGAAACGAGGATAGAGACAAAATGACTGACAACGCCATCATACCCGCGAACCAGAGTCCTTCGCAGTCGCTGGCCGCGCCGGGCGTGCCGCTTTCGCTCGCGCTGGTGCCGCTCGAGGCGCAACGGGCGCTGGTGCGAATGTTCGCGGATCCCAATGTTTTGCCGAAGCAAGAGCGCGCGGCTCTTGTAGCTCACCTGCGCGCATGTGTTGACGAACATCCGGAGAATTCCGATCTGCGCGTGGTCCTCGGAATGGCGCTTTGCGTCAATCTCGAAGTACAGGCTGCGATGGACGAACTCGGTGAAGCCGTCAGCCTCGCGCCCGATAGTTACATCGCTCACCTTAAGGCGGGCGAGCTGTGGATGCGGCTCCGCGTGATGACCAAGGCGGAAGACCACACCCGCCAGGCGGCGTTGCTGGCCCAGAATCTGCCCCAGGCCGAACTGGCTCGCCGGCAGGCGGCAACGATTCGCACCCTGAAGCGAGAGGGCATTGATCGCGGCGGCTATAGAACTCCCTGGCTTTCCATCGCGCGCGTGCGCCGATTGTGGAATCGGGCTCGGCGCAACTCCGAGGCTCTTGTTACGGTGGACGCCGGCTAAGAAATGCAACCGGCCTTACAATTGGCTCTCCTCTTGGCGATCTTGCTTCCCGCCGGCAAGATCGGTGCGTCTCTTTGCAGCCGCTACAACATTCCGCCCATTTTGGCTGAACTGCTCGTCGGCGTGGTCCTTGGTCCCGGTGCCCTCAACATTCTCCACATGCACGTCTTCCATGGAGGTGAAGCGACCAGCGCTTTGCTTCTGCTGTCGCAGATGGGCGCCATCCTGCTGATGTTTATCGCCGGCGTCGAAACCGACATCGACCGCATGAGGGAAGCCAGTATGACGGCCTTTATCGTCGCGCTCTCGGGCGTGATCTGGCCCTTCCTGCTCGGCGCGGGTGTCGGTCATGCCCTCGGCCTGTCGTGGAGAACGGCCTGTTTCCTCGGCGGCGCGCTGACGGCGACCAGCGTTTCGATATCCGCGCGCACGCTGATGGATGCGGGGCGTCTCGACTCCAAGGAAGGAACGGTCATCCTGGGTGCGGCCGTGATCGATGACGTGATGGGCCTCTTCGTCCTCGCATTCCTGGCGGCTTCCGTCACCACCAGTCAAGGCCAAGCGTTTGGGCTGGCGCCGACCGCGAGCCTTTGGCTCCAGCACAGATTCCCGGCGGCGGCGGCGCATCCGCTAGTCGTACAGATGGTCCTGATCTCGCTGTGCGTGACGCTTTTCTTCGTCGTGGGCTACGCCGCCGCGCGGCGATGGCTCGACCCGCTGATCACGCAGATGCGCAAGCTCACCGCGAATGAAGCGGTGCCGAGCTGCATTCTCGCGCTCGTCCTGCTCTATGCGATTTCCGCCGAATGGATTGGCAGCGTCGCGGGAATCACGGGGGCCTATTTGCTTGGTTTCGTTTTCGCTGGCTCCAAATTCAAGACGGATGTGGAGCGCAGCTTCTACGCCATCGGGCACGGCCTGTTGATTCCTCTCTTCTTCGTCGCCATCGGACTTTCCAGCGACTATCGTGCGCTCACTGGCCACTGGACCCTCATGTGGCTCGTGCTGTTGGTCGCCGTCGTGGGCAAGCTTGTGGGCTGCGGTCTTGCGGCTCTCGGGTCAGGCATGGATTGGGTGCGAAGCCTGCGCGTCGGCTGCGGCATGATCTCCCGCGGGGAAGTTGGACTCATCGTTACCACGATGGGCGCGACGACGGGAATCTTCGGTCAATCCGAAGTCGCGGTGATGGTTGCCGTCGTGCTGCTCACGACGCTGCTGACGCCGCTCGCTCTGCGCGGCGCATTCCAGCTGAAATCTCAGCAAGACTTCGAAGAAGGCCTCGAAGACCCGGCCATGGAAGAGCAATCCACCGAAAACGTGTCGCTCAGCCAACGCGCGGAATCTGACACTTCGGACGCACCACACGATTCTCGAAGCCTGCGATCCGCGACCCCCTCGAACTCCGCTCTCGCCTTCACAACATCGGAGGCTCTCTCGGAGTTTGAATGATTTCGGGCTGTTGGCTGCGCGACCATTTCTGGCTTTCGGAGATCCGGCCTCAGAGGGGCGCAAGACACGCAGCATGAGGTGTTCCGACTCGGAGAGTGGCAGATGATTCTGCTTCGGCAGAGGTGTGTCCGAACCGTATCGGTTTTGGCTGTAGGAGCTAGCTTTCGAGCGAAAAGCAGATGCCCCAAGTTGCTGGAAGCATCCTGTTTTCGGCGTCGCCCATGTCGTCAATTGAAACCTTCCTGGCCTCCGAGTCGTCTATTCATTGCGTTTATGATACCTTCCGGGTCGTGAGGATAAGGGTGATGGACGCCTCGATCGGGCGACCGCTTAGAGCATCGGTTTTGAGCGCGCCTTCTCGTCACGCCCCTTTCGTTCTCCGGCAATTCCGCTTCGATTGGTCTTCGGGCTTCACTTGAAGCCTCAACTCCTGAACAACCGTCGGTTGTTTCCGCCAAGCGTTTAGTCGAAGTCAATTCTAAGTTCAAGCTCGCGCGCAGCTGCGAGTCTTTCCGCCCGCACCCCGCGGGGTGGGCGGTGGAGTTTCAGGAGGCCGATTCGACATGAAAGTAAATCGACGAAAATTGTTGTCGCTTATGGGCGCGTCGCCCGCGATTCTCGCGGGCTCTTCCACCCTTGCCAAGGCAGACGCTCGGAGCTCCGCCGTCGTCAAATCCGATCCGGGCAAGATCACCGCAGTTAATCCGAGGGGCTTGCCTCCGGCGATACAACTGATTCCCATGGCGCCTCGGCTCAATAGCCTCGACGGCAAGACCATCTATCTCGTATCCGACGGATTTCCCAGCGCGGACACGTTTCTGAACCAGATCAAGATTTGGTTCAACAAGAACATGCCCACCGTGAATGTCGAATATCGCCTGAAAGCAGGCGGATTCGCCGACGAAGATCCGCAGCTTTTCGCGGAGATGAAGGCCAAAGCCAACGCTGCGATCATGGCCATCGGCCATTGCAGCACCTGCACTCCCGCGACCGTCGGCCACTGCATGACGTTCGAAAAAATGGGGCTGCCCTCGGCGCCGATCGTCACCATCGCGTTCAAGGATCTCGCCAAGACCAACGCCGCCAAGCGCGGCATGCCGCTTGAGCGAATCTGCTTCACTCCACACCCGGTCTGGGGCAAGACCGAAGCGGAAATGCAGGCCTACATTCAGGGCAACGACCCGGTCAGCGGCAAGCCGTTCATGAAGGAAGTGATCGATGCGCTCACCGCACCGCTCACCGCCGACGAGGCGAAGACCGGCACGATCACTCCGCCCACGGGCGCGCCGTCGTTCGGACCCGACTCCGCGAGAAACTTGCAGCAGTATTACCTCGACAACGGAATGACCGATGGCCTGCCGATCATCATCCCCACTGAGGACCTCGTCGAGGAAATGCTGAAAGGTACCAGCCACCATCCCGATGAAGTCGTCGGCAAGATGACTCCGGCCCAGGGCGCTTTCCCCGCGTGGTCGTACACGGTGCGCCACGTTGCCGTCAACGCCGTCATGGCTGGCGCGACTCCGGATTATTTCCCGACAATCCTCGCCATCGCCTCGACCGGAATCTCCGCGCTGTTCAGCTCGACCAACTCGCTCGTCTCGGCCGCGGTAGTTAATGGCCCGGTTCGCGGCAAGCTCAACATGAACTCCGGTATCGGCGCCATGGGCCCGTTCACGCAGCCGAACTCCGCGATCGGCCGCGCCTGGACGCTCATGTCCCGGAATCTCGATGGTGGCGGCATCCCGGGTGAGACCTACATGGGCACGCAGGGCAACGTGGTCAACTACAGCAACCTGATCATTCCGGAAAATGAAAAGGACAGCCCGTGGACGCCATTCCACGTGCAGAAGGGTTTCAAGCCCGAGGAGAGCGTCATCAGCTTTTTCTTCGGGTTCGGAATCACGCAGGGGCAGGGCGCGCGCGGCCTGGGAATCAAGCCCGTCCCGCACTTCCACGAAGCGTTCGTCCACAACCTTTCGCCGTTTGCAACGATTTACGGCGCACTCATCGTCGTCGATCCGCTCGTGGCGCACGGTCTCGGCGATCTCGGATTCAAGACCAAGGAAGACGTCGCCGACTACCTCCAGAAAAACGCGACCACTACTTTGAAGGACGTCAAATCGAGCCTCTTCAGCGGCCCGCCGCGCGGTCTCGATGTGACGAGCCTGGCCGAGGATTCACCCTTCCCGAAGTGGGGCAATGCGAACGCGTTCAATTTCGTAGTCTGCGGAGGCCAGACCAACCCGTACCACCAGATCGGGAACATGAGTTATCGCTTGAGCGTCTCGATCGACAAATGGGTGTGACTCGGAGCGGACCGCCAGGGGAACTGGTGCCGTCAGTCTCTAGCCTGATTTCTGCAATTCGGAGGCTTCCTCACCGCCCGATGAAGCGCCAGGAGACCTCGTCGCGGGGCAACCCGCAGGTCACACCAAGGCCGCTTCGGCCACTGCGACGGTGGCGTAGGTATCGAATAGCGAGTCGACGCCGGTAAGGCGAAGCACGTTACTGACTCGATGATTCACTCCGACGAGCGCGAACTTTCGCCCGGCCTTATTGCAGAAGACGAAAGCGCGCACCAGCGCCCCGACGGCCATCGAGTCCACCGAAGGCACACCGCTCAAGTCAAGAACGACGCCGGGCGATTCGACGGCACGGACGGCTTCCTGAAAGGCGGCAGCGCTAGCATGCGTGATGGCGCCCGTCACCTGAAGAATATGGACGCGCCCGCTCGCTCCGCCGCGGCCCGAAACCTGAAAGGCGCCTCCTGACATGGGCGCCATTGTAGCTGGTTCCCGGGCTGAAATCGACTCGATCGACCGTCGCGGCCCCGCCGATCCCCTCTGCTGCGCCGGGTGTCATGTACCACATTGAAAACGCGTTCCCGACGCAGCGTTGACTTCCCGAGTCCCTCTGCCAAAATCGTCCCAGCGAACGCCATTCGGACGCGGGAGGGGCTTGTGATTTCAGCAAAGCGCGCGACTTCGGTATTCCTCTGTGTTCTGCTTTCCACTTTGCCCGTTTTGGGCGATCCCCAGGCGGCGGGGCAGCACGCCGGCCAGATCGAGGCGATGATTCCGGCCGCCTCACGGAACGACAAGCCTGCGAAAGTCAAAGACGAGCTGCAATGGAACGACCTGCTCAAGACGACGAAGAGCGGCCGCGTCCGCGCGGGCCTGAGCGATGGCTCGATACTGAGCGTGGGCTCCGACAGCCAGCTGCGCGTCGTGCAGCATGACGCTGCCTCCCAGCAGACCTCCTTGGAAATGAACTACGGCAAGCTGCGCAGCCAGGTGGAAAAGATCACCAAGCAGGGCGGCAAGTTCGAGGTCAAGACGCCGAACGCCGTCATCGGCGCGATCGGCACCGATTTCTACGTCGGATTCGCTTCGAACAAGACGACGGTGATCTGTTATCAGGGCAAGGTGGCCGTGACGCCGCTTGGAAGAGTCCAGGTGCTTCAGAACTCCGGCCAAGCGAACTCCGCGACGAACTCCATCACCGTCAGCGAAGGGCAGATGGTCGTGATCAGCAGCGTGATTCCGCCGGGCGGCTTCCAGACGTCCGATACGCCTCCCGCGGTGCAGCAGGGAACTCAACTCGCCACCGACGTGCCGACGAATCCTCCCGCCGGCGTTCGTCCCGGCGAAGTGGGTCATACCGGGCGTTGGGTCTTCATCGGATCCGCGGTCGCCGTCGGAGTCGCGGCGGGTGTTCTCGGCACTCGTTCCACCGGAGCGTGCTCGCCGAACGTCGCCGGCAGGAAGTGCCCGTAGTCCCGGAACGCTTGCGACGGCCGCCACGCTCTAGCGGCACGCGGCCACCGTCGGTCGTACCATCGTCGCGTCAGACATGAACCTGCAGGAACAGAGCCCGTCGCGCTGGTGGGCGCGCATCCTCAGAGCCTCCTTCCTCCGGGTTGACCTTGTGCTCGGGCTGGTGGTGACCTTCGCGGGCCTGGCCCTCTTCAGTTTCGTCGGAATCAACGACACTTCTCACGCCGGTTTCGCTTTCGTCCAGAACATCGAGCAGCGCTCTTTGGACTTGCGCTTCGGCCTGCGCGGCGCCCGCCCCCATGATAACCGCATCGTGATCGTTGGCATCGATGAGCGAACTCTGCAAAAGATCGGCTCCTTCCCGTTTCCGCGCGATAGCTACGCGTTGCTGGTGAATCGTCTGACGGCGGATGGTGCCCGAGTCATCGCCTTCGACGTCACATTCCCCACGCCGGAGACCAATTCGGCGGCTGGCGCGCTCGACCGGCTCCAGCGCGAGCTCGGCCCCGCGGCGCCGCCCGCTGTGATCGCCAGGATTCGGCAGCTGCAGAAAGCGAGCGATCAGGACAGCCAATTTGCTGCTGCGATCAAGGACTCCGGACGCGTCGTGCTCGCGCATCTTTTCCTCGATCCGGAGCGTGCCAAGGGCGCTGATCAGAAGCTTGAAGAAGAATATTTCAATATCGTATGGGCCAAGAGCTATCCCCAGGACATTGTGTTGCCTTCGAAAGACGGCCGGAAAGTCGATATCGGCCAGGCCTGGATCGCCGGGGGCGGCACGGTAGCCGCCGGAGCTGAAGCCAATATCGCCAAACTCGCCAACGCTGCCGCGTCCTACGGATTCATCGACATCAATCCCGATCCCGACGGCACGCTCCGCCACGCCTTGCTCGCCATCCGCTATCAGAATCAGGATTTCTTTCCGCCGCTCGCCCTGCAGATCATTCGCGAATACGAACACATTGACGACCAGAACATCGCTCTGTACTTCGCCAGCAACGGGCTTGAGCGGATTCAGTTCGGTCAGCGCGACTTGCGGCCCGCGCACAACGGGACCGTCATCATCAACTACGCCGGTCCGTATGAGACCTACGCGCACTATTCGATGTGGGACGTGATGAGCGGCTCTCTTCCGCCCGGCACTTTCAAGGACAAGATCGTCCTGCTCGGCCCGACCGCGAAGGCCATCGGCGATATTCGAAACACTCCATACGAAGGCCCCGAATCCTACATGGGCGTCGAGGTCCACGCCAACATCATCGACAACGTTCTGCACTATGACGAGAGGGGCCGCGGATTCCTCACGCGTGGCTTCAACGAGGAGATGATCGACCTCGCCTTCATCCTCGTGTTCGGTCTGCTCTTCGGATTTCTGTTCAGCAATGTGCAGCCGCTCTATTCCACGATCTTGCTGATCGCCGCGCTTGGCGCCTTCTCGTGGTTCGTCTACTACAGCTTCGCCCAGGAGGGGCGCTGGCTCAGCTTCGTGGTTCCCGCCGGAACGCTTGTGGCCAACTACGCGGGCATCACCAGCTTCCGGATGATCTTCGAAGAGCGCGAAAAGCGGAAGATTCGGAAGAGTTTCGCGCAATATCTCTCTCCCGGCGTGATCGCGCTGATCGAAAAGGATCCGCAGAAATACATCCGTCCCGGCGGCGAGTCCAAGGAACTCACCGTCATGTTCAGCGACATCCGCGGTTTCACGACACTCTCCGAAGGCCTGACGCCTGACGAACTCGTGCGCTTGCTCAACGAATACCTCGGCGCGATGACGGACATCCTCTTCGCGAACCTCGGCACGCTCGACAAATATATCGGCGACGCCATCATGGCGTTCTGGGGCTCGCCGTATCCGCAGAAAGACCACGCCTATCGAGGCTGCTGCTGCGCGCTCCAGATGTCGCGCGGGCTCGCGAAACTCAATTCGAAATGGGAAGCCGAGGGCCGGCGCCCGATCGCCATCGGCATCGGCCTCAACACCGGCGAAGTCAACGTCGGCAACATGGGCTCGGACAAGAGACTGGCCTGGACCGTGATGGGCGACAACGTCAATCTCGCGTCGCGCCTCGAAGGCATCACCAAGGAGTATCAGACGCAAATCGTGATTAGCGAGAACACCTACGAACAGGTCGCCCATCAGTTCGTTTGCCGGGAGCTTGACAAGATCAAAGTCAAAGGAAAGCACGAACCGGTGAAGATTTACGAACTGCTGGATGTCACTGCCGAACAATCGAAATACGCGGCTTTGCTCGCCGAGTTCGACCACGCAATGGGTGCGTACCGCTCGCAGGACTGGCGCGAGGCCGCCGCGCGGTTCGGTCAGATGCTCGGCGCCCACCCCGAAGACGGCCCCACCCGCCTCTTCTTGCAGCGCTCGCTGGAATTCCTGGAAAACGCTCCCGAGCCCGATTGGGACGGCGTCTATGTCATGAAGAGCAAGTAGGCGCGCCTCATTCTCCGCGCCCAATTCCCGTCAGCGTGAGCTTTCCCTTGACGTCTTTTTTCTTCGTCCAGTCGTGATACGTGTGGCATTCAAAGCACCGCGATTCCGCTCCATCGCTTCCCGCGTGATGGCATTTCTCGCAGGTTGCAATGCCGGGGACCAGAATGTCCGCCGTCTCGTGGCTCGTCAGCGCGCCGGCGTGGCACTCCGTGCATGCCAGCATCTGGTGCCGCTCGTGATTGAAATCGGCGTGAGGCAGCCACCGCACGGTGATGTTGGACTTCGCCACGGTCGGCAACCCGCCGTCGCTCGGAATGGTCAGAGCGTGGCACTGCTTGCAGGTTTTCCTCCACAGCAATTCTTCCGATTCGCCGACTCGTTCCGCCACCCACTGATCGCGCGTCACCACGCGCACAGCGACCGGCAAGGGCTTCTGCGGCAAGGTCCGATCTGGGCCCACTTCGCGCAGTTCGGCGGGATGCGTCGCGATGTACTCCTCGAATTTCTGCACCAGGAACGCGTGGATCACCTGCGGCGTATCGTGTGGCGCGCCCTCGGCGAACCGCTTGTCGAATTGAAGTCCGTGGCATGCTGCGCAATGCTTTGCGTGCGTGACCGGCGCCATGTAGGCGCGCGCGGAAATCGCCACCGGCAGGTCAGACTTTTGCGCGATCGAGACCGCCGCTCCTGTAGATGACCCGAATCGCGGAGGCCGCGCCGAAGTCGGCGGCTGATGGCAATCTTCGCAATCGAGTTGCACCGGCTCGCCATTCGGCCCCTTGAGATTTTTCTTCAGGTGCACCGCGTGATTCAGTTTGATCGTGCCCGGATCGGCTGAGCCGGGCCGCACCGCCGCAAACTCCGGATGTCCCGGGCCGAAATTCTCGATGTTGCGCGCAAACCGTGTCGGCTCGCTGTTCGTCCTTAGATTGCCGTGGCACTGTGTGCAGCTTGCGTCTGCCGTGGCCGCCAGCCGCATGCGTCCCTGGTGTTCTTCATGGCAGGAGGAGCAGTGCGGCGTGAAAGTCTGATTCGCGTGGTGCGCCGGCCCGTCGTGGCAGGAAAGGCAAGCTTCGTCGGTCGCTTCGGCGCTGAATGAACCGGCCTTTTTCAAATGGCACGCGTCGCATCTCGCGATCAGGACCGCGTGCGCTGGCGATAGTTTGCCGCCGCTGTAGACGCGATGGCTGCCTGCCACTCCGTACCAAACGACCCAAAGAAGAGCCGCCAGCGGAGCCCCCGCCGACAGCCAGAATCGCCATCGGCGAAAAGGATGCGGGCGCTTGAAGTAGTTCAGGTCAATGCGCTGCGCCAGTTTTTTTGTCGTGCGCTCCGCGCCAGCCAATGGTTCTTGCTCCCCCGCGCTCTAGTAGCGCAACGCCGTGATTGCGTGTACGCAGCCCAGCAGCAGCAGCGCAAACGACAGCGGGATGTGCAGCATCAGCCAGCCGTGCAGCCAGTGGTGAAGCATCGACTGGCGGCGCAGCTGGCGCTCCTCTTCGCAGATCGCCTCGAGTTTTTTCGTCGTGTCGTGCGTTTCCGCGGGCAGCAGTGTCCGCAATCCCTCAAACGCCCCGCGGGCGCGTCCCGCGTCGGAGAGCAGTTGATGCCGTTTGCCATGGCTCGCGAGAAACGGGCGCATCTCGCGGTCGTAAAAACCGCGCAGCGGCGCGGCGGCGTCTTCCACGGCAACGGTCTCCTGCGTCGCGATCGCGAGCCCTCCGCGCGTTCCGGTAGCCGAAGTCTCGGCCATTCCCGTTGCCGTCGCAATCAGGCGATCGGCTTCTGCCACGAGTTGTCCCCGGACGTGATCGATCTGTTCGAAGATCGTCTCTCCCGGCACCTGGCTGGTCATCACATGCGGCAGGTAGTGCTGCAGCGCAGCGCCGAAGACGCCGCTCGCCACTACGATGATCACAAGCCACATCAGTACGCTTGTCAGCGGCCCGCCTAAGTGAAACCCCGCATGAAACAAGATGATCGGCAGGCTTAGCAAGCCGAGCCACAGGTGTCCCCGCATCCACGCCTGCGTGCGGCCAAGCCGCCACACCGGCAGCTTCTTTCGCGCGGCGAGCAAGCCCGAAAAAACCATGAACGCCGACCCTACGATCCCGAACGTGAGACCGATCGCGCTGCCGCCGCGCGGCCCCGATGCAGAGTGCGCCGCATAGGGAACGTACACCGCCGTCGCGATGCCGAAGATAGCCAGTGATGCCGCGAACCATTTCCTGTGTGTGTGGTCGATGTGCACGGTCAGGGTTTTCGCGCGATGCCCGGAGCCTGGCCTAGCAGGCCGGCGAAGAACTTCCGCGGGTCCACTCGATGCGCCGCGTCGTGCGGGCAGGCGTAAACGCAGCTCGGCTCCGCGTAGTCCTTGCACAGGTCGCAGGAAGTGGCCTTCTGCTTCACCACGGCCTTCTTGCGCCCCGGGCGCTCCGGATCATCCGCCATCACCTCGAATGGATGCAGATTGATGTTTCCGTACGGGCAGTTTTCGGCGCACAGCCCGCAGCCGATGCACCAGTCTTCGATGATCACTTCCAGTGAATTGCGCCGGCGGATCGATCCAACCGGACAGCCGACCATGCACAGCGGATCGAGGCATTGCCGGCAGGAAGTTGCCACCAGGTAGTGATCGAACCGCAATCCTTCGCGCACCAGTCGCGTGATGCCGTCGTGCGCGTCGGCGCAGGCGCGCACACAGGCGTCGCACCGGGTGCAGCGGTCGAGGTCGAGCAGCAGCAGGCTCTGCGCTTCCATCAGTCCTTGCGCGAGGAAACTGTCCAGCGGAACGCTTTGCAGCACCGAGAGCCGCTGCCGGTTCATCTGGGCGCGCTCTTGCTCCACGGCCTCCAGCTTGCGCCGTATGGCGGGGAATTGCTCGATCATGCGCGCAAAATCCTCGGCGCCGATTCGAACCACTTCCACGTGATCGAGAGCCGTGCACGTAGCCGTGCGAACGTCCCCGAGCAGCAGCCCCGTCTCGCCGAAATAGTCGCCGCGCGACAGATATGCGAGGATCATTTCGCCGCCCGGGTGCGCCTGCGAAACCTTCACGAACCCGATGCGAACGAGATAAAAGCTGTCGGCCGCGTCGCCCTGTTTGCAAATCACCTGGCCCGGCGAATAGCGCACCAGCTCGACCGATTCCCGCAGGCTCGCGATGAACTCGTCCGTCAGCTCTGCGAAGATGGGCACGGAGCGCAGGTGGCTGTCCAGCGCGCGCCGCCGGTAGGATCGCTCGAGCTGCGCCCGGAAATTCTTGTTCCGCTGCATGATGTCCAGCACGTTGCGCAGCATTTCCAGCACGGTGCAGTCGGTCGCGGCCGTGATGGTAGCCGAGCGCGGATACAGGCTCATGCAGGTCATTTCGCCGAATAGATCGCCGGGCCCCAGTTCCGCCACTGGGTTGTCGTAGTTCAAATCGACCGGCGCATCGATCGGAATCCATCGCTGATCGGTTTCCTCGTCGCGGCGATCCTGCTGGCGCTGCGCGAGCCCGCTCGATAGTCGTCCGACGAATTTCTTCAGCCCGCTCTGCGTCTTGACGTGCGCCATCGGCGTCGAAATCGAAACGCGCGCCGTGCCATCCAAAATGTAAAACGCCGTCGAGCCGTATTCGCCTTCGCGGCAAATCACGTCGCCCGCCCGGAAGCGCCGCCGCACGATCGCGCCCCGATTCAGGCTCAGAAACGTTCCCGAGACGCCCTTGAACACCGGCAACTGCTGCAATTCATCGGTCGAAACCGCCTGCGCGTCCGCTCCGGCGCCGATCGCCGTGGCCGTCACGCCTCGATTCGTCAGCGCGCCTGTGGGGCACGAAACCATGCACTCGCCGCACGACACGCACGACGATTCGCCCATCGGCGCGTTGTCGTCGAACGCGATCCCTGCGTTCGCGCCCTTGCCCATGCGCCCAAGGACGAAGTTGTCCCGCACTTCGCCGCAGCCGCGAATGCACCGGTCGCACAGAATGCACGCGTCGAAATCGACTGCGATGCTGACGGATGAATTGTCCTTCCCCCGCCCGGTGCTCTTTTTCGTGAATCGTGGCTGCTCGACGCCCGCCTGCTTCGCGAGCGTCTCGAGCTCGCAATCCCCCGAATGCTGCTGGCGAGCGCAGGGCCGCGGATGGTCGGACATCAGCAGTTCCACCAGCGTCCGCCGCGCGCGTTGCACCTTTTCGGAAGACGTGTTCACCACCATCCCAGCCTCGGCAGGCCGCACGCACGACGCCGTGAAAACGCGCGCGTTCACGTCCACCACGCACACGCGGCACACGCCGACCGGTGTCTCATTCTGTTGATGGCACAGGGTGGGGATGGCGATGCCGTTCATGCGCGCGGCGTCGAACACGCTCGTGCCCGCGGGCACGGCCACTTTCTTGCCGTCGATCGTCAGCTCGATCAGGCCCGCCGCGCTCATGCGCGCCTCATCGCATCGCGCGCGTCAGCCGCGCGCGAATCGAACTTTCGCGGCGCCGGCGGGAAGCAGACTCCCGACGGACACTCGCGCTTCAGGATGTGCGCTTCGATCTCGGCGCGAAAATGCTTGAGCACGGACGCAATCGGCGCGGGCACCACCTGCCCCAAGCCGCAAATCGAAGTCAGTCGCAGCGCGTCGGAGAGTTCGTCGATCAACGCCAGATCGTCCGCCGATCCATCGCCGCGCGTCCAGCCGCTCAGCAAGTCAACCATCTTCTGCGAACCTACTCGGCACGGAACGCATTTCCCGCACGATTCGTTGCGGAAAAACTGCGTCGAGTTCAGCGCCATGTCCAGCATGCACGTGCCCTCGGCGCAAACCACCAGCGCGCCGGATCCCATCATGGACCCTGCGTCCGCCAGCGCCTTGAAATCCAGTCGCACTTCCGCCATGGACGCGGGCAGATAGCCCGACGACGGCCCCGATGGCGCGAACGCTTTCAGGTTTTTTCCGCCGGGAATTCCGCCCGCCTCGCCAAAGATCACTTGTGAGATCGGCGTGCCCATCGGCACTTCATAGACTCCCGGCCGCGCCACGTCCCCGCTGACGCCGATGAATTTCAGCCCTGCGCACCCTGCAAGGCCTTGCGCCTTGAACCATTCCGATCCGCGCACCAGAATTGACGGCACGTTCGCGAACGTCTCGACGTTGTTGATCACGGTCGGCTTGTTCCAGAGCCCGTTCGTGACGGGAAACGGCGGCTTGTTGCGCGGCTCGGCGCGCTTTCCTTCGATCGCCTCCAGCAGCGCGCTTTCTTCGCCGCAAATGTATCCGCCCGGGCTGACGAATACCTCGAGATCGAACGCCAGCTCGCTGCCCAGAACGCTCGCGCCCAGCAGCCCTTCTTTCTTGCAGCGCCGAATCTCCTCTTCGAGGATCTCTTCCTGTTCGCTGTACTCGTGACGCAAATAGAGGATTCCCTTTTGCGCGCCGGTAATCAGGCCGGCCAGGATCATCCCTTCGATCACCAGATGCGGAACGTGCGTCAGAATGAACCGATCCTTGAACGTTCCCGGCTCGCTCTCATCCGCGTTGCAGACGATGTATTTTTCCGGTCCCGGCTCCTTGCGCACCAGTTGCCATTTCGATTCCGTAGGGAAACCGGCTCCGCCCAAGCCGCGCAGTCCGGAAGCCTTCAATGTGTCGAGCGCCAGGTTCCAGTTGCGCGACTGCACCAGCTGCCGCACCGCTCCATATCTCTCGGCGGATGACGCGTACGGGTCGGACTTGCACTGCACGCCGCGCTTCGTGTGCGGCGGCTCCGGCAGCTCGCCGAGCGACGCCGCTTCGTGAGCCATCTTCTCGGCTTCCGCTTCGGTCACGCGCGTGTAGATGCGGTCGTTGATCGCCAGCGCCGGTCCCTGGTCGCAGCGCCCCAGGCACGAAATTCCGCGAACGATAGCGTCCTGTCCGCTCAGGCTCTCCTCAAGCCGAGCGCGCAGCCCATCCGCCCCGCGAAGATGGCACGACATGTCCTGACAGACGCACACATCCGCCTTCGGCGGCGGCGTGAGACGGAAATGCGGATAGAAACTGGCGACTCCGTGAAGGCGATACAGGGGAACGTCGATTCGTTTCGCCAGGTCCCTCAGTTGCTCGGCGGGCAGATATCCGAACTGACGCTGAATTCCCCTCAGCTCGTCGAAAATCAACGTCACTCTCCCCCGTGCCGGGAGGTCAGTGAATCCTTGCGTGGAGAAGCAGGCGCGGCAATGCGCCTGCGCGAATCACAAGTGATATAGCAAATCCACTCTGGCAAGTCCAGAATCCCGCGTTGAAATGTGCGCGGGAGTTTCCAGATCGGCGCGGGCGCGAAGGCGCTTCGAACGTCTCCGGCGGTGACGGATACGATTACCGCTCCCAGTTCCGGACTCCTCGCCACCCGATTTGCGGTAGAGTACTCCTGCCAATCGGCACATGAACACCAACCTCGACACAAGATCCTTGGGATCGTTCCGGGTGCTCGCGGCTGCCTTCCTGCTTTCCGTCATTTTTCTCCTGCCGGCGTTCTCGCAAACGCGCGCCACTGCTCCCGATGGTGTCGGCAAATACACCGGCCCGGGCTCGTGTGCTTCGACGAGCTGCCACGGCAGCATCCTGCCGCGTGCGGAAAACGATGTCCTGCAAAACGAGTACAGCGTTTGGATCGTCAAGGACAAACACTCGAAGGCATATAGCGCTCTCACCGGACCCGTCGGCGAGCGCATCGCCGGCATCCTGAATCTGGGCAAAGCGGAAACAGCGCCGCGTTGTCTGGCGTGCCACGCGCTGAATCCGCCGCAGGAACAGCGCTCGCGAACTTTCGACGTCAGCGAAGGCGTCAGCTGCGAAACGTGCCACGGCCCTGCGTCCGGCTGGCTCGGGCCGCACACCGAGCGCGACTGGACCCACGAAAAATCCGTCGCGCTGGGCATGTACGACACGCGCGACATCGTCAGCCGCACCGAGAAATGCCTCGGCTGCCATCTCGGCGCCGAAGACAAATACGTCGATCACGAGCTGATCGCGGCGGGCCACCCGATGCTCCAATTCGAGCTCGATTCGTTTTCTGCGGTGATGCCGCGACACTGGAAAGACTCGGCGACTTCGCTCGATCCGCAGCGCAACGATCCGCTCTTCGACGTGCGCGAAATGGCGGTTGGCCAGGCCGTCCAACTGCGTCAATCGCTGCTTCGGCTCGCGTCGCGCGCGCACGGGAAAGTCTGGCCGGAGTATTCCGAACTGCAGTGCGAGGCGTGCCACCACAGCCTCTCGCCGCCGGAGCAGAGCTGGCGGCAGGCGCGCGGCTATCCCGGCAGGCGGCCCGGCGATCCGCCGTGGAATGCGTCCCGCTACACCGTGTTTCGCGATGTGGCTCGCCAGCTTGATGGCGACCAGGCGGACCAGCTCGATCGCAGCCTCGCGCAAGTCACGCAGCTGATGAGCCAGCTGAATCCGGACCGCGACGCCGTCGCCGGCGCGGCAACGGATTCGGCGCGATTGGCCGACGATCTCTCCGCCAGGATGCGAGCGGCTTCCTACGATCCGGCGCTTGCCATGCGGCTCCTGCAGCGAATCTCCGGCGATGCCGACGAGATTTCCGCGCAGGGCGAACAATCCGCCGCGCAGGCGGCGATGGCGCTCCAGTCGCTCTACGTCGCCTACGACCGCGACCAGAAGCCGCAGAATTCGGCGGAAGTGCGTGCGGCGATCACCGGCCTCTTCGAGCAGTTGCAGAACCTGTCCGCGTACGACCCCGCGCGGTTCGCGGAACAGATGCGGCGCGTGAACGCGCTCTTGCGCTGAGCTTTCAGGAGAAACAGGTGCAGCCATACGACTTGGTCGTGATCGGCTCCGGCCCGGCAGGCGAGAAAGGCGCCGCCCAGGCTGCCTATTTCGGGAAGAAGGTCGCCGTTGTCGAGTACGGCTCCGATGTCGGCGGCGCCTGCATCAACACCGGCACGCTGCCCAGCAAGATTCTGCGCGAATCCGCGCTCTACTTTTCCGGCTTGCGGCAGCGCGGCCTCTACGGCGTCGATTACTCGCTCAAAGAAGGCCTGACCGTCGCGAATTTCATGCACCGCAAGGATGTCCTGGTCGATATGGAGCGCGGAAAGATTCGCGAGAATCTCGCGGCGCACAAGGTCGATCTGGTTCGTGGCTCGGCCTCTTTTGAGGACGCTCGCACCGTGCTCGTAAACACACCGACGGAAAAGATTCACCTGCGGGGCGATGTGATCTTGATTGCCACCGGGTCGTATCCCCACCGAGCGCCCGAAATTCCATTCGACGACAAGGTGGTTTTCGATTCCGATTCGATTCTGCGGATGGAGCGCATCCCGCGCGGACTGGCCGTCGTCGGCGGCGGCGTGATCGGCTGCGAATACGCGTCGATCTTCACGGCGCTCGGAGTGGAGGTCGTGCTCGTCGATGGCCGCGACCGGGTTCTGCCGTTTCTGGATGCGGAGATTTCCGAGCGATTGCGCGACCGCCTCGCCGGCCTCGGCGTCAAATTCTGCCTCGGCGAGCGAATGGGACCCATCGGCCGCACCAAACAAGGCGTCCGCATCGAACTGCCATCGGGAAGAGTGATCGAGACGGAAGCGGCTCTCTTCGCGGCGGGGCGTCGCGGCGCGGTCGACGGACTGGCGCTGGAAAAGGCCGGCCTCGGCGTGAACAAGCGCGGCTACATCGAGGTGAATGCGTCCTATCAGACGGCCGTGCCCTCGATCTACGCGGCGGGCGACGTCATCGGCTTCCCCGCGCTGGCCTCGACCTCGATGGAGCAGGGTCGCGTCGCCGTCTGCCACGCGTTCGGCTTTCAATACAAGCAGCGCGTGGCGTCTTTGCTCCCGATGGGCATCTACACGATTCCCGAAATTTCTGCTGTCGGTGAATCCGAGGAAAGCTGCAAGGAGAAGGGAATTGCCTACGAAGTCGGCCGCGCGCGCTACGCCAACAACGCCCGCGGCCTGATTGCCAACGATCCTTCCGGAATGCTGAAGCTCATTTTCCGGCGCGACAACCGCCAGCTCCTCGGCGTCCACATCATCGGCGAAAACGCCACCGAGCTGATCCACCTCGGCATGATGGTCCTCGAATCGGGCGGCACGATCGACCGCTTCATCGATTTCGTCTTCAACTATCCGACGCTCTCCGAAATGTACAAATACGCCGCCTACGACGGCCTCGGCAACCTCTCCGGCCACAAACTCCGCCAGGGTTAGCGCGGGCGGCTGCAACCCGAAGCGGTACAAAGGTTTGGACGTAGCGCCGGCTTGCCCTGAGCGAAGTCGAAGGGGGACTTCTTGCCCTGAGCAAAGCCGAAGGGTCGCGGTTTGTGCGTCTCCGGTTTTCGGAGTCCGGTGGACTCCACCGGAGTCCTGACACCGGACCCGATGCTTTTGGTCGGGAAGCCTGGCAGATTTCGCTTTGGACCGTGGCGAAAGAATCCATCGCAAAAAGTTGACACTTGATTCGCGCCCCGCCTCAGCTTCGGCAACCGCGATGAGTTCCGGCACGCGGCCTTTGCTGACGACCCGTGTCCTCGCCGATCGCTTCCTAGGGTTGACGAGCGATGTGATATTGATAAGATTGCAACATCCCGCGATGCGGTTGGTCATTGCATCATGAAATTGATTCGCGCCACTGATCTCGACACGTGGGCCAAGACGCATGGGTCCAGGGCCGCCCTTTCAGAAATGGTCAGCGCGCTGATAAGGGCATCCATCTCCGAACCCAGCTACATACGATTTCCGACAGGCGACTCAGCAGAGATCCCCGATTATGACGGTAGCCTCGTTGCGCCAGGTGCGCCACCGTACGTTCCCGATGGGCAATCCGTCTGGGAAGTGGGAACAGACTCTCGCTATTTGCGAAAGGCGAATGAAGAATTCAAGCGTCGATCTGAGGCACCCGGCGCGTTCGACCCGTCGGAAACGACATTTGTGTTCGTTACCCCGAGAACGTGGAAGAGTAAGAGCAAGAAAAAGCCTAAAAGAAAGCTTAGAAAAGGGGGGAAGACTGCCAGGGTCAAAAAGAAGGGAAAGAACGGGAAACAAGTAACCCTCACTGAATGGGAGAAGGAGAAGACGAAGACCGGACCGTGGCGCAGCGTTAGAGTGATCGACGGTGTCGCGTTGGAGGCTTGGCTTGACGATTGTCCGGCCGTCGCTTCCCGAATCGCTCGGGAGATGCTACCGCTGCTGCCGCAGACGGGGACGCGCAGCACCGATGAGTTCTGGAAGGAATTCGCATCGCGGTTCAGGCCCGAGCTAACCGAACAGGTCCTGCTCTGTGGGCGCGAAAAGGAATCAGCGCAGCTGCTTCCTCAACTTGCTGGCCAAGCCGGAAGCTATCCGGTGAGAGGTGATTCCGCCGAGGAGGTCATTGCCTTTGCAGTCGCGAGCATCCGAAAGGCCGAGGACAGTATCCGGAAATATCTTGAGTCCCGCACGCTCATTGTGGAAAGCCGCGACGCCGCGCAGAGTCTCGCCGGACGCAAGAACCTTTGCTTCTTGATCTATCCATCCGTCGTTGAATCAGCTGGCCTGCTTTCGAGGGGGAACCCCGTCTTGGTGCCGCTGGGGCGGGAAGATTCGAGGCGCGACGGCTCAGTTGTCCTCAAGCGCCCTACAGCATACGAAATGGGCGAGGCGCTTCGGACGATGGGTTTATCGCAGGATGGCGCAATCCAACTAGCAAGGAAGGCTGCTCGAAGCGTGACTGTGCTGGCTAGGAGGATCCCGAATCCGTCCGCGCCGGTACCCGACTGGGCTGAGGACGCAAACCTAGTGCCCGCAATGTTGCTCGGGGGTTGGAATGCGGACGCGGCCGAGGATCAAAAAATCGTGTGCGAAGTTGCCGGGGTTTCAAAATATGAGCAATATGAGGCCCAAATTCGGAAGTACCTGAAGATGGGCGACAGCCCACTCGAACGAGAAGGCGCGGTATGGCACGTCCTAGCCCCGGTCGATGCTTTCGCGCATCTCGCGTATCTGGTTGGCGCGGAGCATTTCGACCGACTCAGAGCTGTTTTCCAACAAGCATTCGCCGAGCGCGATCCATCCCTCGAACTCGCGCCCGAGGAGCGGCCCTACTCCCTAGTAACCGGCAAGAAGCTAAAACACTCCGGTTGGCTGCGCGATGGTCTTGCGACAACTCTCTTGCTCTTCGCGTCCGACGAAGAAGGCTCTGACTTGAGGATTCCCGGCGGGGCCCAAAACTACGTCAACGGGCTGGTTCGTTCGCTGCCCGGTCTGAACCAGGATTGGCGCGTGATCGCGAGCCTAGCACACCAACTGCCGCTCCTCATGGAGGCGGCTCCGCGCCCTTTGCTTGAGGCCCTCGAGCAGATGCTCGGGGGCAGCGGAGAGACGATTCGGCCGGTCTTCCGGGACACGGATGCCATCTTTTCGAGCAGCCCGCATACGGGGCTTCTGTGGGCCCTCGAGGTCGCGGCCTGGGACCCGGAGTATCTCCCCCGCGCGAGCCTCGTCTTAGCCGGACTCGCTCGAGTTGATCCCGGCGGAAAACTCACGAATCGCCCGATCGATAGCCTTCGACAAATCTTTCTGCCCTGGCTCCCAAACACGAACGCTAGGCCAGCCCAGCGGCTCGCGGCACTGGACTCTATCATCGCGAACGAGCCGGCGATCGGGTGGCAACTTACCCTCAAGCTCCTCCCTGAATATCACAGCATTGGTCACCGGACAGCGATGCCACGTTTCCGTGAGGCAGGCGATTCGGACAGGGAGGCTGTAACGAACCGAACTGTCTGGGAGACCTACAGCCAGATAGCCGACCGAGCGCTCAAGCTGGCCGGCGACGACCCGCAACGCTGGACCGCGATCATTCCCCTGCTGCCGACTTTCAGTCGAAACGATCGCCAACGAGCTCATGACCTCCTTGAGCGCTTTGGTGCGCGTGCCGAAGCCGAGCAGCGCACCGTTGTCTGGACGGCACTCCAAGAGCTGGTGAATCGACACAGGACATTCCACGACGCACCGTGGTCGATGAAAGGCGGGGAGCTTGAAAAGTTGGAGGCGCTTGTTAAGCAGCTGGAACCTGAGGATCTGAGTGACAAGCTCGTCTGGTTATTCAACGACCATCACCCTGATCTACCCGACGCAGACCCGGCTGATTCCCTTGAGGCCCTCGAAAAGGCCCGTCAGGCTGCGGCGCGGCAAGTTTATGAGAACGGCGGAGCCTCCGCAGTGATTGCGATGGCGGACTCGGTGAAGTTGCCAAGGTTTCTCGGATTCGCGGTCGTCGGGGCCGTCGGGGAAGTGCAAACTTTAGCCGACCTTGTCGACCTGGCTGTCGGTAAGAGCGAGGGGCTCGACGAGTTCGCAATGGCGCTCAGCGCGGAGTCAGCCCGCCGGCATAGAGAAGCTTGGAAGGCCGTGATAACTCAGCGCGTCAAGGAAAAAGGGCGGACGCCGGAACAGGCTGGCAGGCTTCTTCTGTGGTGGAACGATGATCCGGACACGTGGACTTTCGTGGCCTCGTTGGGAGCTGAGATTGAGCGGTACTACTGGATGAATAAGCCAGTCTGGGGAATCCGCGATGGGGACGCTGCGCTCGGAACCGCAGCGCGAAAATATCTCGATGTCGGCCGCGCAATTGCCGCGATCAGCATCCTGCATCCAGCAGCCAACAGGCTCTCCCTTGAAACCATATTCCGTGCGCTTGACTCTGCCGTGCCCGAAATCAACGCGTCCAAGGGCCAAGTTTCAAACATGGTGATCTATGAATTGGAGACGATCTTCAGAGCCCTCGCGCAGAGAACTGATGTAGACATGGTCCAGCTTGCGCAGCGCGAGTACGCCTATCTTCCCCTGCTGGCACACAGCGATCTGCAGCTAGTTCTACACGACATAATGGCGCGTGATCCAGCCCTGTTTGTCTCGGTCATTTGCGACGTCTTCAAACCAGCCGCCAGCGAGACAGCGAAGCCCGATGAACAACAGCGCAGGCGCGCCAGGGCGGGATATCAACTTTTGAGCGGGCTAGACACGGTGCCCGGGGTGAAAGGGGCCGAGATCGACGCGGCGACCCTAAAAAATTGGATCGATGGCGTCCAGAAGGGCGCGGCGGAAAAAGATCGTGTCAAGATCGCGGAGGAATACATCGGCCACGTTCTCGCGCACGCGCCCTTCGGCGCCAATGGAGCTTGGCCCCATCCAGCGATCTGCCAAATTCTAGAGGACGTTAAGTCCGATTGGATCGAGCGGGGAATGGAGATCGAGCGGTTCAATATGCGCGGGGCCTTCACAAAGGCGATGTACGAAGGCGGAGGCCAAGAGCGCGGGCTGGCTGCGCAGGCTGCAGACTGGGCCAAAGCGGCCGCCCAGTGGCCCCGCGCGCAGTCGATGCTCCTGCGATTGTCCGAAACGTGGACTGAAAGCGCTCGACAGGCGGACGAAAGAGCCCGCCAGGACGAAATGAAGTTCGAAGGCTGACTCGGAAAAGTGCGTCCCGGATGATTCTGCGGGACCGGCGCGGCGGGTCGATGACGCCCGCCTATCGCCCTTGTTTACCACTGTACAATCAGTTCGAAATATAGTAACATGGCTTGTTTTTCGCTCCGCCAACGGAGCCGCCTGTGGCACGCGGTGCCGGCTCGCACCGAACGAAGCCGAAGTGCCGGGGCGCTTTTGCTCTTTGACAACTGAATACGACGATCCGAGCCAGGAGACTCCCGACTGGAGCATCTCACTGGCTACCTACCAGCCGCTCGTCACTCGCCACTCGCGCCAAAAGAAGTGGGACACCATCGCACTTCTTTTCGCTCGCAACTTGTTGAAAACAAAGAAAAGGGGCACCCACAAAGTGGGACACTTTTTCGATGCCCCGACGACGGAGAAACCCTGCCGGGCTTCCCGACCAAAAGCATCGGGTCCGGTGTCAGCACTCCGGTGGAGTCCACCGGACTCCGAAAACCGGAGACGCACAAACCGCGACCCTTCGGCTTTGCTCAGGGCAAGAAGAACCCCTTCGACTTCGCTCAGGACAAGCCGGCGCCACATTTAAACCTCACTGCGTGGGGTTGCGCGGGAACTTCAGGTAGGGCAGGCGAACTCCGTTGATCACGATCTGATCGGCGCGAATCGAAGGATCGGGCTCGAACCCCGCTGCGCCGCCCGCCGTGACGTAATCATCCTGGTCGACTCCGTCGCCGCTGACGCCCAGCCCGCCGACCAGCACTCCATTGATGTAGAGCGGTTCGGATCCGGGGAAGAAGATGATGCCGCTCTGGTTGACCGCCGGCCACGACGGCCCCGGCGCCTGAAAGCCCTGGGTGCAGGGATTCGCCACGTCCTGCAAGAAAATGTCGAAGAACGGGCCCGGCGAGGTGCCGTCGATTCCCGGCGGGAAGAAAGGCTGCGCTCCAAAACCGATCGTGCGATTCGTCACCGCCGTGCCAATGGGCACGCCATTCAGATCCGCGGCCTGGCGAGTCGTGCCGCTGAAATAGATCACGTTGCGCGCCTTCGTGGCGGCCACGTCGATGCTGAAGACCGTCGCGTCCGGCATTCGGTAAAGTCCGATGATCGTCCCGTCGAGGTCGCTCACCGCGATCGCCATCCGCGCCTTCGAGCCGAGCGGCAGGCGAATCAGTGCTCGCGTTTGTTCCGCCGTCGTGATCGCGTTGTCGATGATTTGCGTCACTTGCGCTGTCGTCAGCCCGCCGAGGGGGCCATTCGTCGCCGCGATCAGCGCGCCCGAAGGATCGGGCCCCGGACCTGCGATCGGGCCGAGCGTGAAAAGCGCGGCGCTGAAGGTCCCCGGCGTCACGCCGGCCGGCGCCGTGGTCTGGTTGACGAACGGCAGTGACACTCCGTCGATCACCACTTCGCCCGGCGCGGGAAAACTCGGGATCGTGATTCCGTCCGTGCCAACGGTCGCGGCCTTGAAGGCGGAGTATTCGGCGACGTCCGATGAAACGCCCGCGACGCCGACTCCGCCCACCACTTGGCCGTTCTTGAAGATCGGCACGCCGCCGGGATTGACGGCTGTCGGGTCGCTATCCACCGCATCGGCTTTGCCCGTGATGATTCCGAGCCCCGGACTCATTCCGGCAATCGTCTTGGCGGGCGGGACCGTCGTGGCGAGAGCGGGCGAGAGCGTGCAGCCGCGATTCGTATTCTCGATGCCGTAAAGAGCGGCGTTTGCGGCGTTCGTCACGCCCGGCGGGAAATGAACCCCGCTGATGAAGCGCACGGTTCGCGACGAGAGCGGCGCCTGATCGTTGCTGAAAAACGCTCCCGTCCGAGCCAGCGCCACGGCCAAATCGTCCGTCGGCACCGGATTGCCGAAGTTCCCGGTCGCGGTCGCCGGAGCCGACGCGCCTTTGTAAACCGCCAGAATGTTCCCCATGCGATCGACCACGGCGATGACCATCGTGTCGGATTGCGCCGCGGTGGCGGCCGCCTGCACGACGGCACTGACATCGCTCGAGGTCAGCACCTGCGGCGTCGGCGGCGGTGGTGGCGGCGGTCCCCCCACGCTCGTGCTCCCTCCGCAGCCGCTCAGCAGGACGCAAAGGGAAGCAGTGGCCGTGAGAAATCGCAGAGAGGAAAGGATTGAATTGCGATGGGCGCGCCGAATCATCCGATTCGAGTCATTGGTATCACAGCCTGAAGCCGTCAGCAACGCCGCTGCGAGAGCGCGACATCGCAACAGTTCACGACTCCGTCGCTACGGATCGCGAAACTCCGCCCGATTTGGGCTTGCTCGGGCCAAAAAAACCGTGTTAGTTAGATCGAGCGAGTTCGCGAGCCGAGGCCAGCCGAGAGGTTCTTGCGACCCTGAGGATGCTGAACACTTCGACCCTGCCGCTTCTTCTGCTGCTTCCTCTCGCGTCGGTGTCCCTGCCCTTGTCAGCTCCTGCTTTCGCCGCCAGGCACGCCTCAGGCCGGCAGGAGCAACAGATTCCAGGTCAGACTCCCCGCAGGCTGGGCGCGTTCCAGGGAATCGTTCGCGACGTGAACGGCGGTCCCGTCGGCGGTGCGATCGTCACGCTGCGAAACATCGCCACGGGAGAGATTCGCAAGACGGCGACAGATGCCGAAGGCGTCTTCCGCGTTCTCGACCTGCCGCCTGGAAAATACGATCTCGCCATCACATCCGACGGATACGAAAGATTCGCGGAAGCCGGCGTCGCGATTTCCGCCGGCGAAGCGCTCGTGCGCGAAATCAAGCTCGCACCGCGCCCCGCGGGCGCTCCGCCCGCGCCGGGCGTTCCGCAGGTGCCGCAGGCCAGGCCGTCACCTCCAGCTGAGGAATCGCAGCCTGTCTACAACGGGGCCCAGCAACGAATGGCGCAGCCGGGCGCGCCCCAGCCTGCGCCGCAACCTCTGCCTCCGGCAGGCGACGTGTATCAGGCGCAATCCGATCGTTGGCTCGTGGCCATGCCGGAATGGGATCGCTACGGCAATGGGGGCGAGCATCCCTATGTGAAGGGGCGAACGTGGGATCCGTTCGACCGAAACAAACTCAAGGGCGACGTTCCGATCATCGGCCAGCAGACTTTCTTCAATTTCACCGGAGTGAGCGACACGCTTCTCGACGGCCGCCGGCTGCCGACGCCGAGCAACGTCAGCTCGGCGCGCCCCGGCAGCAGCGAATTCTTCGGCAAAGGCGAGCAGTTGTTCTTGGATCAGGTTTTTCTGTTCTCGTTCGACCTGTTTCACGGCGACACGTCGTTCAAGCCCGTGGACTGGCGGATTCGTGTCACCCCCGCCGTGAGCCTCAACTATCTCGATGTGCAGGAGCGCGGCATCGTGAATGTCGATGTGCGCGCCGGAACCACGCGCCTGGCTTCGCATCTGGGCTTCCAGGAGGCGTTCGGAGAGGTGAAGCTGCACGATCTCAGCTCGAATTACGATTTCATTTCCGTGCGCGCGGGCATTCAGCAGTTCAACGCCGACTTCCGCGGATTTCTGTTCGTGGACGAGCAGCCGGGCGTGCGCTTCTTCGGCGATCTTGGCTCGAACCGTTGGCAGTACAACCTCGCGTACTTCAACATGCTGGAGAAGAACACGAACAGCGGCTTGAATTCGTTCGCGCTGCGGCACCAGCAGGTTTTCGTCGCCAACGTCTACAAGCAGGATTTCCTGTTTCAGGGATACACGGCGCAGTTCAGCTTGGATTACAACGACGACGCGCCTACGGTTCACTACGACGATAACGGTTTTCTGGTGCGGCCCGCGCCCGTCGGCGCCGTTTTTTCGAACGGCTCGATCCAGCCCCACAGCATTTACGCCGCGTATCTCGGTTGGACCGGCGACGGACACATCGGCTGGCTGAACTTGAGCCACGCGTTCTACCAGGCGCTCGGCCGGGACAGCTTCAACACCATCGCCGGGCGCTCCGTGACGATCAACGCGCAGATGGCGGCCGCCGAACTTTCGGTGGACAAGGACTGGGCGCGCTTCAAGGGCTCGATCTTTTACGCCTCCGGCGACGCCGATCCGCGCAGCGGCCGCGCTCGCGGATTCGACGCCATCGAGGATTTCCCAGAATTCGCGGGCGGGATCTTCAGCCTTTGGAACCGCGAAGGCATCCGGCTCACCGGCTCGGGCGTCGCTCTGACGTCGCCGAATAGCCTGCTGCCCAGCCTGCGTTCGAGCAAGGATGAAGGGCAGGCGAATTTCGTCAATCCAGGAATTTTTCTGGCGAACGCGGGGTCGGATTTCGATATCACGCCAAAGTTGCGCGGCTTCGTGAACGTGAACTACATGCGATTCAACGACACCCAGCCGCTGGAGCTGCTGCTGTTTCAGGCGCCGATTCATCACACCATCGGCGTCGATTCGAGCATCGGCGTGAAATACCGTCCGCCACTGACCGAGAACATTTCCATCACGGCCGGGGCGGCGACGCTCGTGCCGGGCCAGGGACTACGCGACATCTACACGGGCAAGACGATGTTTTCGCTGTTCACGAATGTGCGGTTTCAATTTTGAGGAGCTCGTTGCACGAACAGGGCAAACCGGCGCGTGTGAAGAAGCGTTACGCGGTGGCATCGGCCGCGCTCGTGGCGCTCGTCGCTCTATTCGCGCTCGAGCACCGCTTGGGCGCGCAGTCGCAGCCCACCTTGCTGACGCAAACGCAATCCGACGCGGACCGAAAGAGCGCGGGTTGCCTCAGCTGCCACAACGGAATCGACGAGCCGACGATGCATCCGACGCGCACGGTGCGGCTGGGCTGCACGGACTGTCACGGCGGCGACGCGACGGCGAGCGTGGCGGCGGGCGCGGCCAAAGGCTCGCTGGAATACGAGCAGGTGAAGGCCAGGGCGCATGTCTCGCCGCACGACGCGGAATTCGCGCCGGGCGCGGGCCGCGTCCAGCGGCCCTATACGAAATGGCTGCGGGAGAGCTACGAATTCGTCCGTTTCGCCAATCCCGGAGATCTTCGAGTTGCCGCGCAGACGTGCGGCCAAGCCGGCTGCCACGCGGCGGAGGTCCGCAACGTCAGCACCAGCATGATGACGCACGGTGGCTTTCTTTATGGCGCGGCGCTCTACAACAATGGGGCGTTTCCGCTCAAGAACGCGCGCTTCGGCGAAAGCTACTCGGCCGACGGATCGCCGCAAGTCATCAGGACCATCCCTCCGCCCACACCCGAAGAGACCAGAACGAAGGGAATCGTGCCGGAATTGACCCCGTTCGAGCGCTGGGAAATTTCCCAACCCGGAAATGTGCTGCGCGTCTTCGAGCGTGGCGGAGAGAAAAAGGGCGAGATCGGAAATCCCAAGACGGACGAGGAACCGGGGCGGCCGGACGACAAGCTCGGCGACCGCGGCTTCGGCACGGAGCTGCGCACCGATCCCGTTTTTCTCGGATTGCAAAAGACCCGCCTGCTCGATCCGCTGCTTTCTCTGCCCGGCACGAACGATCAACCGGGCGATTTTCGCGGCAGCGGATGCACGGCCTGTCACGTGATCTACGCCAACGACCGTTCGCCCGAACACTCCGGCCCGTACGCATCCTTCGGACATCTCGGCGAGAGCGCGTCGTCCGATCCTGCGATTTCCAAGAACGAATCCGGACATCCGATTCGCCACGCCTTCACGCGTTCGATTCCGTCGAGCCAATGCATGGTGTGCCACGTGCACCCGGGAACGAACATGGAAGCGACGTATTTCGGTTACACGTGGTGGGACAACGAGCTCGATGGTGAGGCGATGTATCCGAAGGAGCAGCGCAATCCGACGGCGGACGAGCGATACGAGATTTCGCTGCGAAATCCGGAAGGCGCCGCCGCGCGAGGCCTCTGGGGCGATCCGAAATTCCTGGCCGAAGTCGGCAGCGGCAAATTCAACGCCCAACTGAAGCAGACGCAATTCGCCGACTTTCACAGCCACGGATGGATCTTCCGCGCCGTCTACAAACGCGACCGCCAGGGCAATCTGCTCGACGCGGACGGCAAGATCGTCCCGCCCGACGACTCCGACAAGCTCGCGAAGGCCGTGCACCTGAAAGACATTCATCTCGAAAAAGGGATGCAATGCGTCGACTGCCATTTCGAGCAGGACGCCCACGGCAACGGCAAGCTCTATGCCGAACCCCGCGCGGCGATCGAGCTCGATTGCATCGATTGCCACGGCACCATCGAAAAGCGGGCCACGCTGCTCACGTCGGGCTTTGCGGCCCCGGAGGGCGGCACGCATCTGGATGCGCTTCGCACTCCCTGGCAAGCGCGGCGCTTCGAATGGAGGGACGGGAAGCTCTTTCAGCGCTCGATGCTTGACCCGGACAAGGAATGGGAGATCGTGCAAACGCTGGACACGATCACGCCGGGAAACGCTCACTACAGCGAGAAGTCCGCCCGGGCGAAAACCGTCCGCAAAGACGGCACGCATTGGGGCGATGTTCCCACCGACGAGACGCAGCTCGCGCACGCCAACAGCCGCATGACGTGCTATGCGTGCCATACGTCATGGACGCCGAACTGCTTCGGCTGCCACCTTTCGATGCAGGCGAATCAGCGCAAGCCGATGCTTCACAACGAAGGCCTGATGACCCGCAACTGGACCTCGTATAACTTTCAGGTGCTGCGCGACGACGGTTACATGCTGGGAATCGACGGCACGGTGACGGGTCATCGCGTCGCGCCGGCGCGGTCTTCGTGCGCGATCGTGGTCAGTTCGCAGAACGCGAATCGCGAATGGCTCTACTACATGCAGCAGACGATTTCGGCGGAAGGGTTCAGCGGGATCGCCTTCAGCACGTTCGTGCCGCACACGGTGCGGTCGAAGGAAACGAAGCAGTGTGAAGACTGCCACGTTTCCGAGCAGCGCGACAACAATGCCTGGATGGCGCAAGTGCTCCTGCAGGGCACGAATCTTGTGAACTTCATGGGCCGTTACGTGTACGTCGCGGACGGCGCGAAGGGCTTCGACGCCGTTGCGGTCGCGGAGCACGACGAGCCGCCTGCCATCTACGGCAGCTATCTGCAGCGGCTGGCCTATCCCGACGATTATCGGCGGCACGTAGGCCGCGGGCGCGAATTGCAGGAAGCCTATCACCACGAAGGGAACGTGCTCGACGTGCAGATGCGCGGAGAATATCTATACGCGGCCACGGGCAAGGGCGGCTTCCGCGCATACGACATCGCCAACGTCGACAACAAGGGCTTTTCCGAGCGCATGGTGACGGCGCCCGTCTCGCCGCTCGGCCAGCGTTTCTATGTGAAGACGAAATACGCGACGGCCGTGGCCAGCCCTTCGACGCTGGCGCTCGATCCGATCCGCACGCGGCGTCCCGAAAACGAAGAGCAGCCGATTCACCCGATCTACGCGTTTCTCTACGTCGCGGACAAATACGAAGGATTGGTGGTGATCGGCGATCCGAACCTGAAACACAAAACGCCGGGCGTCAGCACGCTGCTGGACGGCGACCCGCGCAACAATTTCCTGAAGCGCGCGCTGGCTTTCAATCCGAATGGAATCCTGAACGGCGCGCGCCGCATCACGATCGTCGGCACCTACGCCTACATGCTGTGCGACCGCGGCTTGGTGGTTGTCGATCTCAATAATCCGCTGCAGCCGCGCGTCACGGCGGAAATCGGCGCGCCGGAGCTGAACGATCCTCAGGGAATCGCGATCCAGTTCCGTTACGGCTTCGTGGCGGATCGCGATGGGTTAAAGACACTGGATGTGACGGCGCTCGATCATCCGCGCCTCGTGCCGAATGCGCTTGTGAAGCTGGAGGACGCTCGCAACATTTATGTGGGGCGGACGTACGCGTACGTGGCCGGCGGGAAGCAAGGCCTGGCGATCGTGGACGTCGAGCGGCCCGAGCAGCCGAAGCTCGATCAGGTCTATTCGGACGGCGGCAAGATCAATGACGCGCGCGACGTGAAGATCGGCATGGTCGACGGCAGCGCGTTTGCCTTCGTGGCCGACGGCGGCAACGGAATGCGCGTGCTGCAAATTCTTTCGCCCGAAGATTCGCCCAATGCGTACGGCTTCAGCCCGCGGCCCACTCCCAAGTTGATCGCGACCTATCGCACCGCCGGACCAGCTCTCATGATTTCGAAGGGAATCGATCGCGACCGCGCTGTCGACGAGAGCGGGAACCAGCTTGCCGTGTTTGGCCGGCGCGGCGCACGACCGCTTAATCGTGAGGAAGCAGAGCGGCTTTATCTGCGCAACGGCAATCTCTACACCGTCACGAACGCGCCTCCTGCTTCCGCGCACTCTTCGAAATCGCCCGACCGGACCATGGCGGCGCGGGGCGATGAATGACGCAGGATCCGGCGAATGCGCGCACATCCGTTCCCGCGCGTCATATCGCGGCCGTCGTCGTCGGCAACGCCCTGGAATTTTACGATTTCCTGAACTATTCGTTTTTCGCGGTCTATATCGGCCGGGCGTTCTTTCCTTCGACCTCTCCCTCGGCGAGCCTGCTGGCGTCTCTCGGCACATTCGGCATGGGATTCGTCACGCGGCCGATCGGCGGGTTCGTGATCGGGCGGATGGGCGACCGCGTGGGGCGCAAACCGGCGATGATTCTTTCATTCTCGCTGATGGGCATCGCGATCACCGGTCTTGCGCTCACGCCGCCTCATTCGATGATCGGCGTGGCCGCGCCAGTGCTTGTCGTGTTGTTTCGGATGCTGCAGGGTTTCGCTCTCGGCGGAGAAGTGGGGCCCACGACCGCGTTCCTGCTGGAAGCGGCGCCGCCGGAGCGGCGAGGGTTTTACACCGCTTTTCAGTTCTGGACGCAGGATCTTTCCGTCCTCGTTTCCGGGCTGGTCGGCTTCGGACTTGCCAATATGTTGAACGACCAACAGCTGCAGGATTTCGGCTGGCGCATCGCTTTCCTTCTCGGGGCGACCATCGTGCCGTTCGGTTTGATGATGCGGCGCAGTTTGCCAGAGACGTTTCACGCGCCCGATAGCGGCGCGCGCGAGCGCGCCTCGCTGCGCCCCTATTTGCCGCTCGCGATTCTCGGCGCGATCCTGATCGCGAACGGCACCATAGGCACGTACACCACGGACTACATGACGACCTACGCGATCGCCACGCTGCACATGCGCGCGAACGTCGCGTTTGCGGCCACGATCATGGTGGGGCTGAGCGGCGTCGTGTTTGACCTGCTGAGCGGCGCGCTATCGGACCGCGTGGGCCGCAAGCCGATGATGCTCGTCTTCGGCTCGCTCTTGCTGCTCTCGATTCTGCCCGCCTTTCACATGATCACGCGCTATCACACCACGGCTGCATTGCTGGGCGCGACGGCGCTCATGTCGAGCCTCGCGGCCATGTCCACCGGCCCGGTCATTATTTGGCTCACGGAGTGTCTGCCCGCGGAGATTCGCTCCAGCAGCCTCGCCGTTGTGTACGCCGTTTCCGTCGCGCTGTTCGGCGGCACAACGCAATACATCGTCACGTGGATCATTCGGCTCACCGGCAATCCGCTGGCGCCGGCGTGGTATTGGTCCGTGGCGGCAGTGGTCGGCGTCGCCGCGATGACGGCCACCCGCGAATCCGCGCCGCGAAAAATTCCGAAGCCCTGAAGCGTTCCTCATGTTGCGCCCGCGCGCTTGACAAGCCCTCGCAGCAGGCCTAAAATGCATAGGCGAACAAAAAGCGAAACTAGAAATCCCCTCTCTTTCGCCTTTCGCGCTGCGAACTCCGGGATCCCCGGCACGCCGAATTCGCGTGCTGAGGCGGTGCGCCATGAGCTCGAAAACCTCTGCTTTGCGCTTGCAGGTCGAATCGTCGCTGGCCGCGCGCGTCGCCAGCCCTTTTCAATATCGCGGGCGGCCGGCCGTGGAGGCGGTCCCCACCGGCGTTCCTCCTGTCGATCTGCTGACCGGAGGGCTTCCGCGGGGCAGCCTGACGGAAATCTACGGCCCCCCTTGCTCCGGACGGACCAGTCTGCTGATCTCGGCGCTCGCGTCGCGCACGGCAGCGGCGGAAGTGTGCGCGCTCGTCGACGCGCGCGACGCTTTCGATCCCCGCTCCGCGGAAGCGGCCGGCGTGAAGCTGGAACAACTCCTCTGGGTGCGCTGCCGGAACGTCGATCAGGCGATTCGCTCCACCGATCTGCTCATACAGGGCGGCGGCTTCGGATTGATCGCCCTCGATCTGGGGGACGCGCCGCCGAATCTGGTCCGCTACGTTCCCCTGCAGGTGTGGTTTCGTTTTCGCCGGGCCGTGGAGCACACGCCGACAATTTTTCTCGTTCTGGAACAGGAGTCGAACGCGAAGACCTGCGCTTCGCTGGTCTTGGGCTTGCACGCGCAGGAGACGCAATGGCTGCGGACGGCCGGAAACGCCGGAGAAAGTTCCGCGCCGCATCCGCCGGGGCACTTGCTCGACGGCTGGGAAATTCATGCCGAAACGATTCGTTCTCATTGCGCAAGGCTCGAATGCGATGTCGCGGATTCCAAAGGGGCGTTTTGGTTATCCGGTATGTGGAATTGGGGAGGACGCGGACAAAGGTGAAGAGCTTTTCTGATTCTTCCGCCTCGCGATCGGACCCTTATGGCGTTCGCTTCCATTTTCGTTCCCAATTTTCCGTTGCAGGCGGTGGTGCGCTCCGAGCCTGCGCTGCGCGGACGCCCTCTGGCTTTGATCGCGGGGAATCCGCCGCTGTGCAGCGTGATCGCCGTCAGCGAAAAAACCGCGCACATAGGTGTCGGAATCGGAATGACGAAAACGGACGCGGAGCAGTTCGCCGGTTTGGAAATTCGGCCGCGTTCGCCGGCGCAGGAAAAAACGGCCCACGCGGTACTGCTCGACGTCGGCTGGTCGGTTTCACCGCGCATGGAAGATACGGCGCCGGATACGATTGTCCTCGATCTCTCCGGGCTTGAATCGTTATTCGGGTCGGAAAGCGACATCGGCGCGCGCCTCGTCGAGCGCTCGTCGGCATGCGGCTTGGCGGTGAATGTCGCGATCGCTTCGAATATCGACACCGCTCTGATCGCCGCGCGGGGATTCGACGGCATCAGCGTGATTCCGTCGGGCGAAGAATCTCAATATCTCGGTTGCTTGCCTGTCCGCGCGCTCTCTCCTTCGGATGAAACGTCGGAAACGCTGAATCGTTGGGGCGTGGCGACGTGCGCCGATCTTACACGCCTACCTGTATTGGATCTCTCCGAACGCCTCGGCCAGGAAGGAGTCCGCCTGCACGAGCTCGCGCGCGGCGCGCTGTCGCGCTCGCTCGTCATCGCCGAGCCTGTTCATTCCTTCGAGGAGGAAATGGAGCTGGAGGATGCAGTCGAGGAACTCGATCCTTTGTCGTTTCTTCTCGGGCGGCTGCTGGACCAGCTCTGCGCTCGATTGGCGGCGCGTTCGCTGGGAGCGGCTGCGATTCGCGTGCGCTGCGAGTTGCAGCCGTCGCCGGAAAAGGCCGTGGACATTCGCGCGAGCGTTTTTTCGGAAAAAGAGCGCCCCGGATTGTACGAAAGGGAAATGCAGCTGCCCGTTCCGGCGCGCGACTCCAAAATGCTTCTGAAATTGCTGCGGCTCCGATTGCAGTTGAATCCGCCCGGCGCGCCGATTCAAAAGATCGCGCTTGCGGCGGAGGCGGCCCGCCCGCGTGCGGCGCAGGGCGATTTTTTTGTCCCCGCTTTTCCCGATCCCGAAAAACTCGAAATCACGATCGCGCGCATCGCGCACGTGGTGGGCGAGGGAAACGTCGGCTCGCCTTCGCTGATGGACACCTACCGCCCGGACTCATTTCAGATGCGTCGATTTTCGACGCCGCAGGAAGCCGTGGAAACAACTAGCCGCCGCAGCAGCGCTCGCTCGGCCGGCAAGCAGCGTGCCGATTCCAAAGCGCTGACGAGCTTCCGCGTGTTTCGTCCCGCCGTTCCCGCGCAACTCGAATTGCGCGCGGGATGCCCCACGCGGGTCGCTTTTCAGGGCCTGCGAGGAGAGGTGACTGCCGCCTCCGGCCCGTGGCGCACGTCGGGCGATTGGTGGCGCGAAGATCCGTGGCAGCAGGACGAATGGGATCTGGAAATTCAGTTTCACGCTTCTCCGGAACCGCACGACCGGTCTGCGAAAGCTTCTCCCAAATCCGGCATCTACCGCTTTTATTACGATTCGCTGCGCCGCGGCTGGTTTGTGCGGGGAGCTTACGATTGACGTACATCGAGCTTCACGCGCGCTCCGCATACAGTTTTCTCGAAGGCGCTTCCTCGCCGAAAGAGCTGGTCAGCGTATGCAAGCAGCACGGCATGCCCGCGATGGCGCTGCTCGACCGCGACGGCGTGTACGGCTCGCCGCGCTTTCATCTGGAGGCGGAGAAGGTTTCGGTCCGCGCGCACGTGGGAGCGGAAGTTACGTCGACCGCGGGGTGGCGCTATCCGTTGCTGGTCGAATCACGCGAAGGATACCGGAATCTCTGCCGCTTGATCACGCGCATGAAACTCCGCGCGAAAAAAGGAGAAGGCAAAGCGCAGTCGGAAGAAATCGCGGAGATGAGCCGCGGCCTGATCTGCCTGACGGGCGGCGACGAGGGCCCGCTCGCGCACGCCCTGGCAAAAGGCGGGATCGAGCGCGCGAAAAAACACGTCGAAGAGCTTTGCCGGACGTTCGGCCGCGAAAACGTCTATGTGGAACTTCAGCGTCATCTCTGCCGCGACGAGGAAGCGCGCAACCAGGCGGCTGTCGAGATCGCGCGGAAGCTCAAGCTGCCGCTGCTGGCGACGAACGGCGTCTGCTTCGCACGGCTGCAGCAGCGCGAGCTGCTGGATGTATTCACGTCCATCCGCCATCATCGAACGCTCGCGACCGCTGGAAAGGCGCTCAGCCGCAACTGCGAGCGCCATTTGAAATTGCATTCGGAAATGGCGCAGCTCTTTTCCGATCTTCCCGACGCCATCGCGAATACGGAGAGTCTTTCCTCGCGCCTGCAATTTACTCTGAAAGATTTGGGGTATGAGTTTCCGAAGTATCCCGTTCCCGGCGGCGAATCGGAGATGCATTTTCTGCGCCAGCGGACGCTGGAGGGCATGATCCGGCGCTATGGCGCGCAAAACGATCGCGCCCGGCAGCAGATTGACCGCGAGCTCGCCCTGATCGAAAAGCTGAAGCTGGCCGGCTATTTTCTGATTGTCTGGGACATCATCCGGTTTTGCCGCGAGAAAAACATTCTCGTGCAGGGGCGCGGCTCGGCGGCAAACAGCGCCGTCTGCTACTCGCTCGGCATCACGGCGGTCGATCCGGTGGGGATGGATCTGCTGTTCGAGCGGTTCCTTTCCGAGGAGCGCGGCGAATGGCCGGACATCGACCTCGACCTGCCGAGCGGCGATCAGCGCGAGCGCGCGATTCAACACGTCTACGAACGTTACGGAAAACTGGGCGCCGCGATGACGGCGAATGTCATCACGTACCGCGGGCGCTCATCCGCGCGGGAGATCGGCAAGGCGCTGTCGCTCAACCCGGAAACGCTCGATCGCCTCGCGAGCCTGGTCGGTTCGTGGGAATACAGGGACCCGAAGGACACGCTCGAACGCCAGTTCCGCAATGCCGGCCTCGATATCGGGCACCGGCGAATCCGGAAGTTCCTGGAATTGTGTGAGGCCGTGCAGGACCTGCCGCGCCACCTCGGGCAGCATTCCGGCGGCATGGTTGTCTGCCAGGGGCAGCTCGATTCCGTTGTCCCGCTGGAGCCGGCTACGATGCCGGGGCGCGTGGTGGTGCAATGGGACAAGGAAGATTGCGCCGACATGGGAATCGTGAAAATCGACTTGCTCGGCCTGGGAATGATGGCCGTGCTGGAAGAGTCGATCCAAATCATCCGCGAGCATCACAAGGAAGAAATCGATCTCGGCCGCCTGCCGCAGAACGACGAAGCGGTGTACGGCGCTTTGCAGAAAGCGGACACGGTCGGCATGTTCCAGGTGGAAAGCCGCGCGCAGATGTCGTGCCTGCCGCGCCTGTGCCCGCGAACTTTCTACGACATCGTGGTGCAGGTGGCGATCATCCGGCCCGGGCCGATCGTCGGAAACATGGTGCATCCGTATCTGAACCGCCGGCAGGGCCGCGAAGAGCCCGAATATCTTCACCCTTCTCTCGAAAACGTTTTGAAGCGCACGCTGGGAGTCCCTCTTTTTCAGGAGCAACTGCTGCGCATGGCGATGATCGCCGCCGGTTTCACGGGCGGCGAGGCCGAAGATCTGCGGCGGGCGATGGGATTCAAGCGCTCCGAGGCGCGCATGAAGGAAATCGAAGTGAAGCTGCGGCGCGGCATGCAGGCGAAAGGAATCACCGGTGAGACGCAGGACAAAATCGTCCGCTCGATCGCGTCGTTCGCCCTGTACGGCTTTCCGGAATCGCACGCGGCGAGCTTCGCGTTGATCGCGTATGCGAGCGCCTGGCTGAAATGCCACTATCTGGCGGCATTCACGGCCGCGATGCTGAACAACCAGCCGATGGGTTTTTACCGGCCCGCGACTCTGGTGAAAGACGCGCAGCGCCACGGCCTGAAACTCAAGCCGATCGACGCGACGCGCTCCGATTGGAAATGCACGCTGGAAACAATCCCGGACGGATTCGCCGTGCGCGTGGGAATGCGCTACGTCAAAGGGCTGCGCCAGGAGACCGCGCTCGAAATCGTGCGCCAGCGCGGACTTCGCAAACTCGCGTCGATCGACGATTTGAAACAGCGCGTTCCCGAAATACAAAAGTCCGAGCTGACGGCGCTTGCGGATGTGGGCGCGTTGAATTTCCTGTCCGGTAAACGGCAAATCCATCGCCGCGATGCGCTCTGGCAGGTGGAGCGCGCCGCGCGCCGGCCCGGACCTCTGCTGGAAACGGAAGCAGCCCCGGAAAGCGCCAGCGCCGAAGCCGCGGGATCTCCGCTGGCGCAAATGACGGATGAAGAACGATTGATGGCGGACTTTCGCGGCACCGGCATGACCGTCGGGCCGCATCCGATGGCGTATCGCCGCGCGGAATTGAGCGAGCAGGGGATTCGAGCGGCGATCGAGCTTGCCAGGCTCCCCGACGGCGCGCAGGTTCAGGTGGCAGGCGCTGTGATCGCGCGTCAGCGGCCGGGAACGGCAAAGGGATTCGTCTTTCTGAGCCTCGAGGACGAAACGGGGATTGCGAACGCCATCATCACGCCGCAATTATTCGAGCAGGATCACGCCACTTTGGTGCACAACCAGTTTTTGCTGATCGAAGGCACGCTGCAGAATCTGGACAACGTGGTTTCCGTGAAAGCCCGGCGGGTCCGGCCGCTGGCAATCAGCCGCGCGGAAACTCCGTCGCACGACTTCCACTGAGGGCGCCTACTGCCTTCCTTCCGGCAGGTCTTCCTTCCATGCGAGCAGCGCTTCCGAGGTGTCTCGCGTCGCGCCCAGTTGGTCCCGCGCTTTGGCCCATCGCGCGCGAATCAACCGGGAAAGCGGAGCATCCAGACTTACGCTCTCTCCCAGATCGGCGGCGATGCGCACATCCTTTGCCATCAATCCAAGCGCGAAACCGGTGGCAAATTTCCCGCCGAGCACCTGCTCCTTGATCATTACTTCCGTGGTGAAATTGCGGCCGGTGGAAACATTCAGAATATCGACCATCTTCTCCTGATCGAGTCCGAATCGCTGGCCGATCAGCAGCGCTTCCACAACAGCCGTGTAACCCGCTGCCGCGATGTAGTTGTTCAGAGCTTTCATGGCGTGGCCGGTGCCGAGCGGGCCGGTTTCGAACAGCTGCTTGCCCATGGCCGTCAGCACCGGCTTGGCGCGCTCGATCGCAGCCTTGTCGTTGCCGCCGATCATGATCGCGAGCGTGGCCGTCTTCGCGCGAGGCACGGCGCCGGACACAGGGGCGTCGATCAAAATCACGCCACTCCGCTCCAGCACCTTCCCCAATTCGCGCGTCCCGACCGGCTCGGAGGAGCTCATGTCGACGACGAGCGAGCCCGGCCGCAGGGCTTTCGCGAACGCGCCATTCTGCGCTTCGAGAATCACTTCGCGCACGATCTGCCCGGTCGGCAGCATGGTGATCGTGATCTCGTTCTCGGCGAGCTCGGCCAGGTCGCGCGTCGCCTTGCAATTGTGCTCGCGGGCAAAGCGGGCGCTCCTTTCGGCGTCCACGTCGTAGACAGTGAGCGCGTGGCCCGCGTTCGCAATGTGGCCGGCCATCGGCCAGCCCATGTTGCCGACGCCGATGAATCCAACGCGTGTAGGCACGGTCGCTCCCTTACTCGAGTCCGAGTTCCTTCAGCACGTCAGTGGCGTGATTGAAGCTGTCGACGCCCGCGGGCACGCCCGCGTAGATCATGCTGTGCAGCAGCACTTCGCGGATTTCGTCCTTGGTCACGCCGTTCTTGATCGCGCCGCGCACGTGGCCTTTCAACTGGTTCGGACGATTGAGCGCGACGAGCAGCGCCATCGTCAGCATGCTGCGCGTTCGGCGGTCCAGCAGCGAGCGCGTCCACACTTCGCCGAAGCAGTAGCGCGTCACAAGCTCCTGAAGCGTCCGGTTGAAATCGGTCGCCTTCTCGAAGACCTGATCCGCATTCGCAACGCCGAACATGTCTCGCCGAATCTGCAGGCCGGAAGAGAAAGCCTCGGCGTTTCCGCTCGAGGGCGCTTGCACGGGCGGCGCCGTATCGAAATGGAGAATCGTGACGCCGCCCGTGGCGTAGTTCGCCGTGTCCGCCGCAACCTTCTGCCCGACGGGCGATTGCATGGCCGCCGCCATCGTTGCCGCGTCCGCGAATTCACCTTCCCATATGCAGAAGTAGGGCGACGCCGCTCCGATGCCCTCGATCACAAAGCTGTGGCGGCTCGAGACGAGTCCCGGCAGTTGCGCGACGAGCGGGAGATGCGTGCCTTCGTAGTAGCGCTTGAATTGCCCCGGATCCTTTGGAGGCGGGTAGAGCGCGAGAACCTTGTGCATGGCGATTGTTTTCCTTTCGGTCGGCGGCGGCGCTAGAGGCGGAAGAGTTTTCGCGCGGTCTCGCCCAGGATGTTGCGCTTCGCTTGCTCGGTCAGGAACGGCAGCCCGGCGATCCGTCCGGGCACGTCGAAATCCCAATGCGGCCAGTCGGAGGAGTACATCAGCTGCGTTTCTGCGCGGACGGCCTTGAAAGTAGCCTCCAGCATGTGCGGCATCGTCACTTCGAGCGGCTGGGTCGTGAAGTACATTTCGGCGATGTATTCGCTCGGCAGGCGCTTCAGCAGCGGCGCGTCGGACTGCCGCATCAGGTATTCGTGATCCAGCCGCTGCATCATGAACGGCACCCAGGCCAAACCGCTTTCGATCCAGATCAATTTCAATTTCGGGAAGCGTTCCGGCAGGCCGTTGATGACCCAGTTCGTCAGATGCGTCATGTTGCATGTGACGAACGACATCGAATGGACCGAAAGGAACCGGTTCATCGTCTGCGTCATTGTGTCGCCCCACGTCGGGCCGGCGTGGAAGGCGAGCGGGAGCCCGCGCTCCTCGAGCTCCTTGTAGATCCGCATGTACATGTTGCGATGCACGCCGGTGTGGCGCTGGCTCGTGATCATGAAGCCGACCACGCCGGGCGTCTCGCCGAATTCGCGGATCGTTTTCAGCGACGCTTCCGGATCGTGGAACGGCAGGCAAAGCAGCGTTTTCACGCGCTTTTCGTGCGGCAGAATCGTCCGCGTGAACCAGCGGTTGTAGGCGAAGGTCATCGCCGTGACGATCTCCTGCTCCGGGTGCAGGCCCATTTCGAGCATGGGCTGCGGAAACACGACCTGCATCTTGATTCCCATCGAGTCGAGGGCCCGCCGGATCAAGGTTAGATCGCGGTGCTCGTCCGTCTGCTCGACGTGCTCGGCCAGTTGCGCCTGATGCGGGATGCGTCCGAAAACGTCCTGAAACGTCATTCCCACCGGATGATTGCTGAACACGAGGTTCTTCGCGTTCGGCCAGTCTTGCGTCATCGTAATCGCGTTGTGCCGCAGCACCGGATTTTCCAGGTGCTGCAAAATATCTCCCCACGAATCGAACTCGACGTGGTGCGCGTCGACATCGACGATGAAATAGTCGTCCAGATGATAGCGGGCGATGTCGCGCCGCGCGTTCGCCAGGATCTCGCGCGAGTCGGTGCGCGTGGTGATCTGCTGCACCGGATGTTCGCGCGCCGTCGCCGTGCCGTTGAGTGTCTTCGTTGTGCCCATTGGATGTCCGTCCTCGAAAATCCTTCGCTACGATCCCTGCGATTCGCGGCCGCGCGTCCGGGAAAACCACAGCGCCAAGTCGAAGGGATTCAAATGATGCGCGCGCAGCAGCGCGCACGCCACCACCATCGCCTCCGTGGTCGAGACCGTATCGTCGATCACAGGAGCGATCTCCGTCCCCGGCTCGGCGTCTTCCGCTGCTGCCGCATACAGCTTCACGGCCCCGCTCACAAGGTTCGTCAGATCCGCTTGCGGGACTCGCGCGACCTCTCCCGCGCGAATCGTGCGCTCGATCTCGGCGCTCAAGCCGCCGATCAGAGCCGACAGTTTCGCGGATTCCTCAGACGATGACATAAATCCCGTCGGAGCCCTCTTCCACCGCCACGCGAATCAGCCGCGCCGACGGCCGGCCGGGATGCGCGCCGGTCTTGATGTCGTACTCGAAGCCGTGCCACGGGCAGACGATGTGCGGATGCGATTCGTCGAACGCGAAACCGCGGCTTTCGCCGCCCGCGTCGATCACTTCGGTGACGCGCGGAATCATCTTGCCCTGGCAAACCGGCCCACCCTGGTGCGCGCAAACGTTTTCCCAGGCGTAGAGCTTGCCTTCGACGCGAAAGATGCCGATCGTCTTCTCGCCGACGTCGACGACGAAGCGGCCGCCTTCCGGCACGCGATCGCTCGCGCCCACGTACGCTCTCTCGGATGTGGCTGGCATGTTCCCCCTGCGTGCGGCCGCGAGTCCGCGGTCAATGGCGCGTATTGTATGCCGCGGGATGGCGGTTATCAACTCACGCTCGGAGAGCCGGATGTGATATATCCCGGCCGCATGTTCCAGCAGATACTCAATCCGACGGGCCACCTGTGGCTGACGATCCTCTTCGCGATGGTGCCGCTCGTGGCGCTGATCTTGATGCTCGCCGTTTTTCGCGTCACCGCCTGGCTCGCCACGATCATCGCCGGCGCGATCACGATTCCGCTGGGCGTCGCCATCTGGCGCGTGCCGCTCGCCAGCACGATGCACTCGTATCTGTTCGGCGGGCTCACGGGCGTTTGGTCCATCGACTGGATCACGTTCTGGGGCCTGATCATCTTCAACACTCTGGTGCTGACCGGCAATTTCGGCCGGTTCCAGAGCTGGATGGTCCATCACGCGACGGCCGACATTCGCATTCAGACGATCATGCTGGCGTGGGCGTTCGGCGCGCTGCTCGAAGGTCTTGTGGGCTTCGGCTACCCGTGGGCTGTCGTTGTGCCGATTCTCGTGGGATTGGGCATCGCCGATCTCGACGCGATTCGCGTGGCGGCGCTGGCCAATAACGCGCCCGTGTCCTACGGAGCGCTCGGTGCGCCGATTCTGGGTCTGGCGGCGGTGACGGGCCTGACGCCGATATCGCTTTCCGGATCGATCGGCAATGTGGTGGCCGCGCTCGCTTTGCTGCCGCCTTGGGTGCTGATCTATCTCGTCAGCGGGCGCAAAGGATTAAAGGAGGCGTGGCCTCTGGCGATCGTCGGTTCGCTTTCATACATCGCGGGACAATGGCCCGTGGCCCACTATCTGGGGCCCTATCTGCCCGACCTCAGCGGCGCGCTCGCGTCGTTCTGGATTCTCTTCCTCTTTGTGAAGGTCTGGCGGCCGAAGACCATTCGCGGCTTCGGCGGTGTGCCGCTCGAAGAGAGTGTTGCTCCGGCGGCGAACGGTTCGAGTCCAACCTCGGCGCGCGATGCGTTTCTGGCGTGGCTCCCCTACATCGTTCTCATCCTGGTTGTCGTAGCCTGGACGGGCCCGTGGTCGAAACTGCCGAACTTCAGCGCCTTCAAGTTGTCGATCGCCGCGAAATCTTCCGTGACGCAGAAGGCGATCACATCGGTCTTCAACTTCGCTCCGTTCAACGGTGGGACGTCGATCCTCGCCTCGTGGCTCGTGCTGCTGCCGATCCTGCGCCCGGGTGGCGATACTCTTCGTCGCGTGTTCTCGCGGACGTTCCGGCAAATGTGGGGCGCGCTGCTGGTGGCTTTCTTCATCTTCGGACTGGCTTACGTGTTCATCTACACGGGCATGGCCAACTCGCTGGCGTACGGACTCTCGAAGATCGGCATCTTCTTCGTTGTGCTCGCGCCGATCCTCGGCTGGATCGGCGTGGCGCTCTCGGGCAGCAACACTTCCACGAACGCGATGTTCGGCCCGGTGCAGATGGTGACCGGAAACCTGCTGAATCTGCCGGTGCTTCTGCTGCCCACGCTCAACTCCGTGGGCGCGGAGGTGGGAAAGCCGATCGCTCCTCAGACGGCCAGCGTCGGTGTTTCCACCAGCAAGCTGGTGCGCAGCGAAGGCCAAGTGATCCGCCACAACATGGGCTGGACTCTGATCGTCCTCGCTTATCTGATCTTGCTCGCGGTGATCTTCTATCGCTTCTTTCCGCAGTCGATGTCGCTCGCGGCGAAGTGACCGGGCCGCAGGGGCGGTTCGCGCATTGATGCCTAAGCGGGACGAGCGGGATCTAGCCCTGCGGCTCGCCGTGTGAAGCGAGCGAGTAGAGGTAGAACAGGATTCCGGCGGCGACCAGCGGGCATCCGATCAGCAGGAACGCCACGAACGCCAGCGGGTGCGTCCACAGCAGGCTCAGCATTTGAATGATCAGTCCGGCGCCGATCAGGATTCCGGACCAGCGAATGCGGCGTTCGATGGAATTGGGCGCCATGTTATTCCGATGCCTTCCAGAAGGTCGCGTCCTTCAGCGTGTCCACGTCGTGGACGATGTCGTGGCAATCGCTCGACATGCACGAGAGCTTGTTCGCCGCCGCCTGGGAAAGCAGGCTGGGGTCCTTCGTGTGGTGCGAGGCCTCGAGATAGGAGCGCGCGCCGCCGTGGCAGTGCAGGCATTCCCGATTGTTGTACGGCGTGTAGAGCTTGATATCGGCCGGTTTCGGCACGGTGCCGAAGTACTGCACCCAAACGTGATGCACGCCGCGCCACTTCGCCCGGTAGTCGCCGAACAGCGTGTAGTCCGTGTGGCAAGTGAAGCAGGCGTGGTCGCGCGGAACGAAATTGTTCTGGAAATGGACCGCGGGGATGTAGCTCTTGTCGTCCACGTAGAGGCTGTGCCCGAAATCGTGCATCACGTGGCAGGAGAGGCAGAACCGCGTCGTGGTGGAGCGTTCGACGTGCGCCTGTGCGCCGGCCCACATCGCCAGCGTCGGCAGAATGCACAGCGCGACGAAGGCGAGAATCTTCCCGCCGCGCGCGCGTGTTAGCTCGGCTCTCGCGGAGATCAGCAGGGCGAGAACCACCGCGATCGCGGTGAAGAGGATCAGGATCAGCGACATTCTTTCCATGGGACTGGAGCGGCTCCGTTTCGCTCAACCGCGGCGCGCCCCTGCCTGGGCGCGACTTCGCGGCTGACTAACACGATGGCCTGCCCGAGGATCATTGCTTGGCGAAAGCGCGGCAGTAGGCGACAAGTTGTTTGACCATGTCGGCGCCCAATTCCTTCTCAAAGCCGTCCATGTCCTTGCCCTTTCCCTCGGAGACGTCCTTGATCAACTCGGCGTCACTCATCTTCTGGATCTCGGCCGACCGCAAATCCTTGGCTTTGACCTTCCGGCCTTTCGCCGTGTTGCCCGACCCATCCTTGCCATGGCAGACCGCGCATTTGTCCAGGTACACGTCCTGTGCGCTCTTTTGAGGTGCCGGAGATGCATGCGAAGGACGGCCGGTTCCTGAAACAAGGACGATGAGGCATACGGTAAACGCGAGCGCCACAATTCCCAAGACCTTCACGGATTGGTTCACCATTCCTCCAAAGGATGTATTCGCCGCGCGCCCGCTACCTAGAAGTCCCGCGTCCACTTGATCGTCAGCAGGTTCGCCGCGAAATTGTTGGCCGTCACGATTTGCTCGCTATAGTAGGTGCGTTGCAAGTCGACGGAAAGCCGCCCGGCGTAGGGGAAATCATAGTAGCCGGTGCCGGTCACAAGGGGCCAAGTAACAGGGCCATAGGCAGGCGGCTCGTTATAAGTCGCGGGCGCTGACGCGGGAGGCACACCAAGGATCGCGCCTACACCGCTCGAACGATCGAAGTTGCCCGTGAGCCGAAGACCGACGCGCTTGGCTGGCTTGAGCTCGATTCCGCCCTGCCACACGTGGTTGATTTCCTGATCGCGCAGGGAGTCTGTGCAAGGCGGCGTACCACGCGTACAATTGTAGTCAATGTCCCCCTGCGCGTAGTAACTCTCGTAGCTGAATCCGCCGTAAATCGAAAAGCGCTCGTTGAGCGCGTACGACACCGTGAACGCGTTCGATCGGACATTGTTCTCGAAATCCGTGGTGATGAACTTGCTGTTCAGCAAGTGAGTCTCGTTTTCGATCGACAGCTTGTCGGTCGGCTGAATCCGCACGACGAACCGCGCGCCCTGCTCCGTGTGCGGCGTCACAGCCGTATAGGACGCACCATTCGTCGTGCTATGAAAATCTCCGCGGATGCTGAAAAGCTTCGACGGCTCGTAGCCCACGCTG
>DATJXJ010000075.1:0-62574 GCA_035500255.1 Verrucomicrobiia bacterium | reverse complement strand
CGCCCCATCCATTGCTGTGCGCCGTCTCGAGAGCATTTGAATCGGCCGAGGCGCTGATATCGAAATGTGGCTGCCAGTAGCTGCGCGACACCGGAGTTCCCAACGTAAAGTTTTGCGCGCCGGACAGCGCCGTCGTGTCGGGCGTCAACTCCTGCGCATTCTCCTCATCACCGTTGTCCGCCACCGAAGCCAGAGGCGACCGAAACGCCGGGATCGGTCCGGTAGATTGCTTCGCTGGCTGCTGTTGCTGCGACTGGTCCGCATCCTGCGCGCGCACACTTGGCGCAGCCAGCGCGATCGCGCACAGTCCGATCCAAGCGGCACTCTTCATCTGCAAAAACGCCATCAGGGCACCACGATTGTGTCGCCGGCCTTCATTACGATGTTCTGCTCAGGGTCCTTTCCGGCGATCACTTCTTTGTAATTGAACGGGTACCTCACCTGCTTCCCGCCTTCCGTGCGCAACATGTAGATCTTTTTCAGATTCGCGAACTGCGTGAATCCGCCCGCGCTCGATAGTGCCTGCAGCATCGTCATGCCGGGCAACAGCGGATACGCCCCTGCGCGCTGCACTTCGCCCGTGATGTAAACCCGCTGGCTATTGATCTGCGACACGATCACGGTCACTTGCGGATCGGTGACGAATTTCTTCAGGCCGGCCGTAATGGCGTCGGCCAATTGCGTCGGCGTCAGCCCGGCCGCTTGCACATCGTTCAGCAGCGGCAACGAAATCTTTCCGTCAGGCCGCACCGGCACAATCCGCGTCAGCTCCGGTTCCTTCCATACGCTGATATCAAGAATGTCCTGGGCGCCGATGACGTAACTTGGGTCCTGCGTCTGCGCGCTCGGCTTCTGCGCCGCGTCTTTTCCCGTGGACGCGTTCCACGGCCCCGGCTGGTATTCGGTCTTCTGAGCCGTCGCCGGCGTCGCAATCATAGCCAGCGCAAGAATTGAAATATGAATGCGTTTCGACATCTATTTCTCCGAGACGACTAGTTCGCTTCCGTTTCTTCGAAACCGATTTGTTTCAACTTGTAGAGCAGCGACTTGTAACTAATCTGCAGCTCCTGCGCGGCCCGCTTGCGGTTCCATCGCGTTCGTGCCAGGGCTTTCATGATCAGCTCGCGCTCGGCTTCTCGCGACGCAGCACGCGCCGCCGCTTTCAGCGAGTATCCGGTCGACACGTGCTGCTGGGTCGGCTTCGCTTCAGAGACTGAGCTGAGCTCCGCGATTCCGAGATCTTCGTCTCCAAGTGCCACGATTTTCTTGATCACGTTCTCAAGCTCGCGGATATTCCCCGGCCACGAATGATCCATCAGGGCTTGCACGGTTCTCGCGCTCAATGCTCCCGGCTGCCGCCGGAATTGAGCCGCGTGCTTGGCGAGAAAAAACTCGGCGAGCTTTGGAATATCGTCCTTGCGGTCGCGAAGCGCGGGCAATCGGAGGCAGACGCCGTTGATACGATAATAAAGCTCGCTCCGGAATCGTCCCGCGCGCGTTTCCTCATCCAGGTTCCGGCTGGTCGTCGAAATCACGCGCGCCCTCAGCGTTCCTCGCCGCGCCCCCGCGTCGCCATCCGGCAGCGCGCACAGCAGGATCTTTTGGCACGCCGAATCCAAGTCGCCGATTTCGTCGAACAGCACTGTGCCCGTCTCGCGGCCCACGTGATCCGTCGATTCGGCCGCATCGATGCCGGCTTCGCCGGGCAGAATCGCCGGCGTCATCGAAGCGCACGAAATCCTTGTGAGCGGCTTGCCACCGTGGCGCGAAAGCCGATGCAGGCGATTGGCAAACATCTCCTTGCCCGTTCCGCTCTCGCCAACCAAAAGGACCGGAATACTCGTCGGCGCGATCTCCGCGATGACGCTCTCGATAGTTTGTATAGCCGGGCTCGAACCTGACACCCAGACCGTGTCTTCGCGCTGTAGCACCGTCGCGGTAGCCTGATCAGTCGTCATTAGGTCTGGTGGCAGCGCAAACGCCCAGGTCCCGTAGCAGGCGGGCAGTAGCCACCACCGTACGCCTCAAGTTTGCACGGCGGTTGCCAGCCGCACCGTTCGCATCGGTGCAGATGGATTCCACTCTAACCCTATCTTTTACAATCGGATGGCAAGTGACGCCGTTTAGGTGAGTGTCCAGCCCGGAGCGTGGAAAAGCCCAGCTGCCTTCCACGAAGTGGCAAGATTTTGGACCTACCGCAAAGCTCGGTTCGGGGGGCATCTCTGTACTCCGTAGGTCGCGCGAGACAAGGGAGATAGCGTGCTTCAAGGCCCACCCATGGGGCACAGATCGGTAGCCCAGCACCACAAATGTGGAAGGTTTCTTCCACTCTGCCTGCGGTCTCAGCCCTCCGTTGAAACAATTCGAAAGCGCGTCGGAAGCCATTTGGTGATCGCAGTTCTCTGCAAATAACTTCTTTTCAACCAGTTGCATCCGCATTGAGCTCCCAGACCCAGCGGGCAGAGACCGGACGCCAGATTGCAGAGTTCTCCGTGGGCCAGGCCGCCTCTGAGCGCGTGTCGCCGGATAGAGAGGAAGGATATGCAGGTTGTTCGACGCTTGTGTTTTGGAGTCGTGCTGGTACTCGTGTTATCCGTGATGTCAGGGTGTTCCTTCAGCCCCGAGGCGCGCAAGAAGAAGCACCTCGAAAAAGCTCAGTCCTATTTCGATCAAGGCAAGTATCGCGAATCACTGATTGAGTACGAGAATGCGATCCAAATCGACCCCAAGTCCAGTGAAGCTCACTTCGGCTTGGCTCAATGCCTGCTAAAAGAGACCGATCTGCCCCACGCCTATCAGGAGCTGATGAGCGCAGTTGAGTACGATCCGACGAATTGGAAGGCTCAGTTGCAACTCGGGAATCTCTTGCTGCTCGGGCACCACAACCCCGAGGCGCGCGACCGCGGCCAGACCGTGCTCAAGGGCAACCCGGGAAATGTGGATGCGCAAACTCTGATCGCCGCAGCAGACGCCGCCGGCGGCAATCTCACGCAAGCAATCGCCGAAGCGCAAACGGCGCTTCAAATGGATCCGAACCGCGCCTCGTCCTACATGTTGATGGCGGAGCTTCAGGAACGGAATAACGACCCGGCTGCCGCAGAGCAGAGCTATCAAAAAACAACGTCGCTCAACCCAACCTCCGCTGCCGCTCTCATAACGTTTGGCAGCTTCTACCAACGGCAACACCGCTGGGCCGACGCCCAGAAACAATTCCAGGCGGCCATCGTGGCAGCGCCGCAGGATCCGGCGCCGCGCGCGGCTCTCGCAAAGCTGTATCTGGATCAAGGGCAGAAAGACATGGCCGAGCGAGTCCTGCGCGAGGCAAGCACTACGATTGCCGACAATCCCGCGGGCTACGAAATGCTCGGCGACTTCTACTTGACCCAAGGAGATCTCAGCAAGGCCGCTGCCGAATTCGAAGCGCTTCACGCGAAACATCCGAAGGAACTGAGCGTCACGAAGACCTACGTCAACGTTCTACTTTTTCAGAATCGCCTTGACGATGCGGTACATCTGACCGACGCGATCCTGAAAGACTCACCGTCCGATCCGGACGGCCTTACGTATCGCGGCGAGATACTGACGCGACAAGGAAAAGCAAGCGACGCGATCCCGATCCTCGAGTCGGCAGTAAAAAGCGCTCCGAACAGCGCTTTTGCTCACTTCCAGCTCGGTGTCGCATACGCCGCCAACGGGAATCTCGGGCAGGCACAGTCCGAGTGGCAGCAGGCATCGACGCTGCGCCCCAACATGGTCGAACCGCAGCGCGCGCTCGCCATGCTGGCTGCCCGCAAGTCAGATCCGACGTCACTGGTTCAGAGCAGCGAGCAATTGATGCGGCTCGAACCCCACTCCGCCGAAGGCTACGTCTTTCATTCCAGGGCACTGCTCCTGAAGGGCGACAAAGCGGGAGCTGAAGCCGATCTGAAGAAGGCGATCGAGGTGGCTCCTCAAGATTCCACGGCCTTCGTGCGCATGGGCGACCTGCGCGCTTCCGCAAAACAGTACGACGACGCAGCGAAGTTCTACTCCCAGGCGCTTACTCTCAACCCTTCCTCAGCCGAGGCCCTCGCGGGTCTCGTGGGCGTCGACCTTGTCCACAACCAGCTTGCGCAGGCGCTCCAGCGCGTGCAGGCCCAGATTGCGCGTGTCCCGGATAGCAGCGTCTTCTATGTGCAGCTCGGACAGCTTGAGCAGCGCAATCACGATCCCGGGAAAGCGGAGGAAGCGTTTGAGAAAGCGACGGAGCTCGACAAAAACAATGCGGTGGCGTTCATGCTCCTCGCCGAGACGCAAGCATCGCGAGGCTCCACCGATCAAGCCATTGCAAGGTACCAACAGGCGATTCAGGCAAGCCCGAAAGATCCACGGCCGCATGTTCTGCTGGGCCTGGTTTACGAAACTCGAGGGGATTGGCAGCAAGCGGAAGACCAGTACCAGAGGGCGTTGCAGGCGCAGCCGGATTATCCGGTGGCCGCAAACAATCTTTCCTATCTCATGCTCGAACACAGCGGCGATGTAAGCGTGGCGCTATCGCTCGCACAAACGGCTCGAAGAATGCTGCCCAATTTGCCGACCACGGCCGACACGCTTGGTTGGGCCTACTACAATCAGGGTGCCTATCCATCCGCCGTCGATGCGCTAAAGGAAGCGGTCAGCGGAGATGACAAGAACCCGACCTATCACTATCACCTTGGAATGGCCTACCAGAAGACCAACAACTACGCGATGGCGCGAAAGGAACTGGAGTCCGCACTTCAGCTCGATCCCAAATACGCGCATGCGGATGAAATTCGCAGAGCGCTCTCCGGAACTCCAGCCGCAAACTAGTCCCGGACGAGCGCGCCTACTGAGAAGACGCTTTCGTTCGGCGGAGCCAAATCTCCCGCCAGTACACGTATTCGTCGCGCGAACATCCGCCAAAGGCTATATGTGCGCAGCCGCAGCGAGATCCCTCCAGAAAGACGGTGTTCTGGAGCTTGCGCATCTCGCCGCTCCCGTCGACGATGAGTTTGTCGATTCTCCGCTCGACGCGTTGCGATCGACCGCAGAGCAAGCGCATGTTGGGTGAAAACCAGAGGCCGCGATTGCTCGCCTGGTCGTCCAGCGTCTCGCGGATCTCGCCGATCGATTTCACCTGCACGACATCGTTGGCCTGCAGATGGAGGGCTTCCGTCGGGGTCGGGCCGTTTTCTCCCCGAGCGTAGAGACCAAGAAACGTCCTTCTGGCCTTCCAGTAAAGGAAGATCACGAAACGTCGCGTCATCTCCAGCACGCTGCAGTTGCCGGCGCGGAGTTCATCGATCCATCTTGTGTAACGCTCAACTCGGGACAAGGCCCTCGTCGCGCGCAAGATTTCGCTGGCTTGGCAGAAATAGATGTCGGGAGTGGCTTTCGTCTTCAGGCGCGCTCGCAATGCGTCGATATCGGAGCGTGGCACTTCGGTTTGCGGCGTTCCCTCTTCGACTTTGCGAAGCCACGCATCGCGCCAAAAGATCGCGCAGGCCTTTTGGCAACCGTCGTGGTCAGCGCCCGAGCATCGCAAGTCGTCCAGAATCACGACATCCTCGGTCCTGAATCCGCGCAGGACCGAGCCGCCCTTCATTCCAGAGGCGCAAACTTTGACGACCGTTCGGGCGACTCGGAACCGTTTTCCGCAGAACTCGGCCATCTCCCGCATGAGTGGCAACTGATCGGACGTTCCTGCGGAATCAAGTGTGCGTAGGATTTCTTCTGGAGGTCTCACTTCCACCAGGTCGCCGCGCCGCAGCTTTGCGCCATGTCCCATGAATCGCTCGCTACCTCACCACTGGCATTCGACTCTCGATCCTTGCTAAAAGGGCGATTTCTCGCGGAGACCGATCATTTGAAGAAGCCTGTTCCACGCCTTCAGGACCAGCGCCGCCGGTGGCAATACCGGATCCTTCAGGAAAGCCACCTTCCGGAAATGATCGGGGATGCGCCAGGTGGCATGGGAGCCGGCCGGAAAGAACGCAACGTCTCCCGGACCGAATCTGCGTTCGCCGCCCTTTTCGTCGATCATGAAGGCTTCTCCAGATAGGCCGATGAACACTTCGTCGCGGCTGTAATACCATTTGAAACTGACCGCGCCGCACTCCCACAGCATCACGAAAGCGAGCCGGTCAGGCGTCCTGCCAAGCAACTTGCTGCGAGTCTGTGGCTGGCCTCCCAGCATCCACTGCACCGGCACCGTCCCCGGCTCTAGGACCACGTCAGCGGAAGTCGGGGAGAAGAATTCGTTGGACATGTGTCTCTCCGGAGAATCGTTCAATTATCCCCGTTCGCGGGACGATCCGGAACAGGAACCGATCCGCGGAGAAACGGGAACGGCAATACGTTGTTTTCTGGCCGCTTGGGAATCCATTTGAGACGTTCGGTGCATCTCCTCTATAATTGGTCGGTTTGGCAGTACGGAAAGGCCCCGCATAGCCATGTTGAAGAGCATTCAGCAGCGCGACAATCCGCGGAACCGCTGGGTCAAGATCGGCCTGGCCGTCGTTGTGGCGATCATCGTCGTTCCGATGGTGATCACGCTGATCCCAGGATTGATGAACAGCACGCCGGTCGCGAGCAGCCCCGATGCCGTTGCGACCATCGCCGGCCAGAGCATCACCGTCAACGACTTCCAGCAGCAGTTCGATCAGGTGACGCGCAATTCCACGATCCCTCCGATGCTAAAGGCCGCCTATGCCAAACAGGTCCTTGATCAAATGGTCTTCCAGCGCGCGCTGGAGTATGAGGCGGACCGGCTCGGGCTTCGCGTGACTCCGGAGGAAGAAACCGAGCGCATCAAGGAAATCCTGCCGACCGCATGGTCGGGCAACACGTGGCTGAAGGATCGTTACGCCAGCGAAGTGCAGCTGCGCACTGGCATGTCGGTCACGGAGTTCGAAACGCTGCTGCAGAACGAGATGCTGATCGACAAATTCCGCGAGCTGGTCACGGATGGAATCACCGTGACTCCGGAAGAAGTTGCGCGAGAGCTCCGCTGGCGGAATGAGAAGGTCAAGATCGAATACGCGGTGGTCAAGCCTTCCGATCTGGCGGCCACGATCCGCCCGACGGATGCGGAGCTGGGCGCATGGTTCTCGAAGAACGCCTCGCGTTACCAAATACCGGAAAAACGGTCCGCGCGCTATGCGCTGCTCGATCTTTCCAAGCTTCGCGCCGCCACGACTGTCAGCGACGATACGCTGCGCACCTACTACAATTCGAACATCGATCAGTACAAGGTCGAAAACCGCGTCAACGTCGAGCACATCCTCTTCAAGACCGTCGGCAAGACAGACGCTGAAGTCGCCGAGATCCGTAAAACCGCCGAGGACGTGCTGAGGCAGGCGAAGCGCGGATCGAATTTCGAGGACCTTGCCAAAAAGTACTCCGAGGATGACGGCACCAAGGAAAAGGGCGGCGCGCTGGGCTGGATCGTTGAGGGCCAGACAGTGCCGGAATTTCAGCAGGCGGCCTTCAGTTTACCCAAAGGGTCGATCTCGGATCTCGTCAAGACGCAGTACGGCTTTCACATCATCAAAGTCCTCGACCGCGAAACCGCTCACACAAAAACATTTGAAGAGGTCCGGGATTCGATTCTGCAGCCCGTCCTGGATGACAAGGTCAATGCCGAGGCCAGCGACATATCGAATCAGATGGCCGCGGCCGTCCGCCAATCCAATCGCCAGTCGCTCGACGACCTTGCGAAAAAGTTCAACCTCGAGGTCGGCGTGACCTCCCTAGCAGGGATGACGGATCCAGTCCTGCCCCTGGGCACTTCTCCCGAGCTCCATCAGGCGCTCTTCGCGTTGCGGACCGGCGAAATCAGCCAGCCGATCCAGATTGAGAGCGGCTACGTAATGCTGAGCGTGAAGGATATTCAGTCCGCGCATCAGGGCTCGCTGGCCGAGGTCCACGACCGCGTTCTGGCGGACTACCAGGACGAAAAATCCGTCGATCTCGCCCATTCCCGCGCCGAAGAGCTCTCAAAGCGCGCTCAAGCCGGCGAGGACTTCGACAAAGTGGCGAAGTCCCTGGGCCTCACCGCGAAGGCCTCCGATTCCGTCGCGCGGGCGGGCTCGATTCCGGAGATCGGCACCGGCCGTCAGGTCTCGGACGCGTTCAACATGAAGATTGGGCAGGTCAGCGTGGCTTCTCAGGCTGGCGCCAACTGGTTCGTCTACCGTCTCGTGTCTCACGACGCGCTGAACCTCGCCGACCTTGCGAATCAGCAGAACGACGTTCAGCAGCAACTCCTCCAGACGAAGCAGAGCGCCGCGTTCGAAGCCTTCCGGAAAGACCTTCTGGATCGCCTCAAGAAGGAAGGCAAGCTCACCGTCAACTCGGAAGTCGAGGACCGCATTACACACTCCAGCTAGGCGCGAAAACCTGGCAACATACTGAAAATACAGGTGTTAACTATTGGTCAGCTCGCCCTTGCCCGGTTCCTCGCGGTCCGGTAGAATGTGGTTCTCCGCAGAGCCTGCCCCGAAGCCAGCGGGGCCCGATTTGCAGGCCGGAGCCTCCAATGCCTGAGAATCCTGGCGGCACGCGCATTCGATCCTCCCTGAGGAGCTTTCTATGCCGACGAAGCGATCCAAGGCGAGCAGGCTTGAGTTCATCCCCCGCAGGGGACGAAATATTCGCGGGACCACCCGCGCCGCAACAGCCGAGTTGGTCTCGAGGCGAGAGAAACTGAGGAGCTTCATGCCCGCAAAGAGCACGGCCCACACGAACGAGTACGTCTGCGCCATCGAGCGGAATCAGAACGGTAAGTACAACGTCCGAGTGCGGGTCAAGTTTGGTCCCGCGCGGCGCGGAACCGAGGACGGGCAGGCAGGCCGTGGCCCCTGGACGCTGACCGTCTATTTCCTCGCGTCCTCATTCAATGCGGCGATGAAAAAGCTGGAACAATCGCTGCAGCTCCTGCAGAAGAACGAGGAGCGCCTGCGATTCTGGGGCGTGGAGCGGACTGACGATCCGAAAATGGCCGGCGACCTGCTCCAGGAATTCGGGCTGTGGCTGGACCGTCGGCGGGACTTCCCGCGCAAGGCGGCCGAGCTGGGCGTGCCGCGCGAGCGTCCCGTTCCAGCCTCGATGCTTGCGCCGCTGCGGCGCGTTCTGGCGGATTCGATCGCACCGGAGCGCCCCGTGGACCGCGATCGGGACCGCGCCCTGGCCAGCGACTAGCGATCGGCACCTCGAATAACATGCGACCCTGTTGAGGCGTCGGAGACAATTTTCGCGTCCTGATACGCTCCCATCGTGATGACATCCGCAGGCTCTCGCGGATGCACGCAGATTCCAGGTTCAACACTCCTCGGGGCAACCCGGCTCGTTCTGCTCGGCATCACGGAACATTATCCCTTCGTATAGCTGCGACACGGGACGAAGGGCCAAAGTCTCTGGATAGTTCATTCTTCGTGAGATTTCGAGGGTCCCACGAGAAGAGCTGGCGCACGAGTATGCATAGTTACGCCGGTCCCTCCCAGGGTTGGGGGACTTGGCACACTTGGCGTTTTGTTGGCACGCCTCCTCCGCGCCGAAGGCGTGCCGGTAAAAGTGGTTTGCTCTCTCCCTGAGATACCAAGACCGCTGCAAGCATTGCCGCTGCTGCGCCCGTTCGTGCGCAACTGCGCATTCCTGTATCAACTCCTCCAAAACATCGAAGAAGGTGATGTCATCCACTGTTTGACCGCTTCAGGCAGCCTTTTCTATTTGAGCGCTCCCGTGATTTGGGTCGGACGCCAGAGGAAGTGCCGCGTAATCATCAACTATCACGGCGCCAAAGCGGAGGAATTCTGGCGAGAATCAGCGTGGCTCCCCGTCTCTCTACTGAAGCAGGCCGATGTTTCCCTGGTTGCGTCGGCCTATATCGCGCGAATCCTGTCCCGCCACAACTTCGAGTCTGAAATTGTCCCCAACTGGATAGACATCAGCCAGTTCTCCTTCCGCGAGCGCCGCACCTTCGGGCCGAATCTTCTCTACGCGCGGCAGATTGAGCGCATGTATCGCGTGGAGGGAATACTGAATGCCTTCCAATACGTTCAAGCCAAGTATTCGGAGGCAAAGCTCGGAATTGTGGGGTCGGGTACCCAGCTACCGAAGATGAAGCGGCTGGTAGCTCGTATGGGCCTTCGCAACGTGACGTTTTACGGGAAGGTACCGCATGAGAAAATCGAAACGATTTTTGACCGGTACGATTTCCTCTTGAACTCGACGCTGTCCGACAACTATCCGAGCGCCATCCTGGAAGCGGCCTGCCGGGGACTCATCAACGTGGCATATGGCAGCGGCGGCATCCCGGACATGATCCGCAATGGCGAAACAGGCGTTTTGGTCCCCGTCAAAGACGATTTGGGGCTCGCGGAAGCCGTGATGCGGTTGATTGAGCACCAGGACGCAGCTCGCTCCATGGCACGTCGTGCGCGCGAGTGGGCTGTGGAAGAGCACGCATGGCCGAAGATCTTTTCGCATCTAATGCGCGTGTACGGGATGGCTGACGAGCTGCGCGGCGCCCGGCAGCCAGGCGTTCAGGCGCGCGGAATCGAGCGATGAAGTCGAGACCGGTGCTGCTCCGTGCGCGGCCTGTCGTCAACGCGGCCTTCGGTTCCGGCATCCTTCCGGCAACAGCGGCTCCCGCTGAGCGGCACGCCCGATTATTTCGCGCGAAGAAGGATCTCGCAGTGCGCTACGACCACATCGTTGAGAAAGAGACGATACTTGTATGAGCCGGCGTTTAGTCCGGGGCGCGTCGGGCCGCTCGAAAGACGCACTCCCGGGGGCGCCTGAAAGACGTTCGAGGCGAAGGGCGACCGCTGGGAATCGAATTCGACTTTCAGATTTCCGGCGTTCGAATACCAGACCACTTGATCGCCCGGATCGATCGCGATCGCCTCGGGAAGCACACCTACCATAACCATCTTTTCGGACACGCTTTTGTCCTTCCAGGCCTCGAGAATCTAGGCGATTTCGCGGACGGCAGCGGCGATGTGCCGCGCGGAAATGCCGAACGCCTCGACCAGCTCGTCCGGCTTGCCGGAGTGAGGCATGTCGCGCACCGCAAGCATCCGGTACTTCGCCGGCGGCGACCCCGCCTGGCTGAGCGCGCCCAACACCGCCTCGCCAATGCCGCCTTCAGGCCAATGATCCTCCACGGTCACCAATCGCCCGCCCGTCGCTTTGATCTGCTCCGCGAGCGCATTGCCATCGATCGGCTTCACGCAATACAGATCGACCACGCGGACGCCTGTGCCTTGCGCCTTCAGTTCGTCTGCAGCTTTGAGGGCTTCGTGCAGCGTGACGCCCGCGCCGATCACCGTGACTTTGTCCTGCGGGCTTTGGCGGACCACCTTGAAACCGGGAATCGGGAATTTCTCGTCCTTGGAGTAGAGGATCGCCGTCTTTGGCCGCGACGTTCGCATGTAGTTGACGCCGGCGCGGCGGGCCATCGCTTCGGTCAAGCGCTCGGTGGAAACGGCGTCGCTCGGATAGAGGACCGCGGAGCCGTGGATCGCCCGGAACATCGCGAGATCTTCGAGCGCCATCTGCGACGGGCCGTCTTCTCCGATCGAGACGCCGCAGTGCGATCCGCACAGGTTGATGTTGCTGCGGCTGATGGCCGCCATGCGTGCATTATCGTACGCGCGCGATAGGAAACAGGCGAACGTGTCGGCGAATGGCACCTTGCCGCGCGCCGCCAGGCCGACGGCCAGGCTCACCAGATTCTGTTCTGCGATATAGCCCTGATAGAAATGGTCCGGGTAAGCGTTCTGGAAGATCTCGGAGAACGTCGAGTTCTTCACATCGCCAGAAAGCGCGACGATGTGAGGATTCACGGCACCGAGGCGTTTCAGAGCAAAGCCGTAAGCCTCGCGGGTCGCAACCGCCTTGCCTGGATCATAGTCGGGAGCCGCCGGAGCGGGAAAATCCGGCGGCTTCGGCAGCGATTTCCGCTCGTACGATCGCCCTGGATCGGCGGGAACGTCAATCGGACCGCCACGCTCCTGGATCGCCTGCGCCAGCATTTCCTTCGGGAACGGTTTGCCGTGCCAGTTTTCTTTTCCCGCAACCTGGCTGAAGCCGTGGCCCTTCACCGTGCGCGCGACAATGGCCTGCGGGCGGCCCTTCGCCGCCTTCGCGCGATCAAGCGCGGCCAGCACGGCCGCGACGTCGTGCCCGTCGATTACCTCGGTCGCAAAACCTTCGGCCTCGAACTTCTTCCGGTAGACCTCCATGTCGTGCTGGTACATCGTCGGCTGGCTCTGTCCCAACGCGTTCACGTCGGCAATCACGGTCAGGTTGTCGAGCTTGTAATATCCCGCGAATGCCGCGGCTTCCCATATCTGGCCCTCGGCCATTTCGCCGTCGCCCAGCAGCACGTAGACGCGCGTCGGGCTCTTGTCGAGACGCGCGCCGATGGCAAGACCGGCCGCCACGGAAAGCCCCTGACCAAGCGAGCCGGTCGCAGCATCGACGCCGGGAATGCGCGGCGTGGGATGGCCTTCGAGTTCGCTCGAAAATTCGCGCAGCGTCATCACGCGCGATGCGGGAAACAGGCCTGCCTCCGCGAGCGCCGCATAGAGAATTGGCGCCGCGTGCCCCTTGGACATCACGAATCGGTCGGAATCGTTGCCGTTCGGATTCTTCGGATCGATTTTCATGGCGTAGAAGAACGTCCCGGCCATCAGCTCCGCGGCCGACATGCACGAAGTCGGGTGGCCTGAACCGGCGGCCGTGGTGGACATCATCGAAAGGATGGCCAACCGGCGCGCCTTTTCCTTGATGGCGTCGATCGTGGCAGCGGAGGGTCCTGCTGGCGAGGTCACGCTCATGTCGTCGGCTCCTTTGAGAAGTCGTTTCGGCAGAAGCGGAATCTTACATCGTTCGGGCAAAGTCCGCGAGTCGGTTTCCGCGCATGGCGGTAAGAAAACCTCGAGCAGTTTGGGGGAAGCGCAAATACAAACTGGAAGCTAGCCGAGCGGACGGACCACGACGGGCGCGGCCCATTCGGCCATCGCATGCTGGCGGCCGCAGTCCAGGCAGCGTGTGCCAGCGTAGCGAGTGCCGCAGTGCGGGCAGACGGCCTGCGCCTCAAATGTGTCGAACGGTTTCCCGCACCGCCCGCAGACCCAATACGTTCCGATGGGCGGCGCGGTCTGGCAGGTCGGGCATTCGAACCCGGCGCGACGCGGCAGTTTGGAGAGACGAAGCAGCGCGCGCGCGTTCTGCAACCCGTTCCAGCAATTCAGCAGAACGAACACCGCCAGAACGCCCAGCCAGGGCGAGCGCCACAGAACCGCAGCTGCAACGAATCCAGCCAAGCCGACGAATCCGAGGATTGTCGCCACCATCAAGCTCCGTGCGCGCCCCATCACGAACCAAAGCAGAGACCGCAGGATCTGCCCGCCGTCGAGGGGATAGACGGGCATTATGTTGAAGGCCAGCAATCCCGCGTTCGTGAGCGCGACTGCCCACAGGAACTGTTCGAGGTCGGGCCTGGTGGTGTTCCAACCCAAAGATCCGCCCAGCGCCGCAAGCCCGAACAGGATGGGAAGCAGCGCGACGTTGACCAGCGGGCCCGCCGCAATGCTCCAAAGCATCGCGCCGGGACGGGGAGGCGGATCGACGTACGCGACACCGCCCAGGGGCCAGAGCACGATCTGATTCGCGTTTCCGCCCACCTGCCGGCAGGCCAGCGCATGGCCGAACTCGTGGGTCGTCACAATCGCGAAGAGCGCGAGATATTCAAGGACGTTCCAAACGGGCGAGGAGTAGGCGCCCTGCCGGCTTTGGATTTCGATCAGCGCAATGACGAACCACGACCAGTGCAAATAGACATCGATTCCCGCGACCGAAAAAATTCGGAACGCACCCTGGCGAAGACCATTCATGAGCGGGCGGGCCCGGAGCCGACGGCAGAACGCGCGGAATTCCAGGCGGGATTCATCGGGGCATTATGCGGGAATCACGGGCGATTTGCGAGCCGGCGCCGGCGGCGTTCCCTCAGGCGCGCGAAACTTCCTTGGCGAGATAGATGATCTGGCCGACGTGATGGTAGGCGTGCGCGGCCATCCTAAGAAAAGCGGCAAAGCGCGTATCGGCGCGCGGTTCAGTGGGATCGAAATACGGCTCGGTCAAATCCTGCGCCGACTGCCTTCGAATGGTGGCTGCAACCATGTCGATCGCGCGGTCGAAGCTGGCGAGCACTTGTTCTTTGGGCGCGTTCGAGGGATCGGTGAACTCGAGCGGACGGTTGCGGACGTAGCCCGTCCCGGCGATCTGCGCGCCGATGTAGTGGTTCAGGTTCCCGGTCAGATGCAGGAGCAAGTGACCGATGCTATTGCCGTAGGGATACGGTTTGCGCCACAGCTGCTCGGTCGAGAGCGGAGCCACGCGTTCGTGAATCTTGTCCCGGACTTCTTCGTAGTAGCTTGCGAGCGTGGAGGAAACGAGTGGCGCCAGTTCGGGCATCCCAATTCTCCCTTCGGCAGGCCTGCCAGTATATCAGCGGCGCGCGGGCGCGGCTGCCGGGTCCGGCCGACCCGCCGCGGAACATTCAGTATGGTATTCTGCGCGCGAACGGAAGTTCGGGAGGCCCTTCATGGCAGCACCGAAAGTATTGATCGTGACGGGAGACGCGGCGGAGTCGCTCGAGGTGATGTATCCCTACCAGCGGCTGCGCGAGGAAGGCTACGACGTTCGAATCGCCGCGCCTACAAGGAAGAAGCTTCATTTCGTCGTCCATGATTTCGAGCCGGGATACGACACCTATACGGAAAAGCCCGGGTACAGCTGGGACGCTGATCTCGCATTCGCCGATGTCAACCCGGCGGAATACGCCGCGATCGTGATTCCGGGAGGCCGCGCGCCCGAATACATTCGAAACAACGCGGATTGCCAGCGAATCGTCCGCCATTTCTTTGAGCAGCAAAAGCCGGTGGCGCAGATCTGCCATGCGGCGCAGGTGCTGCTCGCGGCGGGTGTGCTGAGGGGCAGGAAGACCGCTGCCTATCCGGCGCTCGAACCGGACGTGCGCGCGGGCGGCGCGGAGTTCGTCAACGGGGAAGCGGTGATCGACGGGCAGATGATTTCGGCGCGCGCCTGGCCGGATCATCCCGCGTGGATGCGGGAGTTCCTCAAGCTGCTGAAGCAGAAGGCGCCCGTGCAGGAGCGGCGCGCCTCGGCGCGATGAGCAGAGCTTTCTGCGCGCGCATCGCCGAGCACACGGCGCGGTCCCGACGCGATTCGGTCAAGGAGAGCCCGAGATGAACGTGAGCGTGAATCCCGCAATGGTGACGACTGCTTTCGAGCTGCCGGGCTACCGGGTTGCGAAGAATCTTGGGCTCGTTCGAGGCATTACCGTGCGTTCGCGCAGTATTTTCGGAACGCTCGGCGCGTCGCTGCAAACGATCGTCGGCGGCAACATCACGCTGTTCGAGACGATGTGCGAAAAAACGCGGGAGCAGGCCCTGGATCTGATGATGGAGCACGCCATGGAGCGTGGCGCCAATGCCGTGGTCGGCGTCCGCTACGACGCGACCGAAGTGATGCAGGGCGTCACGGAGGTGATCGCGTATGGCACGGCCGTTCAAGTGGAACGCGCGGCCTGAGATAGCGGAAGCGCGCAACGGGAGTTAGAATGTTCGCGCGAAACCGGAAAGGGGAGCGGATGAAGCGCACTCTTAGGATGATCGGCGCGGTCGTCGCGCTGGGTCTTCTTGCGGCGATTCTGGCGGTCCGCGCTGACGGGCCGAAGACGGAGATGGTGCAGTTCCCGAATGGCACCGGGACGATCAACGGATATCTGGCAACCCCCGACAAGCCGGGACGCTATCCGGCGCTCGTGGTGATCCACGAATGGTGGGGATTGACGGACTGGGTGAAGGAGCAGACGCGAAAGCTCGCGGAACAGGGCTACGTGGCGCTGGCGGTGGACCTCTATCGGGGGAAGGTGACATCCGATCCGGAGGAGGCTCACGAGTTGATGCGCGGCATGCCGCAGGATCGCGCGCTTTCCGACTTGCGGGCCAGTCTCGTCTATCTCGTCTCCCGAAAGGATGTGGACCGCGAGCACATTGGCTCGATCGGATGGTGCATGGGCGGGGGACTATCACTTCAGCTCGCGATCCGCGAGCCGCGTCTGGCCGCGTGCGTTGTGAACTACGGCGCGCTGCCGACTGATCCGAACGACATCCAGCAGATCATTGCACCGGTGCTGGGGAATTTCGGAGCGGACGATCGAGGCATTACGCCCGATGACGTGCACGCTTTCGAGAAAACGATGCAGGGTATGAAGCGCCGTGTCGACTTCAAGATCTACGACGGCGCCGGCCACGGCTTCGAGAACTCCACCAACACCAACGCCTACCGGCCGGAGGCGGCTGCGGACGCTTGGACGCGGACGGTCAGTTTTCTGAACAAGACGATGCGGTAAGGCTTCGGCGTCCAGACCGCGCTAGCGACTCAGACGCCGAAGCATCTCCCGCAGGCGCGCGCGGTCTCCCGCGCCCATTCCCGTGAACTCGACTCCGATGCCTCTCGTGGGGTCGGCGTACCGCACGACTCCCTGCACGCGGGTTTCGCCTTCCGGCAGCGCGAAAAGCATCTCCACCACCGCATCAACGGGAACGTTCGCATTGGTGGCGATAAAAACTCCGCCGGCGCTGACATCTTGCACGCGCGAAACGTTCCGCTTTCCCTTGGGCAGTTGCCATGCCACCCATACGCCCTTCGATACCGGGATGCGAGCGCTGCGCCTGTTTTCCTTCGATCCTTGCTGAGTCATCTTGGCCGATCCAGCTTCATCCCCGCTAAACGGCTTCCCGGCCGCGAATCATCCGGGGCGCCGCCTCGCGTCGCCTGCGTCTGGCAAAAAACCTGCCGATTGTGGCCGGGAAATCGCCAGTTTAGTTCGCGGGAAGAACCGAATACAAGCGGAGAGCCTGCTCTCGTTGAGCGGCTGGCGACATGACAAGGGGGGACTGGGGCACCTTTCAGTGGCGATGGATTCCCGGCTGCGTCAGCGGAAGCTGCGCACGGCGGCCGCTTCGTCGGGCTGCACGTCGAACACTGTGAAAAGTCGCGTGATTTGAATGATGTCGCGGACGCGCTTGGTCAGGTGAACCAGCTTCAGCTCGCCGTTCGCTCCGCGGACCGTGGTGTATGCGCCGACCAATTCGCCGATGCCCGAGCTGTCGATATAGTCGACATCGGCGAGGTTGAGCAGGATCTTACGCCGGCCGCCATCGACCAGTTCGCGCACCATCCGGCGCAGCATGGCGCTTCCTTCACCCAAAGTGATCTTGCCGCTGAAATCGACGATGGCGACTTCACCTACGTCACGGCAGGTGCCTTGCAATGCCATGGAATCCTCGAAGCGGAATTCTACTCCATTGTTATGATCGGCCGTTGCCGGCGGCTCGATGAGGGAGCTTTTTCCACATCACCAGATCGGCCCCACCCGTTGGCCAGCGCCGCACGGCCAAGTCGTCCATGAACGCACGCATCAGAAAGATTCCGCGGCCTGATGTGCGGAGCAGGTTTTCTTCGGCTAGTGGGTCCGCCACCTGCGAAAGGTCGAAGCCCCGGCCTTCGTCGACGATGTGAACCACCATCTGCTCCGACTCGAACTCAACCACCAGCAGGATCTTCTTCTGCGGATCTTGGGCGTTGCCGTAGTTGTAGGCGTTGACGACGCCTTCCCGCACCGCCATCCCGAGTTTGTGAATATCGTCCTCGCCAAAGCCGGCGGCTTCAGCCACGCGCGTGACGATGTTTTCAGCGAGATCAACGCTCTCCAGTTGCGTTTCCAGCGTGACCTCAAGTCGTTGGGTTGCGGGCGCCATCAGGAACGAGGAGAAGACCCCTTGTAAAAGGCCCTGTATGGGTACCACAGCTTCCGCACACCCGTCAATGCGGCCGACACGGTAGGGACCACCTCAACCCGGCGAGTCGACCGCCCTGGATCGCCCAGCGCGACGGACCTGAAGGGAAAGTTCAGCTAGGCCCAGTAGCTTCGGTCGAGCGTGCGGTATTGAATTGCCTCGCTCAGATGCCTCGGCTCGATGGAGACCGCCCCGTCGAGATCGGCAATCGTACGCGAAACCTTGAGAATCCGGTCGTGCGCGCGGGCCGAAAGGCCAAGACGTTGGATGGCTGTTTCAAGCAGCCTTTCGCCCTCGCCCGATATGGCACAATGCGTGCGGATCAGCTTGGGAGGCATCTGCGCGTTCGCGTAGATTCTTCTTTCGCTTCCGTAGCGTTCGATCTGGATTTGCCGTGCGCGCAGGACACGCTCGCGCACGGTCGCCGAGTTTTCGATATCGGCATCGCCCCGGAGTTCCTTGTATTTCACGGCCGGCACTTCGATGTGGATGTCGATGCGGTCGAGCAACGGACCCGAAATCTTCGAGACGTAGCGTTGAATTTGGGGCGGCGAGCAGTGGCAGTCGCGCACCGTGTCTCCGAAAAATCCGCAGGGGCACGGGTTCATCGCCGCAGCCAGCATGAAGCGCGAGGGAAAACTCACCGATACGGCGGCACGTGCAATTGTCACGCAGCCGTCCTCGAGCGGCTGGCGCATCACTTCCAGAACATTGCGCTGAAACTCCGGCAACTCGTCCAGAAAGAGCACTCCGTTGTGGCCCAGCGAGACTTCCCCCGGCCGGGGCACGGCGCCTCCACCGATCAAGCCGGCGTCGCTGATTGTGTGATGAGGCGAGCGGAACGGCCGCGTGCCGACCAGTCCGCGAGAATCCTCGAGCAGCCCGGCGACGCTGTGGATGCGCGTCGTCTCAATCGCCTCTTCGAGCGACATCGGCGGCAAGATCGTCGGGATGCGCTTCGCGAGCATCGTTTTGCCCGCGCCGGGCGGACCGATCAGCAATATGTTGTGGCCGCCGGCGCAGGCCACTTCCAGCGCGCGCTTCGCGGCCATCTGACCGCGGACGTCGCGCAAATCGACCGCGTATTGGCTGGCCTCGGCCAGCATCTGCGAGGTGTCGACACGGATTGGCGTGAAGGATTCCGGCGCGTTGACCATGTCGGCCGCCTGCGGCAGCGTCTTCACGGGAAACACATTCACGCCCTCGACTACAGCCGCTTCGTGCGCGTTCGCCTCCGGCACCACCAAGTTCTGAATGCCGCGCTCCCGTGCCGCGAGCGCCGCCGAAAGCGCGCCGCGGACCGAACGCACACCGCCATCCAGTGACAGCTCGCCCAGGAAAACAAATGAGTCGGGAGTCTTGCCGAAAAGGTTTCCGTTGCATCCGAGCAGTCCCAGAGCGATCGGCAGATCGAATGCGGATCCTTCCTTGCGAATATCGGCGGGCGCGAGGTTTACGGTGACAGTTTTCCAGTATTCGTAATCGAAGCCGCAGTTGCGCAGCGCGGCTCTGACTCGTTCGCGACTCTCGCGAACGGCGTTGTCCGGCAAGCCTACGACGTTGAAGTGGCCGCTTTCGCCCGGGCCGACGTCCACCTCGACTTCCACGAGGTACGCATCGATGCCGAATACGGCGGCGCTGTAGGTCTTGAAGAGCATGGAAAGCAAACGCCTAATTTCGAGGCGCAGAGCGTAATCCAAAACTTACGGCCCCGCTATCAGTAGTACTACGGTCATCACGGCGAAGGTTACGAGCTGGTCAGGCGTCTGACAGGGACTCGTCGAATCCGGCGCCCTCTTTGGGGTTGGGCTTTTCGATCTCCTCGGCTTCGAGAATCTCGCCGCAGTCGAGGCACTCGACGTACTGACTGTCCTTGTCCTGGGCGATCAGTTGCGTGCGTTTGTGCGGACAGGCGGGGCTGGTCATCGTGGTATTCCCATCGACGGCTGCGCGGATTATAGCAATTCGCCCCTTCCTGCGGTGGCGAACACGCCCAGCCGTTGACAAACCAGCCGATTGCCACTATGTGTCTCCTTGCTGTTACCGGAGGTGATGGCCCCTTGACCACGGATGCGAGTTCGCAGAAACGCCTGGGCAGCGCCTTCTTCTACGGCGTCGTGATATTGCTGGTGTATCTCGTCTACCTGGTGTTCGCTCCGTTCTTGGTGCCGCTGGCTTGGGCAGCTGTGATCGTTGTCGTCTCCTACCCGGTGTACGAGCGGCTGGCCCGCCGGTGGGGGCCGACGACCGGAGCCATCCTGAGCACCGTCGGAGTAACGCTGATCCTCATCGTGCCGACGCTGTTCGCGATGATCGCTTTCGTGCGCCAAGGCGTGGACGCCGTGCAATCGATTGAACTACAGGCGTCCAGCAGTCACTGGACCTGGCTGAGCCATCTCTGGGCGGAGATCCAGCAACACATTCCGGGCGCGGCCAATGCGGATCTGACGAAAACTCTCGAGCAATCGGGCGAGGAAGCGGCAACTTTCGTGGCAGCGAGGCTCGGCACGATTCTGAAGCACACGGCGACATTCTTTTTTCATCTCGGCGTGACCATCCTCGCCATGTTCTATCTGTTTCGCGATGGCCATTCCATGGTCGAGCGGCTGCGCCAGGTGCTGCCCTTCGAGGCGTCGCATCGCAATCGCATGCTTGCCGAAACGCGAAGCCTCGTCTTCGCAAGCGTGACCTCGAGCCTGGCGGCCGCGGCGGCGCACGGCATACTGGGCGGCCTCGCGTTTGTCATAACCGGCATCCAAGCGCCCGTCTTCTGGGGAGTGATGATGGCTTTCTTCTCGTTCGTCCCGATCGTCGGGTCGGCGCTGATCTGGGTCCCGATCGCGATCAGCCTGATGGCGGGAGGTCACGTGGGCCGCGGCATCGGACTCATCGTCTTCTGCGCTTTGATCGTCGGCAGCGTGGACAACCTGATCCGTCCGTGGCTCATCGGCGGGCGAACCGAGATGGGCGGGCTGGTGGTCTTTATCAGCGTGCTGGGAGGCATTACGGTCTTTGGATTGCTCGGCGTGGTGCTCGGCCCCATCATCGTCGCGATGGCCGCCAGCCTTTTGGATCTCTACGCGCCTCGTGCGGCGGCTGGAAACACTTGACCTCGTGCGTGTGTGAACTGGCAAACCGCCATGCTAGAGTAACGGCCCTTGAAAGAGCCGAAGACAGATCGTATGGCTAAAGACTCCAAGCCGAATCACGTTCCATTGCCTGCGGATAAGCTCCGCTGGCGCTGCGATCCCGCCAAAATTCCGTTCCAATCGACCTCCGACGTGGAGCCGGCCGGCGGAGACGTGGGACAGGACCGCGCGCTGCGGGCCCTGCGCATGGGCGTCGAGATGACGGCGTCCGGTTACAACCTCTTCGTCTGCGGACTTTCGGGAACCAGCCGCGGCGGAATGATCGTGCGGATGATCGAAGAGCTGCATCCGGAGACCGAACCCGCTCCGGACCGGTGCTACGTCAACAACTTCAAGAACGCGGACCGGCCGCGCCTGCTGACGCTGCCGCGCGGCCAGGCGAACGCATTCAAGAAGGAGGCGGAGTCCGGCATCGACTTCTTGCGGCGTCGCATTCCGCAGGTGTTCGAAGGCGAGCCCTTCCAGCGACAGAAGACTCGGATCGTCGAGCGCTTCACGCAGCGCGAAAAAGAGCTGATGGACGATTTTACGCGCCGCATCGCGCGTGAACAGTTCGCGCTCGGCCGCATGCAAGTGGGTGCCGTGGCTCTGCCGGAGATCTTCCCCGTGCTCGAGGGCCAGATGGTCCCGATCGAAGAGATTCCTAAGATGGTGCAGGAGGGCAAGCTCGAAAACACTGCGGCCGAGGAGATCGAGCGCAAATACGATCAGTTTCGCCAGGAGTTTACCGTCGTCTATCGGCGGACGCTCTCGCTCTCCCGCGAACTCGCGAGTGAAATGAGCTACCTCGAACAGGAGGCCGCGTCCGTGCTGGTGGACGGCGTGATCGAGGAACTGAAGGAAAAGTATCCCAGTCCGCAGATCGCCGAGTATCTCGAGGAAGTCCGCCATCACGTCCTGGATAATCTCGACCCGTTCAAGGAGCGCGAGGGCGAAGAGGAGCAGCCGCCATCGGAGGGCGGCGGTGCGCCGCGCCCGGAACGCAACGAGCGCGATCCCTTCCGTGTGTACGGCGTCAACGTGATCCTGGCGCACAACGAACATGATCGCTGCCCCGTGATTTTTGAGACCATTCCGACCTACGCGAACCTGTTCGGTACGGTCCATCGCAGTTACGACACACGCGGCGGCGCGTGGAACTCCGACTTCATGGATCTGCGCGGCGGATCGCTGCTGCGGGCCGACGGCGGTTTCCTGGTGATGTACGCGCTCGATACCATGACGGAAGCGGGTGTATGGCGCACGCTCAAGCGCACGCTCAATCACGGCAAGCTGGAAATCCAGCCGGTGGACACGTTCTTCCCGTTCAGCGCCAGCGCGCTGAAGCCGGAGCCGATCGACGTTCACGTCAAGATCATCCTGATCGGCGACCGCGAGATGTACGAGCTGCTTTACGACTACGAAGACGACTTCAAGAAAATCTTCAAGGTGCGCGTCGAATTCGACGAGGAAATGAAGTGGAACGACGAAGTGTTCCGCCATTACGGCGGACGCTTGCGGAAACTGGTCGATGACGAAAAGCTGCTGCACTTCGACCGCTCCGCGATTGCCGCCATCCTTGAACACGGCGTGCGCGTCGCGGGACGCCGCGGCAAGATCACCACGCGATTCTTCGAGCTTGCTGACCTCGCACGCGAATCCTGCTACGCGGCCAAACAGGACGGAGGCAAGGTCATCTCCTCGAGCCACGTTCGCCAGGCGCTCGACGCGAAGATCGACCGCCACAATCTGCTCGAGACGAAAATCCGCGAAATGATCGAGCAGAACGTGGTGTTCATCGACACCACCGGCGAGCGAACCGGGCAGGTCAACGGACTGAGCGTCATGGAAATCGGCGGCTATGCGTTCGGCAAGCCGGTACGGATCACGGCGTCTGTCGCGCTCGGCAAGACGGGCATCATAAACATCGAGCGCGAATCCAACCTAAGCGGCCGGTTTCACGACAAAGGCGTGCAAATCATCGCCGGATATTTGCGCCGCACGTTTGCGCAGGACAAGCCGCTTTCGCTTTCCGCCAGTGTATGCTTCGAGCAGTCCTACTCCGGTGTCGATGGCGATAGCGCCAGCTCTACGGAGATCTACGCGCTCCTCTCCGCGCTTTCGGGCTCGCCGATCCGCCAGGAACTGGCCGTGACCGGCTCCGTGAACCAGCTGGGTGACGTGCAGCCGATCGGCGGGGTCAATCAAAAGATCGAGGGATTCTTCGACGTTTGCCGCTTGAAGGGCCTGACCGGCGCGCAGGGCGTCCTGATTCCGGCCGAGAACGTGGAGGATCTGATGCTGCGCGACGACGTGATCGCTGCGGTCGACAAGGGACTATTCAACGTCTACCCGGTGAGCACGATCGAACAGGGGATCGAAATTCTTACCGGCACAACCGCCGGCAAGCGAGATTCCTCCGGAAAATTCGAGCCGGGCGGCGTCTTCGCTAAGGCCGACGCGCGCCTTGCGGAAATGGCCTCGAAACTCCGCCGATACGAGTCGTAGCGCCGCAAGCGCCCGCGCGTTTCCTACAGCAGATGCCGCATCTGGAGATTCACGGTAAGAGTTTGGTTGCCCCGCTGGATCAGCAGCTTGCATTTGGCGCCCGGCTGGCGGAACAGCCTTCGAATCTCGGGAAGCGATAGATCCGCAGCCGCTTCGTCATTGATGCCGGCGATCACGTCGCCCTTTTGAATCTTGGCGTCCGAGCCGGGCGTGCCGGGCCAAACCTGCGCGACCTCGAACCTCTTCAAACCGGGTCCGCCCGCCAGAATGGCGAGGCCGCTCATGTCTTCGATTTCCTCAAGGCGAAAATCGCTGCTCGAATCGAGAATGAGCTGCTGGTGCGGATAGTCGAAGGTCACGGTGAAGCGGCGCAGCATCGCCCCGCCGATTTCTCCCGCAAGTTTTCCGTCGCCGTCCGCCAGTGAACCCTCCCGCGGGAAAACCGCGATGGCTCCCGCCACCTCGTAGCCGCCGAGTTCGAACTCCTTGACGCGCGCCAGCACGGCCGCCTCCTGTCCGCCGGCCCGAAACTCGCTGGCCCCGACGGTGCGGATGTGCGAGGGAAGCCTGTGTGCGTGCGCGAACTTTTGCGAGATCAGCAAGGCGGCGTCGAGCGCGGTGTTCACGATGAAATCGCCCTCGATTGCCTTGCCGCCCGCCACGTTGATCTTCGCGTGCACGACGGGCAGTCCGTTCACGAACGTGAGATGGACGCTCTTGCCTCGGCCGGCATACTGGTAGGTCGCAGGATCGTAGATCCGCACGGTTTGCCGCGGGTAGTTCACTTCGATGATCGTTCCGGCGAACAGATCGTTGCCGAGCGTGCCCTCATACTCGCGGCCGACCTGTGCGGCGAAATCCTTCTTTGAAACCGCGTCGAGCGATGCCGGCGACAAATCGACGCCACTGAGATTGAGCACATGCGTTTGCTGAGGAGTGATGCCCAACTCCGCCGCGCGGTCGGGATCGATTGTCGAAGCGGCGGCCGTCGAATCCAGTTGAAACAAGCTCGGCTGGCTTTGATTCACTTCGACGGGAAGGAACACAAGGTTGTTGACGAACCGCGCGGGGATTTCCGCCGCGTTTCCTCCCAGATGAAACTGGGCCATGGCGGCCGCCTGCGGCGGAGTGTCGCTGGCCCGAACGGCCGCGGCGCGATGCAAACAGAATCCAAACGATAGCGCCAGCCCGACCGCCAGCAATCCCGCTGTCCGCCGTTGCATCGACCCTCCGCGCGCGAGCCCCAGCGCCGCGCGCCACGAGATTATATGAATCAAGGTCTCGGAGCCAGATATCCCGCGCGGGCGAGGATTCGGTACTCGGAACGCTTCGCCTGCGTGTCGTTCGGCCGGTTGTTGTTGCCGAGAACTTCGACGGTCAGTGCATGAAATTGGTTGTCATGGGCGGGCGCCACACCAAGTACGTATTCGTGCCGCAGAGCGGCGGCGATCTCGTGGTAGATCGATACAAAGTCGTTGTCGGATTGCGGAAAATATGCGCGGCCGCCTGTGATCGTCGCGAGCGATCGCAGCGCCTCATCCGCTCCTGCGAATTCAGCGGCGCTTCGAGCCTCGCTCGATGCCCCTGCGTCCGCGGAACCGGAGGATGTCGCCGTCTTCTTCCGCCTCGGTTTCTTCGCGGGCTCGCCGCGCAACGGGCCGCCCAGCGCGACGGAAAAGATCGGCACATCCTCCGCGCCGAGCTTTTCCGCCAGCGCGTTCCAACGGGTCGGCGGCGAGGAATCGAGCCCGGTAGAGATCAGCACGATCGCCTTCTTGTCCTCGACCGGCGCAAGCCAGTCCAGCACGGCCGAAATCGAGTCGTAGCAGTTCAGGTCGCCCATACCGATGGTGAACTGCGCTTTGTCGAGGGCCGCGAGAAACGCGGATTTGTCCGGAGTGAACGAGAGAATGGCCCGCGGCGTACGGTCGTAGACCGCCAGTGCCACTTCATCGTCGGCGTCGAGGCCCTCGATCAGCGCGTACGCAGCCGCGAGATGCTGGTTTCGAATCAGGTAGACAGCCGGGCTCGTTTCGAGCAGCACCAGAACGTGCGCGGCCGTTTCCACCGGCGCGAAGAACTCGATCGGCCGCTCGACGCCGTTGTCGAGCACGCGAAAGCTGCCTTGTGTGAGCCCGCTTACGAAATCTCCGTGTGGATCCAGAACGCTCGCTTCGATTTTCACGAGCTCGCTTCTGGATTGAATCGGCACGGGCGTCTGCGGAGGGGCCTGCTGCGCCGCAAGCGGTGAGCTGCATAGAAGCGAGGAAAGGACAATCCCCAACACTCGGCGGCAATGCAATTGAAAAGTCGGCGCCGGGCTACTGAATATAGGAATCAAAGTACACGCCGTTCGAGTCTTTCCACCAACCGCTCAGCGTGATGTGGAGATAGCGGGATATGACGTCCAGCCTGAGCCAGCTCAGATCGGGCGGCTTCTGGCCATTACTAGGATTCGCGGCTGGCGCGGCCTGGCTCTCGATATTCTTCAAAATACTGTCAAGCGGAATGCCGCTGATGCTTGCGCCGGTCAACCCCGAGAGCTTTTCCGGCAGGCGCGACCGCAACTGCGCGTACTGAGGGTCTGCAAGAACACCCGTCGCCGGCGGATCGGCTGCCCCCGCGTCCAGCCGCTGCAGCGCTTCGCGCAACATCGCCTTGCGCGGAGCAGCCACGATCACTTTCGGTGTCACGGCCACATAATAGAACCTCCGTCGCTTGGCGCCCGTCGCCGGATCCGTATACGGATACGCCAGATCGAGATAGGTCGCGGACCCGGAAGTATCCTCGTTTGAGATCATCGTGCCGACCAAGGCTCGCAGCACGCGCAGCACGGCATCCGGCTTTTCGATCGTGGCGGCGTAAAGTTGCTCAGGCACGCCGTCCGCCGAATAGAACGAAGCCGAAGCGATTTCTCCAGGAAAGAGACTCAGCGCGTCCGTAATCGACATTCCCAGAAAGTTCTGAGCCCCGGCTTCCACCATGGCCAGGTTCGGGTTGGAACCCGACGGCGCGCTGTCGTTCACGGCATCCCGGATTAATTGATAGAGCGCGGCGAGATTCATGTGCGTAATGCTGAAAACCGGCGCCGTGGCGATCACGGGCTGCGTTTGAAACGTCGCGCCGCTCGCTCCGGCCACATCGAAAAGCCCTGTCGGAGACGTGTCTCCCAGAACCGCGCCGCGAAAGCGCGTCGCCTCTCCTTCGAAGTTCAGCGCGCCCGCCAGCACGTGAATCTTCTCGAGATGGAGACTCTTCGCAAGCTGCATGATCTGCTTCGCATTCTTTTCCGGCAAATTCCAGGTGCTCGAATCGGGAATGCGTCCGAAAATCTCAAGCGCAGCATCCGCTCCGACGTACTTGTGCATGCGGTCGTATTCGGCCGACTGCGCGATCGAAGTAGCCGGCCGGTCGGCGCTCCGGAAGCGCGTAACGAGATCCTCGATCACTTGCTTGCGGTCGGCCATCAGGTAGTAGTTGCCCGCGTGGGCCCTGTACGAAACTTGCTTGCCCGCGGTCCGCACCTCGATCGAAGCACCGCTAAAGTCATATTTCGTCACTTCAACCGTCGTCTTGCTGCCTGCCCTGCTCTGCGCTTCCAGCTTTTCCACGACGTCTGCTTTGCCCGTCTCGTCATAGATGCCAAACGCCGCAAACGGAGAAGTGGAAACGCCCGGAGCCGCTGTTTTGGGCGCATCCGGATCGATCACCACGCCGAACACGAAAGGATTGTCGAGAGCCGAGATGATGTCAGGTGCGAGCGACGCCCCTGCCGCTCCCGCCCCGTTCGGCGTCCCTTGCTGGACTTTGTTGGTGGCCGCCGTCCACATCGAGGCAAAGGCGGGGTCGTGCAGTAGTTGCAGCAGGTGGTTTTTCTGCTCCGATCCCGCGTAGGACGCGTGGCCGTTCCAAACGAGAAAGAACACCGTGTTTGGCGAAAGCCGCTCCGTCAAGGAGGGAGATTGTGCCGGAAGCGGCGAACCGGAAATCAGGCACGCCAGAAGAAATGCCAGGCAGCAATAGACTCCGCGAGGGATTCGGATCGTCTTCACACGGGCCTCCTCCGCCGAAAGGCCGCGCGCGGCGCTGTCAAGCGGGATAAGCAGGATGGAACAGCTCCCTCAAAGAATGACACGAGGCGTGCCACCGCGCCGTGAAATGTGGGTGCAGGTTTCGTTATATGCCAACCCGGAAACTACATGCCGGGCGGATTGCTGGATGGAGGAGCTGCCGTGCCTGACTTCGGCGTACTCAGGTAGCCCTTCACCTGGTCCTTCGTCACGTCGAAGACGACGATTTCGTAGGGCGCGCGGACGCCGCGCACGTAGAACTGGATCGGTTCGCCGGCGGTTCGGTCCTTCTTCTCGATCACCTTGTCGTCGGCCACCACGTTCACGGTGTACTTGTATTTCTTCGGGTCCGCCTTCTTGAGCTGAACCTGAATCGGGCCCACGTGATCGGGACCCTTCGCCGACTTGCTGAGAGTAAATTCGAAGATGTCCCGCTCGCCGAGCCTCTTCAGCTCTTCCACCTCGTCGTGATTGCGCGCGATCAAGCCGCTCTGCACGCCAAGGTCGCCCTTCATCGACTGCATCTGGCCCTTCGTGGCCTCGAGGTCCGCCTTCGTGGCGTTGAGATCGGTCTGCGTGCCGTTCAGCTGCGTCGCCATCTGGCCGAACTTGGTGGTCGTATCCGCCTGGACCGCTCCGATCTGTTCACGCAACTGCGCGTCGCTCTTCTGCTGTTCCGATTTCGCGCTCTGCGCCAGTCCTCGGGCGCGTGCCAGCTCGTCCTCGGTTAATCCGAGCTTTTGCGACGTCACATCGAGCTGCCCCTTCAGATCCGCGATGCGCGAGTTGGTCTTGTCCAGCTCAGTCGCCATCGCCAGCGTCTTCTTGTTCGCGTCTTCCTGGCTCTTGTGGAGCGCGTCGCGCTCGGCGTAGGCAGCGTAGAGCAGGTAGCCCACCAGTGCGAAAAGCACGACGAATAGAATGGTTACCCACCGCGGCAGCGTCGCCACTTCGGCCAGGGAAGTCTCGGAAGGTCCGTTCGGGGTCGAGCTCATCAAGCCTCCTTGAGAGAGCCGGCCGCAGCCGCGCTCCATTTCGTGGAATTATCTCCGAGCGCGCCGGCCAAGTCTATCCTCGGCGCGAAGTGTGTTGCCATCCGTGCGAGGCCAGTAAGCCTCGACGCTTGTGGTCAGTCCGCCCCGCGGAGTGAAGTCCCCGGTTACCCGGCACCAGGCAGGGTTAACGGCATCCACGATGTCGCGCAGGATTCGATTGACCGCGTTCTCATAGAAGATTCCAAGATTGCGGTAGGCGAGCAGATAGAGTTTCAGCGATTTCAGCTCCAGGCACAGCTTCTTCGGCTCGTATTGGATCGTGACCGCGCCGTAATCCGGCAATCCGGTCTTCGGACAAATGGACGTGTACTCCGGCACGCGAATGGTGATCTGGTAGCCGGGAAACTGATTCGGCCAGGTCTCGATCTTCGGCAAACTCGCGTCGATCCCCGCACGGGCGTGAGCGGACGTATATCCGGGCATTCGACTTCCTTTCGTCATTCATTCTACACGCTGGACGCCTTCTTCGTGATCGATGGTATTGCCGCCCTTGAGCGTTTTGGCTATGCTATCGCGCGCCCGACGGAGGAACGCCCTCGATATGATCTGCCCCCAATGCCGGAGTGCGGATTGCTACCGTTCGCACCGCGGCGGCGTTGTCGATTTCTTCGGCACGCTTGTTGGACTGAGACCCTGGCGGTGTCACACGTGCGACGTGCGTTTCTACGCCTGGCGTGTGGCGGTCGCCTTCTCCGGATATGCCCATTGCCCCCGCTGCGGCAACTTCGATCTGGAGCACATTGCGCGGGACCGCGTCGGCCCGGGCGTCCGGGTGCTCATCCAGCGTTTCCTTGGCCTGCCGGCGTACCGGTGCGATCCCTGCCGCGAGAAATTCTTCAGCTTGCGCCCGTCCCGGCGGATTGTTCCGTCGATGGTCTCCGTGGTCGAACAGAAGACCGTCAATCCCTGATTACTTTCCGAAATAGCGGGGACGGTGCGGCGCGCAGTCTTCGAAGGGCGCTGCGGACGGCGGCTATTCTCCGGTCGGAGACTGCACGATCGCCGGATCGGGACCACCCAGCGACACGAGTAGGCGGCGCAGCTTCGCGCGATCCTCCAGCCCCATGCCGACCATCTCGAATCCAGCCTGATGTGACCGCACGAACCGGACCACGGCTTGCAGGTTGATCGAACGTAGGCCCGCGGGAATCTTCAGAGTCGCTTCCGTGCCGACGGCCAACTGGATATCTCCGCTCAGCAGTCCGCCTTCCAGGCTCAAAACGCTGATTGCGGATGAATATTTCCCTCGCGGCGAACTGATCACGGCCGGCACGCTGCGCGGCAATCGAATCCGGCGGTAGCGCCGGTGCCGCACAACATCCCGGTCGGGAATCGGATCGAGCGGCGCAAGGGCCATCACCTTCATGTCGAGACCCGATTCAGGCAGGAATGCCTGCAGCCATTCGGGATCGAGCTTCGCAAGCGCCTGTGCCGCCGCCATGCGAATCTCCTCGGGATATGCCCATCCGAAGGCTTTGCGCGTCTCAACGAAATGTCGCAGATGTCCCGCCGCGGCGGAAGCACGCATCCGCCCTAGCGCCTCGATTGCCTTGACGCGCAGGTAGTCGGCGCCCTGCGGCAAGATATCGCCTTCGGCAAGACGCAGCAGCTTCGGAGCGGTCGCCGGGTCGCCGCACATCCCGATTTCGTCAAGTGCGAGCGGAAGAACCATCGGATCGATCTTCTCGATCAGGCTCGTGAGCAATTGCCCGCGCTCGGTCGCGCCCGCGATCGCGAGCTGTCGCACCACGGCATCGTGAAAGCCGCGTCCGCCGTGACGCAGCCGCTGGACCAGCAGTTCGTCGACCGCCGCGGGATCGAGCCGGCTCAGGAGGCCCACGATCGTCGCGGCCTTGGCCGGAGGCTCGGACTTCAGCACTTCCCTCAAATGCCGCGAGCACGCGCTCCCGACCGACTTCGCCAATTCGACGATTCTCTCGCGCTCGGTGCGCCGTCCGGCACGCGCCAGCCGGACCGCGAGATGCTCGCCTGCCGCCTCCGGAAGGCGCATCAGCACGCCGACTAATCCTTCTGGTGTGGCGTCCGCAGTGAGCGATTCCTCAATGAATTCGGCGATGCGATTTTCCACGCCGATGCGCGGGCGCAGGTTCTGCGCCCACGTCGGGCGCAGCTCTTCGAGATCGGCCAGCGAATCGAGCGCCTGCTGCATCGCCCGGTAGTAGCGCCGTGACGCCGCTTCCTGGCTCAATCGGACGAAAGCTGCGCTCAGCAGAGTCTGAAGTTCCGGATCTTTTTCGGCTGCGAGTTGCTGTCCGATTTGCGACAGCGCGTCTTGCAATCGCTGGCTGGCGGCTTTGCTGTAAAGCTCGGCGAGCTGTCCGAGGCCGATCGCCGCCTTCTTACGCGCTTCCGCGTCCTTGTTCCGCACGCAGGACGCGTACTTCAACAAGACATCGGCGGCGGCATCCGACTCTCCGCGGCCCATCAGCTCTTCCACATATTGCTGCACGTTGCGCGGCGGGATGCACCATGCTTCCGTCGAAGTCAGCACCGCCCGCTTCCCCGACTCCGGCACCGCAGCCCAGAACTGCCGGTCGAGCACATCCGCGTGCGACTCCACCGACAGTCCGGCGGACGCCATTTTTTCCTCGCGCGCTTTCAGCAGCTTGCGCAAAGTCTCCAGCTCGCTTCCCATCTTGTCGAGCATTTGGCGGACCGCGTTCACGCGTACCTCACCCCGCTGAAATCGGTCGAGCGCGAAACGGATGGCCAGGTCTTCGGCCAGCCTCAGCAGCATTGCCTCATCCACTTTCGCCGAAGGCGTCTTCGCCGCTACGCTCGCGAGCGCCTGCCGCAAAGTCACCTGCGCGTTCTGCGGCAGCGAAGCCAGTTTGTGTTGCCAGGCCGTCGGATCGAGCCGCTTCGGATTGGTCGCGTGCGCTGCGGCCGCCTCGCCGAATTGGGCGAGCAGGCGGAGCAGGTTCTGAATCTCGTTCTCACTTAGCGGCTGCGCCGCGGCAGGACCACCGCCTGGCACACCCGGGAACTGGCCGCCGCCCGTTCCCGGGCCTGTGCCGGACGCCGCCATTGCGCCCGAACCAGCTGGAATTGCCTGATCCGCGCCAGAACCCGCTCCCGTGCCTGAACCGGAACCCGTGCCCGGACCGCCGCCCGATCTCGAGCCCGTTCCTCCGTGCGCGCCCTCCGCCGCCGCGATCAACTGGATCATCTTCTCCGGACTGCGGAACCAGTCTTGGACCCGGTCTGCGTCGGCGCCAAGGGTCTTGGCCGTCAGTTGCGCGGCGACGCGCGCTTCCGAAAAGCCCGCATCCTCTGCGACGAATCGAATCTCGTTGACGCGAATGCCTCCCCCGCTGTTCTTGCCGAAGTAGAACTCGAGTCGCTCGCCGAGCGGCGCCGTCTTTGCGCCAGTCTCCAGAAAGGCCCGGACAAGGTTCGCAAGCTCATCGCGCTCGACAACCGGAAGGAAGCAGATACTGGCGACCCCCGCGCCGTTCAGGAGTTCAGCGAAGCTGCGTTCGGCAGGAGTGGATTCGAGTGGCACGCCATCGAGCAACAGCTGGGATCCTGAGGCGCCTAGCAACAGGCCTGCCTCGCCTGCTGCGCGCACCGCCTCTCCCAGTTCGTTCCACGCGATTTCGAATTGTGCGACCGACCGCGCGTGCTCTAACCCATAGAGCCGGGTGTACTTAAAGAGTACGTTCAGGCTCCGAACGAACGCCCGTGCGTTGGGGATCGTTGACTCGCTGGGCACTGTCAGCTCACTCTGGACTAGCATCTTCAAGCAGCCTAAGGGTACTGGAACGATCTGGTCGGAGATATGGTACGGATGTACCAAGGTTGCGGAACAGGCAAGGGGCGGATTACCCCGCCTTCAGGCAGGCAGCCGGACTTCCACGCTCAGGCCCTGAATCGCAGGCCGCACTCGGCGAATGACTTCGCTCGCCCAGAGCTTCGTGCTGAGCAGCACGAGCGAACCGTCTTCGAAGTTGCAGACAGCGCAGTAGAAATACCGCGGAAACGCGGGATGATAGGCATCGACTCCACGCCGTGCTAGATCGCCCTCCAACTCGGGATCGCCAGTGGAAATCGGCCCGCCTGCCCGCGCTCCGAAAGTCTCGCCCTGGAACCTCTCGATCAGCGCTTCGAGCGTCGGCTCTTCCGGCGCAGGGATCATGATCGATCGTTGCGTCGGCTGTTGATAGGCGATCTGCTGGCGGTCGCAATATTCCCGCACGCGGTCGATGTGGCTGAAGAAGTCGAGCCCCCACGGCTCCTGTCCCGCCGTCGCGCGCATCACCCGGCTCCAGATTCGCGCCGCGTCTTCGCCGCGGACGGGCTCGCGGTTTTCGTCGTTCTCGGCAAGCTCCAGGCCCACCGCCTTGACGTCCGCTCCCAAATCGAGCGGCTCGATGTCTAGCAGGTACATTCAGTCGTCGCTTTCGGCCTCTGGCGGAAATTGTTGCCGGTACGCCGCCGATCCCTTGCGCACTTCGAGCCAGTCAAAGAATGCATCCGGCGTCTCGAGCCAGATCGCAAACCAGTGTGCGATTTCCTCTTTCTCCGCTCGCTTCCTGGGATCGACCTTATGATTGCGGGCGATCATCTCCGCGCGACGCCGCCCCAGACGCCCGATCTCGCGAGTGCGCTCCGCCGCGGCTCTCTCACCTTCCGCGGAGAACTTGCGCAGGAGTTCGTCGAGCCGGATCAGGCACATCTCGGCCTCTTCCAGCGTCGAAAAGTGCAGCAGATCTTCGAATTCCTCTTCGTAGCGCCCTTCGGTGTCCGCGCGGGTGGACCATGCGACGCGTAGCCCGGCTTCTTCGAGCACACTGACGATGTAGTCCGGCGAGGTCTTTCCCTGCGCGCCAAGATGCGCGATCAACTGCCTGCGAATCTGTTCGATTTCGGCGGGCGTGAAGCGCGCCTTTCCCATCGCGCGCGCAGCTTCCAGGATCAGCGCCTTTTTCGCGGGCGCCTGTTCGGAATCGTGCCTGCCGGAATGGTTCGGGTTCAAAGGACGGCCTCAGCGTACTGGTTTCTTCGATGCGGAATCGGCCCCTGCGGCGTCATTCGCCAGCAGCCGCCGCAAGCGCGCTACGTTGCGATTGTGCTCCGCCAGCGTGCGGCTGAAGAAATGGCCGCCCTCGTCGTTGGCGACGAAATAGAGATACTCCGTTGTCGCCGGCGACAGCGCGGCTCGGAGCGAGGCTTCCCCGGGGTTCGCGATCGGACCCGGTGGCAGGCCCTTGTGTTCGTACGTATTGTAGGGCGAATCGATCCGCAAATCCTTCGGATGAACGTCCTTGATTGGACGTCCCTCCAGCGCCATTGCGTACTGCACCGTCGGATCACACTGCAACGCATGATCGAGGCGCAGCCGATTGTAGAACACTCCTGCGACGATTGGTCGCTCCGATGCCATGGGCGTCTCCCGTTCCACGAGCGAAGCCAGCGTTATCACCTGCGCCGGCGTCAGCCCCCTCGGAGGCGGAGCATCGGTCGGAACCAGCGAATTCCATACGCCGCGAAAACTGTCCACCATGCGCTTCACCGCCGCGTCGCACGTTGTTTGGCGCGTGAATTCATATGTTGATGGAAACAGGAAACCCTCCAGGCTCTTGGCCTGCGGGGCAAGGTCCCACACGAGCGACGTATCGCGCGCCGCCGCCAGAAATTCGCCGCGGCTGCAAACTCCCTGCCGCTCGAATTCGGAGGCGATGTCGAACATGGTCCAGCCCTCCGGCACGGTCACCGTATGAACGAATATCTGGCCGCGCGCGACCTTCCAGAAGACCTCTCGCGAGTTCAGCGGCCGGTCGATCAGGTATTCGCCCGCTTGCAGGCGTTTCCGGAAATGCCACGCCGCGAAGAACGTGAAAGCGAGGCGGTTGCGGATCACGTCGTCGTCCCGGAGTATCCCGGCGATTTGCCATCTCGAAGAGCCGTGCGGAATGTTTACGAAAACTTTCTCCGGGCGGTGTCCGCGATAGGGGCGGCTGATCTGCGAATCCATCCACGCGGCGCCCGCGCCCAGCGCAGAAATCGCAAGCAATGCAAGCAAGCCGAGTCGCCGCATCTCCGGCTAGCCCCTTTTCTCTTCGGCGCGCTTGCGCTCGAGATACTCTCGCAGCAGGACGGTCGCCGCCAGATCGTCGATCGATCCGCGCTTCCTTCGTGAGGATGATTTGGTCTCGGCTGCCATCTGCTTGGCTTCCCAGCTCGTCAGTCTTTCGTCTTGAAGATCGACCGGAATGGTCAGTTCCTTGAACAAGCGGCCCGCAAACCGTGCCACCTCATTCGCCATCGGGCCTGCTTCGCCGCTCATGTGCAGCGGATGGCCGACCACGATGCGCTTCACGCCGTGCCTGCGGCAAATCTCGCGCAAGCGGCGCACGTCGCTCTGCCGGTTCTCCCGTACGAGTGTCGCGAGCGGGCGCGCTGTCAGGCCCATCTCGTCGGAGAGCGCCAGGCCGATGCGTTTCCGGCCATAGTCGACGCCCAGGATTCGCGCCGGCGCCCCTGCTTGCGCCGGCTGTTCGGGAATGGAAGAGGTCTTCGCTCGCGCCGCAATCATTCGTACTCACATTATACGCGACCCCCTGCGCCCGCCTGCGCAAAACAGGCCGCGTCCGTGCCTATAGTTGCCTTTTGAGTAGATATATCGTATGAGAAGCGCAACACGCCGCTGGCGTGCAAGCAACCCCAAAGGAGATTCCGGGAATGAGTGGCCTGCTGCTCGCGCTGTTCATCGTACTTCTACTGGCCGCCATCTGGCGGTCTGTCGCCGTCACCCTCAGCGTTCACGATGGCCGTCAAGTGCGCTACAACATTCGGGCGGGCGCGCCCTTCCTCGTTCTCGCCGTGCTGGTGTTCGTTCTGTGGCTCTCCTTCACCAGTGTCGACGCCGGTTACCGAGGCGTCGTGCTCAGATTCGGCGCGGTTACGGGACGCATTCTCGATCCCGGCCCGCACCTCATTATTCCGTTTATCGAAACTGTCCGGCCCATCTCCGTGCAGGTGCAAGTGGAGAAGCTCGAGTCGCAAGCCGCGAGCCACGATTTACAGGTCGTCCACACGCAGGTGACGCTTGCCTATTATCAGGACCCGTGCTGCGTCGCCGACATTTGGTCGAAACTGAACGACGACGCGCTGGATCGCGTCGTTATTCCCGCGATTCAGGAGGCCATCAAAGCGCAGACCGCGCAGTATGACGCGGAACAGTTGATCGCGCAGCGTCCCGCGGTCCGCAACGGAATCGAGCAGTACGTGCGCGATCGCCTCACCACCCACCATATCGACGTCGATGCCGTGAGTATCACGGACTTCAACTTCTCTGAAGACTACAACCGCGCAATCGAAGCCAAAGTGACCGCGCAGCAGAATGCGCTGAAGGCCGAGAACGATTTGAACCGCATCAAGATCGAGGCGGAGCAGAAGGTGACCCAGGCGCAGGCGGAGGCCAAAGCGCTCGAAGTGCAGAAGCAGCAGATCACTCCGGAGCTGGTCCAGCTCCGCACCATTGAGATGATGACGCAGCGGTGGGACGGCCACTTGCCCGACGTCTATATGGCCGGATCGGGCAGCGGCGCGCTGCCGATGATTGACGTGCTCAAGGCCGCCGGCAGAACGAAATAGCGCTCAGGGCTGGCGGCCGCGCTCGCCGTCGGCCCAGGCAGACCACACGCCCAGAATCTTCATCTCCTCGTCGAGGCCGGTTTCTTTCATCATCGCCTCAATCTCAGCGCGCGATTGCCTCGGCGCGATTCTCTGCGAACGATCCGCGAGCGCATAAACAGTCACGGCGGCGATCGCCACCTGCCGCTTCAATTGAGGCATGTCGACCTTGTCGAACGTGTCCGAGGCCGCGTGGTAATTCAATACGTAGTTGGCCGGTTCCTGGTTGACGACCAGCGTCGGCACCCCCTCCAGCATGAAGTCGAAATTGTCCGTATCCACGCTGGCATCGGTCGTAAACTCCTTCACTCCCAGGGACCGCACCGGCTCGAGCGCCTCACGAACGGCAGCGAGAGCATCTTTGCGCCCGCTCAGGGTGTATCCGGTCACTGGGCCCGTCCCGGAGTCGAAGATGACCGCTGCGTCCATCTTGTCGAGCTCGGACCGATGCGCTCGCGCGTACGCCAGGGATCCGAGCATCATCTGTTCCTCGCCCGTGAACAAAACGAATCGGATGGACCGCCGCGGAATCGATCCAGAAGCACGAATCACGCGAGCCGCGTCGATCACCGCCGCGACGTCGCATCCGTTGTCGAGCGCGCCCGTGCCGAGATCCCACGAATCAAGGTGTGCGCCCAGAATCACGAACTCGTCCGGCTTCTCACGCCCGCGGATTTCCGCAACGACATTCTCGGATTCGACCGGGCCTGTGACTCGATTCGGCATGTCGAAACGGACGTGAAATTTCTGGCCGGACGCGATCAGCCGAGCCATCCTCTCAGCGTCCTCTCGGGCGATCACCGCCTCCGGTAGTGGACCCAAATGGCCGTCGGTGGTCCGAATGTGGCGGTACAGCAGCAGATTCGGCCGCGTCGACATCCAGAAGATGGCCGCGGCACCCGCACTCACGGCCCTGCGAACGATCTGCGCATTGGTCGTGTACTCGCTCTCCAGGTCTTCCCACGTTTTCAGGAGATTCGAGTGCACCAGGACGACGGCTCCTTTAGCGGCTGCCCCCGCCTTGGTGAACCCAGCGTCATCGCCCGCTCCGACGTCCACGACATCGGCTGTGATTCCTCCCTCCGGTGTCGCAGGCGACCATCCGATCGACGCCAGGCGGACGGGAAACGGCATCGGAGAGAGGATTTCCACATGGCTCCTCCCCTCGCTCCATCCGACCGGAATGGTGAACTTCTCCGTGTGCACCTCGTCCACACCGGCGTGACGAAACGCCTCCACGGCCCAGCCGACCGCACGGTCGGCCTCGGGCGAGCCGGTAACCCGGCCGCCGATGGTGTCCGTCAGGTATCGCAAGTTTGCCTCAAGCGGAGAGGAGCCCAGCGCGTTCTGAATCATTTGCGGCGCCAGTTCGGCGCAGGACTTCTCGACAGAACACGTCCCGGTTCCGCTCGGTACGGGCGGCCAGCCGGGCGGTGGCTTGATTGGCGCGACTTGTGCGTTGGCAGCCGCCGTAAACAGGAGGACAGCGAACGAAGCGGCGGCCCAGCCCCCGGTCCGCCAGCCCCGTCTTGATTTGACGCTCTCGATCATCCCGTTCCGCCCGCCTCTCCACTGCGATTATAGCGATAGAGCCATGTGGAAATCACACCCGCGGAACCGTCTCGAGATGTGGAAAACGACCCAATCGCGGGAAGAAATTTCCGATGCTCGGAAACTTCTACATAGACGTCAGCGTGCATGCAGTCGGCATGACCGCGCATGTGTTTCGCTGCGCGCACGTTAACGAAGTGACAAACTTTGGCAACGTAGATGCCCGCGAAAACAATTGCGTGGCCCATTTTTCATTTCTTTTCTAGCACAATCGGCTCCGGGAACTTTCGAATCCCCTATTCCTTCCCGGCGTCGTGGCAGTCTTCGGCGTGAAGTCTTATTGCCCGGCAGATCGCTTCGAGAGAGACGTCTAATTGAAGCTGCTCCGACACCACCCCGGGGCAGGGACGGGAAGGCCTAGCTTGAAGAAAGTACGCGTAATTCCGAAATTGATGCCGCACCCCAGAAAGCAAGAAACCACCCAGGCGACGTCCTACGTCTTCTGCGACAAATCCACGGGAATCGCGCAGTTCCAAGCTCAGGCGGGCGCCGATTCGGATGCCATGGTCGAGCGCATGGCAAGCATGCTGGCCATGCAATGCCTGGTGCGCGGGTGCGAGCCGGCCGATTATGCAATTCTCGTGCCGGCTGACAAGGCTCTCGTAACCCGTTTGACCGGTCGGGCGAAGGAACTGCTAGCTGAAGGGCTGGCACTGGCGAACCCCGTTTCTCTGAGTCCTCGCCAAACGGAAATCCTGCGTGCCGTCGTCTGCAATCGCACAAACAAAGAGATATCGTCTCAGCTGAACATCACAGTTCGAACGGTCAAATTTCATATCTCTTCTCTTTTGAGCAAGTTCAGCGTGGACAATCGCGCGGAGCTTGCTCGCCATGCGACCCGCTTCCTGCGCTCAGCCGTGCCAATGGAAGAGCCTCTGCAAATCGAAGCGCCGGTCGAACGCCGCAAGACGCACGAGCACGAGCCCATCGCGCTCAACTCGTCACTCCACGTCGCGGAGAAATCCCGCAGCGTCCGCTTTGCTCAGCGGGTGCTCAGCGCCTGATCGGCACAGCCGCCTGGCGAATTGCTAATGGTCCATGTGCATGCCGTTCGGCATGGATGTGGATGGAACCGCCGGGCCGAAAACCTTCTGCGCGACCGGCGGCAACTTCTCGATCTGGCTCAGAAACGTTACCACCTGCCACGTCTGGGTGCCGTCGAGCGTTTGCCCCCACGCCGGCATTCCCGTCCATCGAATCCCGTGACGAATCACGTAGAAGCTCTGGCTTTCGGACATGTCGGGCGCGTCCTTGAAGAACCCGGGCGCGGGTGGGCTGAAGGATCGCGCGAACGGGCTATCGGGATTTGAAGGAACACCGTGGCATCCAGCGCAGTGGTCGAGATAGATCTTGGCGCCGGCGGCGATATTCTCCTCAGTTGCCGGGAGAGGATTTTTCAGCGCTGGCGCTCGCCGGTCGACCGATGCATCGACGGCGGCCATCGCCAGCCTTTCCTCCACGAACGACGGCGCCCGGTCCGCGCCGAAATCCACGTAGCCCTGTCTCCAGACGAACCAGCCGCCCGCGATCAGCGCGACCAGCGCAAACACGAATCCCAGCAGGAAATTCCTCATCGTTCCTCGGTCTCCTGGTCCCTGGCGCTCACTTCCACTTCAGCTTCTTGACGTCCACCGAGGGCGGGGGAAACTTCATGTCCATCCCTTCGAGCGTCTCTGCAATGATGTTCGACACCGCGAGATTCCGGAACCACTTCTTGTTCGCTGGAATGATGAACCACGGGGCGTGCGGCGTGCTGCATTGCGACAGCGCGTCTTCGTAAGCGGTCGTGTAGTCGTCCCAGTATTTTCTCTCGTCGAAATCGGACTCGGAGATCTTCCAGCGGCGGTCCTTGTCGTCAATGCGCTGCTCGAATCGCTTCTTCTGCTCGCCCTTGCTGATGTGAAGAAAGAATTTGAGTATCTTCACGTTGTTGTCGTGCAGCAGCTCTTCGAACCGGTTGATCTGCTCGTAGCGCTGCGACCATACGTTCTTCGGCACCAGGTTGTGAACTCGCACGACGAGAACGTCTTCATAATGCGACCGGTTGAAAATTCCAATGTCGCCGTACTCGGGAACTGCGTGATGCACGCGCCAGAGGTAGTCGTGCGATAGCTCCTCGGGCGAGGGTTTCTTGAACGACGACACGTGGCAGCCTTGGGGATTGCAGCCGGTCATCACGTGGCGGATCGTGCCGTCTTTGCCCGCGGCGTCCAGCCCCTGCAGCACGATCAGGAGCGCGCGTTTGTGCTCCGCGTAGAGCAGATACTGGAGTTTGTCGATCCGCTCGATCGCCTTGTCCAGGCTCGCGCGCATCTTGTCGTTCTTGTCCCAATCGAGCGTGTCGTCGGCGTTCCAGTTCGCAAACTTCACTTTCTTGCCCGGCGTGACGATCAATTCCTTGCTGAAGTTCGTCGCCATACGCTTCGAGCCTCCCGAATATGGCGGCGACCCCTTCGCGCCGCTCCGGTCTACTGCATGCTCACGCTGCCACACTCGGAGAGCAGCCGCAAGCTCGCGGTACCCGCCTGCCTTGTGGGCCTTGCAACCCTGTGGCATCGAAGGGATTGCAAGGGCGTAGCGGTTTTTTCATCGAACATTCACACTTCGGACGTATCATATTCCTTTCGTTCTTGGTGTGCCTGCCATGGCGACGGCGACTCCTGAAATCTTGACGGCTCCCCAGCCGACCCCCGAAAGGGTCCCGGCGGCAAAGCGCGAATATCCTGGCGCGCTCGTCGTGGTTGAAGGCATTGACGGCTCGGGCAAAAGCACGCAGCTCTACCTCCTAAAGCGCTGGCTCGAGATCGGCGGCTACCGGATTCACTTTACCGAGTGGAACTCATCTCCGCTCGTCAAGTCCGCGACCCGGCGCGGCAAGCAGCGCAGGCTCCTGACTCCGACGACGTTTTCCCTTTTGCACGCGGCAGACTTCGCCGATCGCTGCGAACGCCAGATACTCCCGCTGCTCCACGGCGGCTACTTGGTCCTCGCGGACCGCTACATCTACACGGCGTTCGCACGCGACGCCGCGCGCGGCTGCTCTCCCCACTGGCTGCGCAACCTCTACAGCTTCGCGCCCGTGCCCGACATTACCTTCTACTTCCGTGCGCCTCTCGACGTGGCCGTGAACCGCATCGTCGCGGGCCGGCCCAAGCTGAAATACTACGAGGCCGGAATGGACCTTGGCCTTTCACTTGATCGCGCCGAAAGTTTCCGGATCTTTCAGGAACGCATCCTGAGCAATTACGACCAGATGATCGAAACCGATCATTTCGTCCTCATGGATGGAACCGTTCGCGTCAACAAGCTCCAGAAGCTGATGCGCGAGCTTGTCGGCGACCACGTCGATCTCGCGCGCTTCGCGCCGAAAAAGAAATGAAACGAGCACGCGCCAATTCGGCCGCCGCCGATTCGCCAAACGGGCACCGGCCCAAGTCCGCGAAAAAAGGCAAGAACGGCAACGGGGATTTGGCCTCGCGCTTCTACGGCATCCCGCTTCCCGGGATCAAGCCGGAGGAACTAAGCGGCAGCCTGATTGTGGTCGAGGGCACGGACGGATCGGGACGCTCCACACAGATTTCGTTGCTCACCGAATGGCTCGAATCGGAGGGCTTCGCGGTCCAGACGATGGGCCTGCGGCGTTCCTATCTGGTGGGAGAAGACATTGACGCGCTGCTCGCCGAAAATGCCGTCACGCGCCTGACGCTCGCGCTCATGTACGGCACGGATTTCTTCGACCAGCTCGAGCGGCGCATCCTGCCCGCTCTGCGTTCGGGGTTGATTGTTCTCGCTGACCGCTATATCTTCACGCTGATCGCGCGCGCGGCGGTCCGCGGGATCGGCCGGGACTACCTGCACGGAATTTACCAGACGGCTTTGCGTCCCGACCTCACTTTCTGGCTGAACGTCCGGCCGGAAGTCGCATTTGACCGCGAGTTCAAAAAGTCGCAGACGATCAGCTACTGGGAGTCGGGCCGCGACATGTCGCTCTCGAACGATCTCTTTCAATCGTTCATCCGCTACCAGTCGCTGATCAAGCGTGAATTCGAATATCTGTCGAAACGGCACGGCTTCATCGAGCTCGACGGCGAGGCAGGTGTTTCCCAGGTGAACGGCGCCCTCCGCAAGCGGATCGCGTCGCAGTTGGGAATCCGCAGCACGCACTACAAGCCTTCGCACGCGCTCGCGCATCTCTGGCGCTAAAAAAGAGTGGCCGCCCCCGTCCAACTGAGCGCGATCGACGCCGGCTCGAACGCCATTCGCCTCGTCGTCGCGCGAGCCACCTCGCCGCATCACATCCAGATTCTCGAAACCGAGCGCGCATCGGTGCGGCTCGGGCACAACGCCTTCACGCACCGGATGCTCGATGACGAAACGATCGCCCGCGCCACTCGCGCCTTCCGCCATTTCCGCGATCGCATGGACCACTACCAGGTGAGCGCCTACCGCGCGGTCGCCACATCCGCGGCGCGCGAAGTCCGTAACGGCCGGCGGCTGATGGAGCGCATCCGGCGCAAGAGCGGGATCGAGCTTGAAATCATCAGCAGCCAGGAGGAAGCGCGCCTGGTTTGCGCGGCCGTGCATTGGGCGCTCGGCGATCGAGTCCAGCCGCGGCTGATCTTCGATCTCGGTGGCGGCAGCCTGGAACTGAATTTCTTCGAGCGTGGCGCTCTTCGCGAGCGCGTGGCTCTGCCGCTCGGCACAATCCGTATCATGGAAACCTTCTCGATCGGTGGCGCGATCGACGAGGACAGCACCCGGCGGTTGCGCCACCACGTGCTGTCTCTGCTGCGCAGCGCCATGCCCGCGCGACCCAAGCTCTCTCGTTCGATCGCCGTCGCCTGCGGCGGCAACGCGGAGGCCCTGGTGCGCCTTGCTCCGGGCCCGCTCGTCGCCCGAACGCCGACGATCAACCCCCGCCTGCTCCGCGATCAGATGTGGCGGATTCTCAGGCTGGACGTGCCCTCACGCATGAAGGTCTTCCGCGTGAGGCAGGATCGCGCCGAAGTTCTCGGCATCGCGGCCATTATCATCGACACGGTCGTGCGATGGCTCGGCATCTCTTCGCTGCTCGTCCCCGGCGTTGGCGTGCGCGAAGGCCTGCTGCTTGATCTCGTCGCTGAGCAGTATTCGGGCGGCGCAACTTCCGATGAGGAGAAGGACCGCGCGGCAAAGCTCCTCGCCGGCATCCGGTGGTTCGTGCGCCGCCACAGCGACGACTTGCAGCATTCGGATCAGGTCGCGCGCATCGCGCTCTCCCTGTTCGACCAGCTGCGCCCGATTCACGAAATGGGAGCGGAAATGCGCCTCGTGCTGGAAATGGGCGCGCTGCTGCACGACATCGGCCACTTCGTGAATCGCAAGTCGCACCATCGGCACGGTGAATACCTGGTCCGTTACGGCGAAATTCCGGGGCTGGGCGGCTGGAGACGCGAGATGGTCGCGGCGCTGGTCCGCTACCACAATTGCAAATCCGAACCGCAGCTGGAGCACGCGTCGTATTCGGCCCTCGATAGCGAGAAGCGGAGACAATTGCGCCTGCTCACTTCGCTCCTGCGTGTCGCCGAGAAGCTCGAATCGGAACACGCACAGAAGATCTCCGGCGTCGACGTGCAGATTGCCGGACGTCGCGCGATCTTCCTGATCCAGGCCGCCGAGGGCACGCGGCTCGACATTGCCGGCCTCGAGCGCAAGTCCGATCTGTTTGAAACCGAATTCCACCTCAAGGCCGAGTTCCGGCGCGCCCAGCGAAGGGAACAGGTGGCCTAAGTCATGATTCTCTACCTGGTTCGGCACGGCATTGCGGTCGATCGCAGCGATCCGAAATGTCCGCCCGAAGCGGAAAGGCCGCTGACGGCTCAAGGCGTTCAGAAAACTCGCTCGGCGGCACTGGGCCTGCGAGCGCTGGGTGCAAAACCGGACGTCCTGATCAGCAGCCCGTTCGTCCGCGCTGCGCAGACGGCCGAAATCTTTGCGGAGGCTGTTGGATTCTCTCCTGAAAAAATCCGCGTCAGCGAAGCTCTAAAGCCGGCGGAGAATCCAGCCACGATCATGAACGAGATTTCCCGGCTGCGAGCCAAGGAAGTGATGTGCTGCGGCCACGCTCCCCACGTCGATTTGCTGATCTCGCACCTGGCGGGAGCGCGCGGAACTTTTACGGCGCTCAAGAAAGCCGGTGTCGCCTGTCTCGAACAGGAAGGCGGCCACGGCCGCTGGATACTCCTTTGGCTCTTAACCCCAAAAGCTCTGCGTAGCTTGGCGGACTAGTAGCGGTAGACGTTCGAGGGTTTGCCAGCCGAGTAAGGACTACGCGGTCCGGCGCGCTGGGACCGACGCCGCGACCAGCGCGTGACCCCACTGAAATCCCGCCCTCCAGGCCAGCCAGGGTGAGCGCGGTCCCGTGCTTAGCTGGATGAACTCGTCGAGGCATGCTTTCCGCTTCGCTTCGATTCGCTCCATCCAGTGCGTCACGGCCGCCGGGTTCGTCCGCAAAGTGCTGCGGCGAATCCTTGAGCGCAGCACGTCCATGTCGTGAACGTTGCCGAGGAGATCCTGCATGCGCTTCAGGTCCTCGCCCCATACCTCCGAACGCTGCGGGAGGAAATTCTCGACCAGATAGCGGAAGTGTTTGATGCCGATTCGCAACCGGTGCCACGCGGCGGCGCTTCGGGTCTTTCGTGCTTTCTGGAAAAGATCGGCCGCCTCGTTGAGCCGCGCCAGCGCCAGACGCTGGAAGACGACGCTCTCCAGAGGGAAGAACCGCGCCTTCGGCGAGAGCTTGCGCGTCAATTTCCTCCACCCTTTGCGGTCGAATGCATCGAGCGCCCGCTCCGCCTTGCCCCTTTGCGCATTCTCCTGAGTGGCCAGCAAGCGAAGCATCCGTTTCCGCACGGGGTCTCCGGAGGGTCCCAGCTTCTTCAGCCAGTCGCGCTCCACTTGAATGTCGCGCAGCTCACCCAACGCGTGAAACGGCTCACGGCTCGCCTTCTTCAACCTGCGCCACCCGGCGCTCGGGTTCACCTCGTTCAAGGCTTCCGCCATCGTCCGGCAGCGCCGCAGCGCGACGCGCAAGTCGTGGACGTCGTCCGCATCCCACTCTCGCTCGGCCCGGTCAATTCTTTCCGGCACACGCTCCATCCACACCTCGAACCCTGCGCTTTGCGCCGAGATGGGCTTGGGTAAGGAGATCGTCTGAGCCATGCGACCCTGGGACCTTTCAGGCAGGCCTAAACTGGCAAAACGCCATTTTAGCGCGATGGGTGGGACGTTCGCCAGTGCAGGGAATCGCGGAAATAGGGCCAAATTCCACAGCTGTGGAAAAACCCTGCTTCGCCGACTGCCACCTCGGCCTAGGAAACGAATGAGCAACCGATTCGGCGCCGTCCGGCTTCCTCGCTCTGGGCATAGACCTGGCGCAGGACGACCCGGACCGGCGGCAGTATCGGCACATGCAGCACGGCGTTGAATTGATTCGGCAGATCCTCGGCGCCGCTCATCTGCAGAGCCACTCCCCCATAGCTCAAATCGACCACTCGAGCCGTTTTCTGGCTGAGTTCGGCTAGCACTGCGTGCGCCTTCGTTCCCGCCAGAGACACGCGCTCCCATTTGCGCCGCTCCGCTGGCGATGCCGCGGGCCGCCCGGGAAATACGGTGGGGGCCGGAGCCGCGGCAGGAGTGGCGCGCGGAGGCGGCGGTGGAGCGGCCGGAGTTTCGCTGCGCGCCGGCGGCGGTGGCGCCGCGGCAGCAGCGGTTTCGCGCGGCTGCGGCTGCTCGATCGGCACAACCCGCGGAGGGATTCGGCTGGAGTGCTTCAGCGCGTAGAGCCGCTCGTCGGCGACGCCGAGCAGATCCCCCTTCTGGTCGCCGTCCTGCGGATGCACCGCGACGCCGAAGTCCAGCGTGACGCCGATATCCATCTTCAGCGGGCCGAGCTGGCTTTCGTATTCGGCGCGCACGCGCCGGCACAATGTGACCGCCTGCTCCGTGTCCGTCTGCGGCAGCAGCAGCGCGAACTCGTCTCCGCCGATGCGAAACGCAAAGTCGGAAGCGCGCAGAGTCGTGCGAAGCGTCGTCGCGGCGATCTGCAGCACGTGATCGCCCTGCAAGTGCCCGTAGCGGTCGTTCACTTCTTTCAGTTTGTGCAGGTCGAGAATCACCACCGCGAGTTGCTGGCCGTAGCGCTTCGCGCGATTCAATTCCTTTTCGAGATACTCGTCGAAGAGGCGGCGATTGTACAGGCCGGTCAGCGCGTCGGTGGCGGCGTTGATTTGGAGCTTCTTGAACTCGTCGTACTCGACCAGGATCGGCACGCGCAGCGAGCTCGTCGAAGAGAGCACATCCACCATCGCGGTCCTCAGCGAGATTCTTCGTCCCACGCTGGCGGTCAGCTCCCGGCGCCACTGCAGAATCTTGGCCCAATGCTCGCTGCTCTGCGCTTCGGTCAGATCGATTTGCGCGATTGTGCGGAAAAATTGGCGCAGGAATTGACCTCGCGCCGATTCGTCGAGCCCTTCCAGGGTCTCCACGAGCAAGTCCAGAAACGAATCTTCGGCCGATGGCTGCGGCTGAAAAGCTTCGCCGGGCTGGGGCATTAATGTTTTCCGAGTTAGTTCCAGCTTACCCTGACACAGGGGGACATCTGCGGGGGCACTGAGGTTATAGCACGGAACATTCCATTTGCGCCGCTGAATGAGGCCGGCTCGGGGCTATAAGTGCCCTTCGGCCATCGAATTACGGGCATGCCACCGGACCCGACTTGACAGACTGCGGTACGGCTCAGGAAAAAGGAAAACGAATTCCACTTAAGGACCCGGCCCGACTATCGGGCAGGAAGGCTGCAGGGTTGTAGCCGGCTAGCCGATCGGTTTCAGGAATTCCACGCCCACAAGATGGACGTCGCCCGCTTCCTGCTGTCGTTTTACTCTCGCCTGAATCGGCGGCATTCCGGCCGGAACCAGCGCGGACGCCGTAATTGACGGCGCCGGAATCGTCAGCGTGACGATTCCCCCGATCGGCAGTTGCCGCGGACTCGTGATGAATGCACCTAGTCCGCTGATATCCAAGGTCTTGGCGAGCTCGACGAATTGCTCTCCATGGGCGTCCTTGCCGCGGATGAACAGCGGCACTTGGAGATGAATTCGTTGAAAGCGTCTGCGCTCGTCAACCAGCGGAGGCACGAGTAGCTTCGGACTCAGCACTTCTTCTCTAGATCGCATCGGTACCCAAGTATTAGTACTACTTTGAACCGCAATTTGAGTGCAAGACCTCGATCGTCCAAGTGTCTTCTATAAGGCACCTGGGTTCAGCAACTTGCGAGCACGCTCGAAATCCCCCCTCAAGGGGTCTGAATGAAAAGATGCAAATTTCAGGCAATTGCTTTCCACGTTTGTGCAATCCTAGAACCCATTTCCCATTGACACAATTTGCTGCATTTTGCGAGCATACCGGATTCCGGCGGCCCCTCTGCCTCTCGTCGCTGGCAAGGCCCATATCCCTGCGGACAATCAGGAATTAGCGGAGGGCAGGTTGTCTAAGAGCGCGGCAACCGAAAAGCAAGCAAGCGGCCAAACGACTTTCCAGATGGCTGCGAGTCTTCTGGACGCGGTCGATCGCCCGCTTCTCGTCTCCGATCGCGGAGGCCAGATTCTGTTCGCCAACCTGCACGCGCAAGACGCCCTCCGCACGCAAGGTTTGCACGGCAAGTCGTCGCCTAATTTGTTCCGCGATGTTCTCGGCGTCGAACGCAAACAGGTTTTGAGCCAGCTGGAGGCGGGCGAGCAGGAAGTGAATCTTTCGGTCCAGTCTTCAGACGTGGTGTTCCGCGCGCGCGTTCGGTGGTTGCCCGAACCGGATTGGCTCGCGGTCTTCATCGAGCCTGCCGCCGCCGAACCCCCTGCCGACGAAGCGGAAATGCGCCGCACCGTGCAAGAGCTGATGCAGGAGCGCGAGATCACATATCGGAATCTGCTCGCAGCCTATCTGCGCCTGCAAGAGGCCAACCGCCAGAAAACGGTGTTTCTCGCATCCGCCGCGCACGAACTTAAGACGCCGCTGGCCGTCATGAAGGGCTACTATGAGTTGCTCCTTTCGGGTTCCCTGGGAAAACTCAGCGAGCGCCAGATCGACATTCTGCGAGAATCGAAGGAGAGCTGCGACCGGCTGGTGCGCCTGGTTTCGATGTTTCTCAACTATTCGGCGCTCGAGAGCGGCAAGCTCGTGCTGCAGCTCCACGAGAACGACCTGCAAGATTGCGTGAACGATCTGGTCGCGCGTTGGAAAGACGCATTTCAGCGCGCCGATGTCCGGCTGGACATCAAGGTGTCCTCTGATCTGCCGGCGTTTCGATTCGACTATCAGAAAGTGCAGCAGTGCATCGTGAACCTGCTGGACAACGCATTGAAGCACACGCCGCCGGAGGGAACGGTGAGCCTGATCGCGGAGCCCCACTTCTGGGAGCGCCGCGTCTCCGAAACCTCGCCGGCCGAGGACCGGCGCCGTGGCGCCGGAGAGCCCTCGAACAGCGTGCTGGTGACGGTGACTGACACGGGCGGTGGAATCGCGGCCGAGTTTCACCAGGAGATTTTCGAGGAATTCGTGCGAGTCGACCCTTCGTCTTCGGGCATGGGCCTGGGACTGGCGATCACCAAGCGTTTGATCCAGGCGCATCGCGGCAAGATCTGGGTCGACAGCGAATTGGGCCGGGGCAGCTCGTTTTCATTCCTTTTGCCCATTCGAGTAGAGTAGCGTTTTCCAGCAAATCCGCTGCGCGGGACAGGACGATGGCGAACAAAGAAAAAATCATGGTCGTGGACGATGAGCCGAGCATACGAAAGTATCTTCGGACACTGCTCGAAGTCGACGGCTTCGAGGTCGAAACTCTTGCCAATGGGAAGGAAGCTCTCAAGCGCATCGGCGAAGGAGAGCGCCCTGATTTCATAATCCTCGATGTGTTGATGCCCGAAATCGACGGCCTGGAAACGCTGCGCCAACTGATGCAGATCGACCGTTCGCTCAACATCATCATGCTTTCGTGTGCCAACGAAGTGAACACCGTGGTGGAAGCGATCCGCCTCGGCGCTCTCGACTATCTGACCAAACCTTTCGAAAAAGCGGAGCTCGACGCGGCGTTCCTCAAGGTCAAGCAGAAGCAGGAGCTTCGTTCCGAAAACCAGGCGCTGCGCGAGTACTGCGAAGCCCTCACGGAGGACATTTCCTTCCTGGCCGCCAGCCCGCAGATGCTGAAGATCCGGCAGCAGATCCTGCAGATCGCCCCGGTGGACGTGCCGATCTTCATCAGCGGCGAAAGCGGCGTCGGCAAGGAAGTCGTCGCCCGAATGATCCACCTGCGCTCGAAGCGGCAGCAACAGGCGTTCATCAAGGTCAATTGCGCCGCGCTGCCCGGCGAACTGCTGGAATCGGAGCTGTTCGGCTTCGAACAGGGCGCCTTCACGGGAGCCGTCCGCGCCAAGCCCGGAAAATTTGAACTTGCGAACAAGGGCACGATCTTCCTGGACGAAATCGCGGAAATGAGCCCGCATCTTCAGGCCAAGCTGCTGCACGTGCTGCAGGACGGCCAGTATTCGCGGCTGGGCGCGCGCGCCGTGGTCAACGTTGACGTGCGCGTTCTCGCGGCGACCAACGTCGATGTCAAGGAAGCCATGCGCAGCGGCCGCTTCCGCGAAGATCTCTACTACCGCCTCAACGTGCTTTCGCTGCACATCCCCCCGCTCCGCGAGCGGACGGCGGAAATCCCGCTGCTCTTCCGCCATTTCCTGGTGAAGTACAGCGAGAAGTACCAGAAGACGCCTCCCGAGCCTTCGAAGAACCTGATCGAGGCCGCCACTCGCTATCCTTGGCCCGGCAACTTGCGCGAGCTGGAAAACTTCGTGAAACGCTACGTGATTCTCGAAGACGACGCCGGCAGCTTCCGCGAGCTTCTCGAGATGACCGGCCAGCAACAGCGCATCGCCCCGCGTGAGGAAACGCCCGTTCCGAAGGAACAGGGCCTGAAAGCTTTGGTCCGCGGGCTGAAGGACGAAGCGGAAATGGAAGCGATCGCCGACGCGCTCAACAAAACGAACTGGTGCCGCAAGGACGCGGCGCGCATGCTGGGAATCAGCTACAAGGCCCTGCTCTATAAAATGCGCCAGTTCAATCTCGACTCGGGCCGCGGTTCTCGGTCCTCGGCCGCCAAGGCCGCTGCACCCGCAAAGGAACCCTCAAGCAAGCCCGCGGCGCCAAAGGAAGCCATTCCTGAGGTTCCCGCCGTTCGCGGCTCATAGAGCGCGACGCCGCGTCGCTTGACTGCTGTTGCTCGAGATAGCTGAATCCTCGGGCGCGCTACTCGGCGCGCCCCTCCATCAAACTCCGGCCGCAAGACACGTATGAGTCGTGAGAGTTTGCGTAGTTCTATGCCCCTGAAAAATGTTGCATATCTAGAGCACATACAGCGAAATAGCACTATCCATTTGACATTGTGTTGGTCTAGTATTCCGCTCCGAAACAGGCGGCACGTGAGGTCGATCGCGTGCGAATCGGGCTGTTGATTTCACACACCCGAAAAGCAAACTTGAATCGCCGTTGTTTTCAAAGGGGTTGCTGGCCCAATTGCTCGCTTCCATACTGAACTGAGACGCGGGCATCGGATCTTCAACCTCGGTCGTGTAAGTCCATGCAATATCGGGGCTTTTGGAAGAGCGATTGCTGAATCCTATCTAGGGGAGATGCTGTGAACTTGAATCCAGCCCTGAGGGAGCAACAGATATGACCGAACGTCGCATGGCGCGCCGGTACGATCTGTCGCTGCCCGTAAGTGTCCGCATGCCAATCAACCGCGAGCCGCGGTCCCACAGCGGCCAGACACGCGACATCTCCACCCGCGGCGTCTACTTCACCGTGCAAAATGATCTCGCGACGGGCACCGAACTCGATTTCACTCTGACGCTGCCAACGGAAATCACGCGCGGCGCCGAAGTTTTCGTTCGCGCGCACGGTCGTGTCGTTCGCGTCGACAAGCGTTCGGATGACGACCACGAAACGATCGGCGTCGCTGCGGTGATCGAACGCTACGACATCATCCGCGGCGAAGGCTCTCACATGTAAGCCCCCAGCGGGCCGCGAGATTCATCGCGCGCGTACCGCTGCTCCGTTCTCACGCCTCATTCACATCCGGCTCCCTCCGATCGTTGAACCCTGTTGTCTGTGATCGTCTCGTCGCTCCTTCTTGGGAACACCCATTCCCTTAAGTGACAACATTTTTCAGGCGCCCGCCGAAACTGTGCAACGAAATATCCACATCCCCCGCGATCGGTCGTGTCGCCGCCGTTCCGACAAGACCAATCAAATCAGAACCTTAGAAAAACCTTCCCTCGCAGGACCGCGAACCTGGAAGGTCCGCCGGCCGGAGAAGTTTGGCTTCCCGTGTGCTATGTCGAACGCAGGGGGTTCTGAAGCACAGCTTCACCTTTGATCTCAATGGCCTCTGCTGCTACAGCCAAATCCGCGCTACCCATGCATGCGCCAGAACTTCCGCCGGAGCGCATCTATTTCGGTCCCTCGGCCGCCATGCAGGCGGTTCGGCAGAAGGTGGAGCGCGCCGCTGGTCTGAACGTTCCGATTCTCGTTCTCGGAGAAAGCGGCACCGGCAAGGAAGTATTGGCTCGCTTTATTCACGAGCGTTCACCCTGGCGCAGCGGCCCGTTCGTGAAGGTCAATTGTCCGGCGATTCCGGGCACCTTGATCGAGAGCGAACTTTTCGGCTTTCAAAAGGGCTCGTTCACCGGAGCCACCGCGGCTAAGCCGGGTCGCATGGAGATGGCGCGCGGCGGGACGCTGTTCCTCGACGAAATCGCGGAGCTCGACTCCAGCTTGCAGGCCAAGCTTCTGCACGTCCTGCAGGATGGCCACTTCACGCGGATCGGCGATCACGAAGAAAAGCGCATGGACGCGCGCGTGGTCTGCGCGACGAACCGCCAACTCCAGCGCGAAATCGAGTCCGGCGCGTTCCGCTCCGACCTCTTCTACCGTATCAACGTGATCGCGATCACCCTGCCGTCCCTGCGCGAACGCCGCGACGACATTCCCTATCTCGCGGACTACCTGCGCGAGCAGTTCAATCGCCGCTTTCAGCGCGAGGCTCCGCTGCTCTCGAGAGAAACCCTCCATCTCCTGCAGCAGCGCGATTGGCCCGGCAACATCCGCGAGCTCGAAAATTGCATGGCTCGCTACGTCGTCCTCGGCTCCGAAGAGGCGTTCTATGCTGAGCGCGTCGAGAAAACGCCCACGCATTTCACGTATGAGGCCGCGCCCGACGGAAACATCCCTCTCAAGCGTATCGCCCAGCAGGTCACTCGTAGTATGGAGCGCGACGTGATTCTCAAGGTGCTTCAGGCCAACCACTGGAATCGCCGAAAGGCCGCCGAGGTCCTCAAGATCAGCTATCGCGCGCTCCTCTACAAAGTCCGGCAGGCAGGACTGCCGGCCAAGCGCCCGCGGCCGAAGATCGAAGGCGCTCATCCGTTCCCATCGGAATCTTCGGCGCAAGCGGACTAGACCCCGCGCGGGGCGCGCCCTCGGTCCTCCCGCACCCGTGCATGGTATGTAATCACCCGCTCCGTCTTTCTTGCTCCAGCCTTGCGATTCCGCTAGCCTTGATCAAGCATGAGCAAATCTAACGGCAGGTCGAGCCTGAAGGTTTGTCTTCTTTCGCCGCACCCGATGGTTCTGGACGAATTCCATCGCTTGCTCGAAGATTCGGGCTTTCAGATCACGTCCAAGCAGCTCGATTCGATGCTGGCGCCGGACCTGCGCCACCTCGAAATTCCGCGCGCATCCGTTTACGTGGTCGACGCTCACGCGGCACGCCAGGCCACCGGAGCGTTGATGGGCAATATCCTGGAGCGCTATTCCACCGCGCGACTACTCGTTGTCGGAGACAAGTTCAAAGAGGCGGATAGCTACGCCCTCCTGCGCCAAGGGGCGAAGGGAATCCTGACCTACTCCGAGGCTCGCCAGCAGCTTCCTCGCGCGCTTCCCCAGGTAGCCGACGGCGGCATTTGGGTTCCGCGCCCGCTCCTTTCGCGCTTCGTGGACTCGATCCTCAGCAGCACGCAGGGCCGCCGGCTGCGTATGGACTCTCCCAACGAACTCAGCCGCCGCGAGCAGGAAGTTCTCACCGGATTGCTTGAGAATCTGGCCAATAAGGAAGTAGCAGACCGGCTGCACATCTCCGAGCGCACCGTGAAATTCCACGTCTCGAACCTGCTGGCCAAGTTCGGCGTCCGCCGCCGCGCGGATCTGATTCTTCTCTGCTACCAGCGGCGAAGCGGCGGCGCGGCGTAGCTTCTCCGGCGACGCGTCGTTCGGCCCCGCAACTCCTCGAAACCCGCGCAACAACGTCCGCTGCTATAATTTCGTGGCCGAATAACGGCGGGTCTTTTCGCAAGAATGGCTACCTTCTCGATTGAAAACTTCGGCTGCCGCGCAACGGAGGCGGACGCCGCCGCTATGCGCCGCGCGCTGCTCGACGGCGGTCTCACGCACGTGTCCGAGCACGCGGCAGCTGACGTCGTCGTGCTCAATACATGCACTGTGACGGCTGCTGCCGACTCACAAGCGCGCGAGGCGATTCGCAAGATTCATCGCGCGAATCCCGCTGCACGCATCGTCGTCACGGGCTGCTACGCGCAGCGCGTTCCGGAGGAGTTGGCATCGATCGAAGGTGTCGCGTGCGTCGTCGGCAATGCGCGGCAGATCGAAATCCCGAGCGTCGTTCGCGGCATGCTGGAGGCTTCCGGTAGCGGCGCGTTGTCGCTTGACCGTGGCCCCGCGAAGATCCTGACCGAGGACATCTTCGCGCAATCAACGATCCCTGTGGCGGCGCCCGGGCCGATCGAAGCGGGGCACACCCGGCCCATCCTGAAGATTCAGGACGGTTGCAACAATCGCTGCTCCTACTGCGTCATCCCGTTCGTGCGCGGCCGCAGCCGCAGTCTGCCCCCGGACGATGTCATCCGGGAAGTCCGCGCGCTTGCGTCTCTCGGCGCCAAAGAGATCGTGTTGAGCGGGATCAATCTCGGAAGCTACGGACGCGATCTCTCGCCGCGCGCCGAGCTTGGTGAAGTCGTGCGGCGCGTTCTCACCGAAACGCCGCTCGAGCGGCTTCGCTTCAGCTCCATCGAGCCGCAGGACATCACGGACGGCTTCGTCTCCCTGGTGGCTTCGTCCGATCGAATCGCGCCGCACTTTCATGTGCCGCTGCAATCCGGCTCGGACCGCATCCTGCGCGCGATGCATCGCTGGTACCGCGCCCAGCACTATGCCCAGCGCATTCATCTCATCCGTGAACGCCTGCCGCACGCGGCGGTCGGCGCGGACGTGATCGTTGGCTTTCCAGGCGAGACGGACGAAGACTTCGAGACGACTCTGCGCTTCATTGGAGCGCTGCCCTTCACGTATCTCCACGTCTTCTCGTTTTCGGAGCGGCCGGGCACGAAAGCCGCGGGTCTCGGTGATGCGGTTCCCGCGCCGCTCATTCGCATGCGGGCTCGCGCGCTTCGGTCTCTTGCCGAGGAAAAGGCCGCTACCTTTCGTACTTCGCAGGCCGGACGCGCGCTGCGTGCGCTCACGCTGGCCCGGACGGGCGACAATTGGACGGAAGCGCTCACTGGAAACTACCTGAAGGTCCGAGTCGAAGGACTCCATCCCGCCAATGAATGGCGCGACGTGACGATCCGAACACCAAGGGCTCCCAGCTCGACTGTCAGCCGGGCCTGGTAGACACGATCGTCATCCTGAGCGGAGTCCCGGTGCGCAAAGCGCGAGACCGGGATGCAGTCGAAGGACCTCTCTTCAGCCGCCCGGCCACAGGTGCTACCCCTCGAAAATCACCTGCGCCAGCGCCAGATTCCCGCTGTGCGTGATCGAAACGGCGATCTGCTTCACGCCGAGGCGGTCGGCGATCTCTCGCGCCACTCCCGCCAGCCGAAGCCCGGGCTTTCCGCTCCGCTCGCGCGTCACTTCGATGTCGCGCCAGCGCACCCCGCGGCTCCATCCCGTTCCCAGCGCCTTCATCGCCGCCTCCTTCACCGCGAATCGAGCCGCGTAGCGCTCGTACCGGTTCTTGTGGCGCTCGCAATAGGCAATCTCGTCGGCTGTGAAGACGCGCTCCAATAGCGCCGCGCCGCGGCGACTGATCGCCGCCTCCATCCGGTCGATTTCAGCGATGTCGAGCCCTGATCCAACGATCACACTGGCCTCGCTGGCACAGGCACTTTCGCCTGTGCGCGCCTCAGCGGCGAATTATACCTATAATGACGATGTGCCTCTTGTCCGGAAACCGAAGATGGTAGCGCTCGCCGCCAAAAAGAAATCAGCGAGAAAAAAGGCCGCCGCAGGCTCCGGCGCGTGGAAACTCCGCCGGGTGGGCAATCTGCAGATTCTCGAATCACCAGCGCTCTCACGCCTCAATTGGCTCTCCCACGGTTTCAGCACGCGTCCCGGGGGCTCGAGCGAACTCGACGGCGGCCGCGTCCTCAATCTCGGCTTCACCGATTGGGACTCTCGCGAAAGTGTGCTCGAAAATCGCCGCAAATTCTTCGGCGCGATCGGCGCCGGCAGGATGCGCGCCGTAACGCTGCGCCAGATTCATTCGGATATTCCGCACCGCGTCGTTGCATCGCGCCTTCAGCCGGATGACCCGCCCCAAGGAGACGCTCTCTTCACGCGCGAGCCGGGAGTCCTGCTCGTCGTACAAACCGCCGACTGCGTTCCGATCCTTCTCGCGGATACCAAACGACGCGCCGTTGCCGCCATTCATGCCGGCTGGCGCGGCACGTTGCGCCGCATCGCCGCGAAAACGCTCGGCCGGATGCAGATGGAGTTGGGCACGAATCCCAAGGACGTGATCGCCGCGCTCGGCCCCGGCATCGGCCGCTGCTGCTACGAAGTCGGCTCCGACGTGGCGCGCGAATTCCACGCGCAGTTCCCCCAGGCGCGCGAATGGTTCGACGGTCCGCTCGACGCGCTCGCTTCCGGCGAAAACGATCCGAATTGGCTTCCGTGGCTCACGATGCGCCCGCCCGGGCATCCGCCTCCGTCGCCGCGCGTGAATCTCGACTTGATCGCGGCCAATGGCGCGATTCTCGCCCACGCGGGCGTGCCTCCGCGCCAGATTTCCGCCTCGGGGTTTTGCACTTCGTGCCGCGCCGATCTTTTCTTCAGCTACCGCCGCGAACGCTCCACCGGCCGCCTCATGGCCGCCATCGGAATCTCGTAGCGCTTATGGGGCATGCGCGGATGCAGACGCCGTCTCCAACAGCGCCAATTGCCCGCACGCGGCCATCACGTCCTGCCCGCGCGAATCGCGAATGAAACACGGAACGCCCTTGTCGATCAGTATGCGCTGAAATTCTTCGACGCGGGCGCGGTCCGGCCTCTCGTACGGCAAATCGCCCGGATTCCACGGAATCAGATTCACCTTCGCGCGCAGATTTGCCAGCAGCTTTACGACGCGACGCGCGTCCTCCGGCGAATCGTTGAATCCCCCAAGCATCACATACTCGAACAGCAGCCATTCCCGCGGCTTCAACGGATACTTCCGGCAGGCCTCCAGCAGCTTCTCGAGCGGATACTTGCGGTTGATCGGCATCACTTTGTCGCGCTGCTCGTTCGACGACGCATTCAACGAAATCGCCAGGTTCGGCCGCACCTTTTCCTTTGCCAGCCGCTCGATCCCGGGAATGATTCCGCTGGTCGAAAGCGCCGCATGCCTCGGCGCAATCGCCACTCCTTTCGGGTCGAGCAGGATTCGCAGCGCGGCCATCACCGCATCGTAATTCAGCAGCGGCTCGCCCTGGCCCATCAGCACGATGTTCGTTTGTTTCCGTTGCGGCCCCGCGGGAGCGACAGGCGCTTTAGGGGGTCGGAGCTTCAGCTCCGACATAACCGGCCGCCCATCTTTGCGCTTTAGCGCCTGAGGGCATTCCTCGCCATTTTCTGCTGCAAGCTGCCTTTCCTGCGACGCCTCGCGATTGTCTTCGAGCGCCACGAGCACCTGCCCGACGATCTCGCCCGCCGTCAGATTCCGCGTGAGCCCGAGCGTCGCCGTCAGGCAAAACTGGCATTCCACCGCGCAGCCCGCCTGTGTTGAAATGCAGATCGTCTGGCGATTTTCCTCCGGCATGAAGACGGTTTCGATGTTCGCCGGTTTGCCTTCGCTGACCGCGAGGACGTACCGCACCGTGCCGTCCGACGAGCGGTGCCGCCGCACGATCTGCGGCAGCGTCATCGCAGTCTCGCGCGCCAGCCGTTCTCGCAGCTCGGCCGGCAGATTTGTCATCGCCGCAAAATCGAACTTCCGCTCGGCGTAGATCGAGTGATAGATCTGCGCGCCCCGATAGCCCGGCTCGCCGAGCGATTCCAAAACCGCCCGCAGCTCTTCCGCCGATTTCCCCAGCAGACTCAGCACGGTATTCGAAGCCTGTAGAGACATCTCGAACTCATCTTAACACGCTCAGCAGGCGAGACTTACTGGGCGCGCATGACATTGCTCCGGCAGCGTGCGAGAATGAATTGGAGATATGGCGAACGGAACTCGTGCCGTGCACAAGGAAGTCTTGCCGAATGGCTTGGTGGTAATCACCGAGCCGATGGAGCACGTCCATTCGGTTTCCGTCGGCATCTGGCTGCGCTCCGGTTCGCGCCGCGAGCCCGCCGAGCTGAACGGCATCTCCCACTTCGTCGAGCACATGGTGTTTAAGGGCACGGCGCGCCGCACCGCCGAAGACATCGCGCGCGAGGTCGATAGCGTCGGCGGCATGCTCGACGCCTTCACCGCCAAGGAAATGGTTTGCTTCAACACGCGCGTGCTCGATGAGCACCTGCCGAAGGCCTTCGACGTGCTCGCCGACATGGTTCTCGAACCGAAATTTGCGCCGGACGACATCGCGCGCGAGCAGTCCGTGGTTCTCGAAGAGATCCGTATGACGCAGGACAATCCCGAGGACCTGGTTCACGAACTTTTCACGCAGAATTTCTGGACGCCCCACGCCCTCGGCAAGCCCATTCTCGGCACACCCGAAACGGTTTCGGCGTTCAACCGCGATACGCTGCAAAAGTGGTTCAGACAGTGGTACGCGCCGAATCAGCTGGTGATCACCGCCGCCGGCCATCTCACGCATGCCCAGCTCGTCGACCTGGTCACGCAGCATTTCGGCGGGTCCGCGCGCTCTGCGGACGCTCCGGCCGAACCGGCGCCGCAGGCCGCGCCGCACATCACGCTGCGCGCGAAGCGCGAACTCGAACAGGTTCACCTCTGCCTCGGCGTTCCCGCTCTGCCGCTGACGGACGAGCGTCGCTTCGCCGTTTCGCTGCTCAACAACATCCTCGGCGGCGGCATGTCGTCACGGCTGTTCCAGAACATCCGTGAGCGTCAGGGACTGGCGTACGCGATTTTCAGCGAGATGAATTCGTACCGCGACGCGGGCATGCTCTCCGTTTACGCGGGCACTTCGATCGACACGGCCGGGCAGGTGATTCGCTCCATTCTCGAGGAATTCCGCCGCATGAAGGACGACCCTCTCCCGGAAGACGAGTTGCGCCGCGCCAAAGATCACCTCAAGGGCGCCACTCTTCTCGCGCTCGAGGGCTCCGGCTCGCGCATGAACAGCCTCGCGCGCTATCACATGTACTTCAATCGCCACTTCACGCCGAAGGAGCTGATCGCCATGCTCGAGGCCGTCACCGCCGGGCAGGTGCAGCAGTTGGCGCGCGATTTCTTCGCGCCGGAGCGCCTCGCCGCCTCCGTCGTCGGCAATCTCAACGGCTTCAAGCTCACCCGCGATCAGCTCGCGTTCTAGCGATTTTGTGTCGAGTGCGACTCGCGGCTTCCGCCCAGTATCGCGTCCTTAATTTCCTTCGCGATCCAGACCGGCCCCACCAGAAAATAGATCACGCCTTGAAAGAAAGCTGGCCTGTTGCCCTCGATGCGGTGGCCCGCGAACAGCAAGACCCATCCGCCCATGAATAGCGTCGCGCCGAGGCGCCAGAACGTCAGAACCAGCAGCACGATCCCCGCAAGAATCATTGGAATGCCGACGCCATGCAGGACTTTGTTCCAGGCGTTGGTGTGCTCCTGGTCGTACTGCGCCATGTACCGCGTGAAGGACGGCACGGCAGGCTCCTGGCGCCCGATCTTACATCGAAGTGCCCGGCTTGTTGCAGGTCGCGCGCACGTGGGGGCTGCCGCTGTCTTTCAATCCTTGACGCACCACGAAAACACCAGGTTCACACCCGCGCCTGAACCCGGTATGATAGGTGCTTCGAAGCAACCTCACGCAACTGGCGGCGCTCTTAGGAGAGAAATGCCGGTACCCGTATCGCAGATGTGGACGGTCGCGTCCTACGTCATCCGCCAGCGGATGGCGGGACGCAAGCGCTACCCGTTTGTCCTGATGCTGGAGCCGCTGCTTCGCTGCAACCTCGCTTGCGCCGGCTGCGGGAAAATCCAGTACCCGGCGCACGTCCTGAAGCGGCAGCTGACTCCCGAGGAGTGCTTCCGCGCGGTCGAGGAATGCGGCGTGCCGGTCGTCAGCATCCCCGGCGGCGAGCCTCTGATGCACCCGCAGATCGCCGAAATCGTGGACGGGCTCGTCGCGCGCAAGAAGTACATCTACCTCTGCACCAACGCGCTGCTGCTCAAGGAAAAGCTCGATCTCTTCAAGCCGAGCAAGTATCTTACGTTTTCGGTTCACATGGACGGCGAGCGCGATCACCACGATTTCGCCGTCTGCCGCGAAGGCACATACGACGTCGCCGTCGAAGGCATCCGCGAGGCGCTCAAGCGCGGCTTCCGCGTCACCACCAACACCACACTCTTCGAAGGCGCCGATCCGCACAGCGTCCGCCGCTTCTTCGACGACATGATGCAGCTCGGCGTCGAAGGCATGATGCTTTCGCCCGGCTACACCTACGACAAAGCCCCCGACCAGGAACATTTCCTGAGCCGCCGCAAGACGCGCAACCTCTTCCGCCAGATTCTCAGCAATCGCGCCGACAACTGGCGCTTCAACATGAGCCCGCTCTTCCTCGAATTCCTGATGGGCCGGCGCAGCTATTCCTGCACGCCGTGGGGCATGCCCACGTACAACATTTTCGGCTGGCAGAAGCCGTGCTACCTGCTGCAGGACGGCTACGCGGACACCTTCGAAGAACTTCTCCGCGAGACCGACTGGGAACGCTACGGCACCGAAAGCGGCAATCCCAAGTGCGCGAACTGCATGGTTCACAGCGGCTACGAAGCCAGCGCCGTCAACGACACGTTCGGTTCGCTCGGCGGCTTCCTCGCCACCGTCCGCTCCACGCTGTTTCACAAGTACAAAGATCCGGACGCGATGGGCGGCGCATCTCCATCTCCTCGCACCAACGCAGGGCAGCTCGTCCAGATCGCCACATCGCAAAAGGCCTAGCCATTTCTCCGCTCATCAAGCCGCGCCTCCCTGATTCCGCAGCGCGTCCGCCGGCGGCCACGCAGGAAGAAAAACTCGGCGTCGTCCACGAAAATCTCGAAGGCTGGATTCCGCCCACCGCCACCGAGCCGGAAATTCGCCTCGCGCTCGAAAAAGCGTTCGACTATCGCGGCGACGTCACGCTCACGCTCAAGGACGGCCGCAAAATCGAAGGCTACGTTTTCGACCGCAAATCCGCCGGACCGTCTCTTGCCGATTGCCTCGTCCGCGTGATGATCAAGGACCAGCCCGCCAAGCTCAACGTGGCCTACAGCGACATCGCCGCCCTCGCCTTCACCGGGCGCGACACCGCCGCCGGAAAAAGCTTCGCCGCCTGGGTGAAGAAGTACAACGACAAGAAAGCCGCCGGCGAAAAGAACATCGGCATCGACGCCGAACCTCTCGATTAGCTTTCTCCCGCATCCCTTTTCGCCACGTTTCAGGCGTTTTCCCTTTGACGTTGCGTCCCCGCTCTGCCAATATCCTGAGCGATTCGCAATTTTCCGGCTGAGGGAACCGGCATCTCGTTTCGAATTTCGATTCTCGCCTCGGGCAGTTCGGGCAACTCCACGTTGCTCGAAACCGAACACACCACTCTCCTCATCGATGCCGGCCTGGGCCGCAAGGAAATCACGCGCCGCTTCGAAATGCTGGGCCGTCCTCTGCCCGGCCGCGTGGACGCGATCCTGATCACCCACGAGCACACCGACCATTCCAGCGCCGCCGCGCAGCTCGCGCGCCACTGGGATTGCCCCGCCTATCTGACGGAGCCGACGCACCGCGAGATCGTGAAGATGTACGCCGAAGAGCCGGACAAACTCGGGCCGAGAGCCACGATCGAGCGCGTCGAATACATCCGCGCGGGCGAGCGTTTCCAGATCGGCGATATCGAAGTGAATCCCTTCCGCATTCCGCACGATGCCGCCGATCCGGTCGCCTTTTCGTTCCGCACGAACGGCACGAAAGTCGCCATCGCAACCGACCTCGGCTACATGCCCGAGCTCGTGAAGCAGCATCTCCGCGAAGCCGATTTCCTGATCCTCGAGTCGAATCACGATCTCGAAATGCTCAAGGTCGGGCCGTATCCGTGGCACATCAAGCAGCGCGTGATGAGCCGCACGGGGCACCTTTCCAACGACATCGTCAGCGAATTCCTCGCCGATTCGGAAGTTTTCGACGCCCGCGCGAGCCATCTCGTCCTCGCCCACCTTTCCGAGCAGAACAACACTCCTGATCTCGCGCAGATCAGCGCCGAACAGGCCCTGGCCGCGCGAGCCGCCGACTTCGCCTTCCGCGGCGCGCTCCACATCGCCAGTCAGCGCATCCCCCTCGGCCCCTTCGAGCTGTAATCTCGCCGTAAACCGGCGTCGTAGATGCCGGCTTTGCCGATGTTGTACAATCCGCGCATGAAATGGCTGTTTTCCGCTGCCGTTTTGCTCCTCATCGCTGCTGCGAACGCGAGCGCATTGGATCCCGCGGAGGACATGCTCAAGAACGGCGTCTACTCGAATGCCGACTTGGGATTTCGCTATACGCCTCCCGCCAAAGTGCAGGACATAACCGCGAGCGCCCGTGCGCAAATCCAGAAGCAGGCGGCAGCCGCGCATCACCCAACCAGATTTGGCCTCCTGCTGGCCATGTTCTTTGATGAGGACGATACCGCTCCCGACTGGCTCTCCATCGCAATCGAAACATTGCCCCGTTCGGTGTGGCCGGATCTCGATGATTCCCATGCGGAATCGCTGATGAACGCGTCGGTGGTCCGGGGTGCGCGGTCGGTGGGCCAGAACGAGTCCGCCACGTTTTCTGGCCAGAAATTCGTCGTTACGCGCTTCGAGCTCCACGAAGACTCGCTCACCAAACACTCGACCGTGTACGGCACGGTTCGCCGGGGCAAACTTCTTTCCTTTGCCTTCGCGGCCAACGCCACCGAACCGGTGGACAAGATGGCGGAAACAATGAAGTCGCTCAGCTTCTCCGGCCCCAATTGATGAACTAAAGGAGCGCGCATGGAAATCGGCTCGATGATCGTGCTCGTGGTCGCCGCAATCGTCGTCATCTTCGTGCTCAGCATTTTCTTCAAGTCCTTCTTCACCATCGAGCAGGCCCACGCCGGAGTCGTTCAGCGCCTCGGCAAGTTTTTG
>DATJXJ010000074.1:0-74930 GCA_035500255.1 Verrucomicrobiia bacterium | reverse complement strand
ATCGCAGCGCAGATGCGAGAACTGGGTTTCACGCAGGTGCTGCATTTCAGTCCCGAGGACGCGAATCGTCTCTACTTTGCCGGGCGTAGCGATGGGCTGCGCGTGACTAGCGCGGAACACCTGATGCGAGCGCGCGTCGATTAGCTCCCTACGAACGGGCTTACCGGAGATGTTCAGTTCCAAACCCGAAGATGTCCGGTGAGGCGACTTACGAGGACTTGGGACCGCCGGCCGACTCAGACGGAGTATCGAAGACGCAAGGCAAGGGCACGCCGTATTGGCTCACTTGAGCATCTTGAAGCTGGAAAGCATCGGCAAGAAATACTTTTGGCAGGAAAAATCGTTGCCACCGGCCTCTCTGTCCCAACTGACGAGAAGGACTCGGCCGCTCGGCAGCGTGCGATATGCGGCGCCAAGTTCCTCGAAAGGTTTGCATGGATTGGATTCCATGCAAACGACCTGGATCGCCCCGGTGAATCCGTTCGCATCGACGGCCACTCTTTTGAGACCAGCGCCGGGACCAGACGATGTGTGAAGTTTCACCCAATCGGATGGCGCTGACTGGCGCAGATACCACTGACCACCGGGCTTCATGTTCCAGTCCTCCACGGTTCCGCTTGCGCCGGTAATCTGGACAACAACGATCACTCCGTCATCGAAAGAACCCCCACCGTCCTTCGACTGGCTAGGACCATCCATCTCCAAACCAAACAGCGTGCGGGTTTCCCCGGCATAGGCGGGGCGCTGGCCAACTGGAGGCGTTTTGCCATAGTTGTCGACGTAGTTGGCGTCAAATTCCCAGTGCGTGGGATAGGCGATCTCAAAGCCGTATTCGGAATTGCGGTAGTGTTTCCAGCTGGACGTATCCTGTGCAGCGGCGAAAAGAAGCGCGCTGGCGAAGAGAGCAATGAAAAGACCCGCTGTTATCTTTCGAGTCATGGAGCCAGCGTAGCGCAAAAAAAGCCCCGTGCAATTCTTCACGGGCGCGGTGTTATTCAGAGCGTAAACCGGCGGGGTTTCGTGGATTGTGGCGCTCGATCTGGTTCCGAGGCTCGTTCATTCAAGTCCTGATTAGCGGGCTCTCCGCGCGGCGATCTCTTCTGCCTTGTGTTTTTCGCGGGGGGCGCAACGATTGAGGAGCAGGCAGAGAACCCCGTCAAAGAAACGCCGGGGTGCAGAATGCGAGCGCCGAGAGCGTTCCACGCTTCGATTCTCTTGCATCGGCGAGCGCGGCCTGCCGGCGCTGAAACTTTCCACTGGCGGACGACGTCTGTAGCAAGAGTTCGGACCGCCTTCACCGGAAAGCGGCGCTTGCAAACTTCGGGCGTCACTTGCTATACGATTCGGCCGGAGTGACCGGGCGACGTGTCTGATCCGGATTCCACTGGTTACCGCACGGCTCGGAGGGCCCGCACCGCAGCCCGCCAAAGGAGAGGAACACATGAACGCCGCTGCTGTTCCGTTCGCTGAATCGAAAGGCAAGCGTTGGCTGTTCTGGATTGGCTGGGCCGTTTCGCTCTGGCCGACTTACGTCGTGTGCCAGAGCGCCACCTGGAAACTCACCCGAGCCCCGTTCTATGTCAAGGCATTCGACCAAATCGGCTGGCCGGTGAGCGCACTGACGCTTCTCGCATGTCTGCAACTGGGCTCGCTGATCCTGTTCCTCATTCCGCGCACCTCCGTTCTGGGCGCCGTGCTTCTCACCGGCTATCTCGGCGGAGCGATCGCCGCATACGTGCGCATCCATTACTACTTTCCGGTGGTAGTGCCGCTGTCGACCAGCATGATTGCCTGGCTGGGAATCTGGCTGCGAGAAGGCCGGCTCCGACAGTTGTTGCCGATCCGGTTCGGATCTTTGCGGCAATGATCCAGCGGCCGGGCTAATTTCGGAAGCGATCGCGTGACAGCAGGCCAGCGCCGCGAGTGCAGTGGGCGACGCGGGCGCGGCGCGCCGACCGATCGGCCACGGAAGAAGCGGGACTTCGGGCCTGACTTTTCGCTGGAAAGGGCGACTTTGCACATTTTTCCCTTCGTCTTTCAGGCGCGGGAATAGCTCATGTTCTCCAGGTCGGCGATGAGACCGGGGCCGGTGGGATTCCATCCCAGCTTCTTCCGCGTCTGCGCGCTGGAGGCCGGAACGTCCCGCCCAGCAAACGCCGCGAGCCAGCCGAAGTGCCCGGAGGCCTCTTCCGGCGAGATAGAAACCACAGGCACTTTCAGGCCTCGCCCAACCACCTCCGCGATCTCTCGGAGAGGCACTCCCTCTTCGGCGACGGCATGAAACCTGTCGCCGGCGTCCGCCTTCTCCAGCGCCAGCCGATATAGGCGCGCCGTATCGAGAACATGAGCCGCGGGCCATCGGTTGCGCCCATCGCCGACGTACGCCGAGACGCCCTTCTCGCGGGCGATGTGAATTGCCAACGTGACGAGACCTTGCTTCACGGTGTTATGGACCTGGGGAAGCCGCACGATGGCGGCGCGGATGCCGCGAGCCGCCACCGAAACGGCCGCCTCCTCGGAAGCCGCGCGGGGCACCGCTTTCGAACTCGGCGGCTCATCGCTCTCGGTGGAGAGAACGCCCGGCGCCGAGTTGGCCATGCCCGTACCGGAAGTAACGATCAGGATTTTGCCCGAGTCTGCGAGGGCGTCGCCCAGCGCCTCGATCACTCGCCGGTCGGCCTCGCAGTTGGCCACGTACTGGGAGAAGTCGTGATTGAAGGCCGTGTGAATCACCGCGTCCGACCTGGCTGCTCCGCTGCGCAGGCTCTCCAGGTTTCCCAGATCGCCGCGGTGCACGTCCGCGCCAGCGGCGATCAGCGACTGCGCGCCCGCGTCGGAGCGCGCAAGACCAAGCACCTGATGGCCCGAATGAATGAGCTCTGTGACGACAGCCGAACCGACAAAACCTGTAGCACCTGTAACGAATACACGCATCGTCTGTTCTCCCTTGGTATGCGATCTGCCCGAGTTCGGTAATCCGGCATTGACGGTCCCGCGCGCTTCCAGTAAAACGGAGGGTGTCTCCGAATGCTTAGATTACCGGAGACTGTCTCCGGTTACAAGTGTTTTCAGGATGGCCGCGAAGGCTTCAAAATCCGCCGGGCGAAGACAGCGCGCCGATGCGCAGCGCAATCGCGAGCGCATTCTGGACGTGGCCAAGCAGGCGTTTACGCGGTGGGGCGCGGAAACGAGTCTGGACGACATCGCCAAAGAGTCGGGAGTCGGACCGGGAACTTTGTACCGTCACTTTCCGACGCGCGACGCGCTTTTGAAGGCGGTCTATCAGTCTGAGCTGGAAAAGCTGGCCGCGGCGGAAGGGAAGCTGGCCAAAGAACTGCCGCCGATCGAAGCGCTGCGAGCCTGGTTGTTGCTGTTTGTGGATGCCATCGGGACGAAAAAGCTGATCGCGCCCGCACTGAATTCGCTGGTGAGCGATCCCAAGAAGGCGTTCGAGTCTTCCTACGTTCAGATCCATCGGGCGATTCGCGCGCTGGTGAAGCGAGCCATGGACAGCGGGGACATACGAAAGGACCTGGACCCCATCGATCTTCTGCGCGCTCTTGTCGGTGTCTGCAACGTGGCATCCAGCCCTGACTGGCAGCAAAGCGCCAAGAGGCTTGTGGAGATACTGATCACCGGCTCAGGACCGGTGAAATAGATCCGAGGACTCCGGCCCGGAAGGACGGCGGAACGGACGCAGCGCTGGGTGCCGGACGGATGCGCCCGGGGCCTTTTCTCGAATCCTTGATCCGGGGAGCACGACTGGACTATAGTCTGCGGCATGGCGGCCACACCGATTGCAAGCTCGCGAAACCTGGCGGAACTGATTCGCATCGAGGCGGAAGACAGAGCCGCGCTGAACGGCCTGATCTGGGAGCCGCAGCGGCCCGGCGATTCGCTCGTCGTCATGGTGCCCGGCGGCACCACGGGAGCGGCGTTCTTTCCGGCGCATGACTACACGCCCCTGGCCAGGCTGTTGATCGACCGCGGTTACGCGTTTCTGCTCTCCAATATGCGCGCGTCGTACAACAACGCGTACTCGGAGTACAGCGACGCGGTGAAGGACATCGCCGCGTTCGTGGCGTTCGCGAAATCGAGAGGCTACACGCGGATCGCGGTTCTCGGCATCAGCCTGGGCGGCGCTCGCATGGCGCAGTACGTGGCGGAGCGGAACGATCCCGCGGTCAAGGCGGTGGGCTTCGTCGCGTCGATCCCGTCGCCGTATCTGGAGTTTCAGATTCGCAACAGCGACGCGGACAAGCAGCGTCTGGAAGCGACGCTCAAGCACGCGCGCGAGCTGGTCGCGCAGGGCAAGGGCAACCAGCCGGTCAACTTCGACAACTGGTTTCCGGGCGCGGTGTCCGTGATGGGCACGGCGAAATCGCTGATCAGCTATTTCGGAGCGCCGAGCGATCCGAGCGCGCCCAGCTCGGTGAAATTCGGGCCGCAGATCAAAGTGCCGGCGCTGGTGATTCACGGCGACGCGGACGAGCTGGCGCTGCCGCCGAACGCGCAGAAGATTTACGACAGCCTGACGGCGTCGCCGCAGCGCGATCTGGTCTGGGTGAAGGGCGCGAGCCACTATCTGACGCCCGGCCCGCTGGCGGAATCCTACGCAAAGCTGACCGTCGACTGGCTGCTGAAGAATTTTCCCCTCTCGCCTCGCCGCTAGGCGGTCGCCGGCTGCCCCGTCCGAGTCTGTGAGATTAATCGACGCGGGTACCGCGATGGGTGAACTTGCTGAGGACGAACTCCTGGCCCACAGTCGAGATGATGCGCTCGGCCGTGCCGATGCCGAACGTGGAGAACACGAACCCGGCGCCGCGATTCTGCTTCGGAAAGTAGAGGTTGGAAATCCCGGCGGCCGCCAGATCGCCACCCACGCTTGAGTAGTTCGGCTGCCATCTTCCGTTGTCGCCCTTGCAGATGAACGGACCCAGGATCGCGTGCCGCAGCCGCGAACCCGTCGTGCCGGTTCCCTGATAGAAGTAGCGCGGATCCTGGTGCAGCAGCGACGGCAGGATCGCGCCGCCGATCATGATGTCGGTGAAGGCGGGGCCGGCCGTCGCGCCAAACCGCTCGGCGTACCCCTTCATGCCCTCGCCGTAGTCCGGATAACGGTTCGCCTGCCTGATGGCCGCTACGAATCCAACTCCGGCGATGGTGACCGGATCGCGCGAGACTCGAAGCGCGAGCTTGAACTTCACACCGGCGGTGAGAGGCACGAAATTGTCGCCTTCGTACGAGATGTAGAAATTCGGGATGAAGCCGAAAACGCGCTGGGTCTCCTCGAGCTTCATCTGCTCGGTCGCGATCTCCGTCGTGTCCGCGCTCACTCGCACGGTTGTTTCCTGCGCCGCGAGATCGAGCTGGACGCTGGAGAACATCTTCACTTCGCCCGAATTGAGCGTGACGGCGGAGGTCCAGTCCGCGAAGCCCTGGGCGCTGACGGCGACCTGATAGGAAACGCCCGGCGTGACTCCGTCGAACTTGAAGAATCCGTTCTCGTTCGTCGTGGCGGTGCGGTGATCGGAGGGTTGAGGGCCCGCGAGCGTGACCGTTGCGCCGGGCACGGCATCGCCGTTCACGTCGAGAACGGTGCCCATGATCTGCCCGGGCAGCGCCTCCGGAGTTTGCGAATCCTGCGCCAGCACGGATGCCGAAAAAGCGAGCGCGATGACGATGATGGCCGCAATCCGAATCGAAATCCGCAGCGCGATTGACGGAATGGTTCTGCAGAACGATCCGCTCAAGCCCATTGAGTGAATCATGGTTGCCCCGTTTGACCTCACTCGATCATAGACACGGATCGCGCCGTTGCCGGGGATCGCCGGGGCCAGCCGTGTCGCAAGACCACCTGTCCAAACGAACAGGTTTTCGCGCGCGCGAATCTATCGGGGCGCCATTCTGTTCTCGGACGACTGTGTTCACCAGGCCTTCAAGAAAGCCGGTCCTTAATTTCGCGGGGCCAACACGCGGTTTGTGAGTTCTAGAACGCGCAATTCAGCTTGACACGAAAGAGGGCGCGGGTATGATCGGCGTCCGTTTCGCATTAGAGTTTTCTTGTATCTCCGGGCCCCACTAACTCAGTGTGAAAACGCAGAGGAAATAAGGACCCATGATGAAACCTGTCGTTTCCGCGGCGATCGCGATTGCCGCACTGCTCCTGTTCATTCCCATAAGCTGCTCTGCCGATGCCATTTTGAGCGTTTCGGGCCCTGCAACTGTAAGCCCTGGCGACACCTTCACCGTGGACGTGGTCGTTACCGGCGCCACGGACTTGTACACGGTGGGACTTGATCTGGACTTCGATCCCTCCGTGCTGGAAGCCACCAGCGTTTCCGAAGGGCCGCTGCTGCCGATGGGCGGGCCGACGAGTTTCATACCGGGCGACATCGACAACGTAGGGGGAACGGTCACATTCAACGGGGATTCACTATACGGCGTGCCCTCCGGAGTCAGCAGCGATGGCACTCTGTTTGTGTTCACGTTCACGGCAATCGGCGATGGAACCAGCCCGATAACCATCGTGAGCGGGACCGAATATCTGATCGATTCGCAGGGAGACATTCTTGGCGACACCATCGACAACGGCTCCGTGACGGTGCAGACGCAGGCGTCATCGTCGAACGTCCCCGAGCCTTCGAGCTTGCCGCTGCTGTTCCTGGGCGTCACGAGTCTTGCGGCGCTATTCGCAGGACGCAAGTACACACGCGACGCAATCGCACCTGCCTAGATCGCCTTGCAGCTGCCGACGCGCTGACACATCATCCACACAAAAATCGATCAGAGCCTTCCTAGCAGAGGGCTCTTGACATGCTCGAAGCAAGTCCTGAGGGGAGCGGTCATGTTCAAACGTACGTTGCTCGGCCTCGTACTTTTCACTCTAGGGGCGCCGGCGGCGCTCTGCCAGACCAAATTAGACCTGGACAGCAAGAAAGTGACGTTCATGGCTCCGACCGGTATCTTCGTGCCGAAGGGAGAGACCGTCACGGTCAATGCGACGGGAACGGTGAGTCTCACCGACCCGAACGGCTCCGGGACGTTTACGGTGAACGCGGTCGGCGTGATCCAAACGGCTCCCGATAGCCAAGCCGACCAGAGCTACTTCGATTTTCTCAGGGACGTGGCGCTTCCTCCCGGGCTGCCGCCGAGCCCCGGCCAGCTGAAGTTTCCCCCGGGTCCAGCGACGCTCGTGGGAGCCTACGGGGCGCTGGTCATGGGCCTTTCGCCGAAGCAGTGCAATGCCAGTTCCACCGGCGATTTCCCGAATGGCCTCATAAACCCCGGGACCGGTGCGGGGCCGCTGCCCGTGTCGGGCGGCTATCTCTATTTCGGCATTCAGAGGGACGCCAACGTAGTTGCCTCGGGAGCGTATGCGCTCACCATTTCGCTTTCGGGCCAGGCCTCGCCCCCGTTGGGATGCAGCGGCGGAGTTCAGGCGCTGGACCCGGTTCCATCCCTGCTTCTGCCGAATAATACGATCACGGGCAGTGCGCAGATCCTAAGCGACAGTGGCAGGCTGGTTTCCGCGGTGGCGGCTGATGGCGTCACAAAGGTCGTCATTCGCACTCAGGGCATGGTGACCGGAGATCAGATTTTCATCATCCTGCTGGACGAGAACAACAACATCGCACCCACAACCGGCGAGGACGGCGTGTTAACGCCTTTGGCCGGCGGCGTGAACGCAGGGCCTTCGATCGTGATCGCAAACGTCCAAAGCGTAGGCGGGATCAATTACGCGTTCGCCGAATACAATGCGCCGATCGATTTTGTGCGCTCTTCGGTGGTATCGGACACGTTTTCGGGCAGCCGCAACGCCGGGATTCTTATCTACGACACGACCACGAGCAGCGTCTACGGCGGCATCCCGCTGACGATTCTGCGGCCGCCGGTCCTCTTCGTGCACGGCGTGTGGAGCAGCCAGGGCACGTGGAGTGATTTCGATACGGCCCTTACCACCGCCTTGCCGGGACTCAGCACCTACCGAGCGGACTACGCCGGAACCGCCGGGGACAGCATCGGCAAGAATACGGGGATCGTGCTGGGGGAAGCCGAAGCCTTCTTGAGCAGCTTCAAGCTGGGAAACAACGCCGTCAAGCTGCCGGCCGCCGCAGCGCAATTCGACTTCATCGTGCACAGCATGGGCGGGCTCATCTCCAACAACATGGCTAGCGTTCCGGCGTTCAAAGTGCCGTCGAATTACGGGCAGGGCTTCATCCACAAGCTGATGACGTTCGATACCCCGTACCTGGGAAGCGAGTTCGCCACGGGACTGAACGGCAGCTCCGATGCTTGCAGGACCGAACTTCAAACCATCGGGACCCCGGTGGCGGGCGCCGTTTTCGATTTGGCGCCGGGCAGCCCATTCTTCGACCACTTCAATCAGGCGCCGGTAGGCTACCCGAAGCATGCCGTTGCCAGCTACACGAGTTCCGGGCAAACGATCACCGCGAACCTTCTGGTGAACGGCGTGACCATCGTACCGGACGCCCTCAGCGCCTACTATGCGAACCCTATCACCGAGGTCCTGGCAACGGCCGCCGACGCGTGTTTCTCGGTTTTCGGGTCGGGCAAGAGCCCCAAGCCGCCGCTCTTCTCATTCGCCCAGTTCTTCGGCGGACCGACCGACGCGTTCCAGGGGCAGAACGATCTGATCGTCTCGGTGACCAGCCAGGTCGGGCCGTACGCACCCGGCTCCACGGCGGACATCTCCGTTGGATTCGCGCACAGCAATATCTCCATTCCAGTCATCAATCTTGGATTTGCCGGCTCGCTCGACCAAGGCACCAATACCAATATCGGTCTGTCGTTGCTCAACGAGTCCGTGACCAGCGCGCGCTGGTCCAACGCCCACTAGGAGATTCCGATGAGCAGAGCAAATCTTGTTTTCGCGATCAGGGCGTTCGTGGCTGCCGTGCTGTCCTTTGCGTGCGTTGCCGCCGCAAAGGCGCAGCAGGTTTCCATCACGAGTCCCACGAACGGATCCATCTATGCGCCGGGCTCGACGATCAACGTCACGGCGACGGTCACCGGGGGCGTCGTGATCGGGGTGAAAGTGGGCGCGCAAGACATGGGCATGACCGCGTATCAGCTGACGGCCCCGTACACGCTCAGTTTGCCCGTTCCGTCAAAGGTGATTGGTCCCCGGAATCTGGTTGCGGTTGGTCTGATTGCCAACGAGACCATCGTCATTTCTCCTCCGGTCTCCGTGGACATCGAGCCGAGCTCCACGCCGACGGCCATCAATTTCCAGCAGTCGTTGGTTGCTTTCGGCTACGCGGGACAGCAGCAGAGAGTCGGCGTTACGGCCACTTTCGCGGATGGATCCACTCTGGACATTACCAAGTCCACTCAGTTGACCTTTGCCAGCGGAAATCCGGCCGTGGCGTCGATTGACTCGACCGGCTTGATGACGGGCCTGGCGCCCGGCACCGGGTCCGTCACCGCTTCTTACCAAGGCCTGAACACAACTCTGCAAACGGTGGGTCCAACAAATGTGAAGGGCGACCTGAACGGCGACGGCCTGGTCACGCAAGAGGATCTTCTCCTTCTGGAAATGATGCTCGGCAACACGCCGACGGGCCCGAACGATGCACGGGATATCAACGGCGACGGCAAGATCGACAGCCTGGATCTACAGGCGCTGGTGACTGCCTGTGGAAACAACTGTTCGGCTCTTGGCGCTACGACGACGACCCTGGTTCCCTCGGCCAGTCAGGTTCCATTGACTCACCTCATCACCTTCACGAGCACGGTCACCGGCAGCGGAGCGCAGCCAACGGGATCGGTTTCCTTCCTTGTGGATGGGCTGCTGGCCGACGTCGGAACGCTGGGCAGCACCGGCCAGGCGTCCATGGCCTCCAGCTCGCTGAAGCTCGGTCCTCACACCGTCACCGCGATGTACGGCGGCAACGGCAGCAACGCTCCCAGTTCGTCGCCATCGGTAGGCGTCACCGTGGTCGCCGTGACCGGCGACGCGAACGGCGATGGAGAGGTGAATTGTCTCGACCTGTATGCGGTCAAGGCAGCGTTCGGCAAACGAACGGGCCAGACGGGATTCAATGCGGGCGCCGACTTGAATCACGATGGAATTGTGAATGCGCTGGACCTTTCGATCGTGTCGCGGGCGATGCCGATCGGCATGGTCTGCCCGTAGCTGAGTTGGACGAAGCGCCAGTCGTCATTTGACGCCGGTGTTCGGCGGCCTGCCAATCTATTTGGGCGGTCAGGCGAATCTGGCCGCGCATCAGGGGGCCGTGGCCGCCAAGGCGAGAGCCGCCTATCAGGATTTCCTCGCTCTCCGGAAGAGCGCTGACCCGGACCCTTCCATCCTCAAAGAGGCGAAATTCGAATACGCGAAGCTGCACTAGCGACGATCGGCCGCCGTGTGTCAACACATGCAATTGCCGCCTCGCCGGCGCGCCCGACGAATTCCCAGCACCGATCCGGCGTCGCCCGGTGCGGCCGTCGCGACACGCTATGGGCGCGCCGGCCGGCGAATCCGGGATAGACTGGCGGCGCTGATTTCGGGAGGGAGCGACCATGCGCAAAGGATACTGGATTACGCTGTACCGCTCGATTTCGAATCCGGAGGCTTTGGCCGCCTACGGAAAGCTGGCCGGACCGGCGATCATCGCCGGCGGAGGCCGGTTTCTGGTGAGGGGCATGCCGGCAAGAAGCTACGACGCGGGGCTGAACGAGCGGTGCGTGGTGATCGAGTTCGACAGCCTCGAAAAGGCGGTCGCGACGTTCGAAAGCCCGGCGTATCAGGCGGCGAAGAAGCTGCTGGAAGGCGCCGTCGAGCGCGACGTGCGCATGGCCGAAGGAGCGTAGCGATTGAGCGCGCGTGGAGCCGCTGTTCGTCGCCCCTGAGCAGGCCGGAGTCAGGTTGCCGTCCTGCGCTCCAGGTGAATGAGCTTGTAGTTCGCCCACACCGCGACGGCTGCAAGGATGGCGAGCGCCGCAACCGTCCTCGAGAACGACGCGTCGGCGCCCGTTTTCCAGATCAGCCGCGCGCCGGCCGAGGGCGTCTGCCATTCGGCCTGGCCGTGCAGCCATAGATCGAGGTTCGAGAAAACGTTTCCCGCCGTGTGCAGCACGATGGCCGGCAAGATCGAGTTGGTCGCATAGGCCACCGTGCCGTAGATCGCGGCGACGGCCACATAGTAGGGCCACAGGATCGGCGTGAAATCCAGGTGCACCAGGGCGAACATCGTCCCGGTAATCAGGATCGCGACGAGCAGGCCGTACCGCCGCTCGATCGGTCCCTGCATATATCCGCGAAACGCGGATTCCTCGATCACTCCGGCGAACGGCGCGCCCATCAGCAACAAAGTCAGCACCGTAATCCGGGGCACGTGCGAAAGGTCGGGAATCCCCTGCTGCGGCAGCGCCACCATGCGGTTCGCCACGCGCAGCGCGAGGACCAGCGCGACCAAGCCGAGCACGCCCGCGAGCAGCGCCCACGTCCATTGGCGCGCCGAGAGGCGGTTCGCGCGCAAGCTGGTGCGCCGCTGCGCGGAAGTTTCCGCCGGCGGGCCCGCTCCCCGGAGATACCGCCAGAAGAACCACAGGTAGGCGGCCGTGACCGGCGCCGCCCACGGCACACTCGCATAGAAATGCAGATTCGCCCAGTAGAACAGGTCGCGCGGGATCGTCCCGACGAGCACGATAACCGTGCCGATGATCACGGCTCGAACGACGACTGCCATCAGCTGCCTCGATTTCTTCCGAAAGGAGCGCTAACCACGGCTGAAGTGCGGCTCTGTCTTTTCCTACGTGCTGAAGTCGAAGGAGATTACACGATTGGCGGCGCGGCAGGCGCGCAACGCTGCGCACGCTGCTCCTCGCGCCCGCGGCGGAACCGGATGCAGGCGAGCGCAGGCACGCTGTATACTCCCCGGCACGCAATTCCGGCCACGCCCGATTCAGGAGCCGCACATGATCGACAGCACGGCCGCCGCCGCGCATCCCGCGATCCCGCCGCCGGAGCCGGGCCTCACCCCGGACGAAATCATTCGGCGCGCCGAAGTGATGCGCCCGTTGCTGCGCGAACGCCAGGCGGAGTGCGAAGCCGTGCGGCAGGTGTCCGAAGACACGAACCGACGATTCATCGAGGCCGGCTTCTATCGCATCCTGCAACCGCGCTGCTTCGGTGGATACGAGTTCGGCCTTCCGACTTTCCTGAAAGTGATGATCGCCATCTCGCGCGGCTGTTCGGACAGCGGCTGGGTGCTCGCGCTGACGGCCGGCCATGCGTTTCTGCTGGCGTCCTATCCCGAAGCCGGCCAGCGAGAGGGCTTCGGCGAGCGCGGCGAATTCCGCTGCCCCGGCGTAGCGATCCCGTCGGGAGTCGCCGTCCCAGTCGACGGCGGCTACCGCATCAAGGGGGCGTGGGACTACGCCTCCGGCTGCGATCTGGCCACGCATTTCATCGGCCTGTCGGTGATTCAGGACCCGAACTCGCCGGCTCCGCTCGGCGTCATGATGGCGCTGTTCGATCGCGATCAGTATCAGATCGTGGACAACTGGCACGTCTTCGGCATGCAGGGGACGAGCTCGCGCCGCGTGGTTGTCGAGGAAATGTTCCTTCCCGCGTACCGAGCGATGATGGTTGGGACCGCCACCGGTGCGACAATCCACCCGCGGCCGGGAAGCCTGCTGCACAAGAATCCGTTTTACCGGGGACGAGTCACGTCGATGCTGGTCTCGGAGCTGGTCGCCGTGTGCGTGGGGATCGGGCGGGGCGCGCTGGATATCTACGAGGAAATTCTCCAGAACAAGGCGGCGAGCTTCGCGCCGTTCCGCAAGCGCGCCGACGAGGCCGAGTTTCAGCGCCACTACGGCGAGGCTCGTTCTCTGGTGGACACGGCCGAGGCCGCGCTGTTCCAGATGGCGTCGGACTACATCGAATGCGCGCGCCGCGAGGGCGAAGAGGGAGTTCCCTTCTCCGAGGAGCAGGACCGCCGGTTCCTGCAGATCGAGCAGCAGTGCGTGCGGCTCTGCTGGGAGGCCGTCGATTTGATGTTCCGCACCAGCGGAACCTCCGCCGCAGCGAAGACCGCGCTGCTCGGGCGCTACTTCCGGAATTTGGCGGTGATTCGCACGCACGTCACCACGCAGAAGGATCACACGGCCGTGAACTCTGGCCGCCTCCACTTCGGCCTGCCCGGGCTGAGCCGTCTCTAGGCGAAGTTGCCTCGGCCGCGGGGCGGTTGACACGGCGAGACCGGCGGGGACAAACTTTCAGCCCATTCGGAAAGCGGCGAGGCGGCGATGACCGATCGATATTCCGGAAAAGTGGCGCTGGTGGCCGGAGGGACCGGCGGGCTTGGCCGGTTCGTGAGTCTGGTGTTCCTCGAAGAGGGCGCGCAGGTCATCGCCACTTACAAGAACGCGGTCGAGTTCGAAGCCCTGCGTCAATGGGCCGGCACGAGCCACTCCGCGCGACTCGAGGGCTACAGCACAGACGTCACCAGCGATGACGATGTGCGCGGAATGGTCGGGTCGATTCTCGCCAAGCACGGAAGTCTCGACGTGCTGGTCAACACGGTGGGCGGATATGCCGCAGGCTCGAAACTTTGGGAGACCGAACCGAAAGTTTTCGAGCGGATGTTCGCGCTCAACTTCTACTCAGGCTATTGCCTCTCGCGGAACGTGGTTCCCGCTATGTTGAAGCAGGGCCGCGGAGCGGTTGTAAACATCGCGTCGATGGCCGCCATCGACCATGCCGGCGCGTCGGCGGCGTACGTTGCGTCGAAATCGGCTGCGGTGGCCATGATCGACTCGCTGGCGGCCGACTTGAAAGGCACGGGCGTCCGCGCGAATTCGGTTCTCCCCAGCATCATCGACACGGAAGCGAACCGCAAAGCGATGCCGACGGCCGATTTCGCAAAATGGCCGAAGCCGCAGGATATCGCCCGCGTCATTCTGTTTCTCTGCGGCGACGAAGCCCGGCTCATTCACGGCGCGTCGATCCACGTCTAACTGCGCGTTGCGCTCGCCGTTGTCTGCCGCCTTTTCCTCGACAGTTAGGGCATCTCATGTAGAATCCATGGCACTGTATGCCGCTATCAATAGGCTCCCGGCTCGGATCGTACGAGATTCTTTCCGCGGTGGGCGCGGGAGGAATGGGCGAGGTGTATCGCGCGCGGGACTCGAAGCTTGGCCGCGACGTCGCCATCAAGGTTCTGCCGGACGAATTCTCGCGCGACGCTCAGCGCATGGCTCGCTTCCAGCGCGAAGCCAAGCTTCTGGCGGCGCTGAATCACTCCAACATCGCCTCGATCTACGGCCTCGAGGATTCCGAGAACAGCCGCTCGCTGGTGATGGAACTGGTCGATGGGCCGACGCTCGCCGACCGCATCAACGCGGGCCCGATTCCGATTGAAGAGACGCTCCAGATCGCGAAGCAGATTTGCGAAGCGCTTGAATACGCGCACGAGCACGGCATCGTTCATCGCGATCTGAAGCCCGCAAACATCAAAGTCCGGCGCGACGACACGGTGAAAGTGCTCGACTTCGGCCTGGCGAAAGCGATCGCGGGCGAAGACGCCGACGCGGAACTGGCGAACTCACCGACGCTGAGCCGGATGGCGACCGAAGCCGGCCTCCTGCTGGGGACGGCCTCGTACATGTCGCCCGAGCAGGCCAAGGGAAAGCTGGTCGATCGCCGTGCGGATATCTGGGCGTTCGGCTGCGTGCTGTACGAAATGCTGACCGGGAAGATGGCGTTTTGTGCCGATACGACGACGGAGACGCTGGCGGCTGTTCTGAAGAACGAGCCGGAATGGTCGCTGCTGCCCGCGGCGACGCCGATACGCGTGCGGGTACTGCTGCAGCGCTGCCTGCAAAAGGATCCGAAGCAGCGCCTGCGGGACATCGGCGACGCACGCATTTCGCTCGACGAAGTGATCGCGGGCGCGCCCGAAGGCGCCGCGGCGCTCTCCGGAGCCGCGCAACCGGCTGCGAAACCGTTGCGGATGTGGCTGGGCTGGGGAGTTGCGGGCGTTTTCGTGCTCGCCACCGCTGCGCTCGCCTATCTCGACGTACGCAGGGCGCCGCCCGCCGCCAACCTCACGCGCTTTGACGTGGCTTTGCCCGAGGGCGGAAGTTCGCGCGGCGGAGTCGCGCTCTCGCCCGACGGCACCAAGCTCGCTTTCGTAGCCGTCGCAGAGCGGCAACAGCCCCGCCTGTGGGTGCGGTCGCTGGACTCGCTGGAAGCGCGGCCCGTCGACGGAACCGAAGGCGCGGGCGGTCCTCCCTTTTGGTCGCCGGACAGCCGCTACATCGCCTACCCCACCGCCGGAAAGCTGATGAAAGTGGACGTTACAGGAGGGCCTGCTCAAACTCTTTGCGACGCACCCACCGTCATGGGCGGCGCGTGGAACCGCAATGATGAGATTGTGTTCGGATCGTCCATGGGCTTGAGGGAGGTCTCCGCCGCCGGCGGAACGGTTTCGGACCTGACCAGCGGCGGGTTCGCGGTCCTACCCTCTTTCTTGCCTGATGGCCGCCATTTCATCTATCTGTCAGCTGGCGGTTCCGGCCCCAATTCGGTAGCCGACGTTGGCGTCCATACGGGATCTCTAGGCAGCAAGCCCGGCGACCCGGACTGGAAGACCCTGCTGCCGGGCATTCTTCCCGGTGTGTATGCGCCGTCCGCGAGCGGATCGGGAGGCTATTTGATCTACGTGCGCGGCGCGGCTGCCAATCCCGGGGCGATTGGGACGCTGATGGTGCAGCCGTTCGACCCCCAGCGTCTCGAGCTGACCGGTGACGCTGTGCCCATCGCCGAGAATGTTCCGAACACCAGTTTCTCCGCCTCCTCCACGAACGTCCTTGCCTACGCGACCGGCCCGCAAGCCGCGGCAGGGCTGGGGGTCAGAGGCATCATCGTGGGCCAGCTGGCTTGGTTCGACCGCGAAGGAAAGAATCTCGGAGCCTTTGGGGACATCGGCGCGTATCGCACCCTGGAACTGTCGCCCGACGGAAAACAGGTGGCGTTCGAGCGGAACGATCCGCAAAGCCCCGGAGTCACCAACATCTGGCTCTACGAGTTCGCGCGCGGCGTGACGACAAGGTTCACGTTCGACTCGGGGTCCGACTCCCACCCGGTCTGGTCGCCGGACGGCAACCGCATCGTGTATGGCGCGCAGAGAAACGCCGACGGGTTCTTCAACCTCTACGAGAAACCTTCGAACCTGGCCGGCAACGAGGAGGTTTTGCTCAAGTCCCAGATGCACAAAGTTCCGAGCAGCTTTTCGCCGGACGGGCGGTACTTGCTGTTCTTCAATCCCGTGCCGCCGAGCAAAGTCTGGATCGTCCCCGTGGCGGCCGGCGTGGAGCACAAGGCCGTTCCGTTTGAGCAATCCAGTTTCAGCGAGGCAGTGGGCCGCTTCTCTCCGGACGGCCGCTGGATCGCCTACACGTCTGACGAATCCGGAAAGGAAGAGATCTACGTTCGCCCGTTCGACCCATCTATCGCAAGCGGATCGTCTTCCGGCGGGCAGACGCCTGTCTCCGGAAAGTGGATGGTGTCCAAGGGCGGCGGGAACGTCGCCCTCTGGCGAGGGGACGGCAAGGAACTGTTCTACATTTCGTCCGATGGAACGGCGATGGCGGTGGACGTGAACACCAGCGGCATTTTTCAGGCGGGAGTCCCGAAGCCGCTCTTCAAGGTGCCACCCGGCGTTCTCTTCTGGGACGTTTCTCGCGACGGCAAGCGCTTCATCATGGCGCAGCCATCTCCCGAAAGCGCGAAGGCCGCTTCGAGATTCACGGTCGTGCTGAACTGGCAGTCCGCGCTCAAGAAGTGAGGCGCGGGGTCAATCGCGCCCCCGGAGACGACGCAGAAACGAAACGTTCGCATCGGACACCATCGATTTAGAGGCAGAGGCTCGCGCGACAAGGCCCAACGCTGTGCTCCCGAGTGAGGACTCGAATTCCCGAGCCGTGGAGGAACCAATGAGCCGGTTGCTGAAGTGCAACCTCATCGCCGTCGCCGCGATCCTGACGGCAAGCCCCGCACTCGCTCACCATTCGCACGCGATGTTCGACTCGCAAAAGCAAGTGACGCTGGTCGGCACGGTGAAGGAATTCCAGTGGAACAATCCGCACTGCTGGATTCAACTGCTCGTGCCAGACCCGAGCGACCCGAAAGCCGCGCCCGTGGAATGGGGTCTCGAGATGGGCGCGCCGCTGGAGCTGTATCGCCACGGCTGGAAGCCTGAATGCATCAAGCCGGGAGACAAGATCACGGTCGTCATCAATCCGTTGCGCGATGGCCGGACGGGCGGCCAGGTCGTGTACGCGCTCGGTCCCGACGGCAAGCCCATCGGAAGGGTGCCGGACAACTATCAAAGCAGTACGACGGCGGGAGGGCGATGATGATGCGGCGAGCGATCGTAATCGGCACGCTGCTGGCCGCGTGCATTTCCTCCGCGCAAGCGCAGAAATCCTCGAAGCAACGCAACGAGGCCTTCGCCAGGCTGCCGGACTGGTCCGGCATGTGGCAATTCGATGTGATGACCGACGAGCTGGACGGGCAGCAATTCGGCCCGGAGGGCCTGCGCAAGGCGAAGGCGTATGCGGCCGCCATGCAGCCGTCGTACACGCCCGCGTGGCAACCGATAGCCGATCAATTCAGGAAGAGGCTGGACGCGGTCTTTTCTCCCGACCCGAGCGCGCCCGGAGGCAGTTCGGGGTGCAACCCCGTGCCTCATTTTCCCGCAACGATGGAACCGGGATATTACGAGTGGCGGGTCACGCCCGAGGAAGCCACGCTCGTTAGCAGTCTCGGCGCAATGCGGCACATCTATACCGACGGCCGGTCGCATCCGCCAAAGGATGAGTTGTGGCCCACGAACGAGGGGGACTCGGTCGGGCACTGGGAGGGCGACACGCTGGTCATCGACACCATCTCGGTGAAGCGGGCGGGGATGCTACTGGCGTCCGGCGAAGAGCTTTTTGCGTATGCGGGTCCATTCAGCGAGAAGTTTCACTCGGTCGAGCGCATCCGGATGGTCAATCGCGACGAGATGCAGATTCAGTTTGCCGTCGACGATCCGCTGGCGCTGGCGAAGCCCATGAATCTGACGATCAAGTGGGTGCGGGTGAAGGACCTGAATCGAATGGAAGAGAACGAGCAGGAATGCGAGCCTGCCGAGGACAGGGACCCGGTTGTCAACGGTCGCGTGACGACCATCGTAAAACCGGCGCCCGCGCCGCCTGGCTCGACTGGCCGCTAGAGCGAATTCGAGTCGGCCGCGGCGAGCTGCTCCATCGTGCTGGCGATCGCGCGAATGGGAGCGGTCACGTGCACGGTCGCGTCGGAGTCGTCCACGTCCACGATGATCGAGCCGCCAAGCTTCTGCACCTTGACGTGCTCGCCGGGACCTTCCACCTGAACGAACACGACGTCGTCCGCCTGGCGCAAACTCTCCATCGTCGCGCGAATCACCGGCAGGTATGGATGTATTTCGCGAGTCGCTTCCGCCAGGCTCTGCCGCGGGGCGAGATGCATGGCCATCGGGGCGAGCATCGCGGGAGCGAACATGCGGATGTGCACGCCCTGCGGCTGCTTCTCGATCACTTTCACCTGGACGAGGCCTTCGCTGCACAGAACGCCCGCGCCTGCCACCGCCGCGCCGGCCATTCCCAGCGCGATCTTTGCCAGAAGTATCATTGCTTCGCTCCTTCGCTTCGGCCCCGGTCAGTCCTGCGTGTTCTTCGAATCCACCCAGATGCGGACCTTCTGGCCTTCGTCCTGCACGGTGACCAGCAGGATGTCGCCGGCATCGCTCAAGGCTCGCAGCGCGGCGGCGATGTCCAGCTCGTCGTTCTTCTCGGTGTTGACCAGCGCGTCCACGATCTTCATCGGAACGGTCACGTCGACCTTCTGATCCTTGTTCCTCTTGTCGGTCACGTGAATCAGAATGTTGCCGTTGGCCTTGGCCACGCGCACATCCGACTCGTTGTCCTTCACGGTGACGAACTCGCTGTCCGGGGCGGTCTTGACCGCGTCCAGCACCGCGCGAAGGTCCACGCCGCTCATGTCCGCATGCCGAATCCAGACCTTGCCGCCGTGCAGATCCTGATTGTTGATGGCCGGCAGAATTTTTTCCGCCATGGAGAGCGGAACATTGACGTTGACCTTGGTTCCGTCGGTCGGGTCGTCAACGTGCACGTGCAAGTATTTTTCCGGCGGCGCCGCCATTGCGGGAATCACCAGAGCCATCACTCCCGCGGCCAGCAAACACAAGGCCGCTGCGATCCGGGTTCGCCTGCGCATGATCTCTTTCATGTTGTGCGGGCCTCCTCCGCCCTGCTTGGAACGAGATACGGAGCTGCCCCGCGAAATGTTCCCTCAAATTTGAGTGGCATGGCTCCTCTGCGCGGAAAGCGTTGCGGCGGGCCCTACGGGCGGGCGTATTGCGAGGGATAGAAGAAAGGAGAGAGGCGCTCGGGGTGATCACAAGCGCCTCTTCTACTGCGTCAACGTAAACCGTACCTCACTGGATCACCTCCTTCTCGGCGAAGGCGCCGATATCGACCGGATGTCGAATGGCCCGAGTATAACCCCGGACCGGAAGGAAACAAGAAGCACTTCCTTCAGGATATTGCCTGCTACGCGCCGGCTCGCCGAGAATGGCCTGGCCCGTGTTGAACCATCTGGGCGCCGCCGTTCATCAGGAGGTGAGAAAGCGCACACGCGAGCAGCCCAACCCTCCGACCCGGACGGCTTGAACAACTCGAGCGGCCGCGATTTGGTGGAAAGTTTGTCGAGTCTATCGTAGCCTCGACCGCATCGGACTGCTAAGGAGGGCGATGTGACGGGCCCGCTGCTGCGGCAAGGATCGTCTGGCTGGAGGTGAGACCAATGAACCTTCGTTGCACATCGCGGCGACAACTGAGTCGCAGGGGAATCCTGAAGTCGGCTGCCTTGGCTTCGCTGCCGCTGGCCTTTCCTTTGTCCGGCGCCGGCTTACAGGGGCAACAGCCGACGACAGCGAACGGCGGATCCGACCCGTATCCAATTCCGTGGCTCGACAAGAACGGAAGCCACAACCAGCCAGGCATGCCGGGTTACGAGCCCTCGCACATTTACCATTTCAAAGGGCGCGTGGCCCGCAGCAGCACGTTTACAGGCATGGGCACCGATAACCACGGGAATCGAATCGCCTTCGGAACAGCGACGACCGATTACGGCGTGATGCAGGGCGAGTATTGGGCGGCGCGCACGCCACAGCAAGGAACGTTCACGCATATTTGACTCACCCTGTTTCGGGGACAGGCCGTCCCCGCGAATCAGATTCACGATTGCCATCCGCCAATTTCAGCGTCCGGTTTGTACTGGGTTGTTCCGGTTCCAGAGCGCGGACTCACAATCAGTCCGGACGGCGACAACTTCACCCTCGAGATGCGGGACGTACCCGTCGTCGATCAACCGCGCTGGCCCGCTCTCGACTCGATTGCCGCGCCGGCACGAATGACGTTCAAGATGGTCTGGAAATCGAGCGGAGAGCCCGTGAGATTCGAAGACGCTTCCAAGCACTTTCGTTTCACCGGCACCCGCGCATTCTGTCAGCTTGAGGCACAAGTCGAGGTGCCTTCCATCGGGTTTTCCTGGAAATCGGACCGGCTTGAAACTTCGAAGTGCGACTATGCCGTGATGGGTGAAGAGGTCAACGGCCGGTACTACGACAGTTGAGTACTGACTCTGCGGAGCTTGCTCTGTTGGCGTGTTGGCGGCGGGCAGCCGGTGTGACGGGCGTCACTGCGCGCCGGATCGCGCCGCGGTATACAGTAACCTGGAAGGATTTGGATGATCCCGATGCATAAGACAACGTTCGACATCTGGTCGGGCACGCCCGAAAAGACCGGCCGGTGCCTGGAGACGGTGACAGGCCTCGCCAGCGCTCAGGAGCGGATGCTCGAGATCGCAACAGAAACGCCGGGCCAGTACTTCATATTCAGCGCGTGGAACGGCTACATCCTGGACCAAATCGACACGCGAGAAGTCGTCGCACTCACCTCTTAGTAGGTGACGGTCCGCCGATCACCTGCCCCGTCGAAAGGACGGCGTGCCGATGATTGCCCACTGCGCGAATCCCAACTGCTCGGCGGCCTTCGATCATCGAGAGGGCTGGCTCTACCGTTTTCCGAAGCGCCCCGCTGACAGAACGCGACTGGCACGAGCGCATTTCGTCCAGCACGTCTGGCTGTGGGCCGCGTGCTGCGAGACGTACGCGTTGGAGTACGACTCGGAATTGGGCGTGACGCTTCGCGAGTTCGTCGCGCAGGCTTCCAGCCCAAGCCCACGACAAGTGATCGCGGCGCGGGCTAAAGCTCCTTGTAGATGCTGTCCTCGGTGATGGTTCGTAGCTTAGCCATGTCCTTGAGCCACGCCTGATATTCCTTGTCGGCGGCCGTTTTGGCGTCGGCGTCGGCGAGCGCGGCCATGCTGGGATATTCCACCGTCACGATGATGGTGCCCGCGCCGGTCCCTGCGTACGTTCCCTGGAAGACGCGAATCTGCCCCGGAACTCCCATCCTCTTCATGATTCCCCGGACGCGATCCAAGCCCTCGAGATAGGCGGGAAGGTTGTCGGTCTTGACGACGACCACGCGCTGGACCGCCGTCTTTTGCGCGAATGCCGGGCCGGAAATTGCCAGGAGCAACGCGAGCACGACGAACACAAACGCAATTCTTCTCAGCATGTTGAGCTTCTCCTTCTTCGCAATTTGAACGCTGGAACCCGAGAGGCCCGTTTCACCGGATCGAAACTTTGGCAGGAGCATATCCCGTTCGCTCGAGGAGTCAAGGAATCCGGCGCGCTCGGACGGCCCGGCGTCTGGCCGCGAGGGCGCTTACTCGATGCGCTTGGCGTGTTGGTCGAGGCCGTTCTGATGGAGGATCAGCTCGGTGGCGCGGCCGTTCGCATCCGTAACGAACGTGATCTGCGCGTCCACAACCTTGAGGAAAAAGTCGCGCTCTCCCTCCGGGAAAATCTCCAGCTTCCCCTGCCCGGTGAGCTGCGCGAAGAGATGATCGGCGTCGCGCGTAACGAACAGGTTGACGCCCGGCGCAAACTGGTACGTTCCAGCGTAGTTGTCGAAGATCTTCGGATCGACCGTGATTTCCTTGTGCTGCTTCGGCGGCGCCAGCAGGGCGATGCTTGCATCGAGGATGTGCCAGCCAATGTCGTCGACGCCTGCGTTGGTGTACGCATTCGAGAGCACGGCCACGCCGATGCGAGCCTTCGGATCGAAGCCCATAAACGAGCGGTAGCCGCCCGTGCCGCCGTTGTGCCACACAATCTCCCTGCCCTTGTTCGTGGCGACGTGCCAGCCGAGCGCGATCTCCAGCCCCGGCTGTCCGGTGGGCCGGCGCACCTTCAGCATCGCGGCCATCGCCGGGGCGAGCGGCGACTTCGTGTAGCCGAGATTCGCGGCGAGAAACGTGAGCAGATCGTTCGCGTCCGATCGAAGAGCGCCGAGGCCCGCGAGCGTGGGCAAGTCCCAGTTCTCGGCCGGATCGAGCGCGGCATTGTGTCCCGCGGCGAACCTCGCTTTCATTTCGGGCGTGAGCGTGATCCGCGTGCTGCTCATCCCCAGCGGATCGGCGATACGCGACCGCACCAGCGTCTCGTAGTCCATTCCGGCGCGGCGCGCCAGGACGTGCCCCAGCAGCCCGCCCCCGAGATTCGAGTATTCGTAGCGCGAGCCGATGTCGCGCGTGAGCTGGTAGCCCGAAAGAAACTGGTAGAGCTGCTCGGTCGAGTAGTCCGCGTAGGGATTGCCCGGATCTTTGGGAGACATGTTCGAAGGCACGCGCGGCAGGCCGGAGGTGTGCGTGGCCAGATCGACGAGCGTGATCGCGCGGGCGTTGCGCTGCGGCATCTTCACGCCCGGCGGCAGGTATTTCGCGACCGGATCATCGAGCGCCACTTCGCCGCGCTCGACCATATCGGCCAGCAGCAACGACGTGAACACTTTCGTTTCCGAGCCGATCTCGAAGATCGTGTTGCCGTCGAGCGGGCGCGGATCGCCCTTCTCCAAATGCCCGTAGGCGATCACGCGGCGGCCGTCCGGCCCGATCACGCCGACGACGATGCCGACGCTCTGATGCTGGGCGTCGATCCGGTCGACGAGGATTTGCCGGATTTCCGCATCCGCCGGCAACGCGGGCGGCGTCGTTGATTGCGCCGCTCCCGAAACGGCCGCGCCCAGCAACGCGCCGGCGACAACGCACTGTTTGGTCATCATGATCACTCTCCGCTGCGGGATGCTCACCTGGGCTGCCGAATGGAGATTCGGAAGCAAGCAAGGTATATGAGCAGCGCGATGGTCAACGGCGCGATATGGCGAAGCCACCGCGCCGCCGCGAACGCGAGAAACGCGGCGCTCAGCAGTCCCGAAAGATGCTGTGCCATCGAGGGCCTCCCTTACCGCTGCCCGGCCGCGGCATTCAGCTCGTCGATCTGTTTCTGAAGCCAGCGCGCCGCCATGTGATTCAGTTTTCCGATCCCGGCGAAAAGCAGCGTGCAAATCGCGATCATTACGGCGAAACCGATCCAGTGATGCGGCTCTCCCGCGGACCTGAAGAACTCCTTGCCGGCGACCAACACAACCAGCCCTGGAATCAGCGGCCCCAGATACCACCACCAGACCGAGCGCAGGGCGTCGCGCTGGCGTTCCAGTTCTCTTCTGTGAAAATCCACGCAGCATTCGAAGCCGCAATCCTCCGGAAGAGATTTCGCGGAGCCTCTCCGGTGAAGCTGATACGCCACGTACAGCGCGCCGGCAATCTGCAAGGCCGAGCCCACGCGCACGACGGCGCTATGGATCCGGGCGATGAAAAACGCTCCCGCCAGCACCACGATCGCGACGGCAACGTACTCGCGCAGGTTGCGGCGGCTCACCCGACTGTGAAGCGTGCGTGCCTTTTGCTGGATTTCCTCGAGCGATATCTTCGCACCCTCCGGCTCCTGGCTCTGCCACACGCTTCGGAGATCGAGCTCATTTCGGAGGTTGACTTCATTCGCCATCGCGACCTCCCTGGTGAAACCGGCGCGCCAGCATCGCCTTGATGCGATGAATCTTGGTGGCCACGTTCGTCGCGGAAACGCCGGTGATCTCTCCGATCGAGGCGGCGTCCATGCCTTCGAGATACGACACGATCACCTGGCGGTCGACCGGCTTCAGGCTTCGGATCAGTTCCAGCATCCGATCCAGTGTTTCGCGCCGGCCGGATGCGATCTCCGCCTCGCTCTTGTCGGACAAGTTTTCGAGCTCTTCCAGCCCCACCATCGCGCGCGAATTGGCGCGGCGCTGCCCGATCGCGTGGGACGTGGCCGTGTTGTGCGCCACGCGATAGACCCAGGTCCGCAGCGAGCACCGGCCGTCGAATTTTTCGAAGCTGCGCCACAGCGCCAGATGGACCTCCTGCAAAAGGTCGCGGCGTTTGTCCGGGTCCGCTTCATAGGCGCGCGCAAGCCGGCCCACGGCCGCGCCGAACTTTTCGGCAGCCTCTTCGTAGAGCGCGTCCTGTCTGGACATGCGGGTTGAGATGGACTCTCCTAGCGCCGTCCCTTTTCGCCTCTCACATAGGTAGTCGGCGGCCAGGGCATTTTCTTACAACTCGCGGAAATATTAGTGGGTAGTGCCGGGCGCGAGGGATTGTAGCTTCCGCGACCGGGAGCGGCGCGAAGGGCTTTGTCGCCGGGGCGCGGCGAGCGATAATCAGTTGAGCGTATGAGCACATTAGAAATCCCGCAGGTCCGAAAAAGCACGTTCACGCCGGATATGAGCTGGACGCAGCAGGTGCCGCCGGGCAAGCGGCTGAACTGCATCGCGGCGGCCGAGGAAGTGTTGGTGCAGGCGGAGCAGAAGCTGGCGCAGGTCGAAAAGACCGGGCTCGACCGCGGAGAGATTCGCGTCGCTGCGTTCATGCCGCGGCTGCCGGACGTGGAGCCCGACCGCGGTTCCCGGCGCTACGCCAGCTACATGAAGAAGAAGTTCGTACAGCACGGCCTCGATTTTCGCGTCGAGGAGGCGCACAGCGCCGACGCGCTCGAGCTGCTGCTGATGGGCGCACAGGTGCACGATAAAATCTACGGCACGTTCATCTTTTTCCCCGCGCCCTTCGGCAAGACCGAGGATTACTTTCTGCGGCGCGTGCGCCCGGAGAAGGACATCGAGGGGTTGACCGTCGAAAACACCGGCCGGATGGCGCTGAACATCAAGACGGTCGACGAAGAAGAGAAATACGAAGGCGTGGTGCCCTGCACGGCCAAAGCGATCCTCACGCTGCTGCACCAACACGCGGAGATCCGCAAAATATTTCCGCGCGATGGGCGGCTGAGCGGTCCGACCGTGGTGATCTGCAACAGCTCGCCGCGCGTCGGGATTCCGCTGCAGAGCATGCTGATGCGGATCGGCGCCACCGCGCTGATGATCCATCCGCAGACGCGTGCGGAAGACCGCGACGCCTATCTGCGGACCGCGGACATCATCGTCACCGCGTTCCCGGCGCAGTGCGAGGCGGACCTCGTCCGCAACGTGAAGGACGGAGCGGTGGTGATCGACTGCTCGACAGAAGGAAACCTGCACGCGGACGTGCTGAAGAAAGCCGCCTACCTATCCACGCACGACAATCATCTGGGTCAGATCACGACCGCGCTCGCGCTCTATAACACCGCCCTGTGCGCGCTCTGGCAGCGCGGGATGAAGGAATGACAAACCGATCAAGGGACGCGGCTCTGGTTTGGACCGGCGCCGAATCCGTCGATCGAGATACTGAATCCGTGGACCCGGAGTTTGGCCGTCGGCGCTCTTCGAAACCGCTTCGGCGTTCCCGTTATCGAGCGAGGAGGACGCGGCGGCCCACGATGCGGACGCGGCCTTCGAGCACGAGGCGGACGGCCTCGGTGTAGATGCGGTGCTCTTCGCGGAGGATGCGCGCGGAAAGAGTTTCCTCGGTGTCGTTGTCCTCGATGGGCACGACCGCTTGCAGGATGATCGGGCCGGCGTCGAGATTCTCGTCGACGAAATGCACGGTGCAGCCCGCGAACTTGGCGCCGTGTTCGAGCGCCTGGCGCTGCGATTCGAGCCCCGGAAACGCGGGCAGCAGCGAAGGATGAATGTTGAGGATGCGGTCGGGAAACGCGCGCACGAAATAAGGCGAAAGCAGGCGCATGTAGCCGGCGAGGCAGACGAGGTCGACACTCTTTTCCTGCAGCGCGGCTACGACCTGGCGGTCGTACGCCTCGCGCTCAAGTCCCTTCGAGGGAATCACCCGCGCCTCGATTCCGCGCGCGCGAGCCCTGTCGATTCCGGGGGCGTTTTCCCGGTTGCTGATCACGATCGCAATTTCGGAGTTGGGAATGCGTCCGGCGGCGACGCTATCGGCGAGCGCTTCGAAATTCGAGCCGCGCCCCGAGATCAGGACGCCGATCCTCTTCTTCATGTGGAAGCGAAAGTAGCACAGATCGGCGAGGGGAGAAACCCGCGGAGCAAATCGACCGTGGCGATGCGAGGCTTGACAGGCCGGGGCGAGCAAGGCATCTTCCTTGCCACCACTTCCCTTCGGAGGCACCCGAATGAGTCCCGCTCGAGGATTGTCGCTGGCGATCCTGACTGCGGTCATGCTGAGCGTTGGATGTTCGCAACAGCAGGCGCCCGCGCCCGTGGATACGCGCAAGGCCGCGGAGGATGCCATCAACGCGACGAGCGAGGAATTCGCGAAGGCGGTTGAAGCGAAGGATCTCGACAAGATCGTTTCGTACTACACCGACGACGCGGTGCTGTTCGTCCCGTCCGGGCCGGCGGCAGCGGGAAAGGATCAGCTCCGCAAGGCGTGGCAGGGTTTCATTTCCGGTCCGGCGTCGAAGATCGACGTGAGCGGAACGGTGATCGACGTGGCAGCCTCAGGCGATCTGGCGTTTGAGCGCGGGAACTTCACGGCCACGATGACCGACGCGAAGGGAAAGACCACGGTGCAAGCGGGCAAGCTTGTAGACGTCTGGAAAAAGCAAGCGGACGGATCGTGGAAGATGGCGGCAGACACCAACGCCAGCGACAAATAGCGGATCTCGGCGAAAATCATCACCTCGACGGAGGAATTGTCATGCCCCTGCACGAGAACCTGCGCCTGCTATTGGCTGCCGTGGCGGCCGCGAGCCTGGCGGCCGGATGCGCTCAAAAACCGGCCGAGCAGCCGGACACGCGTGCGGCGGACGAAGCGGCGATTCGCGCGAACGACGCGAGTTTCGGCCAGTGGGCGCTGGCGAAGGATATCGACAAATGCGTGTCGCTGTACGCCGACGATGCAGTTGCGTTCGCGCCCGGCGCGCCCGCGGTGATCGGCAAGGACAACATCCGGAAAATGATCGCGGGGCTGATAAACACGCCCGGCATACAAATGAACGCGCACATTGCGAGCGTCGACGTGGCGCGCTCGGGCGACATCGCCATCGATCGCGGTTCGGTGGATTCGACGGTGACCGACCAGAAGGGCAAGGCGACGACGCAGACGATCGAGTATGTGCTCGTGTGGAAGAAGCAAGCCGACGGATCGTGGAAGATCACGGCGGACACGGGCGCGAACGCGAAGTAGGCTGAGGCGCTGGCGAGATCACGGCGAGCATTGGCGCCGGGCACGACATGTCGCGCCCGTACAGAGCAAATCAGAGCGGGAGTTCGCCGGAGTAGACGACGGTGGGTTTGCCGCGTGCGGCGCGCTCAATGCGCCCGATGAGGAAGAATTTCTCGCGGCGGCGCTTCAACTCCGATTCGACGCGTGAGACGTGGCGCGCCGGAACCACGAGAATCATTCCCACGCCCAGATTGAAAGTCCGCAGCAGCTCCTCGCGCTCCATGTTCCCGAGGTGCGCGAGGTATTTGAAGATCGGCAGGACGGGCCACGATCCCAGTTCGACGACAGCGCGCACGTTGCGCGGCAGCGCACGCGGGAGGTTGCCGGTAATGCCGCCGCCGGTGATATGCGCCATCGTGGAGACCCAACCGCGCGCGAGGACTCCTTTCAGCAGCGGCCAGTAGGGACGGTGCGGCTTCAGCAGCTCGGCTCCGATCTTGTTGCGCACGTCGGCGACGTACGTATCGGGCTCGAGTTTCGCGACTTCGAAGACAAGCTTGCGCGCGAGCGAATAGCCGTTGGTGTGCAGGCCGCTCGACGGAAGGGCCAGAAGAAGATCGCCGGGGCGGACGTTGCGCGGGTCGAGAATCTTCCTGCGCTCGACGGCGCCGACGATGAATCCCGCGAGATCGTACTCGCCGGATGCGTAGACATCCGGCATTTCCGCCGTTTCGCCGCCGATCAGCGAGCAGCCCGCATGCTTGGCGGCGCGGCTCATGCCTTCGACCACCTGCTCGAGAACGCGCGGATCGAGCTTGCCCATGGCGATGTAGTCGAGAAAGAAAAGCGGCTCGGCGCCCTGCGTCAGAACGTCGTTGACGCAATGATTGAGGATGTCCGCGCCGACGCTGGAGTGGATGCCGGTGGCGAAGGCGATCTTGAGCTTGGTGCCGACGCCGTCGCAGCTGGCGACGAGGACGGGATCACGCCAGCGGTTGCGGTCGAACTGGAAGAGCGAGCCGAAGCCGCCGATGGGAGCGAGCACGCCGCGGCGAAAGGTCTTCGCGGCCATCGCGGCAATACGCCGCTTGGCTTCGTCCGCGACCGCAATGTTCACACCTGCATCGGCGTAACGCATGTGCAAGGCTCGTTTCCGGAGGGGCGGGGGGCCAGCCGGTCGGTTCCGATTCTAGAACGTGCGGAACAGTCTGCGCCAGCGCACTTCGCCCGGATGGATGAGCACGCGCGCGTACGTCTCGAAGCGTTCGACGGCGTATCCGGGATTCCAGACTTCCTCGGGCGCGTCGATCGACATGTAGATGATCACCGGCGTGCCGATAATGTCCTCTCGCGGCACAAATCCCCAATAGCGGCCGTCGTTCGAATTGTCGCGGTTATCGCCCATCATGAAATACTTTCCGGGCGGGACGACCAGCTCGCCATTGACCGTATTCTGGCGCAGCTCCTCGAGCCATTCGGGCCGGTCCAGCATGTTCAACTCCGCAGCCCGCTCGGGAAAATTCTCAACGGCGAATTCGGCATAGGCAGGGACGTGTTTCGCGTACGGCTCGTTGAGGCGCACGCCATCGACGTACACCTGCCCCGCGACGATCTTGATGCGGTCGCCGGGAACGCCGATGCAGCGCTTGATGAAGTCAGGATTGCCCTGGTTGGTCAGCGGCGCGCGAAAGACGATGATCTGCTGCCGCTTCGGATTGCGCCACAGCGGCACGTGGATGTTGGTGAACGGAACGCCGGCGTCGTAGCCGAGGCGGCTGACGATCAGATGGTCGCCGACGAGAACAGTGTTTTCCATCGAGCCGCTCGGGATGACACGCGCCTGCACCATCGTGCCTTCGATCAGAACGAAGGCGACGATCACCCAGAACCACGATACGACTTCCTGCCAAAAGCGATCCTGCGTGGCGGATTTCGCTCGCTTTTCGTTGTCGACGGCCACGGCCCGCTCCGCGTCAGCTTTCACGATGAGCCTCCACCTCGAGTTGCACCAGTTCGGTCGGATAGCTGCCGGTGTAGCAAGCCGTGCAGAAAGTCTGGTCCTTGTCGTCGACGGCGGCGCGCAGGGAAGCGAGCGAGAGATATCCGAGCGAATCGGCGCCGAGGAACTTCCGGATTTCCTCGACCGATTGCCGGGCAGCGATCAGCTCGTCGCGGCGGGGCGTATCGACGCCGTAGTAGCAGGGCGAAATCGTGGGCGGGCAGCTGATACGGACGTGCACTTCGGCGGCTCCCGCGTCGCGCACCAGGCGGACGATCTTGCGGCTGGTGGTTCCGCGCACGATCGAGTCGTCGACGAGGACGACGCGCTGCCCTTCCAGCATGCGCCGGACCGGATTGAGTTTCAGCTTCACGCCGAAATCGCGGATGGCCTGTTCCGGCTCGATGAAGGTGCGGCCGACGTAATGATTGCGGATCAGCGCCATGCGGAACGGAATGCCGGATTCGGCGGCATAGCCCACGGCTGCGGGCACGCCGGAATCGGGCACGGGCGTCACGATGTCCGCCGCGACGGGATGTTCGCGCGCGAGCAGGCGGCCCGCCTGTTCACGGCTCTTGTTGATCGGGCGGCCGAAGATGACGCTATCGGGGCGCGAGAAATAGACGTGCTCGAAGATGCAGTATTGATGCTGCTTTTCGGGCGCAAAGCGGATCGATTCCACGCCGCTGCGCGAGATGCGCAGCATTTCGCCCGGCTCGATTTCGCGAACGTATTCGGCGTCGATCAGATCGAACGCGCAGGTCTCCGAGGCGACCGCCCAGGCGCCGTCCAGGCGGCCCAGCACGAGCGGGCGGAAGCCGCGCGGGTCGCGGATGGCGTACATCTCGTCGCGGGTCAGAACGAGAAGGGAGTAAGCGCCTTCGACCTGGCCGAGCGCATCGGCGAAGGCCCCGGGCAAATTTCGCGCGGAGCTGCGCGCCACAAGGTGCACGATCACTTCGGTGTCGCTGGTGGTCTGAAAGATCGAGCCGCGGTGCTCGAGTTTGCGGCGCAGCTCGAGCGCATTGGTCAGGTTGCCGTTGTGGCCCAGCGCGAGTTTACCCTTGTTGCAGTCGATCATGATGGGCTGCGCGTTGATGAGCGTGGTGTCGCCGGCGGTGGAATAGCGCGTGTGGCCGATGGCGGCGGAGCCGGTGAGGTGCGACATTACTTCCGGCGTGAAGATTTCCTGCACGTGCCCGAGAGCGCGATGATTGCGGACCTCAAGTCCGTCGGCGGCGGCAATGCCGGCCGATTCCTGTCCGCGATGCTGGAGCGCGTAGATGCCGAGATAGGCGAGCTTCGCGGCTTCCGGATGGCCGTAAATCCCGAACACACCGCAGTGATCGTGGAAATGATCGTCGTCGATGCGGATCACGTTGGTCACGCGACCCGTTCCCTTCGCCAATACTCGCCTCGAACGGACGGAAGTAACAGCCAAACAAGACCCGCGCAGCAGAGGACGAGAGTCAAGATCCCGGGCGCGATGTGGTCATGAAATTGACCGGAAGCGATCCCAACGGCGATTGCAAAAACCGCGAGACCGCAAAGGAGGACGAGAAGCGCATGCGCCCAATTCGCCCATGTCAAAACGCCCCTGACAACGGCGAAAAGCAACGCAATAGCAGCAAATTCCCAAAAGCTGCTCGCAACCAAAGATGCAACTCCTTGACCCGTCCGAGCGTCGTGAATGATGCTGACGATGCCGTGCCCAATGTGGAAGGCGCCGTCGACTGCGATCAACCCCGCGAGCAGCCAGTGCCCTGCGTTGGCGATCTTGCTTACGCGGAACACGTCAGGCTCCCTCCACTGCACGGGCGAGCGATTCCGACCAGATTTGGCGAAACGAATCCACGTTGCCTCGAATCACGGAAGCCCCATCCAATTGGATGCGAAACTCGCCGCGCACGACAGTGCCGATGCGCTGCGCCGCAACTTTCCATTGTGCCGCAATCGCATCGACACGGGCAAGCAAAGCGGGCGAAATCGATACGACTGCGCGTGCGCCGCGCTCGCCGAAAAGGGCGACTTCCGCGGGCATTGCCTCAGGGGCTTCCCGGTCTGAAGCCGACCGGGACGCAAGAGACGCGAAAGCCCCTTCTGATGTGCCGCCCGTTTTCGCACGGCCTAGAAGGCCGTGCTCCCCGGACTGAAGTCCGGGGCTTCCACCCAAGAGGCTGGCCTCGGCGGAGAGGCCGTCGCTTTCGAAGCAGGATTCGGCAAGAGTGACGGCGAGGCCGCCGTCGCTGACATCATGCGCCGAGCGGATCGCTTTTTCAGCGGCGAGCGCGACGAGACATTCGATCAGATTTTTTTCGGCGGCGAGGTCGATTGCCGGAGGCGCTCCGGCGACGATGCCGTGAATTGTCCTGGCGTATTCCGATGAAGCAAAGGAAAAAGATGCCGGGCTGAAGCCCGGCGCTACATCTAAACCGGCAGTCGAATTGGCAAGATCGGCTGAATGGGATGCATCACGCCAAGGATCTACGCCGGGCACAGCATGCTGTGCCCCTACGGATTCGGTCGCGTCGAGGAGGACGATTAGGTCGCCTTCGGTGCGAAACGCGGAGCCGACGGCGCAATCGGCATCTTCGAGAAGGCCCAGCACGCCAAGAATCGGCGTGGGATAGATCGGCTTGCCGAGCGTCTCGTTGTAGAAGCTGACGTTTCCGCCGGTGATCGGAGTTTCGAGAACGCGGCAGGCTTCGGCGATGCCGTCAATCGCTTCGGTGAACTGCCACATCACCTCGGGCTTTTCCGGATTGCCGAAATTCAGGCAGTTCGTGGCCGCGATCGGGCGCGCGCCCGTGCAGGCGACGTTGCGCGCGGCTTCGGCGACGGCGTGCATCGCGCCCGCGCGCGGCGAAAGAAATCCCCAGCGGCCGTTGCCATCGGTCTTGATCGCAAGCGCGCGCTTCGTGCCCTTGAGCCGCAACACACCGGCGTCGCCCGAACCGGGCCCGACGCGCGTGTTGGTGCGAATCATCGAGTCATACTGTTCGGTGATCCACTCTTTCGATGCGATCGCGGACGAAGCAAGGAGGCGGCGGAAATTTTCGGTCAGATCGGCGCCGGCGCGCGCAAATTCGACGAGCGTCGCATTCGCCGCAGGCGGCGCGGAGGGCTTCGCGATGGGGCGTTCGTAGCGCGGGCCCTCTTCGGCGAGAGCGTGCGCGGGAATTTCGGCGTTCACGCGGCCCTGATGCAGGACGCGGAGCATGCCGTCGCCCGTGACGCGGCCGATTTCGATCGCGTCCAGCCCCCATTTGTGGAAGACGTCGAAGACTTCACGCTCGCGGCCCCGCTGCGCGACGAGCAGCATGCGCTCCTGCGATTCGCTGAGCATCATTTCGTAGGCTGTCATCGCGGCTTCGCGCTGCGGGACGCGGTCGAGATCGATTTCGATTCCCATGCCTCCGCGCGACGCCATCTCGGAGCTGGAACTGGTGAGGCCGGCCGCGCCCATATCCTGAATCGCGACGACGGCGCCAGTCTTCATCGCTTCGAGGCAGGCTTCGAGGAGAAGTTTTTCCACGAAGGGGTCGCCGACCTGGACGTTTGGACGCTTCTGCCGAGACTCTTCGCTGAATTCCGCCGAGGCGAGCAGGGACGCGCCGTGGATGCCGTCGCGGCCGGTCTTCGCGCCCGCGTAGATGACCGGATTGCCGACGCCGCTGGCACGCGCGAAGAAAAGCTCCTCGCGGCGGGCGATGCCGAGCGCGAGCGCGTTGACCAGCGGATTATTCGAATAGCACGGCTCGAAGAGCACTTCGCCGCCGACGTTCGGCACGCCGAAGCAGTTGCCGTAGAAGCCGATGCCGCGCACGACGCCGTCGAGGATGCGGCGGTTACGCTCGACTTCTTCGGCGGCGGCGCTTCCAGCCGCCGGCCCGGGCGCGATTGGGCCGAAGCGGAGCGAATCGAGGACGGCGACCGGCCGCGCGCCCATCGTGAAAATGTCGCGGAGGATTCCGCCGACGCCGGTGGCGGCGCCCTGAAACGGCTCGACGAAACTCGGATGGTTGTGTGACTCGATTTTGAAGACGGCCACCCAGCCGTCGCCGATGTCGACGACGCCCGCATTTTCGCCGGGGCCCTGCACCACGCGCGCGCCGCGCGTCGGCAATTTTTTCAGGTGCACGCGCGAGGATTTGTAGGAGCAGTGCTCGCTCCACATGACGCTGAAGATGCCCAACTCGGTGAGGTTCGGGTCGCGCCCGAGAATTTTCTGCGTGCGCGCGTATTCGTCGGATGTAAGCCCGTGCTCCGCCGCGATCTGCGGGGTGACTTTGATTTCGGTGTCGATCATCGGCACGGGAGACGGGGTCGGAGCGCAAATTCTCGCAGCAAATCACGCAGAGCGCAAGCCGCGGAAAATCGAGTCAGGCGGAGACGCGCTCGGCGGATTGGCTCGCCGCGGCGGGCAGGCGCGTCAGGGACTGCACCATGGAGCGAAGGATCACAAGGCCGTCGGAGGAACCGAGCGACGATTCGACGGCGCGCTCGGGATGCGGCATCAGACCGGCCACATTGCGTTCGCGATTGCAGACGCCCGCGATGGCCGCGAGCGAGCCGTTCGGGTTCGCTTCGAAATCATCGCGCCCGGCGTCGCGCCCGTCCGGATGGACGTAGCGGAATAGGATCTGATTGTTGCGCTCGAGTTCGGCGAGCGTGGCCGGGTCGCAGAAGTAGTTCCCTTCCATGTGCGCGATCGGCATTTTCAACACCTGGCCGGTGCGGGCGGCACAGGTGAACGGAGTGTCGGTGGTTTCGACGCGGACATGGACGTAGCGGCAGAGAAATCGCAACCGCTGATTGCGCAGCATCGCGCCGGGGAGAAGTCCGGCTTCGAGGAGAATTTGAAATCCGTTGCAGATGCCGAGCACGAGCCCGCCGGAGCGCGCGAACTTGCTGACGGCCTTCATCACGGGAGAAAAGCGGGCGATGGCGCCGGTCCGCAGGTAATCTCCGTAGGAAAAGCCGCCGGGAATGATGAGTGCGTCGAAGCCGGAGAGCTGTTCGGACTGATGCCAGATGAGTTCGACAGGCTGGCCGATCACGGAGCCGACAGCGTAGACGGCATCGTCATCGCAATTCGAGCCGGGGAATTGCACTACGCCGAACTTCATGCGGCGATTTTAGCACACTCCGCAGAGGACGATTTCGCGTCGTAAGCGGGAAGAAAAAAGAGAAACGGCCGGAGGCTTTCGCTCCCGGCCGTTTCCACCGCGGGTATGAAGTTATGTATGAAACTTACCGGCGTCCACCGCCATGAAAACCGCCTCCACCATGGAAGCTGCCACCGCCGTGGAATCCCGCTCCGCCGTGAAACTCAGCGCCACCGTGGAATCCGCCCACCGGCCCGCGCGGCGCAACAACCGGTCCGCGAACACCGGGGCCAGGGTGGAACACCGGACGGCCGTAGAAGCCGGGGCGTCCGACGAACACCGGTCCACCGCGGTAACCGTGATACCAGGGGCCGGCGCCGATGAAGACTCCGCCGACAAACCAGTCAGGGCCGTAGTAGCCGTAAGGCGCGCACGCGTACGGCGCATCCGGGTAGTAGCCGTAAGGGCAAACGGGAGGCGCGCCGATATAGGCCGGGCCGACTCCCACAGCGACCGGTCCGACGGCGACGCCAACTCGGACCTGCGCCTGCGTGGAAGCCGCCGGGATCATCAAGCAAATCGCAAGCACTGCCGCGATGCCAAGAATCTTTGTGTATCGCATCTTCGACTCCTTTTGAGCTTCCTGAAATCGCTCTGCTTTGGAGCTCATGCCACTCTCTCTGTTGACCGCCAGCTCGGCTAAATGCACAGCCGGTGCCAAAGTGCGCGGCAGCAGGATCGAGACAGATAAGTGGTCTATTTACAGTCGATTGCGGAGGGTGATGTCAGTGGGCAGCGGTCAACCTTGCACGCGTGCGGTGGTGGATTTCGAGCAGTGCCGGTGGTGGGCGGCCAGGGCTTCCAAGGCCGCAAGAGTCTAGCGGCGGGATTTGGGTTTTTGGCGGCGGGCGGGCTTGCGATGAGATTTCGGTTTCGAGCGAGTGGGCGCTTTGTCCTGCTTCGCGTTTTTCAGGGCAAGGCGGCGGGCGCGGGCCCAGCCGGGCTTGTTGACCTGGCGGCCGCGAGCGATGCCGAGCGCATCGCCGGGAATGTTGTCCGTGATCACCGACCCGGCGGCAACGTAGGCGCCGTCACCGATGCGCACGGGCGCGACAAGCGCCGTGTCGCTGCCGATGAAGACGCGGCTGCCGATTCTCGTTTCGTGTTTGGCGAAGCCGTCATAGTTGCAGGTGATTGTGCCGGCGCCGACGTTCGTTTCGGAACCGATCGTGGCGTCGCCGAGATAGCTCAGATGCGGCGCCTTGGCGCCCTCGTGGAGGATGGTCTTTTTCAGCTCGACGAAACTGCCCACGTGGGCTCCGGCGCGAAGGTCCGTGCCCGGACGCAGGCGCGCGAACGGGCCTACGTGGGCGCGCGGCCCGACACGGGCTCCGACGAGATGGCATTGCGGCAGGATCGTGGCGTCGTCATCTACGCGCACGTCGATGAGCACGCTGCCCGTGCCGATGGAGCAGCGCGGGCCGACGCGGGTCTTGCCCAGAAGTTGCACGCCCGGCTCGATGGTCGTGTCCGCACCGACGGCGACGTCTGCATCGATGACAACCGTCCCGGGAAGGTAGATCGTGACGCCGGAGTCCATCAGCTCAGCGGACTTTCGCGCGCGGAGAACACGGTCGGCATCCGCCAGATGCGCGCGCGTGTTGCAGCCCATCACTTCGTTCGCATCGGGAGCGACGTAGGCGAGCACGCGCTCGTTGCGCTGGCGCAGCATGGCGATGGCGTCGGTGAGATAAAGCTCGCGGTGCGCGTTATCGGGACGCAGCGCGGCCAGCAGCGGCCAGAGCTTTTCAAGCGTGAAGCAGTACATGCTGGAGTTCACTTCGCGGATGTCGCGCTGCTCAGGCGCGAGCGCTTTGTCCTCGACGATGGCCTGGACGCGGCCTTCCGCGTCGCGCACGATGCGGCCGTAGCCGGAGGCGTCGGCCAGCTCGGCGCTCAGAATTGTGGCGGCGGCTTCGCCGCGGCGGTGCGTATCGAGCAGGGCGGCGAGGGTGGCCGTGCCGAGCAAGGGCGCGTCTCCGGGCAGCACGACGGCGAGTTTTGCGCTCTTGCGAATGGCGCGCCGGGCGATTTGCATGGCGTGGCCGGTGCCGCGCTGCGGCTGCTGCACGATTGTCTGAACGGGCGTTTGCCCACCGAGCGATTCGGCGAGGGCCGCGACATCGTCAGCCTGGTGACCAACGACGACCAGTATCTGCGCGGGCTTCAGTGGCTGGCAGGCCCGAATGACGTGTTCGAGCAACGGGCGGCCGCCCGCCCGATGAAGAACCTTCGCGAGATCGGAACGCATGCGCGTTCCTTTGCCGGCGGCGAGGATGACGATCGAAGTATCGGGAGCGGCCATCGGTGGGGTTATTGTCGCCTTCGTGTGGGGCTTTGGCAATCGGGGAATCTGTTGACATTTCGCGGCCCAGGCGGTAACCAAGTTGGCAAATAAGAGGGCAAGCAAGTGCAGGAGGTGCGGCGATGTTTTGCACGAAATGCGGCGCGACCAATCTGGATGACGCCAAGTTCTGCGTGACGTGCGGCACGCCGATGCAGGGCCCTGCCGCGACCGCGCCGCCGATTCCCGGCTCGGGGCGCCACGCGGGCCCCGCGGAAACGAGCGGCAAAGCGATTGCCAGCCTGATCTGCGGGCTGCTGTTTTTCGTGTTCCCGAGCGCGGTGGCCGCGATCATTCTGGGGCATCTGTCGCTTTCCGAGATCAACCGCTCGGCGGGGCGGCTGGCCGGGCGCGGGATGTCGATTGCGGGACTCGTGCTGGGATACGCGGGTGTGCTGTTCATCCCTTTCCTCCTGATCGTTGCGGCGATTGCGATCCCGAATCTGATCCGCGCGAGGCTGGCCGCGAATCAATCTTCCGCGGTTGCTTCCCTGCGCACGATAGCGAGCGCCTCCCTGATGTATTCCGAGCGCTATGGAAACGGCTTTCCTTCCAGTTTGATTGCGATGGATGGCGTCGACGCAGAAGCGCCTTCTTGCGACCATCCCCAGCTGATCGATAGTGAGCTTGCGACGGGAAGAAAGAACGGCTACATCTTCACATACGTCGCGCTGCCGGAAGTGGAAGGCGAGGCGCGCCCGGTTCCGCCGCAGGCGGCCGCAAACGGATGCACGGTGGGAGGCGCGTCCTCTTTCGTTGTCACGGCCGATCCCGTGATGCGTGGAAACACCGGAGAAACGAGCTTCTACGTCGATGAGACCGGCGTGATTCGCAAGGACGAGACTGGAACCGCAACAAAAGATAGCGAGCCGATTGAGTAGCGAGGCGGGCTAGTCGGCTTCGAGTTGAGGCCGAACCGATTCGACTTCGGAGGCGTCGGCGGCGGCGGCGGTCAAATGCTCTCCCGTAGTTTCTTCCCAGAGTGAGTGATCGGCTAGCAGGCGCGTGACGAGCTGCGTGTGCAGCGCATGGCCGGCCTTGTGCGCCACGATCCTGGCCAACAGCGGGCGGCCGATCAAAGCCAGATCCCCGATCAAATCCAGCGCTTTGTGGCGGCCAAACTCGTCCGGGAAGCGCAGCGGACCGTTGAGGATGCACTGATCGTCCATGACGATCGCGTTGGCGAGCGAGCCCCCGCGAATCAGCCCCATTTTTTGGAGCGCGAGAAGCTCCTTGACGAAGGTGAAGGTGCGCGCGGGAGCGAGTTCGCGGCTAAAGGACTCCGAGTTCACCACCATCTCGACCTGCTGCGGGCCGGCGGCAGGGTGCTGATAGTCGACGAAGCAGTGGATACGGAACTCGTCCGCGGGATAGATGCCGATGCGGCGATCGCCATCGGAGAATTCGAGCGGCTTGAGCACGCGAATGTAGCGGCGCTTGCGGCGCAGTCGTCGCGTACCCGCCTGGCCGAGCAGATCGATGAACGGCTTCGAGGAGCCGTCGAGGATCGGCAGTTCCAGGGCGTCGAGCTCGACGTAGACGTTGTCGATGCCGCAGCAGTAGAGCGCGGCGAGCAGATGTTCGGTGGTCGAGATCAGGACGCTCTGCCGCATCAGGCTGGTGGCATAGCTGACGCGGGCGACGTTCTCGGCGTGTGCGGCAATCTCGAAACCGTCGAGATCGGTACGCCGGAAGATGATGCCGGTATCGGCGGGAGCGGGCAGCAGACGGAGGCGCGACTTCACGGCCGTATGAAGGCCGATGCCTTCGATCTCAACCGGGCGCTGAATCGTGAGTTGATATGCCATGCGAGAGAAGCGTGAATTATGGGGCACTTGAGGTGCCGGAAACAGCGAAATTTGAACTCTTGTTTTCAGTATGTTACAGACAAAAGGCGAAGACTCCTGGCGCAGGTGTTGTATGGATGCAACAAAACCGGGCGTTGATCTGTGGTTCACAATGAACAAGAGCGAAAGCCACCGGGACCACAAACACGACCCTGGCAGGGACAGGACTTCGCGCGAGGGGCGGCGCGGTTGTCGGGATAAGCGGCTGCGAGTAAGATGCTGTTGAGTTCGTGATGGCAAGCCCTTTCAACATCCTGCCCGATGGCTCCGCGCTGCCTCCAGCGGGACAGGCGCGACCACCCTGGCTAAAGGTGCGGTTCCGCGGCGGACGGAACTTCCATGAACTCGACGGCATCATGCGCACCCTCGGGCTGCACACCGTGTGCGAGAGCGCGCGCTGCCCGAACCTGGGAGAGTGCTGGGAGCATCGCACCGCCACCTTCATGATTCTGGGGAATATCTGCACGCGCGCGTGCGGATTCTGCGCGGTGCCGAGCGGCAAGCCTCTTGGTCCGCCGGAGGAAGACGAGCCGGAGCGCGTGGCCGAGGCGGTGGAGCGGATGGGGCTGCGATACGCGGTGGTGACCTCGGTGAACCGCGACGACCAGCCTGACGGCGGCGCGGCGATCTTCGCGCGTACGATTGAAGGAATTCGGCGGCGCGTGCCAAGCTGCAAAGTGGAAGTGCTGATCCCGGATTTCCGCGGCAATTGGGACGCGCTCGCCATGCTGATGGCCGCGAGGCCCGACGTGCTGAATCACAACATGGAGACGGTGCCGCGGCTGTACCGACGCGTGCGCAAGGGGGCGGTCTACGAGAGGTCGCTCGAATTGCTGCGGCGCGCGCGCGAAATGGCCCCGGAGACGCCGACCAAGACGGGCATGATGCTCGGCCTCGGCGAAACACGCGAAGAAGTGCTGGAGGCGATGCGCGAAATCGCCGACCAAGGAACGCACATTTTGACGCTCGGCCAGTACATGCAGCCGACGCCGCAGCATCTACCGATCGAGCGGTATGTTCACCCGGACGAATTTGCCGAATTCAAGCGGTTCGGCGAAGAGATGGGATTCAAGCACGTCGAGGCCGGACCGCTCGTTCGATCCTCCTATCACGCCTTCGAGCAGGAAGAAGCCGCGCGGTCGTAGCAACTCCCAGGACTCCCGGCAACTTCGCTGCTAGTGCGTGACGGTCGTGAAGCGGCCGTTGACGATCGGGTCGCGCTCGTTCTGCTCGCAATCGGTTTCTTCGATCATGCGGTCGAAATTGGTGACGCGCGTCTGAATGAAAACGGCGTGAATGGGTTTCGTGAGCGCGATCGGGTCCTCGACGGTGTAGTCAATCTGAATCTCATCGTGATTCACCATGCGGATGCGCTCGGTGAAGTGCAGCTGATCGCTCATGGGCACGAAGAACCCGGTAAGCTCTCCCACATAGAGCCGTTCCCTTGTTGCGATCGTGTCGACGACCAGCGTGTCGCCTTCCCAGTGCCCGATGGAATCGCCCATCAGCGTTGGCCAGAGCAGATCCTTGGGAGGGTGCGAGCGGCCGTCGGTGTAGATGTGGCGCACGGCGCCGACGGTGCTCACGAAGGTGGTTTCCTCAGGCGTGATTCGCCACTGGAACATGCCCGGCGTAGCTGTTGCCGGAAACGGAGGAGGGGCGCAGAGCGGCGGATGCGTCACGGGCGGATGGGCCGGATCGGCAGCGATTGCGGCTTGGATGGATTTCTTGATCTGTTCGTACTTGGCCTGGTATTCCGGCGTAAATGAAGGATGCATGGATTCGGCGCGTGCCCTCATTTTGCGCACGGCTTCCTCGCTGAATTGCTGGCCGTCCGCCTGTCCCACGAAGGTATCCGGTTCCCAAATGCCTGACCAATCCGGCAATTTCGCGAAGGCGGCGACGCGCGCCTTCGAGTTCAAATTCTGCGCAGGGGTAAGCGGCACACGGCCGAACAAAACGAAAATCGCGATCAGCGCTACTCTGACTTTCATGGCGCCCTGCTTCCCGGGGCGGCCGGGTGACCGATGATCTTTCCGTCCGGACCCGTAACCGATACGACGAGACCGCCGGGCTGGCCGTCGCGCAGCGGATTGACGACGATCATGACTTTGTCACCGGGACTCAGGCTCCCGGGCTTCCACCCCTTGCGCATCAGTTCGACGGGAGCGCCCATCTCGACGCCCCATTCGACGGGAGCAGCCTGCGGGTTTTGTGGATCGGGCACGAGCACCTGAATCCAGCAATGGGGATTGGTCCACTGGAATTCCTTCACGGTGCCGACAAGCGTGATCTGCTTGGTCTGATCGAACATCGCGCGGGAGTGGTGGGCGAACGCGGGGCTTGCCACGCACGCGGCGGCAATGCCCAGCAGGACAGCGAACGATCTCTTCATACGAGTCCCAGCCCACGCGAATCCGCCGCTTGAGCGTATCGACAGGAATATTGCACGAGAGCCTAGCTTCCGTGTCGAGGCGTGTCAACCGAGGAACTCAGTGCAGGGAGGCGAGGAAGGAATTGGCGAGTTCGCGGATGCGGGCGGCACAGGCTGGGTCGGGACTCTGCGTCGCGAGCGCGGCATGAAGATACTCGGACGCGTTCGCATCGCGGCCGAGTTCGGCATTCAGGTTGGCTGCGAGAAGCTGAAAGATCGGATTACGCGGATAGCGCGCAACGAGCGGTTCTGCAACGGCGAGCGCTTCTTCGTAGCGCTCGTCGAAGGTGCGAAGATTCCGCGCCAGGTAGAACCGGGTGTCGACGACGAGCAGCGCGCCGTGGTCGATTCCGGTCTTCATCTGGCGGATGCCGTCGGCCTTGCTTCCGCCCGGAATTCCCATGAAGAAGCGCAGGACCTTGGCGATGGCCGAGAGCGTGTCGACGTAATAGTTGTAGAGGCCGAGCATGGCGCTGGCGTCCGCCATATCGGGATCGAGCTGCAGAGCGCGGACGCACTCGTCGCGCGCGGCAACGCCAGCATGAGCGGTGGCGCGCCTTTCGTCGCGAAGACCGTACAGCCGGGCTTTCAGCGCGAAGCCGATGGCGGCGTAGACGTGGGCTTCGGCGGTTTCGGATTGGGAGTTCTTCGCGCGGGCGAGCACGATGGCTTTGTCCGCGAGCGCAAGATAGGCGTCGTCCTCCGGCTTCTTGCCGCGCTTCCAAGCGTCCAGCATGCCCCATTTGATTTCGCAGGCCTCGCAGTAGGTTTTCCACCAGAGGGCTTCGGCTTCGACGAGATAACCGACGGGATTCTCTGGCTGCGACTGCTCGATCGCGCGGGCGGATGGTACGGCCGCGTCGGGATCGCCGGCGTAGATCTGGTCGAGCGCGCGGCTGACCTCGGGCGAAAGCGTGAGCGTGCCGGCGCGGACCGGCATCGGGCAAAGGGCAGCGAAGAGACATCCGAGAAAGGCGACCGAGCGAATCATTTCACGCGTTTGAGCCAGCCGGCAAGCCATGCCGCGAACACGTACATCGTAAAACATTCCATCGCAAAGGGCAGAAACCCGAGATAGCCGGGCGCGGGCATCTCGAAGATCTTCCACTGCTGAAAGATCGGAAATGTGTAGTGCCACTTCGCGCCGGCCCAATTGTTCCAGAACTCCCAAAGCCAGCCGCAAATCCAGCCGGACCACAGGAAGCCATACACGCGGCGCGCGAAGCCTTCGGAAAGATCGCCCAGAAAGGAAGGGAGCGCGAGCCGCTTATTGATCGGATCGATCAGGAGCAGAAATCCGATCCAGAGCAGCGGCACGAAGTAGCCGACGATTCGATCCGGAACGACAAGGGGCAGGATGAGAAATGCAGCGCCGCAGGCGATCAGCACGTTTTCGGCCGCGCGCGAAACGCTCCACGGACGGATCGGGACGGGCGGCAGCAAGGCCTGCACAAGGTCGGACGTCTGAAAGACAGCGGGCGTGATCGTGGCAAAGGACCAGCCGTATCCGAGGAGAGCCGCGGCCCATTCATGCGGCACGCCGACGTAGGTCCAGCTCCGCAGGCGAAAGTTGTACGCCTCGAAAACGAGCCAGAGCGGAATCGAGAGGAACGCCATGCGCGCGACGACGATGGGCGCGTCGTGGAGGCGAGACCGGCCGGTCAGCGCAAAGACGGCGGCGTCCACGATCAGGATGTAAGCGCTCCAGGCGAGCGGTGTGAAATACGTGGCGACCGGTTCAACGCCGCGGAAGAGCATCCATTCCGCGCCGGCCAACGCGATGATTCCGAGCCAACCGTGCGGCGGGAACGGGCGACGACGGCGCGAGCGGAAAAATCCGACGACGAGTGTCGCGGCGGTGACGGCCGTGACGAAGACGCCGATGGCGGTACGAGGCTGGAGCATGATCGCGTCAGAGCTTCAGCGGCAAATGCCGTTCCCAGTGTGCCAGGCTGATGTCGCGGCTGAAGCCGCGACCCACAAACATTTTCGCTTTCTCGAACGGGCCATCAGGCTCACGCGCCCATGCGTATGGTAGCGCAGTTCCCGGGAGTTTTCGGGTGGGGCGCGGGGATTCTTGCTATGCTCTGCGGGCTCGATTTGCCGCCGTTCGGGGCGGCGGGTGAGAGATGAAGGAAGGGCAACAACTCGAACGCGGACTGGGGCTGCTCGAGGCCACGTCGCTCAACATGACCTTCATGGTGGGCATTGGGCCGTTCGTGGTGATTCCGACCGTGATCGCAGCGATGAGCGGGCCGGGAAGCCTGCTGGCCTGGGCGGCGGGCGGAGCGTTGGCGCTGTTCGACGGCTGCATCTGGGCCGAACTGGGCGCGGCGATGCCGCAGGCGGGCGGGAGCTACGTCTATTTGCGCGAGGCGTATGGAGCGCAGCGCTGGGGACGGCTGCTTTCGTTCTTGTTCATATGGCAGACGCTGTTTCAGGGACCGCTGAGCATCGCCTCGGGCGCCCTCGGGTTCGCGAACTATTCGACGTACCTGGTCGAGCGGTCGCGCGGGCTGGCGGCGGTGGCGGCGCGGCTCGGCAGCCACGAAACAAACCTGATCGCGGGCGCCATCGTCGTGCTGGTGGTGGTCCTGCTCTATCGGCGGATTCAGGAGGTCGGGCGGATTTCGGTGGCGTTCAGCGCGATCGTGATCGGCACGATCCTGTGGATCATCTGGGGCGGCGCGACGCACTTCGACGCGAAGCGCGTGTTTGATCTTTCCGGCACGAATTGGAACTTCTCGTGGCTGCTTTTCGCCGGACTGGGACACGGAACCGTGCAGACGGTCTACAGCTACCTGGGCTATTACAACGTGTGCAATCTGGGCGGTGAAATGAAGAGCCCGGAGAAAAACATTCCGCGCGCGATTTTCATTTCGATCCTCGGAATCACCCTGCTGTACCTGGCGATGCAAACGAGCATCCTGAGCGTAATTCCGTGGCGCGAAGGAGCCAATTCTCACTACATCGCGAGCACGTTCATCGAGCGGCTGCACGGGAGCCGTTGGGCGATGGTGGCGACGTCGCTGATCCTGGTGACCGCGCTGGGATCGGTGTTCGCGGCGATGCTGGGATATTCGCGAGTGCCATATGCCGCGGCGGTCGATGGCAATTTCATTGAGGTCTTCGGGCGCCTGCACGCGACGAAGCATTTTCCGTACGTATCGCTGCTGGCGCTGGGAGCGGCCGCACTGATTTTCTGCCTGGCGCTGAACCTCGGCCAGGCGATTCGCTCCATCCTTGCGATGCGCTGTATCATCCAATTCATGGCGCAGGGGGTGGGCCTGGTGCTGTTACACCGGCGATGGGCGAAGGAGCGGCTGCCTTTTCGGATGTGGCTTTATCCCGTGCCGGTCTTGATTGCGGTAGTGGGCTGGGCGGGGCTTTTTCTTGCGACGGGACGAAAGCCGATGCTGGCGTCTTTGGCGGCAGCGACGGCGGGCACTCTTGTCTATCTGGGACGCGCGCGCTGGCAGCGGCAGTGGCCCTTTCAGGAGATCGGGTGATGAAACGATGGATCGTGTTGGCGCTGGCGGTGGCGGTGGCGATTGGAGTGGCGCCGAAGCGCCGCGTTTCGGCGCAGTCGCTGCCGGAAACCGTTGAGGCCATCAATAAAGCGCGCGTGGCTACGAGAATCCTTTTCATCACGGCGCATCCGGATGACGAGACCGCGAGCCTGCTGGCCTATCTTTCGCGCGGGCTGGGCGCGGATGTGGCGCTGCTGACGATCACGCGCGGGCAGGGAGGGCAGAATGCCATGGGGCCGGAGCAGGACGGGCCGCTCGGCGTGGTCCGCACGACGGAGCTGCTGGCGGCGGACGATCACTACGGCGTGCGCCAGTTTTTCACGCGCGCGGTGGACACAGGGTTTTCGAAGAGTCCCGATCGAACGATGAAGATCTGGGGCGACCGGCTCCCGATGGAAGACATGGTGCGCGTGATCCGGACGTTTCGCCCGAACGTGGTGATCAACGGATGGGGCGGCGTGCGATTCGGGCACGGGCAGCATCAGGCGAGCGGAATCTACACGCCGCAGGCGGTCGCCGAGGCGGCCGATCCGACGAAATTCCCGGAGCAGATTGCGGAGGGCCTGCCGGCATGGAAGGTGGGGCTCGAACTGCGGCCCGGCAGTTTCGGATTCGGGCCGGCCGCAGCCTCGCAGGGGGCTTCGGAAGCGGTGCAGCTTCCCGTGAACGACGTCTCGTCGCTCTGGGGCAAGAGCTACGTGCAGATGGGCATGGAGGGGCACGAGCAGCACCGTTCGCAGGGCACGCCTTCGCTTTTCGGCAATCCATCTTTCCGGCGGCCCGTCACGCTGATCACCGAACGCGGCCAGGACGCGGGCGGCGGATTCGATCCGAGGCTGCTCTCCCAACCGATCACGTCTCTCGCGTCGCGCTATCCGGGGCTGCACGAGGCGCTGGCATCGGCTCTTGGCAAGGTCGACGAGGACCTGACCGCGGCGGCGAGTTCGGCGCTCGATCTGGACCGGGGGGCGACGGCGAAATCGCTGGCGGAGGCGGGAAAGAAGATCCGGGCGCTGCGCGACGCGGTTGCGGGAGTCGGCGGCGCGGATAGCGCAGCGGCGCTTTGGGAGATCGACGGCCTCAAGCGGCGGATCGACGTGGCGCTCGCGGACGACATTGCGCTGCCCGTGGACACCCAGGCGGACCGTCACGAGATCGTGGCGGGCGAGAGCTTTGCGGTGAACGTCAGCTTTCTGGACCGGCCGGCGGTGCCGGTAAAGTGGACCGTGGACGAATCGAGCCTGCGGCTGCCGCAGGGATGGACTGCCACGCTCGATGCGCCGAAGGGCACAAACACGTACCACTTCAGCGTGGCGGTCCCCGCGGGGGCGAAGGCGCCGAGCGCGCCCGGCGACGCGGTCCTGCCGTTTCCAGCGCCGCTTGTGACGCTGGCCCTGCGGCTGAATCTGGAAGGATACGAATTCACGACGGAGAAGACGGTCGAGTCGTCGGTGGCGAATACGACCGGCATCGAGACGTATCAGCTCGAGCTGGTTCCAGCGGTGACGCTGACGGTGCAACCGGCGCAAGTGATGGAGCCGCTGAAGCGCGCGGGAGCGCCCGTCGAGCTGCTGGCGCGCGTCCGGTATCACGGAACCAAGCTCGCGAACATTGCGGTCGGGCTCGACGCGCCTGCGGGCTGGAGCGTCGCGCCGATTGCGGCGCTGAGTTTCAAAGAGGCGGGAGACCAGCTGGTGCGTTACGGGGTCACGCCGCCGGCGAAGGTGGCGCCGGGAGCATACGCGCTGCATCCGTTCGCGAGGATCGGCGACGAGACGTTCCACACGTCTCTTGAGCCGATTCCGACGCTGCCGACGCGCGACTGGAGCGAGACCGCCGAAGCGACCGTCCACGTGCTCGATCTGGCGGTGCCCGCCGGACTGCGCGTGGGCTACATCTCCGGCGACAACGACTTGATTCCGGCGAATCTGCGCCAGATCGGCGTTCAGGTGGATCTGCTCGACGAAGTCGCGCTTGCGTTCGGCGACCTGAGCAAATACGACGCGATCGTGGTGGGCATTCGCGCGTACGAGCTGCGGCCCGACGCGATGGCCGCGAATCCGCGCCTGCTGGACTACGTAAAGAAAGGCGGGACGCTTCTCGTGGAATATGAGCGCGATTTCGCGTGGGGCGCGCTGCATCCGGCGCCGTTCAAAGCGGAAATGGGCACGCAGGCGGTGCGCGTGACGGATCAGAACTCGCCGGTTCGGCTGCTCGCGCCGGAGAGCCCGCTGCTCAACTTCCCGAACAAGATCACGCTCGCCGATTTCGAAGGATGGAATCAGGAGCGCGGCATCTATTTCTGGAGCACGTGGGATCCGCAGTACAAGGCCGTGCTCGGGTTGACCGATCCGGGCGAACCGGAAGCGACAGGCGGGCTGGTCTATGCGAAGGACGGCAAGGGCCTCTACATCTACACGGGGCTGTCGTTTTTCCGCGAGTTGCCCGACGGCGTGCCGGGGGCGTACCGGCTATTCGTCAATCTGCTGAGCCAAACTCGCGCGGAAGCCGCGCGCAAATAACTTTCGACTGATTCGCCGCGAAACTTGCTGCGCGGGTGTGCTCCGTTGCGACACACTCCGCGACTTCGGCTTGCTTCGCGTTTTTCCCTTCGTGCTATGCTGCGGTTCGATTTCGGAGGGAGGAATCGATGAGCCATCAGATCGGAAAATTCAGTGGCGCGCGATTTTTCGCGGTGTGCCTGGCCGCCTTCCTGATCCTCGCCTCCTCCGCAGGCGCGTCCGACAAGCAAAAGAACAACAAGAAGAACAAAGACGCAGCTGCGGACCAGCCGGCACCCGCTTTACCCTCTTTGCCGGACACAGATCAGATCGAGCGAACGATTGGGGAGATGCTCGCGGCGCTGCAGCTGGGCGAGACCGAGATGATGCACAAGTATTACTCCGACAACGTGACGTTTGTGAGCGGAGAGTACGAGCCGCCGATCGTTGGGTGGAAGAATTACGCCGCGATCTACGACCGCCAGAAAGCGGCCTTTCAGGGAATGCAGCTGATCCGGCGCAATACGCTGATCATCACGCACTCCGACGTAGCGTGGGCCATGTATCAGTGGGAGCTCGACTCGAACGTGAACGGGCGCCCGTATTCGCTGCGCGGGCAGACGACGCTGATCCTCAACAAGACCGGAGCCGAATGGCTGATCGTGCACAATCACACATCGGGGGTTTTCCCGCAGGCCTCGCCGGCCGCGGGGCAGACGCCCGCTCCCGCGGCGACGCACCCCTAGTGCCAGGCGGCTAGAAGCTCCGATAGCCCTGGTAGAGCCAAATCCCCACAATCGTCGCCAGAATCAGGCCCGAAAGCACGGCCAGAGCCGTGATTGGCCGCCCGAGCTTCTCGATTCTCGCCACAATCGCCCGCTGTTCCCTGGCCATGGACTCGCCAGCAGGATCGAGAAAAATCTGGTCTTCTTCGCGAGTCTCCAGCGTGCTGCGGTAGATCATCGTGCAGATCAGCACGGCGGTGACGACACCCCAAACGATGAGGAGTATTTCGATCGTTCCCATGGTTCCCTCCCGTGCCCGGGGGTCGTGGGGACTGCCACCGATGGAGGACCGGCCAACCGGGCCCCTCTGGGTCGATTTTGGCGGGATTATAGCACTAACGGAATCGGACGGATGTCAGCCGGAATGGTGCTCATCCGGGAACTGGACGCCCCAGAAGTTGCGCGCCGGGTAGTACATTTCGACACCCAAGTCGAACGGGCCGTGCTCTTTCTGGCCGCGCAGGCTGATCACGCGGAACTCGCGGACTTCATTCGAAAGTCCATGAAGGACCTCGATGCGGGAACCGACCGGCGGAAGGAACGGCATCCGGAGCAACGCGCCATAGCGGCTGACGGAGAGCGCTTCGGCGGGAGCGTCAACCGGCTGGCCGTCGCTTTCACTGCTGACGACTCTGACCGGGATATTGATTTGAACGCGGCTCGAACGGCGGCGTTCCGGCATCGCGCGGGCGCTTGCCATGGCGGTATTCTCCTCCCCGCGAATGTACGCATCCCACTCTAGGAATTGGGGTGTCCCGGGTCAATGGTACTTTGACGGGGGTACTCCCCGCCCCGTGGGCCCCGCGTTGACAAACCGGAAGGCGGACGGCAATATGGATTTGCCTCGCTTTGCCGCACGAAGTGCCCAAGTGGCGGAACTGGCAGACGCGCTAGCTTCAGGAGCTAGTGGCCGCAAGGTCGTGGAGGTTCGAGTCCTCTCTTGGGCACCATACTCTTCGGCACCGCCCCATCCGGGCATTTTGCTTTGTACGTCGCGCGGTTCACGCTCTGAAACCGGGTTTAGCTTCGCGGGACGCGTGCGCTTGACGGCGCACGGGCGATTGCGCAAACTGCGTGTTTGGTTTGGATGCGGCGGGCCGCGCTGAGAGGTTGGAGCGCTGTTGCCGCGATACACAAGCGACCGATCGAGGTGCCTTATGTCCGAAGCTGCCGCCAGCTCGCCCAGCATCGCTCCGATGCTGCGGAACTATTCGGTGGAGATCAGCCCGACGAACGAGAAGATCGTGGCGTCGGCGCTGGAGCGCCTGGAGCCGGGAACCGAGGTCTATCTGACGTGGATTCCGGGCGAAGACGTGTTTCGCGCGGTGGCTCCGGCGGGCGCGCTGCGCAAGGCGGGACTCTTCCCGATGCCGCATATCGGCGCGCGCCATCTGGAGAGCGCCGAGCAGCTGGACAATCTGCTCGGGCAGTTTGCGGCCGCGGGAGTAGACCGCGTGCTGCTGATCGGCGGGGAGCGCGACAAGCCGCTCGGGCCCTTTGACGCAACGCTGCAGGTGATGCAGACCGGCCTGCTGCAGAAGCACAACATCTGGCGCGCGGGGATCGGCGGATTTCCGGAAGGCCATCCGAAAATTTCGGATCCGGTGCTGGACGAGGCCATGGTGGCCAAGATGAATTTCGGCAAGCAGAACGGGCTGCAGCTGCAGATCGTCACGCAGTTCGTGTTCGAGGGAGAGCCGGTGGCCGAGTGGCTGAAGAGGCTGCGCGGGCTGGGCGTCGATTTGCCGGCGCGCATCGGGCTGGCAGGGCCGGCGGGCATCGCGACTCTGACGCGCTACGCGATGCAGTGCGGCGTCGGGAATTCCATCCGGGCGCTGACGAAATCCTCGTCGTTCGGAAAGCTTCTGACGGAGCGCGATCCCGAACCCGTGATCCGCGAGATGATGGCGGTGGCGCCGGATGGCGACCCGTCCAAACAGCCGCTCGGAATTTCGGCGCTGCATTTCTACACGTTCGGCGGGCTGAAGAAAACCGTCGAATGGATCGCCGCGATGCGCGGGCAGTAGGCAGGGCGAGCGGTTAGTCGTCCTCGCCATCCTTCAGCAGCGCTTCCGCGTAAAGAGCGCCTTCGGGCGTTTCCTCGTGCTTGTAATATGCGAACGCATCGCCCTTGCGCGCGGCGTTCTCGATCCTCTTCCTCACTTTGCCGCGGTCGCGCGCCGAGTACGAATCCTTACGCAGACGGAAATAACTGAAGTCGGCCGTGGCCACGTCGGCCGTCTTGAGATCTTCGCTCTCCGCCAGGCAAAGCGCCACATTCGCGCGGCGCAGACGGTCGTACACATCGTCCACGAACCACGACGGGTGACGGAATTCGATCGCGACGCGCGTGTGGCGCGGCAGATCGGCCAGAAATTCCTCGAGCCGGCCGAGTTCGCACTTGAAATTCGGCGGGAGCTGCACCAGCACGGGGCCGAGCTTGCGCGCCGCGCGAAAAGGCTCGAGCGACGCGAGAAAATCGGAAAGCAGTTTGGACGCGCCGCGGAGGCGCTTGATGTGCGTGATCGACTGGTGCGCCTTCACCGCGAATTTGAAACCGGCGGGCGTCGCGCCGATCCAGGCGCCGGCGAGCTTTTCGGTGAGCTGAGCGCGAAACGTGTAGTTGACTTCGACGGAATTCAGGCGCGTAGCGTAGTAGTTGAGGAATTTCGAGGAGGGGAGCTTCGCGGGATAGAAGTCCGGCTTCCAGCTCGTGTAGGCCCAGCCCGAAGTGCCGGCGTGGATTTTGCCCATCGGGTGCTCGCTCCCGGCGACGGAAACGTAGAGTATAGGCCGAAAAGCAGATCCCTCGTCGTCCGCCACATGCGGGCGAGCTCGTTCGGGATGACAACGCGACGATACGCGCGCGGTTGACAGCGCTCGCGGCGTCGGGATAGTGTCGAAAACAATGCGAACGACGACCCTGGATGTGTTCGATTACGAGGCGCTGCGCAACGCGCCGCTGGTGCGGGATCCTTACGAGCACGTGATCCTGCCAGGGTTCGTGAAGCCCGAAGCGCTGCGCCGGATCAACTCCGACTACCCGAAGATCGACCATGCTGGCAGCTACCCGCTCGCTTCGCTCGCATACGGTCCGAATTTTCGGGACATGGTGGACGCGCTCGAGTCCGACGAGTTTCGCAAGGCCTTCGAGGAAAAATTCCAGATCGACTTGAGCGGCCGGCCGTCGACCATCACGGTGCGCGGGCGCAGCGACACGCGCGACGGCAACATTCACTGCGATTCGGAAAGCAAGATCATCACGATCCTGCTGTACATGAATCCCGGATGGGACGATTCGGGCGGCCGGCTGCGCCTGCTGCGCTCGCGGGACGATATCAACAGCGTGGCGGCCGAAGTGCCGCCTTCGGGCGGAACGCTGGTCGCTTTTCTGCGGTCCGACCACTCCTGGCACGGGCATCTGCAATTCATCGGCGAGCGGCGCGTGATTCAGTTCAACTGGGTGAAGGACGAGGGCAGCCAGCGGTTCAACTTGTTCCGCCATCGCCTGTCGGCGTCGGTGAAGCAGATGCTGAGCTTCGGCAGGGCGAAAGACACCGGCCCCGGCGCGCCCGAGAGAATGTGACGCACCACCTGCCCTCGACTGACCAAAATGTTCGCTGAAATCACCGGGCTGCACATCAGCATGCCGCAAGGCCCGATTACCCGCGAAGAGATCGCGCTGCGTTGGCTGCATTTCGTCGCGGGGATCATCTGGATCGGGCTGCTCTACTTTTTCAATCTGGTCGGCACGAAGACGATGAAGGGGCTTGAGCCGGCGGTGCGCGCGAAAGTGTTTCCGGCGCTGATGGAGCGCGCGATGTGGTGGTTCCGGTGGTCCGCGCTGGTGACGGTCCTTGCCGGGATGCGCTATTTCTGGATGATTCTCGCGGCGGACGCGAGCAACGCCGGAAATTCGTCGCTCACCTGGCGATGGTTCGGAGGGTGGCTGCTCGTCTGGCTCGCGGCGTACGCGCTGATCTATCCGTTTCTGCTGCCGCACAAGGGAATTCTGGACAGCGCGTGGGTGCGTACGATTGCAATTGGCGCGATCGCGATTGCGGCGGCGTGGATCGTGCTCGCGCTGAACGCGGGCCCGGACTCGTCGAACCGGCACCTTTCAATTGCCATCGGCGGCGGAATCGGGCTGCTGATGCTGCTCAACACGTGGGGCGTGGTGTGGCGCGCGCAGAAGCGACTGATTGCGTGGACGCGGGCCGCTGCCGAGCAGGGCGCGCCGATGCCGCCGGAAGCGGAACGAATGGCGCGATGGGCGTTTCTGGCGTCGCGCGCGGGATTCTGGATGTCGTTTCCGATGCTTTTCTTCATGGCGGCCGCGAGCCACTTTCCCTTCCTCGGCGGAATCGCCGACTAGCCGGCGCGTTTGCCTTGCCGGCTTATGCGGAACATCGGTCATGTCACCGGAAAGTCGCGCGGAACGTCCAATCAGGCAGATGTGGAGGCCGCAATGAGACGATGCAGCCGGTCGGGGCTCTCCCTTTTTCTTCTGGCGCTCGTTGCCGCCCAGTCTGCGACGGCGTTCGAGTACCCGCTCTCGTCGGAAGCCATTCGCGAGGCGTATTTTCTGGCGCGCGAGAATTCGGACAGACAGACCGAATTCCTGGAGCGCTACAAACACAATCTGCCTGCGCCAAAGACGGGGCCGGACGTGGCGCTGGTGGAGCTTCGCACTCCGTTCACGCTTGTCGCGGAAAAAATAGGCCAGACGAACAGCAGCTACCACGCCCAGGACGCCGAGAAGGATTTTCAGGGAAAAACCGGGCGTTTCGGCGTGCACGTGGAAATCTACTTCACCGCGACGTACCCAAAACCGACGGATACGGCGCAGTCGCTGGGTGATTTCTGGAACGATCTCAAGGTCCGTTTGAAGCAAGGCTCCGAGATTTCGCCCCTGAAGACCACCGGCCGGCCGATCTTCAGCGACCAGACCATCAGCGGGTACATGGGCGCGATGATCGACGCGGACTACGATGCAGCGAAGATCGACCGAGGCGCGCCCGCGACGATTGAAGTCGACACTCCGGATGGGCAGGATGTGGAGACGACTTTTGATCTGACGCAGCTGCGATAGACCGAAGCCGGGCGGCTAGCGGGTGGCTCCCTGCGTCTGGACGAAGTTGAACGCGTCCTCGACCGCACGAGAGGGGGCGCGGGAGCCCTTCACGTACGTATTGAACTGAGGCCGGCGGCGCGGCGAGAATTTCACCGGGTCGAATGAGCCTCGCGTCATCCGGAACACCCACACGAATTCGTAACGCGCCTTTTCCACTTCGGATGCGGGGACGAGCGCCGTGTCCACGGTCGTCAGCGCGCTGAAATCAGAGAACCCGTTGTGGTCCGTGTGCACGGGCGTCGGCATCGCGTAGGTGTAGGAATCGGAGTCGTGCGTGAAGAGCACGACGTAGTCGACGTGCGCGAGATCGGGTGCGGGGCAGATTCCGGAGAACTCCTTGCGGCGGCTCTCGGCCATCCACTTGTACTGCGACGGCGAGAGTCCGTACGCGGCGAAAAAGACGCGGCAGGCGGGATCGGCGCTTTCGTTCTGCACCTGCGTGTCCGGATAGTCCTCCGACTCTTCGATCGCTGCGGCGGACGGTTGCGCGGTTGCGGAAACCAGCGTCCCGCTGTCCTTTCGCGTGCTCACGATTTCAACCGATGCCTTGGCAGCCGCCGGAGCCGGTGCGGCGGGAGCGCCATGCACGATTCGCGCGGCGGGGGCGCTGTCGAAGGCGGGCTCTGATTTCTTTGGCGCCGGCGCGGGAGCCGGCTTCGCGTGTGCCGAGGCTGCTGTGACCTTCGCAGCTGCTGGACCGGCAGGCCGCGCTGCGGGCTTCGGGGGAACCGCGGGCGCGCTCGGAGCGGCAACTGGAGCCGCAACCGGCGGCGCAGGAGCCGCTGGAGCGACGTTCGTCGCGACGGCTACGGGAGCGGGCGTAGGTTTTGGCTCAGCCGCGGGCGCCACAACGGGAGCGGGTTTTGCAGCAGCGGCGACGGAGTGTTGAGCCGCGGCAGCCGCAGCCGGCTTATCGGCGTCATCAGGCAGCGCCGGCAGATCCGGGAAAACGCTGTCCGGGACGTAGCCTTCCACGCCGCTTTCGGTGCGAATCTTCACGTAGCCCTTCACGCGATGAAGGATTTCGACCGGCTCGCCGCAACGCAGGCGCGCCTCGACGTCGAAGCTGTTGAGCGACTCGTAGACCCACACGCGGTCCTGATTCACCGCGCACTTCACGTAAGCGAGGTCTGTCGCGCAGGCCGGCCGAGCCAGCAGCAGGCCCGCCAAGACGAGGAGAAATCGAATGCGACTCATGTGCCCTCCCGTGCCCCATACAGGCGGCGGAGACGGAAAAAGACCGCACAATCGGCAAGGGAAGTGTGCGCCGCCACGCGGGCGCCAACAACTGGACGCAAGGCCAAAATTGGTGCAGGGCAAGAGAAGGCGAAGGCCTGCGCGGCGCTTGAAGGCGGGGGACCCTTCGGCTCGCTCGCCGCGGCGAGCGCGCTCGGGATGACAAGCCGGAGCCTCCTTACAGGCTTTGGAAGATGGCGAAGGGCTTGCCAAGCACGTTTGCCGGGCACGACATGTCGTGCCCCTACGGACCGCAAAGAGAGCTAGGAGCGCCAGCGGAGGGTGACAGGTCCAGCGACAGGATGGCGCATCGGCTGGCCCGTGCGCTGCGATTCCAGATGCGCCGCTTTCAGCTCGAAATACCAGCGGGCCTGGCGGTCGGCGTCGTCCACCAGCATCATGCGGTCCTCGTATTTCAGGCCGAGTCCCTGCTTTTCGATCACCGTCGTGTCCTGACGGATGAAGCGCGGGCCCAGCACGTGAATGATGAAGGAAACGATCGGGAACCACGGAAGGATGTTCCACGCGGCGACGAAATCGAGGCGGCAGAGATCGCGGCGCACCGGCGTGACCGTGGTGCGGCTCGAGAGCCAGTATTTTCCGGCGCGAATCTGCTCGAAGCGCTGGTTGGGCAGGACGAAATCGATCATCGTGGTGGCCGGCTCGCCGGTGATGAACTTCAGCAGCTTGTAGGGCGCGCTATTGGCGGACGGCGCGTGCGCGCTCATGCGGAAGCCGTTGGGAATCGGCTCGAACTGCTTGGCTTTGTCGCGGATGCTGCGCCGGGTGCGCCACCACCAGGCCTGGTGCACGAACGGCCCGTGCGCCGGGTCCATCAGGCCGATGATGCCGTGATCGACGTTGCAGGGCAGGTCGGCGGAGAGATGCGCGATCTGGTAGCGCTCGCTGAACGCCGGCAATTCCGGTGCGGGCGGCACCACGGCGTTAGCGGGGAGGGCGCGGCCCTCGGGATTGGTCATGAACGCCCAGAGGTAGCCGTCGCGCTCGGCGCAGGGAAAAGCACCCGCGTAAATGCGCTCGCATTTCAGCTTTGAATCGGCGGTGAGCGAAGGGATGTGGCGGCACTGGCCGGTGTGCGCGTCGAATTGCCAGCCGTGATAGGCGCATTCGACCGATGCGCCGTCGAAATCTCCGAAAGAAAGCGGATAGGCGCGGTGCGGGCAGATATCGCGCAGGGCGAAGGGTTTTCCGGCCGCGTCGCGGCCCAGCACCAGCGGGACTTCGAGCAGCGTCGCGCGCGCGAGCTTGCGTCCGCGCAGTTCGTCGCTGCGCAACGCGGGATACCAGAATCCCCAGAGCATTTCGCCCGAGCCGTCGGCGGGCTTTGCAGGAGCGGTTTCGTTCATCAGCGGGCGCCTATCGTAGTACATCCGCGGCGCAGCGGCAAAGCGTGGCGAAGAGGGCGCGAATCCAACGGGGAGTACGTTCGTACCGGAACGGGATGAACGACAGGTCCATCGACGCGCGCGCGGGCCGTGGGCAAAATTGTTTTCGGATTCGGGGCGTGGGCCCCGAATTTCTGCACCTCCATCACCCCCATGCCCAGGAGCGGCTAGCACCCCCACTAGCCGCTCCCCCCTTTTTCAGGCCAGGAAAATCCGCATTGATCCCGGGCGGCGCCGCGAAAACGAAAGGCCCGAACCGTCCTGCGGAAGCAGGAAAGCTCGGGCCTGTATTCCCCCACCTTGAGGGCCTGCGGCGGGGACGAGACCGGGGCTGGGCCGGTCTAGCCGCTGCCATCTGTGGCGGTCCCGCGATTGCGAACCGCGAGATCGTTCTGCGAAAAACCTAACGCGGGCGCGCCGGACGATATCCGGCGAGCGGCCTCGGGCGCATGCGAAAACGCGGCCCGAGCGGCGGCGGCACGCGATGCAGAGTAGCGCCGCAATTGCTGCAAATCTCCTGCGGCGCAGACTCCACCCGCAGCCAGTGACCGCGCGCGGGGCATTCCGGATTCAAACATTGCACGGTCCAACCGGGCAGGTATTGCATCTCGATTCGCCTCGCAAGAAGCAGGAATGAGCCGGCGGCGAAGGAACAGCGGATCGCCGCGAAGCCAGAGCAACCGCCCCGTAAAACGAGCGGGATTGTGCGCTGCGGAGACTAGTGTGTCAAGCGAAATCTATACAATTAGTAGTGGTGGGCTTTCCTGACCGGGGAAACAGCGTCCGGCGGCGGGCTGCGAGCGCGGAGCTGTCCCGCTTCGGGACGCTACTTTGCGGCGTTGATCTCGGCCTGCAGGTCTTCGAGCTTCTTTTGCGCGGCCGCGATTTCCTGCTGCTTGGCGTCGAGTTGGTCTTTTTCGTCCTTCAGCGACGCGGCGCCGGCCTTGTCCTTGGAATGATCGGGATTGCTGATGTAGCTCGACTGATCGAGAGAGTATTTGCGCTGCGCGATATCGAGATCGGCCTTCAGGCTATCCAGCTCGGCCTTCGCCGAGCTCATTTCGTTGGTAAGAGCGGCCTTTTCCTCGGCGGTTTTGGGAGCAGGCGCTTTCTGTTCGCCGGCTGCGGGTGCAGCGCTCTCGGATCGTTCCGAGCCGACGACGTTGACGGTGCCGGTGACGTTCGGAATGCTGTCGTTGTCCCAGACCTTCCCGGATTTCTGCTGGTCCTTCTTCTGCGCCTGCGTGCGGCGAGCGGCGTCGGCGAGCGAGTCTTGCTGGCCCGGGGACGAAGTCCCTTGTGGGCGCGCGGCAGCGCCCGAAAGCGGGGAAATCAGCAGAATCGCGAGTGTCCAGTTTGCGATTTTCATGTTGCCTCCCGACAGCAACGGTCCAAGCATCTATGGTAGTCGTGCGCAGCGGGCCGTGGCAATGCGGCTGGACGGCGGAGTCGAAAGAGGCAACTGTACGTTCCGGCAGGCGTAAACCGTGCCTGCAATTGCGCTACCGGATTGCGACCACCATCTTGCCGGTATTGTCGCCGCTGAGCACGCCGATCAGGGCGCGGGGCATGTTTTCGAAGCCTTCGACGATTGTCTCGCGGTACTTGATCTTGCCCTCTTTCAGCCATTGCGCCATTTGCGGGATGCCCTCGCCGAAGCGATCCATGAACTGCGTGATGATGAAGCCTTCGGCGCGCGCCTGCTTGGTGAGCAAATAGGCGTACGGCCGGACGCCGAGCTCGGGCTTGGTCGCATTGTACTGCGAAATTTGGCCGCAGATCGAAAGGCGCGCGCGCACGTTGAGCAGCGGAAGCACGGCGTCGGTGACCGCGCCGCCGACATTGTCGAAATAGCAGTCGATGCCGCCGGGGCAAAGTTCCTTCAGCTTGGCGACATAGTTCTGCGTGCTTTTGTAGTTGAACGCGGCGTCGAAGCCGAGATCGTTCACGATCCACGCGACTTTTTCGTCCGTGCCCGCGACGCCGACGGCGCGGCAGCCCTTGATCTTCGCAATCTGCCCGACCAGCGAGCCGACGGCTCCCGCCGCGCCCGATACCAGGACCGTCTCGCCCGGCTTGGGCTGGCAGATATCGAGAAAGCCGAAATAGGCGGTCATGCCGGGCATCCCGAGGACTCCGAGCGCGGTTGAGGGCGGCGCGGCAGTGGGATCCAGTTTTCGCAAGCCTGCGCCGTCCGACACGGCAAACTCCTGCCAGCCCCAGTAGCCGGAGACAATATCGCCCGGCTGGAACTGCGGATTCAGCGACTGGACCACTTTGCCGACGGCCCCGCCCACCATCAATTCGCCGACAAGAACGGGATCGGCGTACGTGCGAACGCCGTTCATGCGGCCGCGCATGTAGGGATCGACGGACAGAAAAGTCGACCGCAGCAGGACCTGGCCGCTGGCCGGCGCGGGAATCGGCGCTTCAACCAGGCGAAAGTCGGATTCTTTCGGCATGCCCACCGGCTTCGCGGCCAAGAGAAATCGACGATTGACGCTGGGAGTAGGACTTGCCGTGCTGGCTGTCATAGTGCGCGCATTATGCCACGGTCGCACGGGGCGCGACAGTAGGCGGCCTCTTGCGGAAAAGCACGCTAACGAGATAGGCTCCGCGCACGTCTGAAGGGTCTATCGGCTCATCCTCAAAATCAGGGGGGAAGAATGAAAACGCTGAAAGCGATATTTCTGTTTGTGGCTGTAATGCTCGCGCTGGTGTCGATGCCAGTCTCCGCAAGTGCGCAGCAGGCGCCTGCCGGCGCGGCATCCGCACAGCCGCAGGCGGCTCCGCCCGCTGCCAGCGCGACGACGGCCGCGCCGCCGGAAACGCCGAAGAAGATCACGGCCTATACGCTTCCTCCAGACCTGTACAAGAAGACGCAAAGCCTCGAGAAGATCGAGATCTGGTTCTTCGTGCTCAGCCCCATCTACGGAGTGATCCTGTTGTGGTTCTTTCTGCGCTGGAGACTGGGGCCGAAGTTTCGCGACTGGGCTGAAAAAGGGGCTGGGAACTTCTTCGTGCAGGTGCTGATTTTCGCGCCGCTGTTTGTGCTGACCACCGACATTCTGGGTCTGCCGCTGGGCGTCTATCAGCAGCACGTGGAGCGAGCCTACGGACTCTCGATTCAGGGCTGGGGATCGTGGACGTGGGATTGGGCGAAGGGCGAACTGGTGAACGTGATCATCGGAATCGTGCTGATCTTGATTCTGTATGCCGTGATCCGGAAGAGCCCCACGCGGTGGTGGTTCTACTTCTGGCTGGCGTCGCTTCCGCTGCTGGTGCTGCTGATTTTCCTGCAGCCGCTTGTGGTCGATCCTCTGTTCCACAAATTCGAGCCGCTGCAGCAGAAGGATCCGGCGCTCACGGCCGCGCTGGAGCAAATGGTGCAGCGCGCCGGCCAGAACATTCCGCCGGAACGGATGTACTGGATGAACGCGTCGGAAAAGCTGAACGCCGTGAATGCCTACGTGACGGGGATCGGCGGCTCGAAGCGCATCGTGGTGTGGGATACGACGATTTCGAAGATGACCACGCCCGAAATCGTTTTCGTCGCCGGACACGAGATGGGGCATTACGTGCTGAATCATATTCCGAAGCAACTGGCCATCTATGCCATCGGCCTGTTGGTGTCTTTCTTTCTCGTCCATCGATGCTTCGGATGGTTCCTTGCATGGAAAGGCGCCGCATGGGGAATCCGGTCCCAGGGTGATCTGGCTTCTCTCGCGGTGCTGCTACTGCTGCTGAGCGTATTCACGTTTATCCTGACGCCCACGGCCAATACCATCAGCCGCTACTTCGAGCATCAGGCCGATCAGTACGGCCTCGAGGTGACGCACGGGCTGACTCCAGATTCGGGGCAGGTAGCGGCGCAGGCGTTTCAGGTCCTGGGCGAAGTGGACCTCGATTATCCCGATCCCGGGCCAATCGACGTGCTGCTGACCTACACGCATCCGGCGACGCGCGACCGGGTGACATTCAGCCTGACGTACAATCCGTGGGCAAATGGGGGGACGGGCGAGTTCGTGCACTAATTTCGCGCGTGAAGCGTCATCTGAATGCCGTGTCGCGGGCGGAGCGTGACGAGCGGCTCGGGGGGAACCGGACCGCCGGCGAGCCGGAAACGGAAGCGCCGCGCCAGCGTCGCGATCACGATGGCCGCTTCCAATAGGGCGAAGCCTTCGCCGATGCACCGGCGCGGCCCGCCGCCGAAGGGGAAGTAGGCGCCGGGAGGCAGCCGGTTCGCAAGACCATCGAGCCAGCGCTCGGGCCGGAACGCTTCGGCATGGTCGTAGAAGCGCGGATCGCGCTGCATCACCCACTGCGAAAAAATGATCGTCGATTTCGGCCGCAGCATGTAGCCGCCGATCTCGCACGGCTCGATCACCTCGCGCGCCATGATGTAGGCGGGAGGATAGAGCCGCAGCACCTCGCTCATCACGGCCTGCAGATAGGGCAATCGGGGGAAGTCGGCCGGATCGATCGGGCGCGGGCCGAGGACGCCGTCGAGCTCTTCGTGCAGGCGGGCTTCGACCTGGGGATTCTCGCTGAGCGCGTGCCAGGTCCACGAAAGCATCTGCGCGGTGGTTTCGTGGCCGGCCAGAAACAGCGTCATGGTTTCGTCGTGCAGCTGCTGCGGCGTCATCTGCGTGCCGTCCTCGTCCATCGCGCCCATGAGCAGCGCGAGCAGGTCGTTGTAGTGATGGGAGTTCCCCGCCGCCTGACGTTCGGAAATGATGCGGTACACGAGCGAGTCGATGAATCCAAGCTCGCGGTTCGCGCGGCGGTTGCTGGGCGTGGGCCACGTTTCGGGTATGCGAAACGGCAGACGCTGCCGGCGCAGCGAATAGCGCATCAGGAACCTCATCGCGTGGCCGACGCGGCGCGCCTCCTCCGGCAAGGTCGTGCTGAAAAGAGTGCGCACGGCGATATCGAGCGTGAGCGCCGTCATTTCCTGCCCGATGTTGCGCGATTCGCCGCCGCGCCATTCGCGGATGTGCGCGCCGGCGATGTCGAGCATCGTGGCCGCGTAGTCGTTGACGCGGTTGCGGTGAAACGCGGGTTGCGCCAGCCGCCGTTGCCTCCGCCAGAATTCGCCTTCGCTGATCAGCAACCCCTGGCCGAGCATGCGCGCGGTGATCCGCCGCGTCAGCTCGCTTTTGTGAAACTTGTTGTGCTGGATCACGAGGACCTGGTTGATCCAATCGGGATGATTCAGCAGGATGCGCTCCTGCATCATCACGTGGAAGCGAACGATATCGCCGTATTCGCGCGCGATCTGGCGCATTGCGGCGAGCGGATCGCGGCGCAGAAAGAAGGCCATCCCGGCCACGGGCAAACCCTTCGGGCCGGGCGGGCGGCCGTTGCGCCCGGCCGACACATTCGCATGCGTCGCGACTGGCTCCATGATCATCTCATTCTACAGCGGCGGCTGCGTTTTGGAGCCGGCGCCAGGATTGGTTAAGATAGCGGCTCGCCGCATTCGCGATCAGGAAATCCCATTGGAAATTGAAAACCCGGAGTGGTTGCAGCAAATCGAAGGCATTCTCGAAACGCTCAACCAGGGCGTGATGATCGCGGACGACTGCCACCGCATCCGCTTCGTCAACTCCCATATGCAAAAGATGCTGGGAATGCCGCCGGAGGAGCTGCTGGGGCGGCCGGCCACGCAGTTCTACGCGCCGGAAGAGAACAAATTCCTGCAGGCACGGATCGCCGAAGGGGAGGAAGCGGGACAGAACCGGTTCGAATTCGTCGTCCCCCAAAAGGACGGCTCGCGGCTGCCGGTGATCATCACGTCCCGCCGCATCGAGGATCCCGAGGGGCGCGAATTCGCGATCGTGACGTTCACGGACATCTCCGAGCAGAAACGCGCCGAAGGGATGCTGCGCGAGGCCAACGTCAAACTGGAGGAGCGCCAGAAGCAGATCGAAGAAGAGCTGGCGCTGGCGGCGCGCGTGCAGCAGACGCTGGCGCCGCATTCCTTGGTGTGGGGCGGATTGCGCGTGGACGCCCACTACCACGCGGTGCGGTCGATTGGCGGCGATTTCGGCGTCGTTAGCCCGATGAACGACGATCACTTGAATCTGCTGGTCTGCGACGTCTCGGGCCATGGCATCAGCTCCGCGCTGATCGCGAACCGCCTCTACACGGAAATCCTGGCGGAGCTGCGCGGAGCCGCGCCGCTCGGCGAAATGCTGCAGCACGTGAACCGCTTCCTCATGCAGAGCATCGGGAGCTCGGTGTTCTTCTTCACGGCCGCCGTCGCGCGAATCGACCGCGGCGGCCGCCGCATGCTTTTCGCGGGCGCGGGCCATCCTCCGGCGATGGTCGTCACGCCGGGCCAGGAGCCGAGACTGCTGGAATCCCGCAGCGCGGTGCTGGGGGCGCTGCCGAACGCCGTCGATGGTGAGGCGGTGCTCGATGTGGATCTGAATCAGGGCGATCGCGTGGTGCTCTATACGGACGGAATCACGGAGGTATTCGACGCGCGCGGCGAAATGCTGGGCGTCGAGGGGCTGCAGAAGTTCGTGCGCGAGGCTTCGCTGGAGCCGTTCGCCAAGATGAAGCACAATATTCTGGACCGCGTGGCGGCGTGGCGCGAAGGACCGCCGGCTGACGACGTGTCGCTGGTCCTGGTGGAAGTGCTGTGAAACCCCGCGCGTTGTGATCCGTCTTTCAAGTTGACTTCCAGAAAAGAGGCTATCCACGGTGGCGGAGACAATCCGGCTGACGACCACGGCGAAAGCGGCGGGCTGCGCGGCGAAACTCAGTCCGAGCGTCCTGGAACGCGTGCTGAAGCACATGCCGCGGCAGGAAGATCCCAATCTCCTGGTCGGCTTCGAGACGAGCGACGATGCGGCCGTCTACCGGATCTCCGATGATGTCGCCATCGTGCAAACGGTCGATTTCTTCACGCCGATCGTGGACGACCCGGCGCTGTTCGGCCAGGTGACGGCGGCCAACGCGCTGAGCGACGTCTACGCGATGGGCGGGCGGCCGATTACGGCTCTGACGATCGTCGCTTTTCCGCCGTCGAGACCGCCCGAGCTCCTGGAGGCGATTCTGCGCGGCGGCCTCGCCAAGATGCAGGAGGCGGGCTGCATCGTCGCGGGCGGACATTCGATCCGCGACGATGAGCTCAAGTTCGGCTACGCCGTCACCGGTTTGATCGATCCGAAAAAAATCTGGAGGAACGTGGGAGCGCGCCCGGGCGACGTGCTGCTCTTCACCAAAGCCATCGGCACGGGCGTGATTTCGACGGCGCTCAAGCAGGGCAAGGCGGAGGACGCGTGGGTCGCGGCGTCCACGGCCTCCATGACGCGCTTGAACAAGGACGCGGCCGACGCCCTGCACGAGATCGACGACGCGGCGGGTGGCGCGCGGCCGGTGCACGCGGTGACGGACGTGACCGGGTTTTCGCTGCTCGGCCACGCGCGGGAAATGGCGATCGGCAGCAACGTCTCGATGCGGATCGACCACACGCGAATCGCCTGCCTGCCCGGCGCAATCGAAGCCGCCCGCGGCGGATTCCTTTCCGGCGGGCTGGCGAACAATCGGGAGTTTTTGGAAGGCTGCGCGGCGTTTCTGCCTTCGGTGCCGGAGGAGTTCCAGTCGCTGCTGTTCGATCCGCAGACGTCTGGCGGGCTGCTGGCGGCGGTGGCGCCCGAAGCGGTGAGCCGCGCGATGGCGGCGTTCGAACGGCGCGGTATCGGCGCGCGGCAGATCGGCGAAGTCACCGCCAAGCGCTCGCCCCTGCTTGAGATCGCCTGAATCGTGTACACTCTTTCCTCGTTACACCATTCATGGATCCGGTCACTCACGGAATCACAGGCGCGCTCCTCGGCAAGGGATATTTTTCGGACCGCTACGGCAAAGCCGCCACGTTCGCGGCGGTGCTCGGCGCGATTTTCCCGGATATCGACGTCGTAGCCAACGTCACGGGCGATCCACTTGCCATCGTCAAATATCATCGAGCGATCACACATTCGTTCGTCGCGCTTCCCTTCTTCGCGTTTCTGCTGGCCCTGCTGACCCGCGCGCTGCTTCCCTGGGTGAGGCGGCGATTCCCGCGATGGAGCGGTGTGGCATCTCCGCCGCTCTGGGTGCTGACGGTCATCTACGGGATCGGCATCGCGAGCCACATCCTCCTGGACGGCATGACCTCCTTCGGCACGCGCATGTGGTTCCCGCTTTCGAGCCAGCGCGTCGCATGGGATCTTCTTTTCATCATCGACTTTTCGTTTACGGCGATCGTGCTGATGCCGCAGATCATTCCCTGGGTGTATTCGGCCGGTCCGGATGGGTCGCGCGACGAGGCGCGGAGCCGGAGGCGCGCGGTGCGCCTGTGGGTGATCTTCACGGCGAGCACGCTCCTTATCTGGCTGCTGACGCGCGCGGCGGGATATCCCTTCCGCCTGTGGGTCACGATCGTGGTGAGCGCTGTGCTGGCGCTGCTGTTTTTCGGCCCGGCGGCCCGGGGATGGGGATTCAGGACCTCCCGCGCGGCGTGGTGCCAGGCGGGAGTGCTCGTGACGGTCGCGTACCTGTTTGCGTGCGCCGTGTGCCATCACGCCGCGATGCTGCGCGCCAAGGCCGCGGCGGAAGAAAAACACATCGTGGCGGACCGGATGGGGGCGCTGCCGATTCCTCCGTCGCTATTCGACTGGGGCGACGCGATCCGCGCGCCCGACGGCCTGTATGAAACGCAATTCGACCTGCGCGACAAACGCCCGGCGACATTCTGGTACGTTCCGGATTCGCCGCCCGATCCGTTCATCGCGCGGGCGTTCGCGATCGCGAACGTGCGGCTCTTCTGGCAGTTCGCGCGTTTTCCGACGATCCACAGTTTCGAACAGGACGGCCAGCACTTGGTCGATCTCGGAGAGAACCGTTTCTCCGACGGCCGCCGGCAGGGCCCTCAGCCGTTCACGTATCGAGTTGTCTTCGACGATTCCGGCGACATGCTGGAGGAAGGCTGGCTGACCGACGGAATGTTGCGGCAGCGCATGAGGAACCTGGTGCCGCAGCCGCGCCTGCCCGGAGCCGTGCCGAAGCCAAAGCCGTGAAGATTCTGATCTTCAGCGACATTCATGGAGACCTTCGCGCGATCGAGCGGATTCTGGCGCAGCCGGCCGATGTGTACATCGCCGCCGGCGATCTGGCGACCTTCGGAAAAGGGCTGGAGCGCTGCGCCGAGGCTTTGAAGCCGCTCGGCGAGAAACTCTGGGTGATCCCCGGCAATCACGAAACGCACGACGCGACGCGCACCATCTGCTCGCGCTTCGGCTTCGTCGATTTCCACCGCAAGGTGCGCACCGTCGCAGGCACGAACGGCGGCGTGCCATGGGCGGGCCTCGGCTATAGCAACATCACGCCGTTCAATACGCCGGGCGAGTATTCGGAGGAGGAAATCGCCGAGGCGCTCACCGCGTTCGACGGGATTCCGGGACTCTATCTTGTGGCGCACTGCCCGCCGCGCGAAACGAAGCTCGACGAATACGCGCCGGGCAAGTTTGGCGGCAGCTCCTCGCTGCGCGCGTGGATCGAGCGGGCGCAACCTTCCTACGTCTTCTGCGGGCACATCCACGAGGGAGCGGGTTTGCGCGTGCAGCTCGGCTCCACGGAGTGCATCAACGTGGGCAAACAGGGATACACGATCGAGATCTGACCGCGCGGCCGGCTCAGCGCGGGTGCTTCGTGGCCGGATAGATCACGAGCTGCCGGTGATCGCCCGTGCCTTCGCTCATCGTGCGGACACCCGGCGCGCCGGTCAGCTCCAGATGAATGATCCGCCGCTCGCGCGAGGACATGGGATTGAAACGGTGGGGCTGGCCCGTTTCGCGGACGCGCTGCGCGGCCACACGGGCGGAGAGCTTCAGCTCGGCCAGGCGCGTGGCGCGATAATCGCCGCAATCGAGGCGGACGCGATCGTGGAGCCGCGGATCGAGGCGCAGCCAGCGGTGCGCCACGTGCTCGAGCGCCAGCAGCAGCTCCGCGTTGTGGTCGAGCAGCAACTCTTCGTCCGGACCGCGAAACGTGACGACCACGTCGGCATCACCCTCCGTCGCACCTTCGCCCGGCGCTGAAGAAAGCTCCCACTCCACGCCGAGACTCATCTCGCGGATCGCCAGATCCAGAAATCGTTTCATCTCAGAAACCACGCGATCGCGGTCCAAGGGAGGAATCGCGTCGCCGCGAGCCGGCTGCGGACGGCCGCGGCCAGGCGCTCTTCTTCCGCCGGCAGGTCGCTCGTGGTTCATTGTTGTTTGTTCTTCTTGTTGAATTTGCTGCGCGAAGGCAGGGGCTGCGTCCGGTTCAGATACAGCTGCTGGGCCACACCGACGAGGTTGCTGGTGAAGTAGTAGAGGTTCAGGCCGCTCGACAGACGGAAAAAGATGAACGCGAGGGCCAGCGGCATGAAGGCCATCATGCGCTGCTGCGACGGGTCGACGGTGGCCGGCTGCGGCATCATTTTTGTCATCAGGTAGCTGGTGACGGCCATGGCGACCGGCAGGACGTAGTAGGGGTCCTTCGCCGAAAGATCGTGAATCCAAAAGATCCAGGGAGCGTGGCGCAATTCGATGGCGCCCGCGAGCATGCGGTAGAACGCCCAGAGAAACGGCAATTGCAGCAACATCGGCAGGCATCCGCCCATCTGCGACCATGGACTCAGTCCGTGCCGCGCGTACATCGCCATGATCTCTTCGTTCATCTTCTGGCGGCGCGGGTCCCGCATTGAGTATTTCCGGTAGCGGTCCTGAATCGCCTTCATTTCTGGCGCCAGCACCTGCATCTTCCGCATCGAGTGGAACGTCCAGACGCGGATGGGAAGCAACGCCATCGTCAGGGCGAGTGTGAAGATGACGATGGTCCAGCCGTAGTTGGGAATGTAGCGGTGCATCCATTGCAGTGCGAAAAGCATGGGCTTGGCGATAACGCCCGTCCAGCCGAACTGCACCAGCCCTTCCAGCGACGGCTGGACCTTGCCGAGCAGGGCCAGCTCCTTCGGTCCGATGAACGCGAGGAACTTCACGGGACCGGGCGAGGCGGAGCCGACAGCAATCTCCGCCACGGGATCACTCGCCTGCTGATTGTTGGCCGTGTAGTGGTGCCACTGCGTCCAGTGGGAAAGGTAGAGATCGGTTCCATTCGGAATGAACGCGGCGGCGAAGAACTGATCCTCGAGGCCCGCGAACTCCATCTGGCCCGCCTGCTCGTAGGGCAGGATGCGGTTGTCGGGACGCCCGAGCTTGTTGTACGGAATCGCGGTGATCTTGCCGGCCTGCTGATAGAAAGCGGTGACGAGTTGGGAAGCGTTGTACACGGCGCGGTCGCCGAAGCCGCCGCGCCAACTGACGCCGCACGCCAGCGGCTTGCCGTCGAGTGATGCCGACATTTCGGCGGAGATCTGATAGTCCTGGCTGAACGTGAGTTTTTTCCTTACCTCGAGACGGCCGTCGCTCCAGTGCAGCGTGACGGAGACGGGCGCGTTGAAAATGCCCGTGTCCGCGCGCATGGCCGGCGCCGTGCCGCCGGTCGCGTTGGCGGCCATCTGGACGTCATAGAGACCGGAGTTCGCCTGAGTCTCCAATTGCGAATCGGCCAGCAGCAGCGAAAACGGCCAGCCGAGCTCCTGCGCCGCGTCCGAGTTCACGAGATCAAGCGGATGCGGCGGCTTTTGATCGTCGAAGTATTTCTTCAGCGTCCAACTGCGTACGATGCCGCCGCGATTGGAAATCTCGATGTGATAGAGAGAGCTTTCCACCGTGACCACTCGTTCGGCGGCGGCCTGCACGACGGGAATGTTCACGGCTTGCGGAGTGGTCACCAGCGGCGGGTGCGCCTCGCTCGGCTGCGCTGTTCCCGCCGTCGGAGCCGTTTGGGAAACGGTCTGACCGGGCTTTTGCGGAGGCTGGGGCCGCTGAAAGAAGCGCACCCACACGAATGTCAGCGCCACGACCAAAACGACGAAGACGATGGCGCGAACCTGGTCCGACATATCCTTCACTGGACCGGCTCCGGTCGATCATGTCGGGAGGCGAAGGGCGCGGCCGCGGGCAAATCCGCCTCGGGAACGGGATCGTAACCGCCGACGGTGAATGGGCGGCAGCGCAGCAAGCGTTTCAACGCCAGGACGGCGCCGCGGCGCGCCCCGTGGCGCGCGATCGCCTCATGCGCGTAATTCGAACAGGAAGGCTCGAACTTGCAGGCGCCGCCGAAGAACGGCGAGAGCAGGACCATGTAGACACGCACGAGAAACAGCAGGGCGTGGGCGCCCACCGATTTCCGAGGCGCGCTCATTCCGCTCGCTTCTCCTGCGCCGGCGCGCGCGGGATCAGTCGCAAGAACTCCTCCGCCAGCGGCGAGAAATCCGCCGTGGCGGCCGTGCTGCGCGGATGAATCACGATATCCCATCCCGGGGCGATCTCCTGTCGATGCAGCCTGACGATTTCGCGGAGCCGGCGCCGAATTCGGTTGCGCCGGACCGCGTTGCCCAGCGCCTTCTTGATGCTCCAGCCGAACCGGCTGAGCTCAAGGCCATTGGGGCGAAGAAAAACGGTGAATTCGCGGCTGGTCCGCCTGCGCCCGTCGCGATACACGGCGTCGTATTCGGCGCGGTGCAGCAAGCGGCAGGCGCGAGGAAAACCCAGCCGCGGTGAGTCAGACCCGCGTGAGGCTGTGGCGTCCTTTTTTGCGGCGTTGCGCAAGGACTTTCCGCCCGCCCGCGCTCTTCATGCGCGAACGGAATCCGTGTTTCTTGTGACGGCGGCGCACATGGGGTTGAAACGTACGCTTCGGCAACGATCTCTCTCCTCTGGCTGTTGGTTAGGGGGTCGGAGTTTCAACTCCGACATCCAGTGGCGCCCCCTTGTTTCAGGGGCTTCAGCCCCTGAGGCGCACCACTCGCCGCGGCTCCTCTGCAGCCGCTGATTAAAGTGCTCAGCGCGCGTCGTGGACCCAAGCGGATTGAGTAGTGTATGCGACCGCCCGAATGCGGTCAAGGAATGGAGTCGAAGCGCCTGCCTAGGTTCCGCTCGGTTTCGCGGGCGGACTCGCAGGGGGATTGCCTGACGGGCGTGGCGCGCTCATCGGAGGAGTAAGTCCGTTCATCCGCATGTATTCGACCATCTGGCCGTAGTGATCCATCATGTGCGTGCAATCAAAGATGGCCAAAGACGCCCTGGTCCTCAGGAACGGAGCTGGCGATTCCTTCAGCGGCGCCAGTCCGGTTTCCGCGTCGAGCGTGGCGATGGCCTGGTGCATGTGGGCAAACGAGTCTTTCAGGTACTGCATGATTTGGTCCTTCGTTTGGATCGCATCCGGGCCGTTGGAGGTGATTCCTTCATCGGGCGCGGTCGGCGGAGCCTGTCCCAGAATCGCTTCGGCGAGGCGGTTGTTTGCCGTCGCGATGTGCTTCACCTGCTGGGCAAAAGTCCGCACTCCCTTGAAGTTGCCGTTCGTGGGCGCGAAGGAATATTTGTCCTCGGGCATGGCCTGGGCCGTCACCACCACCTCAAACTGGACGACGCTCAGTTGCGAATCCAGCTCGGAGGCCAGCGTCGGCGGCTGTTGGGGCGCGGCTTGTTGTGGCTGAGCTGGAGCTCCGCCGATGACGATCAAGGGCAGAAGCAGTGCGAGACGCGCGACTTTCTTCATGGCAATCCCCCCCGTTTCGATGGACCTCAGAACGCTCTTCCTTTGCGACCGGAAGCGTAACTCAGAATGGCAGCTTCTCCCGATACCTGCGCCGGATCTCGATCCTAAGAGCGAGCGGCGCCGAAAACCTGTTTCACGTTTGGCTGGAAGAGATAGATCAGAATCCATACGTCGATCGCGATGACGACAAGGTGCCGGACCAGCACGCCGAAGAAGAAAAGCATGTGCGGAAACCGAAAGGCGTCAAACAGGCCCAGAACGGACAGGAACAATCCGGCGACGGTCAGTATGACAGCCAGGATGCGCGCCCATGCCTGCAGTTTCAGCAAGCCTATCGCCGTGACGATGTAGAGCGCGGCAATCCCCAGGAAGGCTACGCCAACCACCGCGCTTCCCGCGCCGATCATCATTCCCACAGGTCTCTGCGCCATTCCGGAAAATAGCGCTCCGCCCGCGCACAGCGCGAGCCCGATCAGGGCGAGCACCGCGCCCCCGATGATGCCCAGCACCGCGATGACGGTCACACCGGCTGGACGTTCCATGTGCGCTCCTGAGAGAGGAATGATGGAGCCATGATACCGGAACCGGCGTGGGACCGCATCTTCCAACACGCATGGCGCTGCCGCTGCTTCATCCGCGATCAAACCGATGTGCGGGCTGAGCGCCAATCAGAAGTACACTTCCTCACGTTGGCGGCAGTTCGGCGTCGAATAGGGTCGTAAGCACTTTGAGCATGGGGGATTCCATGAAAACTCGATTCGTGTCAGGCGCGCTCCGAGTGTTGCTGCTTGGACTGGCCCTGCCGGGCCTCTTGCAGGCTGAAACCAAGGAGCTCAAAACCGGAGCATTTCAAATCATGCACGAGCTGATTCTGCCGGCGAGCCCCGAAGCCGTCTACGACGCCGCGACGGGCGATATCAGCGGCTGGTGGGACCACTCCTTCACCGAGCATCCGAAAAGACTCTACATCGAGGCAAAGCCCGGCGGCGGATTCTGGGAAATCTTCAACGATTCGGGCGACGGAGCTCTGCACGCCACCGTGATCTACGCCGAGCGCGGCAAGATGCTGCGATTCACCGGCCCGCTCGGGCTTTCCGGACAGGCCGTGGACTTCGTCACCACCTACGAATTCCTGCCCGATCCGGCCGGCACGAAGCTGCGGGTGACGTGCAACGTCTCCGGGCAAATCGCGGACGGCCAGGACAAGATCGTCGACGCCGTGTGGCGCCACTTTCTCTTCGAGCGTCTGAAGCCCTACATCGAGTCGGGCGCGTACAAGAAGAAATCCGCGCAATAGCCCTCGTTTCCGCTGCCGGTATTTTCGGGGCTTTGGTAGGATGTGTGCCCAAGCATCGGCCTGTAAATTCGCGCGAGGCGAGGTAATCCGGCGTTGGCGAAGGCGCGCTCATCCAAAACCAGGAAGAAGCCTGCGAAGGCTTCGGCACCGAAGAAATCCGCGGCGGCGCCCGGGAAACTGAAAGTCGGGCTGATCGGCTTCGGCACGGTGGGGCGCTCGGTGGCGAAGATTCTCTGCCAGGACGCGACGAGCCCCCTGCTGCTGACGCACATCTGCAATCGCAATATCGAACGCAAGAAGATCGACGGACTTCCCTCGCACATCCACTGGACCTCCAAGCCCAACGAGGTGCTGTCTTCCGATGTAGATGTCGTCGTGGAAGCGGTCGGCGGAATCGAGCCGGCGGGCGAATGGGTGCGCAAGGCGCTGCGCGCGGGAAAGTCCGTCGTGACCGCGAACAAGCTGCTCATCTCCGAGCATGGGCCGGAGCTTTCCGACCTGGCGCGCAAAGTGGGACGGCGCCTGGAATTCGGCGCCTCAGTGGCCGGCGGCATCCCGGCCATCATCGGAATTCAGGAAGGGCTCGCGGGCGACCGTCTCTTCCGCATCGCGGGCATTCTCAACGGCACCTGCAATTTCATCCTGACGAAAATGGAATCCAGCGGCACGAGCTTCGAGGCCGCTCTGAAGGAAGCGCAGGAGCGCGGCTACGCCGAAGCCGATCCAAGCGCCGACGTGGACGGCATCGACGCGCGCGCCAAGCTCGTGATCCTGACGCAGGCCGGGCTGCGGCTGCGCGTGCGCAGCGAACAAATCCCGTGCCGCTCGATCTCCCTGGTTCAGGCCGTCGATTTCATGTACGCGAGCGAGCTGAAGTGCTCGATCCGGCAAATCTCCGTCGCGGAGAAGGAAGGGTTCCCGGCTCCGCGGGACAACGGAGCTCCCGAAGCCCCGGTCAGGGGCGCTCGAGGAATCGTCGAGCCTGGCAGAACGGACACGCCGCGCGGCGTTCGCCTGGCCGCAGCCGTGCAGCCGGCCCTGGTGCCGGCCGCGTCCCTGATCGCGCACGCCCAGGGCAGCCAGAATATCGTCACGGCGACCGGCGAATTCGCGGGGCGCATGACGTTCGCCGGCTACGGCGCGGGCGGCGATCCCACGGCCGTCGCCGTGATTTCGGATTTGTATTCGATCGCGCGGACTGCTGGCGCGCCGCCCGAATCGCTGCCCGGCGCGGCGGAAGTGCCCGATTCGGTGAGCGGCGATTTCACGGTGCCGCATTATTTGCGATTTGTGGTGCGCGACCGGCCCGGCATCGTTGCGGCGCTCGCGGCGATTCTGGCCCGCCACGACATTAGCATCGACGCGCTGCTGCAGAAGCCGGGCTTCCCGCACTCGGCGCTTTCGTTCGTGATGACGCTCGAGCCGAGCGATGGCGCCGTCGTCAATCGCGCGCTCGCCGAAATCGCGCAGCTGGATTTCCACGTCGAACCGCCGCTGTGCCTGCCGATCTTCAACGACTGAAATCCTTCGATGACTCCGCCCGAAATCGACGCGAAGGCGTTTCATGCGTTCGAACATGAAGGCTGGCTCCGCGCCTCCGACGCCTATCACCGGTTTTTCGGCGGCCTGACCGCGCAGACGATCGAGCCGCTTCTCGACGCCGTCGAACAAACGGGGCCCCCGGGTCGGCGGCTAGCCGAGCCTGGGGGATCAGTCGCTCCCGGCGCGAGCCTGCTCGATATCGCGAGCGGCCCCGGATACGTCGCCGCTGCGGCGAAGCGGCGCGGATGGTCGCCGGTCGGAATCGATTTCTCGGAGTCGATGGTCGCGCTCGCCCGGCGGCTGCATCCGGGCATCGACTTCCGCCACGGCGACGCGGAGGCGCTTGATTTCCGCGACGGCGAGTTTGACCGCGCCGCGATGAATTTCGGCATTCTGCATTTGGCGCGGCCGGACGATGCGATTCGCGAGGCGCACCGTGTGCTGCGCGCGGGCGGGCGCTTCGGCTTTACCGTGTGGGCGAAACCGGAAGAGGCCCTGGGCTTTCGCATCGCGCTGAGCGCGGTCGAGCAATTCGGCAATCCGAATGTCACGCTGCCGCCTGGGCCCCCGTTCTTTCGCTTCAGCGACCGCGACGAGTCCCGGCGCGCGCTCGAAGCCGCGGGATTCGCGGACGTCGCGATCACCCAACTGCCGCTCGTATGGCGAATGGCCTCGCCCGGCGACGTCTTCGAAGCGTTCTACAACGGCTCCGCGCGAACGGGCGGCCTGCTGCGCGCGCAGACGCCGGCCGCGCTGGCGAAGGTCCGCGAAGCGATCCTGAAAAACGCCGCTGCATTCACGCGCGGCGATCATCTCGAAATTCCGATGCCTGCCCTGGTCGTCTCCGCCCGCAAACCGTAGCGCGCCGCCATTTGACCGGCTCTGCGCGGCAACCTAGAATCACGAGCGGGGCGGGGAGAAAATCGCATGAGCGGCACGCAAGCCGAAAAAGCCGGACATTTCCGCGAGCTGCACAAACTGCCGCCCACCGTGGGCGCGCCGGTACATCCCGCCGGAACAGGCGCGTTCATCATGCCCAATCCGTGGGACACAGGCAGCGCGCGCATTCTCGCGGGCCTGGGCTTCGAAGCGCTCGCCACCACCAGCGCCGGATTCGCGTTTTCCGCCGGGCGGCGCGATGGCGGCGTGACGCGCGAAGAGGTTCTGGCGCACTGCCGCGAAATCGCCGAGGCCACCGCCCTGCCCGTGGCCGCCGATCTCGAAAACTGTTTCGGTGACGACCCGAAGACCGTGGCGGAAACGATTCGGCTGGCGGCCGCGACCGGGATCGTCGGCGGTTCGGTGGAAGATGCGAGCGGCGACGACCGCCGCCCGATCTACGATCACGCGCAGGCGGTGGAGCGCGTGGCCGCGGCCGTCGAGGCGGCGCGGGCGCTGCCCTTCCCTTTCACGCTGACGGCGCGCGCGGAAAATTTCCTGCACGGCCGTCCCGATCTGGAGGATACGATTCGCCGCTTGCAGGCGTTTGCGGCGGCGGGCGCGGACGTTCTGTTCGCGCCGGGACTGCCCAGCCTCGAAGCGATCAAGGCGGTGTGCTCGGCCGTGGCCCCGCGTCCCGTGAACGTGCTCGCGGGGATCAAGGGGCTTTCGTTTCCCGTTGCGGAGCTGGGCGCGGCGGGCGTGCGCCGGATCAGCCTCGGAGGAGCGCTGACGCGCTTCGCGTACGGCGCGCTGATCGCCGCCGCGCGTGAGATGAAGGACCTGGGGACGTTCACGTTCGTCGATCGCGCCGCGCCCACCGCCGAAGTCGCAGGCTTCATGCTCCCGCCGCAGAGTCGCGCCCGCTTTTCCTGAGCGCGGCCGAAAGGCTCCGCGCAACGGTGGAAGCGCAGGGCGTCAGCCCTGTGACAAACCGTCGCCTCCCTTTGCGAGGTTCTAACCCCGGAAACGCGAGTCTGGGTCGGTAGTGTCCCAGATTTCATAGCGGAGTTGGCTATCGCGCTGGTTTTTAGGGGGTCGGGCCTTCAGGCCCGACAAAAAATACGGCGCTTCGCGCCGACCCAATGCGCAGATTCATCTGCAGCAAGTATTGCGTTGCGAGTCCTCCGGGACAAATACGGGCGCTACCGAATTCGGCGGCTGGTTGACACGCATGTGGAGCGGAAGTATCTTTCCGGCGCTGCGAATTCGCAGAAGGTTGGTCGCACACATACTCGCTGGCGAAAGGCAAAACCGATGAGGCGTCTTCTCTGGCTGGGTCTGATCTGCATGGCTGCGCCGATGGCGGCCCGCGCGCAGGGCACGGTGGCCAATCCCGTGGCGGCGGGCGTGCAGGAGATGTTCGCGCGGCAATCCAAGTTCATCATTGCCGCGGCCGACGAAATGCCCGCCGACAAGTTTGGCTACCACCCCACGCCGGAGCAGTGGACGTTCGGCAAGATCGTCTCGCACGTCACGCAGGCCAACTTCTACGTGTGCTCCATGAT